>CAZMKF010000041.1:13865-18391 GCA_964566935.1 uncultured Dehalococcoidales bacterium | reverse complement strand
CAGCCTGGTGGGCGTCTTCGACCACGCCGCGGTGGTGGCCGGCATCCCCGACGCCGCCTACCGGCCCCTGGAGGGCGACGACAAGCAGGCGGCTGCCACGTTCAAGCGGGAGAACGCTGCCGAACGTGCCGGCCAAACGCAGTTGCGTGGCCCCAACCCCGCCGAGACGAACGATCTGGCAGCAGATTTCTCCGTGCTCGCTGGGCTGGACGACCGCACCGCCAAAGACGTGCAGGCCAAAGCGGATCTGCTGGCGGACCTGCAGACTGGTCGAGCCTACCTGGCCCGCGAGGCCGCCTACAACCTCTGGACGGCCGCCTTCTTCGCGCCGCTCCAGCGGGTACCCGACGGCCAGGCGGAGGTTGTTCCCACCACGGCCGCCGTGCGCCAGGCCCTGGCGGGGAGGACAGACCAGGCGGCGCGCGCCATCGGCGCCGCCAGCGCCCTGGCCGAACGTCACTCCTTCTTCCACTGGCCGCTCGCCTTCCCCAACGTCTTCGCCCAGGGGGGCGGTTTCGACGTCGTCCTCGGCAACCCGCCCTGGGAGCGGATCAAACTGCAGGAGCAGGAGTTCTTCGCCGGCCGCGATCATGCCATCGCCCAGGCGCCCAACAAGGCGGCGCGGCAGCAGCTGATCGAGCGGCTGCCGGAGCGCGACCCCGACCTGGCGCTGGCCTTCCTCGCCGCCAAGCGTGAGGCGGATGGGCAGAGCAAGTTCGTGCACGCCAGCGGCCGCTTCCCCCTGACGGCGGTGGGCGACGTCAACCTCTACGCCCTCTTCGCCGAACTGTCGCGCCGCCTGCTCAACGAGCGCGGCCGTACCGGCCTCATCCTGCCCACCGGCATCGCCACCGACAACAGCACCAAGGACTATTTCGCCGACCTTACCAGCAAAAGCAACCTGGTCAGTTTCTTCGATTTCGAGAATCGGCAAGGCCTTTTCCCCGCCGTTGATAGCCGTATCAAGTTCAGCCTGCTCACCGCCGCCGCCCGCCCGCAGCGGCAGGCTGGTTTCGCCTTCTTCCTGCACAAAACGGAGCAGTTGCAGGACGAGCGCCGCCGCTTCCAGCTGGCGGCGGAGGACTTCGCCCTCATCAACCCCAACACCGGCACCTGCCCCATCTTCCGCACCAAAGAGGACGCCGAGCTGACCCGCGCCATCTACCGGCGCGTGCCGGTGCTGATCGACGAGCGCAGCGGCGCCAACCCATGGGGCGTCTCCTTCCTGCGCATGTTCGACATGTCCAACGACAGCCAACTCTTCCACGCCCAGCCCGGCCCCGGCCGCCTGCCGCTCTACGAGGCCAAGCTCTTCCACCAGTACAACCACCGCTGGGCCACCTACGACGGCAAAAAGGTGCGCGACACCACCCCCCAAGAACTGGTCGACCCCAACTTCACCGTCCAGCCCCGCTACTGGGTCAAGCAGGAAGAGGTCGAGGCACGCCTGGGCGCTCCAGCTCAATGGCTCCTCAGCTTTCGACGTATAGCCCAGGCCACCGACGAAAGGACTCTCATATCGGCGATCGTTCCAGCAGTTGGAGCTGGTGATCCAGCAATGGTGATCAGAATTCCGAACCATCATCCCACCGAGGTTTGTTGCCTAATCGGCGGCTTTAATTCACTAAGCTGTGATTATGTGGTGCGACAGAAGGTCGGAGGGACGGATCTAAGGAATCACTACTTCAGGCAGTTTCCCATCCTACCGCCTTCTGCATTTGAACGCACTGATCAGGATTTCGTAACACAGCGTGTTCTCGAACTAACTTACACCGCCCGAGATTTGCAGCCATTCGCACATGATCTTGGCTACAAATGCCCTGCATTCGTATGGGACGAGGAACGCCGTGCCCTGTTGCGCGCCGAACTCGACGCCTGGTACGCCTCCCTCTACGGCCTCAACCGCGACGAGCTGCGCTACATCCTCGACCCGAGCGACCTCTACGGTCCCGACTACCCGGGCGAGACCTTCCGCGTGCTCAAAGACAGGGAGATGAAGCAGTACGGCGAGTACCGCACCCGCCGCCTCGTCCTCGAGGCCTGGGACCGCCTCGGCCTCGCCCCCCGCAACCGCCACGGGCGCTACGAGGCCAAGTAACGTACCGAATGACGTGAAATGGCGGCTGTCCTTTTATTGAGCGATCATAGTTAGGAGCGATAGGGAATTGGCACTCCAAAGAGTCTCTTACTCAGTCGATTTCTTGTCGTACACCAGTGCGATGCACATGAATTGTGTGTAAACAGCGCAATATCCGAGGAACATGGTGAATCATGGGTACTATACGCTACCTGATGGTCGAGAACTACCGATCGATAGGAGACCCAGTACGTATTCAGTTTCCGAGTCGGACACCAGTTGTGTTGGTCGGCGAAAACAACGCGGGCAAGTCGAACATCATCAGGGCTCTGGAGCTCATCGCTGGCGAGCGCTGGCCAGGTAGCTTCACACCTGACGATAACGACTACCACGGGAGGAACACCAACAACGTCCCAATATCAATAACAATTGGTGTCAACGACGTTAAATGCGAAGCTAGTTATGTTGGTGCCACCCAAGTCGACCGTTTCGAGCTAAGCCATGGGCCTAATGTCGATCGGCCATATAAGATGGTGCTCGATAACGACCGCGAGAGCATGTATGTAAGTAACACCATAAGAGACCAGTGCGTCTGCACGGTTATCCGTGCAGATCGCCGCCTATCAACTGAGCTTAGTTACTCAAACAAGTTCACGCTCTTGTCGAAACTGATGCGCTCTTTTCATAAGTCACTCATGTTGAATGAAGTAACAGCCCAATCATTGAGAGATAAGTTCGGTGAAATAGTTGAATTGTTTTACAGAGTCGACGAGTTCTCCGATTTCTCTTCTCGCTTAAAGCAGGAGCTGGAAGAACTCTCAGGCAATATGAATTACGGGCTGCAGGTCGATTTCTCTGCGTACGACCCTTCTAATTACTTCCATGCGTTGCGCGTTAGACCAGTGGAAGATGGCGAGCTCAGAACGTACGAAGAACTGGGGACCGGACAGGAGCAAATCCTAGCGATTAGCTTTGCATATGCGTATGCTGCTGCCTTCCACGACAAGGGAGGGCTCATATTGGTGATTGAAGAACCGGAAGTACATCTGCATACACTGGCACAAGAGTGGATCGCTCGCCGCATCCGCGAGATCGCGCAACTTGGAGTTCAAGTTATTATTACTACGCACAGCCCCTCTTTCGTCGACATGATGCAGTTAGACGGCCTAGTACTAGTCCGCAAAGAGGAAGGCTCAACACACATCATTCAGCTGAGCCGCAAGGACCTTGCCAAGTACTGCGCTAACCACGGTGCCCCAGCTGCGGAAGCTGATTCAATACTGCACTTCTACTCTGCAATCGCAACTAAGGAGATCTTGTCAGGTTTCTTTGCGCGCGCAATCGTACTGGTTGAGGGGTCGACAGAGGCCATGGCCCTCCCCATATTGCTAATGAAGGTCGGGCTGGACACCGTAAAGAACGGTATCGCCGTGATTCCAGTCCACGGAGTGGGAAACCTCCCCAAGTGGTGGCGCCTCTTCACAGCATACGAAATACCTACGTATGTCGTTTTTGACAGCGACAGTAAAGACGACAAAAGCGGCACACGCAGATCAGATGTTCTGTCAACACTTGGCATCAATTCCGACCTAATCACAGAATTATCGAACTCACTGGAATGGAGAGTTGAAGAAAGATTCTGTGTTTTTGGTCCGGATTTCGAAACATGTATGAGATCCAGTTTTGCCCCCCAGTATGAGACGTTCGAGAATCTGGCGAAGTCAAGGCTTGGACTTGGCCTGAAACTCTCGAAGCCACTTGCAGCACGATATGTTGCGAACAGACTCAGCCCTTCCGAAGACAATCCAGGCTGGGAGAGTCTTCGACTACTGGCGAATTGCATTCAGCGTCTCACCGCAACGGGGCAAGTCGACGACCTTCCGTTTTAGGTTGTCCATAATCCTGACCGCAGGATCTACCCGTCGCACAACACAAGATAAAGCTATCATCGTCCACAGAAGTATCAGGAGGCACGCACGATGACGATCGACATCTTTGAACTGCGCAACCAGGTGGTGGACGGCTACGGCGACTACCTGAAATCGTTCGTCAACGTGCTCGACCCGCGCATCCGCGCTTTCGTCGATCAGGAGCTGACCAGGGGCGAGCTGTGGCCGGAGGCGGTGCTGCAACTGAACCCCGCCTACCAGTCCGGCCCCACCCTGCGCGAACTGGCACAACAGGGCGTCATCCACCCCGACACGGCCCGCTTCTTCGGCGAGGGCATGCGCCTCTACCAGCACCAGCACGAGGCCCTGCGGATCGCCCAGCGCGGCGAGCCCTACCTGGTGAGCACCGGCACCGGCTCCGGCAAGAGCCTCACCTACCTGCTGCCGATCGTCGACCACATCCTCCGCCACAACCCCCAGCGCCGCTCGGTGCGCGCCGTCATCGTCTACCCCATGAACGCCCTGATCAACAGCCAGCTGGAGTCGCTGGAACGGTACCG
>CAZMKF010000041.1:3744-13713 GCA_964566935.1 uncultured Dehalococcoidales bacterium | reverse complement strand
GACGATGCACGACCTGCAGTTCCTGGTCCTGGACGAGCTGCACACCCACGTGGGCCGCCGGGGCGCCGACGTGGCCATGCTGATGCGTCGCTTGCGCCAGAAGGCGACGCGCCAGCTGCAGGTGGTTGGCACCAGCGCCACCATCGTCAGCGAGGGCTCGCGCCAGCTGCGCCGCGAGCGTATCGCCAGCGTGGGCAGCAGCCTCTTCGGCGTGGACGTGGCCGCCGCCAACGTGGTGGACGAGTCGTTGCGCCGGGTGGCGCAGGCGCCCGTGCCCGCCGACGCCGACAGCCTGCGCGCCGCGGTGCAGGCGCCGCCACCAGCCACGACATACCAGGCGGTGGTCAGCCACCCGCTGGTGGCCTGGGCCGAGGAGGCCTTCGGCCTCGACAGCGAGGACGGCGACCCGGTGCGCCGCAGCCCCATCCCCTTCGCCGAGGGGGTGAAGAAGCTGCAGGAGGAAACGGGCCTGGCGGCGGAGCTCTGCCAGGAGCGGCTGCGGGCGGCGCTGGCGGCCGCCAGCGCCGTGAAGGGCGAGAGCGGCGAACCGCTCTTCGCCTTCCGTCTGCATCAGTTTCTCTCCTCGGGCGGCAGCGTCTTCGCCACCGTGCAGCCGGCGGCGGAACGCGCCTTCACCATGGACGGCCAGTACCAGGCGCCGCCCCGCGAGGAACGGCGGCGCCTCTTCTACCCGCTGGCCTTCTGCCGCGAGTGCGGCCAGGAACACTACCTGGTCAACCGGGTGGAGGGCAAGGACATGCGCCTGCTGCCTCGCTCACCGGAGCTGGACGGCGCCGACGTCGATACCAGCGGTTTCGGCTACTTCGTGCCAGAAGTCGACGACCTGTGGCAGGGCGACCGGGAGGAGCTGCCGGAGAGCTGGTTCAACCAGCGGAAGAGCGGCCCCAGCCTCAAGAGGGAGTTCGCGTCCCACGAGCCGCAGCGCTACTGGCTGCGCCCGGACGGGGTGGCCGTCGACGCCGCGCAGGAGGGCGCCGTGGAGGGCTGGTTCCAGCCACGGCCCTTGCTCATCTGCCTGCGCTGCCGCGCCAGCTACGACCGGCAGAACAGGGAGTTCCGCAAGCTGTCGAACCTCAGCCAGACCGGCCGCTCCACCGCCACCACCATCGTCTCCTCCCAGGCGGTGACAGCGATGCGCCAGGCCAATCCGCAGGATCACAGCCGCAACAAACTGCTCTCCTTCACCGACAACCGCCAGGACGCCTCGCTACAGGCGGGCCACCTCAACGATTTCTCGCAACTGGTGCAGCTGCGCGGCGCGCTGGCCCGCGCCGTGGCGGAGCACGGCAGCTTGAGCTTTGAGAAACTGGGCCATACCATCTTCGCCGCCCTGGCTGTGACGCCGGAGCAGTACATGAAAGAGGCCGTGACCAGCGGCGCCGCCTTCGAGAGGGCCCGCGGCGCCATGATCGACCTGGTGGAGTACCGTGCCTTCGAGGACCTGCGCCGCGCCTGGCGGGTGGCCCAGCCGAACCTGGAGCAGAGCGGCCTGCTGCGCATTGACTATGCCGACCTGCCCCGGCTGGCCGCCGACGAGGCGCTCTGGCAGGACCTGCCCGCCATCGGCGCCGCCGCGCCTCCCTTGCGGCAGCGGGTGCTGCAGGCGGTGCTCGACCACCTGCGCAGCAACCTGGTGATTGACGCCGCCGCCCTGCGGGAGGACTCCCTGCGGGAGCTGGTGAGAAAGACGGAGGCGGCGCTCCTGCCGCAATGGGCGGTGGAAGACGAACGCCTGTTGCACCGCGGCCAGATCGCCTTGCTACCGGGGGTGGAGCGGGACAGAACCGACCGCAGGGGCGCCATCACCCTCGGCTGGCGCTCGGCGATCGGCCGCTACCTGAGGGACCAACACACCTGGAACCGCGGCGACAGGCTGAACAACGACGAGGTTGAGCGCCTGGTGGAGGGGATTGTGCAGGCGCTGCGCGGCCACATCCTGATCGTCGAGGAACGGCAGGGCGAGCCCTACGGCGTGCAGCTGAGGGCGATGGCGTTGCAGTGGCTGCCGGGCGATGGCGTTGCCCCCGGGCCGGACCCGGTGCGCACCCGCGCCTTGCACCTGCGGAGACTCGACCTGCATTCGAACAAGCCGAACGCCTTCTTCGCCGAGCTCTACTCGCACCGCGCCCTGGAGATGGTGGGCATCATGGGGCGAGAACACACCGGCCAGGTCAACGCCGAGGCGCGCGCCGAGCGGGAACGCCAGTTCCGTGATGGCCAGCTGCCGGTGCTCTACTGCTCCCCCACGATGGAGCTGGGCGTGGACATCCGCGACCTCGACGTGGTGCACATGCGCAACGTGCCGCGCACCCCCGCCAACTACGCCCAGCGCACCGGCCGCGCCGGGCGCGGCGGCCAGCCGGCCCTGGCCGTCTGCTTCTGCAGCCAGGGCAACGCCCACGACCAGTACTTCTTCCGCCGCAAGGACCGCATGATCGCCGGCGCGGTGACCGCGCCGCGCATGGACCTGGCAAACCAGGAGCTGGTGCTGGCGCACCTGCACGCCGCCTGGCTGGCGGAGGTCAGCCCGAAGATGGGCAACTCTCTGGACAAAATCACCGTCGAAATGGAGGAAGACCCCAAGCTGCCGCTCACGGATGAGGTGCAGGCCCAGTTGCAGCTGCCTGCGGCCAAACAGGGCGAACTGACCGCCGCCTTCTACGAGGCGATCGGCGGCGAGGCGGCCAGCCGGGCGGCGCCCTGGCTGACGGAGCAGTGGCTGGCCGAGAAGGTGAGCCGGGCCGCCGAGGATTTCGACCGCGCCCTCGACCAGTGGCGGCAACTGTACCAGACGGCGGTGAGGCAACGAGACGAGGCGCGTACGACGGCCGATTCGCGCCGCAACACGCCGGAGGAACGCAAGGAGGCGAAGCGGCGCATCGTGGGCGCCGAGCGGGAGATCGACCTGCTGCTCAACGACCGCAGTCGCGACGAGTCGGACTTCTACCCCTACCGTTACCTGGCCAGCCAGGGCTTCCTGCCGGGCTACGGCTTCACGCGCCTGCCCCTGCGGGTGATGCTCAACGTGCGGGACCAGGCACAGACGATCGATCGGCCCCGTTTCATCGGCCTAGAGGAGTTCGGTCCCCTCAACCTCATCTACCACGAGGGACAGAAGTACCGCGTCACCAGCTGCGTGCTGCCGGCCGGCGGCTTCGAAGAGCGGCTGAGCAGCGCCAAACTCTGCCTCAACTGCGGCTACATCCACCCCCAGCGGGAATCGCAACCCGACTTCTGCGAGCATTGCGGCACGGAGCTGAGAGGCGAAAACGTCGATTTCCCCCAGGCGCTGTTCGACCAGCCGGTGTGCCGCGCCCAGAGCCGGGAACGAATCAGCGCCGAGGCGGAGGACCGGCTGAGGGAGGGCTTCGACGTCACCACCCACTACCGCTTCGCCGCCGGCGCCGCGCCTGCCAAAGCGGTGGTGAGGGGCGCCGGCGAGGAGGAGCTGCTGGAGGCGACCTTCGCGCCGCAGACCACCCTCTACCGCATCAACCACGGCTGGCGGCGCAGCAAGGAACGCAACGGCTTCGTCATCGACCTCCTTAACGGCAACTGGACGAGCAGGCCGGACGAGCAGGTTGAGGCCGAGACGGCCAACACCGGCCGCAGCCAGCTGCATGCCGGCATCAAGCCCTATGTGCGCGACGACAGCAACATCCTGCTGCTGAAGCCGCCCTTCGCCGCCGACCCCGATACCCAGCGTCTGATCACCCTCGCCTACGCCCTGCAGCGGGGCATCCAGTTCGCCCACCAGGTGGAGGAGGGCGAGTTGATGGTGGAGCTGATCGGCCGCGACGAGCAGCGCCGCATCCTGCTCTGGGAGCCCTCCGAGGGCGGCAGCGGCGTCTGGCAGCGTCTGATCGAGGAGCCGGACGGCTTCGCCAACGTGGCGCGCGAGGCGCTGCGCATCTGCCACTTCGATCCGGATACCGGCGAGGAAGACCCCGCCTGGAGTGAGCGCTGCGTGGTGGCCTGCTACGACTGCCTGCTTAGCTACAGCAACCAGCTGCAGCACAGCCTGCTCAACCGCCACCTGGTCAGGGACTACCTGCTGCAGTTAAGTAGAGGGCGCACCGTGCCGGCTGAGGAGGGGCCGGATTACGAGGAGCATTACCGCTGGCTGCTGGAGCGCGTCGACCCGGCCTCCAGCCTGGAGCTGGCCTTCCTCGCCGAGCTGCACGCCCAGAGGGTGCGCCTGCCGGACCAGACGCAGAAGCGGCCCGCCGCGGACGTCTACGTGCAGACCGACTTCAGCTACAAACGCGAGGGGCTGCCCGACCTCTGCGTCTTCGTGGACGGCCCCCACCACGATCAGCAGCAGCAGGCCGAGAAGGACAAAGAGCTGCGCGAGCAGCTGGACGACCGGGGCTTCCTGGTGGTAGCCATCCACTACAACCAGCCGATGGCGGAGCAGGCAGCGGCCCTCGCCAAGCTGGTGGGAAAACTGGCGACCTGACGAAGCGCTGAGAAGCCTCCGTCAGCAATTGTGAAACTGCCAGCCTGGCGGGCAACTTGGCTCTCTCATGTGAGTTATGTAGCGTTCTGCATGCTTGCATAGCGCGTACACAAAGAGGGGCGTTTCCGCCTCTTGCAGGAGCGTGTACTCCGGTTTGAGTTGCTTTCTATCAGCTTGAGTATTGCCTTCGCCTCATTTGCTAGCTCAGTTCCACGGACAATCAAGTCCTTATCGATAGCATACTGCAGCCTAGTCGAGCTTAGTCTATTGATGGAACCTGCGAGGCTAAGCACTCTACCAGTCACAGTTTTGGGAAATCCCTGCGACGTGGAGAGACATGCCAACATGTCGCAAGCGTAAACGGATAGATACCCCAAAACCCCTTCGTCGATTAGGCGAGAGGATCCAGGGTGTTCGACCTCAGTCAATGCCATCCAGTAAGTGCAAAACTCCCTGAGGTGCGCCTCAAGTCGATTCAGCCCATCATTGGGCGCACCGCCTAGATTCAATACAGTGAATCGGGGATTGGTAACTCGCACTCCTCTCCTCATTCGCTCAGCGAGATCACTCGTGGCCTTAGCTGCCTTTTTCTGCTCATCTACCAATTTCGACAGGGAGTCGACGATCTGTGGAATGTCCTTCTGATTCGTGTAAATCGTCTGCGCGTAAGGTTTCAGGTCAAGTTTATGAATTGACGTGCGCTTCTGTATGTCGAAATCGGCGTAGTAGGTAACCTCGACGTCATAGGTAACGGGTACGTCACTCGTTTCATCGTAGTCCCTGATCGCACTGTCGAAGGTTGTGCGTATCTCTTGACCTGGCAGCAATTGCGCTATGCCGTGTTGGATGAAACCGAACGGCCTTATGTCGCGCAGACTATGACTGCGCAATGGTGGATCAATCCTGAAGTCAATGTGAGATGCAGCTCCAAGGCCCACGTTCCGGACAACCAGGTAGATTACACTCTGGTTGAAATCAACATCGAAGTAGACGATGACGTTGGGGGAAACTCGTCGTGAGTAATCTGCAGACATCAGTTTGAGAGTTTCTTCTTGCGCGGCCGCAGATCGTTTCGTTTCTCCCGCAATTGTGCACGTCTTCCATGTGTATATCGCCAGGACAACAAGGGAAGCAGTTTGCACAACCCCTAAGAACAAGTCCAGACGAAATGGGTCCATGTCGTCCACCCCCTAATTCGGTTTGGTGCTGGAGCACATGAAGTTGGCATGCAACTGCCTTAGCTTTAACACAAACACCGGTCATTCGCTGCTTAGCTCCAGTGATTTGGCTCCAAGCTCAGGTGAGCACGGGCCGCTAGCTTAATTGGCAGAGCAGCTGACTCTCAATCAGCCGGTTGAAGGTTCGAGTCCTTCGCGGCTCACTAAAAGCACCCGGTATCATCCGGGTGTTTTTTATTGCCCAGTTACGCGCAACCTCGATCTCGTGCGCACCTCTGCAACCGCCTCTGCAACCGCTAAAACGCATGCGATCGTTTGATCCGCGACCTACTCTGAGGCGCCCGCGACGCGGCTAAGCGATAGCCTACCCCCCTTGCCCAAAAAAGGCCGCCGTCTCAGTGCGCAGAGCGGCGGCTTCTTTTTGCATCGGCAACAGGGGCGGGACTCCGTCTCGCGTCTGTGCAATCCTATCCTTAGTTACAAACTCGCAGGAGTAAGCAACCTACTTGGATTGCAACCATCGAGTGTGCGCCTCATCCAGTACATCGCCGAGGGTTGGCCAGCCTTCCACGCCCATGTGTTTGACCGCAATCTCAACTCCATTATCGTCAAAACAGTGGCGATGATGTTCTGTCGGATGTCCTGGCCTTGCATGAGTGTTGTCGTATCGAAACCACTCAGTACTTCCAGTCGATGTATGTTGGAACACGTGGTACTGATAGAATGTGGTGCGCACGTACAGACGGCCGTTCTTAGTTCTAACGTCCTGGTGCTTCGTGACTCTAACCTTGATGCCATCCGCGCAGTTCAGGGTTCCTTCCCACTCGACCAGGTCTTCCGAGATCTCAAATCGCAGCTCATCTGAAATGATGAAGCCCTCATCCATTAAACGGCTAATTCGATTGTAGTGGATGTTCAGGTACTGATCCCACCCACATTCGGCATGCCGGTCACCGTTCAATTAGTTTCTTGTAGGAAGAGTAGATAATCATCCAACGACCTACGTCCGCTGTCTCAACTAGTTCGCCAGATGATACTGCGGAAAGCATTTGTTCGGAATCAATGTGGTACTGCTCTTCAAATTCCTTTAAAGCTCGTAACATCCCATTGATTTGTTCTGCTCGCGTTTTCAGCACGTGATGCGCTTGAAAAGCAGACAGTGATTCAGCTACCATCGGAACTGCTCCCCTCACCCTCAGTTACCACATGGTTTGTGTGCAATTCTCTGAGCGGCACACTCTAATACTAGCATAATAGTACGACACCTCAGTCGTCCGGATCCAGCGCCTGCGACATTCCTGACACCTTGGCGATGATCTCCCGCTAAGGTCGTCGTGTTGCATGCCTACAACGACGCCCAAGGCCACTGTGCTGCTCTTTTCAGCGTAATGGTCACCAGGCCGCGCGGTTACCGCCGCCGTTATCGAATATGGGCAAATGCCTAGTCGCCCCGTACCAGCGGCTCGGACATCATCCACGCCGTACCTTATTCTTCAGTTGTATGCGCCAAGTTCTGCGAAAGTGGATGGCCCCTTCCTCGTGAACGATGATGTCAGGCAACCTCCAATGTCTCACGGCGCCGCTGCTTCTTGTGCTCCTCCAACACACCATGCCTCTGATGATATATTGTAACCTGACAAAGACAGCGCCCTAACCTGCGGCAGCCCTTACTCATCAAGATGGCGAACGTGATGGACTGGCTGTCGGATTCAGGGAAGGACCCTTACCTGTGGAGCCTGGGGATCCCCCCACCGATGCGGGACTCGGGCGGCAGTTGGCAGCAGGTCGTGGCGGAGCGGGAGAGCTGGCTCACCGTGGCGCCGATCGCGCAGGCTTACCGGGCAGGGGGTGGTTACGCCCGCTACGGTTTGCCGATGTCCACTCCCGTGCGCGCCGGCCCTTACATAGTGCAGCACTTCCAGCGCTATACCCAAACGTCATCGTCTGGGACCGTTGGGGCATAAACTACATGATGGTGGATGGAGACGACGAAGTCGTCGCTGTGCGAAGGATTCGCTGAACCGGTAAAGCACTTCATCAGTTCGGCA
Source organism: uncultured Dehalococcoidales bacterium (assembly GCA_964566935.1). Classification (GTDB taxonomy): domain Bacteria; phylum Chloroflexota; class UBA6077; order FW602-bin22; family JAMCYS01; genus CAZMKF01. The sequence goes on along the minus strand of CAZMKF010000041.1, from coordinate 6,007 downwards.
GGCACCAACCGATAATCCTGACTCCCCGCCGCAGGAGAAGGTCGGCTTCCGCTCCTTCCTGTGACAGGCAGCCGTCAATTCGGTGGTATGCTGTGTGGCGGAAGCGTCAGTCCAAACCGTATGAGCTCGGGAGGGATGCAATGGTTATCAAGTCCGCCAGCGAGGTGATGGAAACCGCCAAGCGCCTTATCGTCGCCGCAGGCACACCTCCGCCCCAGGCGGAGATCGTGGCGCAATACCTCGTTAGCGCCAATCTGTCAGGTCACGATTCGCACGGCATTCAGCAACTGCCGGCGTACCTTCGTCTCGCCCAAAGCGGGTGCATCGTGGCCAAGGCAACGCCATCGATCGTAAAGGAGTCAGACACTTCAGCCCTCGTTCGAGGCAATTGGGCATGGGGTTCATTAACTGCCCAGTTCATGACCGACCTGGCCATCAGTAAAGCGGCTGGCAAGGGAATAGCGACAGCCAGCGCTGTCGAATGCAACCACATAGGCCGGCTGGGCGGGTACGTGGAACGCGCCGCGCTCCAGGGCGCCATTTCTATTCTGGTGTCTGGCGGTCATGGAGAGCCGACTGCCACAGCCACTATCCACGGCAGCGCCGAACCGTTCCTCGCCCCCAATCCCATTGCGATGGGGTTTCCAGTTGCGGATGGGCCGCCAATCGTCCTCGATTTCGCCACCACAAAAGTGGCCATGAGTAAAGTCATTTTGGCAAAGAACCAGGGAAGAGCCAATCTGCCCGAGGGCTGGATTGTTAACGCGAGAGGTGAGCCGAGCGTAAACCCCGATGATCTCCTGTCGGGCGGTGGCGCTCTACTGCCGTTTGGGGAGCACAAAGGATCGGCCCTGATGATCGCCTGTGAGATTCTTGGCCGGTTCCTCTCAGGCGCGGACGACTACTTTGACGGTCTGGACGGAGGACCGTACTCGCGGCGTGTTGGCCCAACCATCATTGTCATAGACGCCAACATATACGGCTCTGCTGGAACGGTAGAGAAACGCACGGCCGATTTTGCCGCACGCGCCCGCAAACTGACGCCAGCCCCCGGAATCGAAAGCGTAATGGTTCCCGGTGATTATGAGGAGGGAGCACGCAGAGAACGTACTAACCGCGGGGTCGAAATCCCGGACCTCACCTGGCAACAACTCGTAGACGCCGGGCATGAGCTCGGCATAGATTTACAGGCCTAGTTTTGACAAAACGTCCATCCATTTGGCTTGGCGCTTTGCGCCGTGCCGGTGAAGACCGAGGGAGGTTTACTTCGGCGACGCTATTTGACGGCGCGAGCCACGACCCTTGCTGATCTGCCTGCGCTGCCGGCACTGCTCAACGCCTACTTCAAGAAAAACCTCAGCCACTTCACAAAAGCGATTAACGAGGCGACAGCAGCGCAGGGCGAAGACTAGGACGGTCGTTGGCGGCCCACCGGCGCCGGGCGTACTCGAGGCAACTGGCCCGCCCGTTCAAGCAGGCCGTCAGCCTCATGCGGAACGGCGCCAGCGCTGCCCCTAAAGCTTGCCTGTTGACAATCAGCTTACAATATAAGTGCCTGCGAACGGTCAGCGCTGACGTTAGCTACCCGGCGCGTGCTCTCCGCACGCCGCCGGCGAAAGAGAACAGGGGGGAACCTGATGGCCACGCTATTTGACCGCACCAACCTGGGACCGATGAAGCTGCGCAACCGCATCTTCATGTCCCCCATGGGCACCGGCACCGACCCCGACGGTGGCTTCTCGGAGCAATCACGCGAGTACTACACTGAACGCGCCCGGGGCGGCTTCGCCCTGATCAACTTGGGCGCCACCACCTGCTCGATGAAGTACGAGCCCAAACCTTGCAACGTACTGGACAATCAGCCGATGGTCGAAAGACTGCAACGCGTGGTCGAGTCCTGCCACGCCTACGGCGCCAACGTCTCACTGATGATCAGCGCCGGCATCGGTCGCATGGCTTTCTCCGAACGGGGCAAGCCACCCTACGCCGCCAGCGCGGTACCCGGCACCTACTTCCCCGACCAGCTGTGCATCCCGTTCTCCATCGACCAGATCCAGGACCTGGAAGAGAGCTTCGGCAACACGGCGATGTGGGCGAAGGCCGCCGGCTGTGACGCCATCATGGTCCAGGGTTACGGTGGCTACCTGATCGACCAGTTCATGAGCGAGCTTTGGAACCAGCGCGAAGATGAGTACGGCGGCAGCCTGGAAAACCGCATGCGCTTCCCTCTCAACCTGATCAAACAGGTGCGGGAAGCGCATGC
>CAZMKF010000041.1:0-3734 GCA_964566935.1 uncultured Dehalococcoidales bacterium | reverse complement strand
AGGTGCGGGCTAAGTGCGGCGACGACTTCCCCGTCCTCTTCAAGTTCACCCTCACCCACCACATTCCGGGCGGACGCACCATCGAGGAAGGACTTGAGATCGCCAAGATGCTGGAGGCGGCCGGCGTCAACGAGCTGCACGTGGACCATGGCTGCTTCGAGGTCTGGTACAAGCCGATCCCTACCGTCTACGACAGCTTCGGCACCAAATTGGAGATGGCAGCCAAGGTGAAGGAGGTCGTCAGCATCCCCGTCTCGTGCGACGGTAAACTGGACGACCCCGCCGTGGCCATGCAAGCGATCGAGGACGGCAAGATCGACTACATGTCGCTGGCGAAGCAGTCCATCGCCGATCCGGACTGGCCCAACAAGGTGAAGAGCGGGCGCTTCGACGATATCCGCTACTGCATCGGCTGCAACGACTGCCTGCTCGGCATCCTCAAGGGCCGCCTGGTGCAGTGCGCCGTCAACCCCACGGTGGGCTTCGAGAACTTCACCCAGCTGAAGCCGAAGAAGACAGAGGACAAGAAGATCCTGGTGATCGGCGCCGGTATCGGTGGCATGGAGTACGCCGTCACCGCTGCCCGCCGCGGCTACCCGGTGACCGTTTGGGAGAAGGAGCTCAGGCCAGGTGGCCTCGGCATCGCCGCCGCCGCCCCCTACATGAAGATCTCGGTCAAGAACTACGTCAAGTACCTGGCCAGCCAGATGCGGAAGCACGCCGACAAGATCGAGGTGGTCTACAACAAGGAAGCCACTGTGGAAGCGGTCAAGCGGTTCAACCCCGACAAGATCGTGGTGGCCACCGGCTCGCTACCCTCGATCCCGCCCATCCCCGGCCTCAAGGGCAACACCAAGGCCGGCCCCGCCACCGAATACCTGCTGGGCAAGTTCCCGGTGGAGGGCAAGGTGGTGGTGATCGGCGCCGGCCTGATCGGCTGCGAATCGGCGCTCGAAGTTGTGCACCACGGTGGCAGCGCCGTCCTGGTGGAGATCCTGGGGAAGATCCTGGCCAAGGACGAGATCAACTTCAACAACGAGCTGAAACTGACCCACCTGTTGGAGGAATCCGGCACGGAGATGCACTTCAACACCACGGTCAAGGCCGTGGAGGCGGATGTGGTGGTGGCGCAGAAGGGCGACGAGGAGCTGCGCATCCCCTACGACTACATTCTGCTAGCCACCGGCGCCCGCGCCAACAACGCCCTGGCCGAGGAGCTGTACGATCACTTTGACGACGTGATCGTACTGGGCGACGCAGTCAAGCCGGGGCGAATCATGGAGGCAGTCCACCAGGGCTACTCCTTCGCCAACAATCTCATCTAGGAGATCACACAAAAGGCCCGCGCCCCTTGGGGGGTGCGGGCCTTTTGTGTGATTGGCAAAGGGGGGGTTCGATACCTAGAAACGAATCAATGGACACCAAGCAGCCAGATAGATCCTCTATGACCGTGGTTATAGAGCATATGACACGGTTATAGGTCAATGACCACGGTCATAGAATTGATGACTTACGTTCATATGCCCTAGTTACCAGCATCCTCGACTTACACTGACTGTAAGTACGTAACGGTGGAAAGGCAGCGGATTAACTACCGATAGCGAGCATGACCTGGCCACTCGACCTGGTGTTCCATCTCAGCGTCAAATGGCCAGATGATCCGATACGTAACTAAGGCCCCCGTTCTCGGGGGCCTCATGCGTAGACCAAAGCACCAAAGCCGACCTCAGGCGATGCACTCTCCCAGGTCGCAGAAGCCGTTACCGTTGCTGTCCGTGTAGCGGCGGCAGCGGTTGGGCGAGCTGGCGCTGCAGCCCACGGGGCACACCGGCTGGCAGGCGGGCGCCGGCGCGGCGGCCGACATGGGGGGCGCCGTGACGGGTGGCGCCATCACCGGAGGAGCTGACGGAGCCGGCGGCTCAGGGTTCGGCTGCGTGACACTGATTGGGCCCGGCGTGGCAGCCGCGCTGACATCCCACGTCTGCGCACCGGCGCCGTTGGCCGGAGATTGGACCGCTGCCGCTTTGCGGACGGCGCCCCGCCCTTTGCCGCCCCTGGTGGAGACAGAGGCGAGTTGCGCCGCCGTCGGCGCCGGCGTAGCGGTCGCCGGCATGGCGGTCGCCGGCGCCACCGTGGCCTCAGCGGCGCCACCGCCGGCGAAGGTGGGGCTGGCTACGGGAGTGCCGGCCGCGGGCGCGCTGCCCACTGGCGCTTGCGCAACAGCGCCGGTCGGAAAGGCGGCGAAGGTGGGACTCAAAACGTTGTAGATACTGTATAGCGCCATGCCGCTCAAGGGCAGCATCAGCTGGCCGAACTGACGGCGGGTGAGCCGGCGCGAGCCAGCCCCCACTGCCACGGTCACCGGCTGTGCTCGCCGGGCGAAAAGCAGCCGCTCAGTGGTGTTGATCACCCAGCGCCAGTGCATGCCGATCTTCAACACCAGCACAAGGAGAGTCAGGATGGACACCCAGACGTGGACATCGCGCCAGACCAGGTAATTGGCCAGCGGCAGGTTGAGCCAGGAGGACATCACCAATCCGGTCACGCTGATGCCGAAAAACGCTACCAGCAACAACAAGTCCACCACGCAAAGCCGGCGGGCGTTGCCCTTAGGCCAGCCGCAGAAACCGCAGGTCACCGCTTTCACCCACTGCCAATGATTGAACAGGTGCCAGGCGGCCACGGCGGCTACCGCCATGCCCAGCCACTGGTGAATCTCAAGGCCGGTCAGGTCCAGCCACATGGCGCCAAGAAAGCCCACTGTGAGAAAGACGTCGGCCAGCCATCGCGTTTTCTGCTTATCCACATTCATCACTAAAACTCCATGGTAATAATCCGCTTTACGCCCTAATCAATACCAGCCGCCTGTTATCAAACTATTACCCATATGTGGGGATAAGACGGAAACCCACACATCTGACGATCGCTCGGCCTCAGCAGCCAAACAGCTGAGGCAGTTCTGTTAAGATGCGCGCGGTGACTGAACATCAGATGCAGTTGAGGTGGCTACAGGAATGACGGCAGTTCTCTCCCGCGCGGACAGCGCCCGAGTATCAGTGGAACGTGGCTTCGATCTTCAGCGACGACGCGGCCTGGCAGGCGGCCTTCGAGGCGGTGAGGGAAGCGCTGCCGACGCTCACCGCCTACCGCGGGCGCCTGGGTGAGGCGGTGGCCACGCTGGTGGCCTTCCTGCAGCTGCGTGACGAGACGACCGAGACGGCGGAACGGGTGCTCACCTACGCGCGCATGCGCAAGGACGAGGACAACGGCAACACCACCTATCAGGCGATGGAGGACCGCGCCATGAGCCTGGCCACCGAACTGGGCGGCGCACTCGCCTTCTTCGAGCCCGAACTGCTGGCGCTGCCGCCGGAAACGCTGCAACAATGGCAACAACAGACGCCAGCGCTGGCCGTCTACAAACACCAGTTCGAGCAGGTGCTGCGGGGACGCGACCACGTGCGCTCCGCCGAGGTTGAGGAGCTGCTCTCGCAGTCGTTCGACCTGGCGCGCGTGCCTGATAACACCTACACCCTGCTCACCAACGCCGATCTCGAGTTCCCCAGCATCCCCGGACCGGACGGCGAGCAGTTGCCAGTAACCCAGTCGCGCTACGGGCAGTTGCGCCAGTCCCTCGACCGCGAGGTGCGCCGCGCCGCCTTTGCCTCGGTGCATGGCGCCTACCACAAGTTCCGCAACACCATGGGCGCTACCCTGGGCGGCGCCATCCGCGC
>CAZMKF010000040.1:2289-19309 GCA_964566935.1 uncultured Dehalococcoidales bacterium | reverse complement strand
GGTCGTGTCGATGGTGAGGAACTCCTGGTGCGGGTGCTTGCGGCCGCCCTGCGGCGGCACGTTGGCGACGGTGCCCTCCAGGATCTTGAGCAGCGCCTGTTGCACGCCCTCGCCGGAAACGTCGCGTGTGATCGAAGGATTGTCGGCCTTGCGGGCTATCTTGTCGATTTCGTCGATGTAGATGATGCCGCGCTCGGCGCGTTGAATGTCGAAATCCGCCGCCTGAATGAGCCGCAGCAGGATGTTCTCCACGTCCTCGCCCACGTAACCGGCCTCGGTCAGGGCGGTGGCATCGGCGATGGTGAAAGGTACGTCGAGGATTTTGGCCAGGGTTTGCGCCAGCAGCGTCTTGCCGCAGCCAGTAGGGCCGGCCAGCAGGATGTTACTCTTCTGCAGCTCAACATCGTCTACCTCCATGCCGACGTTGATCCGCTTGTAGTGGTTGTAGACGGCTACCGCCAGCACCCGTTTGGCGTGGTCCTGACCAATCACATACTGGTCGAGCTGCTCGGCGATGTGCTTGGGGGTGGGCAGGCGGGAACCGGGCAGCCGCTGCTTGCTGACTTCCGGCTGACGCTCTTCGTCGATGATCTCACGGCAGAGCTCAACGCACTCGTCGCATATGTATACGGCACCGGGGCCGGCGATCAACCGCCTGACCTGGTCCTGCCCCTTGCCACAGAAGGAGCAGTGGTACTGAATGCGTGTACTCTTATTTGCCATGTTCACCCGCCTCCACTGAACGAGGACCTGAATGCTTTACCTAGTATTTACCTTTTGCGCAGCACTTCGTCAACGATGCCGTAATCCACCGCCTGCTGGGCATCCATGTAGAAATTACGATCGGTGTCGCGCACGATCCGCTCCTCCGGCTGGCCGGTGTGCTCCATCAGAATGTTGTTGAGCAGGGTGCGCAGACGCAGGATCTCCTTGGCCTCAATCTCCACGTCGCTCGCCTGGCCTTTGACGCCGCCTAGCGGCTGGTGGATGTGCACCGTGGAGTTGGGCAGGACGAAGCGCTTGCCCTTGGCGCCGGCGGTCAACAGGATGGTGCCCATGCTGGCCGCCATGCCCACGCAAATCGTCGACACGTCCGGCCGGACCAGCTGCATCGTGTCGTAGATCGCCAGGCCAGCGGTGATCACGCCGCCGGGCGAGTGAATATAGAGGTTGATGTCCTTCTCAGGGTCCTCGCGATCGAGGTAGAGCATCTGCGCTACCACCAGGTTGGCGATGCTGTCATCAATGGGCGTGCCGAGAAAGATGATGCGCTCTTTGAGCAGCAGCGAATAGATATCAAAAGCGCGCTCGTTGCGTCCGGTGTTTTCGATCACCATCGGCACCAGTTGAGCGACGCTGTTGACGTTACTCTGGTTCCACATCTCCGTTATTCTCCTTGGCCGGCGGTTCCTGTTCGGCCTCTGGCTCCGTGGCGGGGGCTACTGGCTCAGCCGTGGCCTCTTGAGCCGGCTGCTCCTCTGCGGACGGCTCAGTCTGCGCCGCCGCCTCCGTTGCCTGCTCGTCGGTCTGGGAGCCGATCTCCACCAGGCGTTCGCGTGCCTTGCGCTGACTGAGGCGGAAGGCGATGTTGCGGCGCGAATCCGGCGTGTCCAGTACCTTGCGCCCGGCCTCCGCCCGCTCGCCAAAGAAGGCGATGGCGCTTTCGATCTCGGCTTCGACCTCCTCGTCGCTTACCTCGATACCTTCGCGGTTCACCACCTCGTTCAGCAGCAGCTGGCGACGCAGTAGCAGCTTCGCGTCTTCCTTCAGACTGTCTGTCAGTTCCATACGAGTCTGTTTGGTGGCGTTGAGGAAGACCGGCATCGAGATCTGTTGTGCCTGCAGGCGGTCCTCCAGATCGTGCAGTGAGTGCTCGGCCTGCTCCTCCACCATCTGCTTTGGTAGCTCGACCTCCATTGTCTCCAGCAACTTGGCGATGACGGCCTCTTCGTACTCGGTGTCGGCGCTGGCCTGGGCGTTGGCCAGCAGGCGTTCGCGCACCGAGTCGCGCAGGGCGTCGAAGCTGTCGAACTCGCCCAGCGACTTCGCCAGTTCGTCATCCAATTCCGGCAGGTGCTTCTCCTTTAAGGAGTGTAGCGTGACCTGGAAATCGGCCTCTTTGCCAGCCAGTTCCTTGATTCTGTAGTCTTCGGGAAAACTGAGCTTGAAGTTGCGCTCGTCACCTGCTTTGGCGCCCACCAGCTGCTCGGCAAAGCCGGGTACCGGCATACCGCGCTCGGCATCTACCAGGTACTCGATCTCCTTCTCCTCAAGCAGCTCCTCCTCGCCATCGGTGGCCTTGGCACTGATCACCGCCAGGTCACCCATCTGGGCCTCACGCTCCACCGGCGCCCACTCGGCGCGCTGCTCGCGCAGGTTGGCCAGCGTCAGTTCTACCTCGGATTCGTCCACGCTCACCTCAGGGCGAGGCAGGCGCACGCCGCTGTAATCCGGCAGGTTAACCTCGGGGCGTACAGGCACGGTGATCTTGAAAGTGAGCGGCTCGAAGCTGACGATGTCGATCTCAGGATCGTAAAGCGGGTCGATGTCGGCCTCATGCAGTGCGTCGTGGTAGAGTTTGGGCAGTGCGACCTGAGCCGACTCCTGCAGGATAGTCTCACGGCCGTACAAACGCTCAACCATCTGGCGGGGCGCCTTGCCACGGCGGAACCCCGGCACGTTAACCTTCTGCACCACGCGCCGGTAGGCGCTCTCCTGTGCCTTACGGGTGGTCTCCTCGTCGGCCTCGATCGTCAGCAGTACCTGGCTCTCGGGCAGCTTCTCCGCAGTGACCTTCAACTCGCCTTACCTCCGCAGACCGCCCCGCTCTCATTCTGCAACGGGGCGGCAACTCCATCAAATGTTCAGATCAATGTGAACGATGCCGGACACACAAAGACGGGCCCGCAAGCTAGCCCGTCTGATCAGAATTGGAGCGGAAGACGGGATTCGAACCCGCGACTTTCTCCTTGGCAAGGAGATGCTCTACCACTGAGCCACTTCCGCACGGTCATGAACAAGACACTGTGTGTTTCGCCGGCAGTAGCGCCCGTTGCGCAGATGCCGCACCAACAATCACCATGATTATATTGTGGCAAAAAACGGGTGTCAAGGCAAAAGCGCGCCGCCAAGGCGAAGGGCGGCAGAGCCAACCAGTTGGGTTGGTATGGGGGTGCTGCCAGCCTACATCGGCCCCGGTTACCTGGCGCTGGCTCTCGCGCGCCGCTCTACTGAACTGCCTCAGCGGCTGACGGTGACCCTGGCGCGGCCGAGCCTCACCTCTACCCGCTCCACTGTGTACGATTGCAGCTCGTCCACGTTCGCCAGGGCCTGGTTCGCCTGGTCCTCCAGCAGGTCAGTCATCGCCTGCGGCAGCGGCAGCGGGCCTACCTGGGCCTTCTGCACCACCAGGCGCAACTTGCCATCGCTCACCACGAGCAAGCCCTCTGCGGTCAGAGTGCCGGGTAGCGGGTCTTTAGCATCGGCCTCGAGCCGCACCTTGCCGGCTGTAAGCGTCACCTGCACGTTGTCGATAAAGGGCGTGTCGTATTGCGTCAGCAGAGCGTTGAGTTCCTGCTCACTCACCTCGATCGTGAAGCGGCCGTCCGCAGTTGGCTTGGCGACGATGGTCACGCTGGCAGTGGCGGTTGGCTGCGCGCTGCCCGCCGGCGAGGGGGTGAACGCTGCCGGCCGTCCCGACGTGGGCGGCTCTGAGCCGAGGATGCCGCTACTATCCAACCACAGCCAGAGAGCCAGCATCAGCAGCAGGGTGAAAACGATTACGGCGATGCCTTTGTATAGGTTCCAGAGAAAGCTCAGCAGCGCATCCTCCTCAGGTAGGTTCCTACAAGAATAGCGGATTCCCGCTCCGCTTGCAGCAAGGCTGATGATGCTTGAAAGCGCACGCCAACACGGTCGTCGTGGCACCACAGGGGCCGTAGGCGAGAAGCAGGCAGGCAGGACTTTGGATGAGCAAATAGCTTGACAGCGGCGTTTGGCGTTGTCTATATTCCCCCCAACCAGCGAATTCCAGAACGAAAGTCCGTGAAGAGAAATAGTAAGCGGCGCGAAGCGGCCCAGAGAACCCCGGGTAGCTGCGAGCGGGGAGTCGATAGCGACGCTGAATGGATCTCGGAGACGCATAACCGGCGCTGATGGCGCCGGGCCGGAAGATCCCTCCGTTAGCGGGGACCAACGGACCAGGTTTCGTACCTCGCCGTTGTTTGAGTGAGGTTGCCCCAGGCAGCCTAACAAGGGTGGCACCGCGAGCGAAGCCCCTCCTCGTCCCTTGTACGAGGAGGGGTTGTTTATATACAGACCGCAGCAAGCGGTTCAGGAGGATTCGCATGGCCGATACACGGATCAAGTTCGAACTGAGCGAGAACGAGCTGCCGCGGCAGTGGTACAATCTGCTGGCGGACGCACCTTTCCAACTGGAACCACCGATCAGCCCCCGCACGTTGCAGCCGGCGACACCCCACGAGTTGCTGGCCATCTTCCCCATGGAAGTGATCAAGCAGGAGGCGAGTACCGAGCGCTACATCCCCATCCCCGAGGAAGTGCGTGACATCTACCGCATCTATCGACCTACGCCGCTGCTGCGCGCGCGGCGTCTGGAACAGCTGCTGGATACGCCAGCGCACATCTACTACAAGTACGAAGGCGCCAGCCCGGTGGGCAGCCACAAGCCCAACACCGCCATTCCGCAGGCCTACTACAATCGCCAGGCCGGTATCAAGCGCCTGTCCACTGAGACTGGCGCCGGTCAGTGGGGCTCGGCCCTCGCCATGTCCTGCGCCTTCTTCGGCCTGGAGTGCCAGGTCTACATGGTCAAGGTCTCCTACAACCAGAAGCCGTTCCGCCGCCATCTGATGGAGACCTACGGCGCTGGCGTGTTCCCCAGCCCCAGTGACGCCACCGCCGCCGGTCGGGCCGCCCTCGCCCAGAACCCGAACTCGTTGGGCAGCCTTGGCCTGGCGATCAGCGAGGCCATTGAGGACGCGGTAGGCCGCGACGACACCAACTACTCGCTGGGTAGCGTGCTCAACCACGTGCTCTTACACCAAACGGTGATCGGCGAGGAATCTCTCAAGCAGATGGATTTGGCAGGCGCCTTCCCGGACGTGGTGATCGGCTGCGTGGGCGGCGGCAGCAACTTCGGCGGTCTGGCCTTCCCCTTCCTGCGTGAGAAGTTCGCCGGCCGTAAGGTGCGGGTCATGGCGGTGGAGCCGGCCGCCTGTCCCACCCTTACCCGTGGCGTCTTCGCTTACGATTACGCCGACGTGGCCGGCCTGACGCCTATCATCCGCATGTACACCCTGGGCCACAAGTTCGAGCCTTCGGGCATCCACGCCGGCGGCTTGCGCTTCCACGGTTCCTCGCCGATCGTCAGTCACCTCTACAACGGTGGCCACATTGAGGCGCGCGCCTACGGTCAGATCGCCTGCTTCGAGGCGGCGCTGATGTTCGCCCGCAGCGAGGGCCTGCTGCCTGCGCCGGAATCGTCCCACGCCATTCGCGCTGCCATCGACGAGGCGCTCGAGGCCAAAGAGGCGGGTGAACAGCGCAACATCCTCTTTGGCCTCAGCGGCCACGGCAACTTCGACCTCACTGCCTACGAGGCCTATACCAGCGGTAAACTGGTGGATTACGAACATCCTCAGGAGGAGATCGACAAAGCACTGGCGCAACTGCCGCAAGTGCCGCAACAGTAGAGGAGAAGCGATGGAGGAGTTTGCCTGCGGTTTCGGCGCCAGCTTGCGACCTCTCACGTGAAGAGGCGCTGGCCAGGACGCAAGCGGCGCCAGGCTTCAGCGTAGGCCTGCTCGTCGTCGCTGGCTAATCGAACGGCCAGTATCGCCGGAAACAGCGAGAATGCGGGTCCCTTAAAGGGACCCGCATTCTCGCTTCAGGGAGACAGGTCAGCAGCGATTCAGCGCACGACCTCGTCAGGGTCTACGCCCAGCGGCTGCACGGCGGCGCGGATGGCCTCCCAGGTCTTCTCCGGTACATCTATGCCGCGCTGGCTGCGCTCAGCCCGTGCCCTCGCCTCCGGCTCGCCCGGCAACAGTACCTCGGTGAAGCCCGGCGCCGGTGGCGTGGCCTTGATCCTGGCCATTATGGCATCGGCCGCTTTGCCTGCTTGCTGCTGCGACCGGAAGGCGCTGGTGTTGAGGGCGAAAATCATGCTGCCGCTGCGCCGGTAGAAGGGGCCGCCCAGGTTGGCCTCCCGGGTTGTGTCGGCGCCGGTGAGCGCCTGCCCCAGTAGCTCGGCGATCACGGCCAGGCCGTAGCCTTTGTGGCCACCGGCAGGCAGCAGGAAACCACCGGCAAAGTAATCAGCCGGGTTGGTGCTTGGGTTGCCTTGGTTGTCGGCGATCAGGCCAGGCGCCAGCTGCTCGTTCTTGGCCATGGCCACCCGGATCTTGCCGGCGGCTACTGCGGTGGTGGCAAAATCGACAATCACCGGCGCGTACTCGTCGCCCGGCACGCCAAGCGAGATAGGGTTGGTGCCGTAGGCGATCCGGCTGCCGCCGTAGGGAGCGGCGCCGTGCCCACCCTCGAAACCGCCGGCTAAGATCAGCAGGGTCACGCCTTCACGTGCCGCCATCTCTGAGTACTCGCCTAGGCGGCCGATGTGGTGTGCCCTGATCAGGCCGACGGCGCTCGCGCCCAACTGCTTTGCTTTGCGCACCGCCACCTCAGTGGCCTTCCCGGCCGCCACTTGGCCGAAGGTCCAGTGGCCGTCCACTAGCGCCGTGGCGCCCTCATCCTGCACCACCTCGGGTCGCGCCTTGACGTCGATCTCCCCCTCGGCAATACCGCCCACGTATTGTGGGATGCGCATCACGCCGTGGGAATCGTGACCGCTCAGGTTGGCGTCGACCAGCGACTCAGCGACTCGCATCGCGATATCTTCCGGTACACCGGTGGCAACAAAGACCGTGCGCGTCAGGCGGCGCAATTGGTCGGCACTGAAGTTAAGCATATGGGAACTCCCTGGCTGTTTTGGCGATTATAGCGCTCATGCTAGCATGTGGTGCAGCTAAGGGGTTGGTGAGTGTTATTCCTCTACATGCTGCTGACGGTCGCGCAGGGCGAGCAGCTCGTTAACCACCACCGCTATGCTGGCGGCCACCGGCAAGGCGAGGATGGCGCCGATCACGCCCAACATCTCGGCGCCCATCAGTAAGGCGGCCATCACCAGCACCGGTGGCAGATCCACTGCCTTGCGCATCACCATCGGCACGATCAAGTTGTTCTCCAGTTGCTGGATCATCAGGTAGAGCACCGCCGTCAGGACCGCAGTCAGCGGTGAGACGGTGAGCGCCACCAGCACCGCCGGCACCGCCGCCGCCCAAGGTCCAACCATGGGGATTACCTCGCCCACGGCTGCAATCACCGCCAGCAGCATCGCATAGGGCACGCCCAGCAGGCTGAGGCCGACAAAGCTGGCCGTGCCGATGATGGCACTCAGCGCCGCCTGCCCCAGTAACCAGCCACCGAGCCGTTCCTTGACGCGCTCCATCACGTCGGTGGCTAGGCCGTGGTGCTCCACCGGCACCAGCCGCAGTGCGCCGGATCGCAACGTCTTGCCGTCGACGGTCATGTAGAAAGTGATCACCAGGACGAACAGGAAAGAAATGATCACGTCGACCAGGCGCATGGCGAAGCGCAACAAAGTGGAGGCCTGCCCGAAGGCCTGGCCCAGCAACTGCTCGGGCGTCTGCGAGAGGCTGTTGAGTCGTTCCTCCAGATCGGAAAGCATGGGAAAAACGACCGCGAGGTCGGCCAGCCAGGCGCGCATGTTCTCCGCGTAGCCTGGCAGTTCGTCCACCAGCTCTTCGAGCTGGGTTATCAGCGGTGGAATCAGCACCATGACGAAGAGGATAAGCAGAAGGAAGAGGCCGAGGTAGACGATCCCCAAGGCGGCTGGTCGTGGCAGACGAAAGCGCTGGCGCGGCGGATTGACGCCAGTAATGGCATCCAGCAACGGCAGCAGGCCGATGGCGAGGATGAGCGAGACGGTGAGCAGGACGAAGACGTGTCGTACCGTCCAGGCCCACCAGGCCAGGGCGGCCACCAACAGCACAAAAAGGGTGCCGCGGACAATCAGGCTCCAGGCGGCGCGCTCGTTCAAGCTCAGCTCTCCCCTCGAAAGCAGGTTAGCTGTCATATTCGCAAATGGGACGGCGCATTGCAAGCGAGCAACCTGCGCTTGCCGTTGACCTTTCGTGGCGGAAGCGGCCTCAGGCCAGTGCGTCGCGAATATGCTCTAGCTGGGGCGGCCCCCCGGCGCCGTACTCCAGCGCGATTACGTCCACCCGGTAACTGACTGGCGGCGGCTGCAGCTGCTGCACGTAGCTCTCGGCCAGATCCCGCAAGCGTGCCGCCTTGGCCGTCGTCACCGACTCCGCCGCCGTGCCGTGGCTGTCGCCCCGTTTGGCACGCACCTCCACGATCACCAGCTCGTCGCCCTCCTGGGCGACGATGTCGATCTCGCCCAGTGGGGAGCGGTAGTTGCGTTCCAGGATCCGCCAACCCTGCGCGGCCAGATGGCAGGCCGCCAGCTTCTCTGCCTCCTCGCCCAGGCGGCGACGGGCCTTGCCCAGCTCACTCGGCATCGTCTATCTCCATGCTGAAGCCATCCAGCGCCAGTTGCACTGGCGCGTAGTGGCGACGATGCAACCGCGTTACGCCCAGTGAACGCAACGCCTGCAGATGTTCGCGAGTGCCGTAGCCCATATTGTGCTCCCAGCCGTAACCGGGGAAATAGCGGGCGAGGCGCTGCATCAGCCTGTCCCTCACCACCTTGGCTACGATGGAAGCGGCGGCGATGGCGTAGCAATTGGCGTCGCCGTCAACGATGGCGGTGTGAGGACCGAGGTCGATGTCCTTGACTGGCCTGCCGTCGATCAGGGCGTGGTCGTAGTGGCCGATACGGTCGAGGGCACGCCGCATCGCCAGGTGGGAAGCGCGCAACACGTTGAGGCGATCGATCTCGCAGACAGAAGCATAGCCGATGCCCACCGTCACCGCCTCCCTCACGATGGGCTGCACGAGCTGTTCCCGCTGCTCGCGGCTCAGCGCTTTTGAGTCGCGTACGCCTGCTACCATCCGGCATCCGGGCAATATCAGCAGGGCACAGGCCACCACCGGGCCACATATGCTACCCAGGCCAACCTCGTCCACGCCGGCCACTCGGGGCAGGCCCTGCCGCCAGAGCTCCTCTTCGATAAGCGTGGTTGCGTCTTTGCTCATCGCCGCAGATTATACTTCGCCTCTCCCCCGCCTCTGGGCATAATGAGAACCCGTCCTCCATGGAGGACGGGTTTGAATCTCCAGAGTGTCAACCCTAGCGGGTGCTGACACGCCTCTTTTCCTTGATCTTGGCGGCCTTACCGACTTGCTTGCGCAGATAGTAGAGCTGGGCCCGCCGCACCACGCCGTGGCGGGTGACCTCCACCTTCTCTATGCGGGGTGAATGGAGCAGGAAGGTGCGCTCCACACCGATGCCGCGCGTCACCCGGCGCACGGTAAAGGACTCGTTGACGCCGCCACCACGGAGGCGCATTACCACGCCCTCGAAGACCTGCACGCGTTCGCGGTGGCCTTCAACGATCTTGACGTGAACTCGCACGGTATCGCCAGGATTGAACTGCGGCACTTCTTCCTTCATGTTCTCGCGTTCAATCTGCCGGACAATTTCATTCATGATCTATCTCACTCCGAAAAGATGGGGAACTCACCCTGGCCGTCTGTGGCAAAAACGGCGCAGCCGCAACTGCCGCCGCAAAAGACACCGCAGCATTATAGCAGCATCGTTGGAGGCATGGCAATAGAAAGAAGCGCATGGCTCCCTCAGCGCCAGCGGCTGTACACCGCCTGGGGTGAATAGGGTAGCAATAGCAGTACGAGCAGACCAAGCAGCGAGGTCAGGGCGATTACGGTGCCGACCTCTCCGGCAACGGCCCGATACTCCATCTCCACCAGATGCACGCCTGCGGATAGCGCCACCGCCCGGAAGAGGCCGTTGGCCCGCTCTATCTGCGCGGGTTTGCCATCAACGCTGGCGTGCCATCCCGGGTAGTAGCTATCCGCCAGCAGCAAGTAGCCGTCGCTGCGCAGCGAGGCATGAACCCGGATGCGGCCGGCCTCGTACTTCTGTATCGTCACCGCGTCCTCTGCGGCGGCCGCAGCGGCAAGTGGCGTGCTGCTGGCCGCAGGAGCGCCAGATGGCCAAAGCGTCGCCAGTTTCTGCACCCGGCGGGCAGGTTGCTCAGGCCCGAGCACCACGCTGTTGACGGCGTCGAAGGTGGGCGCGCTCACCAGGCGCAGTGCCTCCTCCACCGATTCAGCCCGCTGTGCCTGGTGCACTATGCGCAGGCGAGGCAGGGCGCCGGTGTTGCGGTAGGCGACCGCCTCGTTGCCGCGGTAGGCTAGCTCATAATCGCCGTACCCGGCGAGCTGCGCCAGGTTGAGCCGCTCGCCACTGGTGGTTAGCAGCGTCACCCTTTGCACCTGCACACTGGCGGGGGGCAGTATCGGTACGATGCACACTGAGCGCAGAGCCGGGCTGCCCGCCAGATCGAAGCGGGCCAGATAGGTGTTGCCATTGTGGGTCTGTGGTGGGTAGGCGGTACGCGCCGGCCAGCTGCGAGCCACTTGCGGTCGGCTGTGCTTGACCTGGGCGCGCACGTCCAGCCGGTCGTATGCCCACTCCGCCGTCTCAAGGCCAACCCGCAACGGCAGCCGCCGTTGCGAACCGTCGGCGAACTGCAGCTCCAGCTCGGCGGCGGGTGTGCCGTCCGCCAGTGTCATCGAGTTGCTCAGGTGCGACTCCACGTCGATGCGGCTGACCTGGCGATCGCCCACTGCGACCAAGCGGCCGTTGAGCGAGGGTGACAGTGGGTTCTCCAGGTTCTGGTGTTCGACCTCGGCCTCGGCGCCTATCGACTGCGGGATGAGCAGGTAGCGGATGTTGGCCAGGTCAGCCAGGCGCGGCGCGCTCTGCATGGCGTCTCGGTATTGCTGGTAGTCACCCAGGGTTAGCGGCAGGTAGCCGTTGAACGACTCCACATTGTGCGCCAGCGCCATATTCCAACTGAGCGCCTCACGCACACCCAGCCAGGATGGGTAAATGCGATCGTGAGTGTAGATGCGAAACGGCTCGCGCTCGGCCTCGGTAGCACGCAACACATCCGGTCGTGCGGCCAGCTGTGAGGATGGCAGAGTGGCGTTGAGGGTATGGGCGAAGACGGCGTTGAAGGAGAAGAGATCGACGGCGCACAGCAACACTAACATCAGGGCAAAAGGTCGCCAGCCGAGCAGCATACGGGCACGTGCCGCCACCAGAATAACACTGAGGAGCAGCAGCACCGGAGGTAACAACTGCCAGGCTGCAAGCAGGCGCTCCAAGTTGCCACCGGCCCAAACCATGGCGCACAGTAACAGCAGCAGCGTCGCAGCGGTGGGCACCGTCACCGGCCGGGGAATGCGGAACATCAGATTGTCGCCTGGCCGCAGCAGATGGGCGGCGCCCAGGCCTGCCAGCACCGTGAGGGCGAAGCTGTAGAGGAACAGGTAGCGGGCCGGCACCCTGAAGAGATTGAACCCCGGCACATTGTGCAAAAGATGATAGAGCGGATTCCACTGGCCGAAGGCGAGCACGAGCGAAACCAGCAGCAGACTGACGAAGAAGAGACTGTAGCGATCGCGCCGGAAACCGAGACCGTAGGCGGCCAACACCAGTGTGCCCACGCCGGCATAACCGCACCACTCCACAAACGTGGCGGGCGTGTTACTGGCCAGCGGATTGCCGAACACAAATGGGGCGATGAAGCTGACGGTGTAAGGCGGCGGCAGAGAGAACGAGGTGAAGAATTCCGCCGCCACCCCGCCGGCCCGCAGTGAAAGGTCGGTCAGCTCCAGGGTGGAAAGCAGCTGCGGCGCCGCTGCGCCCAACCCAAACAGTACCGCCAGGGCGTAGAAAGAGAGCAGAACGAGCGGCCGCTCCAGGGCGTTCCCCTCCAGGAAATCGATCACGGCACGGAAGAGGGCGTAGGCGCTGAGCGCCAGCAGGCTGAGAAACAGCATCTGAGCGTGCCCGGCCATCACCAGCAGCCAGATCAGCCCCGCCAGCAAAACGGCGCATGGCCCGGCGCGGCGCTGGCGGAACATCTGCTCCAGTGCCATAAACTGAAACGGCAACCAGGGCAAGGCCGAGGTGACTGAGAGGTGGTTGAGGTGGGCGAGGGCGAAGCCGGAGAGGGCGTAGAGCGAGCCGCCCAGGAAGGCAGCCAGCGGCTGGCGCTCCAGCAGCATCAGGTAGAGGTACCTGCCGATGCCGGCCAGCGAGAGATGGAAGAGCAGCTGCAGGCTGAGCGCGTTGGCTGGGCTGAAGAGGACGCTGAAGAGAACACCGAGTGGGTAGACGTAGCCACCCTCCGCCTCCGCCAGTAGCGGATAGCCGGCCATCAACCGCGGCGTCCACCAAGGCAGGCTGCCTTCGCTCAGAGAGCGCGCCGCCTCCACCTTCAGTGGGTAGTTCTGGCCGATGATATCGCCGAAAAAGAAAACGCCCTGCTGCAGGAACACCTGCCAGTAGAGCAGGCCTGGCAGCAGCAACAATAGCGCTACTACCAGCAGGGTGAGGGGCGAAGGCAGGAAGCGGTAGAGCATCCTACTCCTCTACTGCTACTGAATCTCCCACTGCAACTCTGCCGCCCTCGAGGACTTTGCCAAAGATGCCTTCACGTGGCATGACGCAATCGCCCGCCTGCTCGTAGATGGCGCAGTGGCTGTGACACGTCTTGCCGATCTGTGAAACCTCAAGCAGCGCCTCGCCCAGCCGCAAGCGGGTGCCTATCGGCAGGATGGTCAGTTCGATGCCCTCGGTGGTGATGTTCTCAGCAAAGTCGCCCGGGCCCACGTCCAGTCCCTTGGCGGTCATCTTGTCGATGCTTTCCATCGCCAGCAGGCTGACTTGGCGATGCCAGTCGCCCGCGTGGGCGTCACCCTCGATGCCGGTTGACACGATCATCGCCTCGCCCACGTTCTTCTTACGCATGCCCTTATCGGGGCTGGTGCACACCGCTACTACTTTCGCCATCAGCCGCTCCCTACCTGCGCCCGCGGCAATTCCCATCGTTGCCGGGGCATACACTGCTACTCCATCTCGTCGGCGATGAACTCGCCGCTTCTGCCGCCGCTCTTGCGCAGCAAGCGGATTCGCTCGATCACCATGCTGCGATCAATTGCCTTACACATATCGTATATTGTCAGCGCTGCCACGGCCACCGCGTTGAGGGCCTCCATCTCAACCCCGGTCTTACCGGTGGTCTTGACGCTGGCCTCGATGCCAACCGTGCTGCGCTCCTCGTTCAGGCTGAACCTGATCTCCACCCCGCTCAGTGGCAGGGGGTGACACATGGGGATGCTCTCCCAGGTGCGTTTGGCCGCCATGATACCTGCTACCTGCGCCACCGCCAGCACGTCGCCCTTGGCTATTGCTCCCTCTTTGATGCGTGCCAGGGTAGCGGGTAGCATGCGCACTGTGCCTTCCGCCAGCGCCACACGCACGGTATCGTCTTTTTCGCTGACATCGACCATGCGGGCCCGTCCGGCGGAGTCGAAGTGAGTCAATTCCACGGCCTAGCCTCCAATCTGCGACATGGTGCGTCCCTTGGGAGCCTCGTGCTCTGCCAGGTGGTGGCTCAGCGGCTTCAATCTGATCGCCTCTGTCACCGCCTCTGCCAGATCCCCGTCCGTGGCGCCGCTGCGTAGCAGGGCACGCAGGTCGGTCTCGCGTTCGCTGAGCAGGCAGGGTCGCAGGCGGCCGTCGGCGGTGAGTCGCAGGCGATTGCACTGATCGCAGAAATGGTTACTCACGGGACTGATGAAGCCCACGGTACCGCTGGCGCCGGGCAGGCGGAAGTAGCGCGCCGGACCGGCGCCGTTCACGGTCTCCCTGGCGCCAACCGGTGTGAGCTGGCCCAGCTCCTGCTCCAGCCGCTGGCGGGTCTCCTCACAGGAGACGTACTGTTCGCCGCTCTGCCCCAACGGCATCAGCTCGATGAAACGCACGTGCCAGCCGCGGTCGCTGCCAGTGCGGGCCAGAGCGACTATCTCGTCGTCGTTGATGCCGCGCATCACTACAGTGTTGATCTTGACTGGCGAAAGCCCTATGCGCTGTGCCGCCTCGATGCCCGCCAGCACCTGCGGCAGCGCGTCAACCCGGCTGATAGCGGCGAAACGCCTGCGATCCAGCGTGTCCAAAGAGATGTTGACCCGCTTGAGGCCTGCCTCTTTGAGCGCTTCAGCCTGGCTGGCTAGCAACACTGCGTTGGTCGTCATTGCCACATCGGTGATGCCCGGCGTCTGCGCCACGAAACGCACCAGGTCGACACAACCCAGGCGAACCAGCGGCTCGCCGCCGGTGAGGCGCACCGCGTTGATGCCCAGCGAGGCCGCCGCCCGCACCACCCGAGCCGTCTCCTCGAAGGTGAGGATATCGGCGTGGGTGCAAGTGGCCACCCCCTCTTCTGGCATGCAGTAGCGACAGCGCAAGTTGCAGCGGTCGGTCACGGAGACGCGCAAGTAATTGATGGGGCGATTATGCGTGTCGCTGATGCAGGTGGTCATTAATCCGCTCAAGGCTCTATTTGAAACAACCCAACTGGCAGTGTGAAACGCGGATGCCCTGCTGGTTGGCGATCTCTCCCAGCTGATGCGGCGAAATACCCAGCTGGCTGGCCAAGCGGAAGGCGGCGGCGCAAGGTACCTTGCCCTTTACTTTGCTGCCGGCCAGACCCGCCTCCAGCGCCTGCAGCTGCTCACCGCTCAGCGCCACCGCCAGCGGCTCCTCCGGCAGCGCGGCGCCCGGTGGCTCCTGACGTACATCGAAAAGGGCCTCGGCCGGCAGCGACAGGAGCTCTTCCACAGCGCGATCCGCATTGGCCAGCGGCGTGTAGCTGCGGGTCTGCCCACCGTAACTGAGGTAGAATACCGCCGAGTTGCCGCAGCGCATGCGTTTGTTACCGAGGCTGGCGCCGGTCAGGGCCTGCACGGCATCGGCAACGCAGCCATCGCGCCCCATCGTCACCTCCAGCTGGGGGTGACGGGCGCCCACGCCAAAGGCGCGCACCGCATCCGCCACCAGTCGCGTGCCCACCACCACGCCGGCGCAGTCCTCGCCGTGGAACCAGCGAGCCTCGCGCAGCAGCCGCTTGAGGGTATTAGGGTGATCGATATCCAGCGCCAGCGTCTGATCGCGCAAGGTGGTGGCCGACCAAACGTAGTCCCAGCCGCGCGAGGGTGACTTGAGGTCAACTACGGGCGTGCCGTCGATGAAATCCAGCGCCTCAACCCGCACCAGGTTGCCCTCCACCGCCAGCAACGGCGTGGTGGATATGCCCAGTGGGTTCGGTCTTGAGGGCGAGCGGCTGGCGAAGACGCCGCGGCCGGCACTGTAACTGCCGGCGCGGCCAACCAGTGCCTCCCGCTCACCATGGTGCAGCCAGGCGATAACGGTAATCGCCGTGTTCTCCATCAGGCGGGTCAGTCCGTCCAAGTACTCCGGGAAGACCTCGATCGCGGCCGGCACGCCGTCGCCCGGCATCTCGCTGCAGTTCTTTACACTCGAGCGTACCACTCCGATTTGTTTGAGGGTTGCCTCCATCGCTTCCACCTCCAACTGAAGCAGCCGGCTCTTTCTGGGGATAGTCGGCCCTGGCGAGCGAATAAGCCCGAGCTTATGCTGGGAAGGCGGCGGACGCCCTGCTGGATATGCCATACCGCCAGATAGAGAAAAGTATAACAGCGGGCCTGTCCGGCGGCAATTGCCTCGTGGCGCTCAGGGGCGAGCACGTGACCGCTTCCCCAGCCCACTGCGGCCGGGGGCTTTGACAAACGCTATAATTCACGTCTGAGCAGTCTGAACAAGGGAGACCTGTTTGTTCCGTCAACTAACCTCCGCACGCTTCATACTCGGCCTGCTGCTGACAGCCTGGCTGTTGCTCGCTAGTGCTTGTGTCTCCACCACTGTGCATGCGCCGCCTGCCTCCACTGTTGGTGTGGCCAAACCCGCCTTCACGCCGAAGGCGGCGCCAGCCACGGCGGTCCGCAAACCAACGCCCACGGTGAAGGCGGGTCCGCTGGTGGTAGGCAACACTGGCGGTGACGGGGTGTGGCTGCGGCGCTCGCCGGACATGGAGGATCGCGTACGCACCTGGCCGGACAACTCACCGATGCAGGTGATCGGCGCCGACCGCGAGGTGGACGGGCGGCTGTGGAAGAACGTGGAGGACCCGGCGGGCAATGTCGGCTGGATCCCGGCGGAGTATCTGGTCAACCCGGAGCCACAGCCCACGCCCCAGCCGCCGGAGGTGGCCCAGCAGGCGGCCGAGCAATCGGCCTGCATAAAGCCCTCGCGCGCTTTCGTGGAGTATCTGGCCGACGGACTCAACTTCGCTGGCGCCGGTCTGGCCGGCACTCAGGCAGTCAGCATCAACAGCGGCGGTGAGAGCTGGTATCTGGTCTCCGCCTCCATTCTGGGCAGTAACCGAGGCCGGTCCATCACCGCCTATTGGACAACCTCGATCGACCCAACCGCCGAGATCGCCGTGGGCACGCTACTATCCGTCAACCAGGCGGCACGTGACCTCTCGGTCTGGCCGCCACTGGCGGGGGCGGAACAGGCCTACAACGATAACCACCCCGATGTGAAGCGCGCTCTGCGCTGCCTTGACGTCTCGCTGGACCGCTGAGGCATGTGATGATGAGGCTTGCGTTAACGCTCCCCTGCCTGCTGCTGGGTCTGCTGGTCGCAGCCTGCCAGACGCCGATCAGCTCGTCCACCAGCGCGCCGGCGCCGGCGGCAACTGGCGCGCCCGTGACGACCGCAACGCCGGTGACGACCAGCCAGCCCTTGGCTAGTGCCTCGCCCACGGCTGTGCTGCTACCGGTGGTTACGCTGCAACTGAGCAACAGCCAGGGTCAGGTCCACAAGCTGGTGGTGGAG
>CAZMKF010000040.1:0-2279 GCA_964566935.1 uncultured Dehalococcoidales bacterium | reverse complement strand
GGCCGCTACCGCCGAGCAGCGGGCGCGCGGCCTGATGTTCCGCCAGCAACTGGCCGATGACCACGGCATGCTGTTCATCTTCCCCGCTGACAGCACGTCGGGCTTCTGGATGGAGAACACGCCGCTGCCGCTGGCCATCGCCTGGATTGACGCCGGTGGCAGCATCGTCTCGCAGGCCGAGATGCAACCGCTCAGCCGCGCCATCCACGCCCCCAACGCCATTTACCGCTACGCGCTGGAGTTGAACAAGAACGGCTTCAGCCAGCGGCAGTTAGGCTTGGGCTCACAGGTGCAGTGGCTAGATGGCGGCCAGCTGAAGCCGCTATCCGCCCTGGCTCAGCTGACGCCGGTCCGCTGAGCGGCGGCTGCTTCATTCACGCCGTGCGTCACCAGGGCTGCCACCATCAGGTAGGCGGCGGTGAGGAAGAACAGAACGCGGTAAGTGCCGGTGAGGTCGGCCATCAGGCCGGCGAAAACTGAGCCAAGCGGCTGCGCCAGAGACCAGAGCATCCCCGCTACGCCCAGCAGCTCACCCATGCGCCGGCTGGGCAGCAACTGGGAGAGGTAGGGCACCGCCAGCGCCGTCAGGCCACCATTGGCCACCCCCACCACCAGCAGCGCCACCATAATCTGTGGTAGCGACTGCGCCATGCCGCCAAGCGCGCAGGCGGCGGCGAAGATGAGCAGCGAGGCCACCAGCACCTTACGCTTGCCCAGCCGATCTCCCAGGTAGCCCATCGGCAGAGCGCAGGCGGCAGTGGCCAGCCCCAGCATCATGAAGACCAGCATCGCCAGCTGCTCGCTTAGGTACAGCTCGTAGACGGCGTAACGGGTGAGGAAGGGTGAGAGCCCACCGGTGCCAAACCAGAAGAGGGTGAGCGCCAGAGCAAAGCGCAGCGCAGGGGCGAAGGCGCGCAGTTCGAGCAGGTAAGCTCGCAGGCTGAAGCGCGGCCTCGCCTCCAGTGGCTCGCTACTCAGCGCCGGCTCACGTACCCGCCAGAAGGTGTAGAGATAGCCGAGCACCAGCACCAAGGCAATAAGCACGAAAACTAGTACCTGGTGATCCTGCCAGAAGAAGGCGGCTAGCAGCGAGACGAAGATCAGCCCCAGCATCTCCATAGTGGTCAGCAAACCACCGATACCGCCGCGCAGCTGGGGCGGCGCGATGTCGGCCAGCATGGCGCGGTAGGGCACGTTGGCCAGCGCCAGGGCCAGTGGCATCAGCATCAGCAGCACCACCATCACGGGCGTAGGTGGCGCGGTGGCAAGTAATAGCAGCATCGCGGCGGTGAGCGGCGCGCCGACCAGAAAGAAGGGGCGGCGGCGCCCGAAGCGGCTGCGAGTGCGGTCGCTGACGCTGCCGATCACCGGCTCAAGTACAGCGCCGATCAGGGAGCGCTCCTGAGCGAGCAGGCCGACCACCACGTTGGGCAGCTGATATTGGGCCAGGAAGAGCGGCAACGCCGAGTTGAAGAAAGCGTTGAACATGCCGTTGCCGAAGTTGGCGATGCTGAACTGCCAGCGGGTGCGCACGCTGGGCGGTGCAGGAACCCCGGGCGGGGAGGCGGTCTCCGCTGCCAGCGCGGAAGTGATTGCCAAGATCAACACCTGCCAGTAATCAGATACTGATGACACGAAGGTTGCTGGCGGCAATGTAACTCAGTTGCGCCGGAAAATAAAGCGGCGGCAGTCGGTGCCGGCAGCGCGGGCGGGTCGTTTTCTTTACGCGCTTGACGGTGTTGGCTATAATGCCGACTAGCCGGCCGCCGTAAGTGGTCGGTAGAATTGGCCTGCGTGTTGCCGAGGGAGCTGTGCGGCTACGCCGGCTATCGAGACGAGGCAATGGAAGGACCTGCCCTCGAGGCCGAGGAATTGGCAGCGATCATGCGTGGTCTACCGGTGGGCGTCTGCGCCTATGACCGGCATCGCCGCATCGTCCATCTCAATCCGCTTGCGGAGGAGATAGTGGGCTACCGTCTTGCCGAAGTGCGCCAGCGGCCCTGCGCCCACATCATCCGTCATGGGATGGATAACCAGCACGGCCAGGAGAAGACACTCTGTCTCTCGGAGTGCCCGCTGGATGATTGCCTGATCGGCGGCGAGCCCTCGCCAACGCTGCGCCTCCACGTCAACCGCCGCGGCAGCGCGCGCGCCACCTACCTCTGCCGCTTCGCGCCCGTGCGCGACGCGCAGGGAGCGATTGTGGGTGTGGTGGAGACGATGGAACCGGTGGTCACCGGCTCGCTCAACCGCACCGACCTGATCGTGCTGGGCGATCT
>CAZMKF010000039.1:0-20055 GCA_964566935.1 uncultured Dehalococcoidales bacterium | reverse complement strand
TGCCAGCATCTTCTCGAACACCCGCACGGCCGTCTTCGTTGTCGCCTACTACAACTACTGTCCCGTCTCGCGCCCGCAGAGGTGGGCGTAGTTGCAGTGGCGGCAGGTGGATTCGTTTTCGGTGAGGGGGAAGTGGCTGGCGGCGATGGCGGCGAGGGTGGCTTCGGCTTTGGCGCGGGTGGCGTTCAGGTCCTGCCCTGTGAAGTCGAAGGATAGGTCCTTACCGTCGCCAAGGAAGAGCACGTTGGCGAGCACGTGTCCTTTGTCGTCGCTGTCCGGGAAGTTGTGCTGCACGCCCAGGGCGTAGAGGGCGAGTTGCTGACGGTGGCGCGCGGCGAACTCCTCCCGGTAGATGCCACTCTTGAAGTCGATCACCTGCCAGCCCCCGTTAGGCAGGCGGTCCAGCCGGTCGGCGCGGCCGCGCAACAGTCCACCGGCTATGGGCAGGCTGAATACCCACTCCACATAAGTGGCCTGGCGCTGGCCGTAGGCGCTAGCGCGGTACCGCGTCAGGGCGGCCTCTAAGCGCGATAGTGAAGCTACTGATGGCTCGGATTCTTCACCCGGTTCGTAGCGCTGCGGCGCCTCGTACTCGCCGTCTCGTTCGTCGCTGGCGGCGCGCTGTTTTAGAGGTGAGACCTCAATCGTACCTCGGCGGCTCAGCCGTTCGATCTGCCGGTGCAGCTCGCGGCCAAAGGCCGCCGCCGGCGAGGGCCGCACCGGCAGGTGATCGCGATATACGTAGCGGTACTGGCGAGGACAGTCAAGATAGGTGAGCAGACCTGCCACCGGCACCTCCAGCTCGGCCGGTGGCTCGGCGAACTCCGGGCAGCTGCCGATGCGGGCCAGATGGTCGTCGGTACTGAGGCGCAGCTCGGCCCAGGTGACAGGGGAGGCCGCCGTGGCAGCTTGTAGCCAGGCATGGGGGTCCTCGCCCGCGAGCAGTAACTGGTGCGCCGCCTGTGTCGCTGCCGAGGGTTGAGCGCTGCTGGCACGTTCAGCGACGGCGCTGCGCGCCGGGTTCTGCGCAGGCTGTTCCTCCTCGCCAAGGCACTGAGAGAGGCCGCTCTCCGCCACGATCTGCCAGAATTCACTACCCGGCTGCGCTTTCAGGTTGGTTGAGTAGTAGTGGGCATGGCTAAGGTAGAGCTCGCGCTCGGCGCGGGTGATGGCCACATAGAACAGCCGCCGCTCTTCGTCCAGCCGGTGCGCCGTCTCAATCGCCTTAAGTTGATCGGTCGCCTTCTTTAGCGAGGTTTCCTTGTCCACACCCTCGTAGTTCAACTGCCCGTGGTAATCACGGTCTCCGCGCAGCGCCCAGGGGAGGTTGGTCCACTTGAGTGCGTTGTCCACCTTGGGGTCGGGGAAGACTCTAGCCGCCAGCGCCGGCACGAAGACCACCGGGAACTCCAGCCCCTTGGCCTGGTGCACGGTCATCACCTTGACGGCGTCGGACTCCTCGTCCACCGGCCGCACCTCGCTCTCCTCCTCGCCCGATTCCAGCGCGTAACCCACGTAGTCGACGAACTCGCTGAGGCTGGAGGAATCGCCGTCGCTGACGTAATCGACCGCCATCTGCGCCAGCTTGCTGAGGTTGAGCATAGCCACGCGCGCGTCGAAGCCGGGGCGGGCCAGCAACTCGCTGCGGTAGCCGCTGCGCTCGATGACCATGGCCACCAGTTCGGCCAGGGGCAGGGCGCGCATCGCCTCAACGTAGGCGCTCAGCTCCGCGCTCAACAAGGCCAGGCGCTGACGCGCCTCCGCGCCGAGGCCTTCCACCTCGCTCGTCTTTCGCACGGCATCGAGCAGGTGATAGCGTGTCTCCCGCGGCCCTTGTTGCTCGCCGCGGGGAACGTAGTTTTGCTCTGCCACCCACTTGCCGAGGTGGTGGATGTCTCTGGCGCTGATCTTCCAGCGGGGCGAGCTGAGGATGCGTGCGGTGGCGGTGTCGTCCTCTGGCCGCACCAGCACGGTGAGATAGGAGAGCACGTCGCGGATCTCCCAGCGGTCGTAGAAGCCGGCGCCGCCCACCAGTTCGTAGGGGATGCCGGCGTCCTCCAGGGCCTGGCCGATGTCGGCAAAGAGGCTGCGTTTGCGGCAGAGGATGGCCACGGCGCCGAAGCCCCGCTTGCCGCCGGTGAGCTGTCTCAGCTCGGGCTCCCGCTCGCGTATCCTTGCGGCGATCCACTCGGCTTCGTTCTTGCTGCAGGCGGCGGTGAAGTGGCCAATGATGCCCGGTTCGCCAGCGTTTTGGGGATGGTAGGTGAGCTGCTTGGCGTGGCGAGTTGTCACGCCGGCGATGGCCAGATTGGCGAGGTCGAGGATGGGCGGCCGCGAGCGTCGGTTGAGGGTCATCGGCACGCTGGTAACAGGTCTGTGGTGGAACATCTCCTCCTCGGTGAAGCCAAGGATGTTCTGCACTACGGCGCCCCGCCAGCTGTAGATGGCCTGGTCGTCATCGCCGATCACCATCACCCTGGCCTCTGCGGGGTCCACCAACTGCCGCAACAGCGCCGCCTGGGCGTAGTTGGTGTCCTGGTACTCGTCGACGAACAGGTGGCGATAGCGCTGGCGGTAGGCCTGCCGCAGCTGAGGGTCGGCCCGCAACAGTTGCACCGGCAGGGCCAGCATATCGCCAAAGTCGAGCAAGCAGGCCTCGCGCTTGGCCCGAGCGTATAGGGCGAAGGCACGGGCAGCATCGCCCCACTGGCCCAGGCGCTGTTGCCAGTGGTCTGCCGCGAACTCGCTGAGACCGGCCGTGGTCTGTGCCTCCAAGTACTCTGCCAGCTGTTCCGGGCTGACCAGATTCTCACGGCAGCTGGAGAAGAAGCTCCGCAGGTCGCCGAACAGGGTTGCCAGTGAGCTGGAGCCGATCTCGATGTAGTCGAAGTCCAGCTGATCCAGCAACCGCGAGAGCAGGCGCCAGGCCGAGGCGGCGGTCAGCAGCTGGGGAACGCGATCGAAACCGAAGGCCAGCAGGTTCTCTTTGATGAATTGGGAGCCAAAGGAGTGAAAGGTGCAGGCCGTAATCTGGCGGGCGGCCTCTGCCTGGCCGGCTTCGCCCATCACCTGGGTAAGGCGTTCGCTCATCTCGGCGGCGGCCTTGTCGGTGAAGGTAAGGGCCAGCACCTCCTCAGGCCGTGCCTCGCCGCTGAGGATGGTCTGGGCGATACGCCTGGTCAGCACGGTGGTCTTGCCGGTGCCGGCGCCAGCCAGTACCAGCAACGGCAACGGGGCCGTCAGCGCCTGTTGCTGCTCGGTGCTCGGGGTGAATACGCGGCTCTGCGAACGGGGCTCAATCATCGCTGTCCCCCTTGGCCTGCTGAGGACACAGCCATTTCCAGTGGCAGAATCGGCAGGGTGATCCCGCCATTAGGCGCTCCAACTCGGCCGCGTCGAGGTCCGAGAACTCGCGGCGCAACATACCGTGCGAGGGGAACCGCTCGCTCAGGATGGCGTTGATGTAGTATCGTACCCTCTGTTTCAGGTATTCACGCCCTCCTTCGCTTGGTTGATAGCTGCGCCTGCCATCGGTCTGGGTCTTGATCCCTTTTGGGTACAGGTACGTAACTAGCGTTGGTCGACCCAGTCGCTTCAGAGAGTCGTCTTCCGCGAATGCGAGGTCGTAGAGTGCCAGTTGCAGGTCCGCCTCCGCTGCGCTCTTGCTCATCACCGTGCCGGACTTGTAGTCGATCAATTCCAGAGTGCCGTCCGGGCGTCGGTCGACGCGGTCGATGTAGCCTCTGAAGGTGTGCCCATCGAGATCGAAACGAAAGCTTTGCTCGACCGCGAGTGCCGGGCCATCGAGCCCGTAGCGGCTGTAGTAGAGATCGAGCATCTTTTCCAGGGCCTTACGCGCCTGACGGGCGACCGGCCGGTAGGGGTAATCCTCGGCGCGGAAATGCCTGTTCAGCAAGGCCAGCAGCGTCTCGTACGAACGTGGCAGGGTGTTGCCGGGACGGTGGTAATCCTCCAGCACGGCGTGCAGGGTAGTGCCGATGGTGGCGGCGACGCCGCTTTCCTCCTGCAACCCCCAGAAGTACTGGTACTGGTAGGCCTGCGGACAGTTGGCGTACTGGCCGAGGCGCGATGCCGAGAGGCGAAGGGAGCCGTCAGGGAACGGTGGCGCCGCGCCGCTTGTCTCCGCCACGTTCTGCCACCAACGAGACGGATCGACTGCTAGCGGCCAAGTGCGTCGCAGCTGGTCCAGCGCGTAGACTGCCTGTGCCCTCTCCAGCGGATCAGCGGAGTGCAGTCCACTGCGGTAGTGTGCCACGGTGCCCGGCACATCGAGCGGCAGATCCGCCTGCCAGCTGCCGGGGATCAGTAAGAAAGCGTCACTGGCGGCGGTGAGGAAGCGGGAGGGCAGTTGGCTGGTGCCGCCGTCCATGGCGAAGCGGCTGTAGCTGAGGTGCAGGCTGCGCCGGGCGCGGCCCATCGCCAGATAGAGGGCGCGCCGATCCTCGGCGATGTGGCGGGCTGAGGCGGCCGTGAAGGCGCGGCGGCTGGCCTCGGCGGGCGGCAGTTGCGCCTGCTCAGGCGGCAGCAGGTCGGGTAATAGGAGGGGGGCGATGAGGTCGAGCGGCGAGCGCCGCAGCGGCCAGCCGTCCTCGTACAGCCCAGGCACGAAGACCACGTCCCACTGACCGCCCTTGGCGGCGTGAGCGGTGATAATGGAGACGCCGCCCTCGCCGGTGGGCACGGCCAGCGTTTGGTCGAAATCGCCGCGGTCGAGTTGCTCCAGGAATCGCTGCAGGCTGTAGTCTGGCTGCGCCTCCTCGATTCCCTGCAGGTTATTGAGCAGCACGGCAAAAACGCCGGTCGCCTTGGCATCCTCGCGCGCGTCGGCGGCGAAGGCCGGAAACTGCCTCCAGATTTGCCAGAGGGTGGCCGACACCCCGAATGTGGTGTATGTGGCGAGGGAGGCGAGCCGTTGCTGCAGCGCGAGCAACGCTGTCCTGAGCGCTTCGTCCAGCTTGAGTTGCTCCCAGCCCTCGTCGAGCAGCTCGGGCACTGAGCGGCCTTCCTGCGCAGCGATGCGGCGCAGCTCGTTTGTGCCAAAGGGGGGCAATGCCGCTAGCGGCGAATCGAGCAAGCGTAATAATGGCGCTTCACAGTCGACGTCTGTGGCGAGGAAGCGAAGAACGTCGAAGCTGGCGCGCAGCAGCGGGTGGGTAAGGTTGCCGGCGGCGCCGGAGGTGGGCACACCGCGCCGGTCCAGCTCCTCGCTCACCATCTGCAAAAGCGGTGTGCCCTGCTTGCGGCAGATGATGGCAATCTCAGCCGCAGGGACGCCGCTCCGTACCTGCCGCGCTACCTCGGCCGCCAGCCAGCGCGCCTCATCCGCCTCGTAGCCAAAGACGCGCAGCGGCACCGGTTCCTCTTCATCAAGTTGGGTCTCCGTCTGCGTTTCGTTTGTGGGTTGCGTTGACACAGGTGTGAACAGCGCTTTGCGCGCCCGCTGGAGCGAGCGCATACTGCGATGATCCTCGTCCGACCGCAGCTCGAGGGCTCTAAGGCGCTCGGCGAGGCCCAGCAGGTGGGTGGGAGAACCGCCCTGGTAGCTGTTTGTAGCCTGGTTGGGGTCGCCGGCCGCCAGCAGGTCGGTTTCGGGACCGAGCAGCGCAGCGAGCAGCTTCGTCTGCGCCAGGTTCGCCTGCTCGCACTCATCCACTAACAGGCAGCGGTAGGCCCGCTGGTAACGTGCGGCAACGCCGGTGTGTTCTCGCAGCAGCCGCAAGGCCTCCAGCAGCTGGGTGCCGTAGTCCACTTGTCCGTGGTGGCGAAGATGGATACGGTAACGGCTGTAGAAAGCGGCGAGGTAGGGCAGCGGCGTGCCGTGTCCCAACTGCTGGGCGAGCTCCTCCAACTGCGCTTGCGTGAGAACGTTCTCGGCGGCGCCCATCACCACGTCTTCGGCCAGCAAGCGCAGGGTGGTGGATTCGAGGCGCGCAGCGTAAGGTCCCCACAGGGCGGGTTCTTCAGCCGCCAGCAACTGGCGCAGTAACTGGCGCAATTCGGCAGTACGCACCAGCCGGGGCGCAGCCTCATAACCGAGCTTGCGGTAGTGTCGCCGCAAGAGAGTGCCCGCCAGCGAGTGAAACGAAGTGGCTTCGGGAGCCGGCAGACCGCCCAGCCGCTGCCGGGCCAGCCTCTGCACAGTGCGCGCGGCGCGGTAAGAAGGCGCCAGAACGAGCACCTCACCGCTCTTGAGGCCGTGCTGGGAGATCATCCAGGCGGCGCGCGCAGCCAGCACCGTGGTCTTGCCGGCGCCCGAGCCGGCAATGAAGACCTGGCGGCCGGGGTGGGCCTGGACAACCTGTGTCTGTAGATGGCTGAGCGGAGGTGAGGTAGTCAACGCCGGTTGCTCCCTTGACACAGCCGGTAAAAGCCGTGCCTGCGACCATGACCATACTTTGCCGCGGTCCGAGTCGTCAACTGCCCACCGTGTCCCCGAGCAGGATGACGTGGATGGGATAGTGGATGATCATGGTGATGGCGGAGCCGTGCTCGGTCAGCGCGCGAATCAGGCTCTATACGAGGGTGAAGCTCCTCTCTGAGATCGGCAAGCGGGCAGTGGTGTTCACGTGCTTCTTCGTTGGTAGTGCCGTCTCAAGGGCGGCTAGTCGGCGCCCAATTGGTCCGCCAACTCAATGAAATCGTTGGCTCGGTAGTCGAACGGCGCCGCCGGCTCTTTCTCCTGCGGGCCGCCCACACCCCACTCCAGCGGCCGCGGTACGTAGGCGGTACGCAGTCCCTGGGCGCGCGCTGCCTCCAGGTCGCCAAGGTGAGCCGCCACCAGCATCACCTCGGCCGCCTCTAACCCCAGCAGCTTCACCGCGCCCAGGTAAACTTCTCTATCAGGTTTGTAATGGCGCGAGATGTCGGAACTGAAGATGCAGTCCCAGGGCAGGCCGCCGTACTTCGCCATCCTCACCATTTGGGCCAGGCTGCCGTTGGAGAGGACCGCGATGATGTAACGCTGCTTCAGCCTGGTGAGGCCGGGCACTGAGTCGGGCCAGGGTTGCAGGCGCTGCCACGCCGAGAGCAGCTCCTCGCACTCACCATCCGTCAGGCCGGTCAGGCCGTACGGTGCGAGTTGCTTACGCAGCTGCTTCTCGAGCAGCTGCTCCACCTCGGTCCACGGCAGCCGTCCCTCGCGCACGGCGCGGATGCCGCCGTGGTAGCCTTCGCGGCGCCATTGGTCGGCAAAGGCGGGCCAGTCCACCTGCAGGCCGTGGCGCCCGGCCAGCGCTTCGCCCTCGCGAATGACGCTGCCGCGCCAGTCGACTACCGTGCCGAAAACGTCGAATACCAATGCCTTGATGCCTGGCTGCTCGGTCATGGCCATCTTCCTCCTAGACCGCACGTTGAACCGCCGCCGTTCTAAACGGTGGTTTCGGCGGCCACCTGCTGCAGGCACTTTTCCAGAGTGGCGACCAGCTGGTCGCACTCCCTTTCCTCGATCACGTAGGGTGGTGTGATCAGCAGGTGATCGCCGCGTTCGCCGTCGGCGGTGCCGGTGCTGCCAATCAGGATGAGCCCTTCTTTCAGGGCGGCATCCACCACTCGCGGGGCGAAGCGTGCCGCGCGCGGGAAAGGCTCTTTGCTCTCCTTGTCCTGCACGAACTCCACGCCGATCATTAAGCCCTTGCCTCGCACATCGCCGATGTGCGGATTATGCGCCGCCAGCTCTTCGAGCTTCCCTTTCAGGTAGGCGCCCATGCTGGCCGAGCGCTCCACCAGCTGGTGCTTTTGCAGGTAGCGCTGCACCGCCAGCGCCGTGGCGCAGCCCACCGGGTGACCGG
The DNA here is from genome assembly GCA_964566935.1 of uncultured Dehalococcoidales bacterium. Lineage (GTDB taxonomy): Bacteria > Chloroflexota > UBA6077 > FW602-bin22 > JAMCYS01 > CAZMKF01. Next base: position 12,247 of record CAZMKF010000039.1, on the reverse strand, counting down.
AGTAGGTGTAGCCGATGAAGAAGGTGCTGCGCGGTCCCTCGTTGAAGGCGCGCCATATCCTATCGTTGAGAAGCACGGCGCCGATCGGCGCGTAGCCGCTGGACAGCCCCTTGGCGCTGGTGATGATGTCCGGCACGGCCTGCCAGTGCTGGATGCCGAAGTTGCGGCCGGTGCGTCCGTAGCCGGTGATCACCTCATCGGCCACAAACAGAACGTCGTGCTTGTCGCAGATCTCGCGGATCGTCTCGTAGTACTGCGGCGGCGGTGTCAGCGCGCCCGCCGTGGTGCCGACCAGCGGTTCGGCGATGAAGGCGGCAATGCTGTCCGGTCCCTCCTGACGGATGCAGCGGTCCAGCTCCCAGGCGCAGGCGAGGTCGCAGTCGGCTGGGGTCTTGCCCCAGGCACAGCGGTAGCAGTTGGCAGGCTGGATGTGGGGGAAGTTCATCAAATACGGTTGGTGGTCGCGTTTGCGCACCACGTTGCCGGACATGGAGATGGTGGCCACCGTGCTGCCGTGGTAAGACTGCCAGCGGCCGATGAAGCGCGTCTTGGTCGGCTTGCCCTTTTCAATGAAGTAGTGATGGGCCATTGTAAGGGCGATCTCGTTGGCCTCCGAGCCGCCGGAGACGAAGTAGACCTTGCTGAAGCCGGGCGGCGCCATCGCGAGGATGTGATCCGCCAGCTCGATCTGGATGGGAGTGACGAAATGGCCGCCGTAGGCGAAGCACACCTTGCGTGCCTGCGCCTCCATGGCATCGACGACCTCCTGCACGCCGTGGCCGATGCCCACCACGTGCACGCCGCCGGCGCCGTCCAGGTACTCCTTACCGTCGCTGCCGTACAGGCGCACGCCCTCAGCCCGCTCGATCGATGGGTACTTCCGCCGCCACTCGCGGTAGAACAGATTGTCCTGCCTCATCAGCCGCCTCCCAAATACCGTGCTGCAGCGCGGGCGGGCCGGCCGTTAGCGAGTCCGGCTCCACCTCGACGCCTGGCTCATCGCTGCTCATGCTACCATCGCAGAGCAGGTGTGGCAAAGCGGGGGGCGAGTCAGGCCACGTTGTCCTTCAGTTCGGCCTGGCGGACGGTCTGTTCGAGCAGGATGCGGGCGTAGCTGGTGAGGTCGCGGAAGTAGGCATCCATGCTGGCGATGCTTAGCGGCTGCGAGACGATCTCGCCGAAGAGCGGCGCCACGCTAGTGAGCAGCCGGTCGGTGAAGGCGCCGGCCTGGCAGATGGCGGGCAGGTTGGCCGTGTAGGCGATTGCCGTCTCGACAGTGTCGGTCTCAGGCGCTGTCATGGCGTGGCAGGCGCGGCGGCTGGTCAGTTCAATCATCTTCATTCTCCCTGAACGGATTAGGAGGGATTATACAGAACAGATGTTCCGAATGCAAGTTCTAATCTCCCCCAACTTCGTAGCTCGGTCAGGCGGCAATCTGAGAGGCGGGGCTATCAGCAAACACAGGAAAGCGCCCCCGCCGCTGGCGAGGGCGCTGGCGCCTGGGAGCAGCGGTGATTAGTTGACCACCACTTCTGCCAGGCTGCGCTTGGGCACGTGGTGCACGCCGTCCGCGTCGCGGTAGTAGCGGCAGTCGCTTTCTGGTTCGGCTTCCTCCAGCACCACCTGCTCGCCGGGTTTGCCGATGGCGATCACGTAGAGGATCTCGAAGCGCGCGTCCAACTTGAGCGCCGCCGCCAGCTCGCTGCGCTTGACGGAGCCGAGGATGCAGGCCGCATATCCCTGTTCGACAGCGCCGAGGGTGATGCTCTGGGCGGCGATGCCCGCATCGATGCCAGCGGCGCCGGCAATCCTCTTGTCCAGCAACATGACGATGTAGCCGCTCGGGCGTTCGTGTGCTTCCGGTCCGCGCCAGTCCTTGATCATGCCTGCCCAAGTGGTGAGGTTCTGGAAGATGGTTTCGTTGCTGGCCGCGTCCTGGCTGACGTAGTACTTAAGTGGTTGCTTATTGGCGCCCGAGGCCGAGAGCCTGGCCAGGTTCACCAGCGAGAGCAGAGTCTCACGACTGATTGTCCCACTCTGAAATCTGCGGTAGCTGCGGTTTTTACGTACAAACTCCTCAAGCATTACAGTCTCCTCCAACTGGTTGCGGCTGAGCAGGCTCGTCCTGCAGCCGCCCTGCTTCTATTATATATAGGGAGCGGTTAGCGCAGCTGCGCTTGTCAACAATGATGGGACAGCCTGGTACCTGGCAGGATTGGCCAGGCGCGGGCAATCGACCAGTCTCGCCGCGGTTGCTATACTGCAGCCATCAATACAATAGAGTACGAGGTGAAGGCATGGCTGACGCGATGGAACTCCGATACGATCACGTGCACATTTACGCTTCCGACGCGGAGGAGATGGAGGCCTGGTTCACCGAGAAGCTGGGCGCCACGGTCACCAGCCGCTCGGGTGAGGGCAAGGGCGCCAGCGTCTTCTTGGAGCTGGGTGGAAAGTCGGTACTGGTACGCGGTCCGAAAGAGGGTGAGAACCGCCAGCCGGCGAGCGGCGTTGAGCAGTTCGGTCTGCATCACTTCGGGTTCGTGGTGGACGACCTGCAGGCCACGGCAGCGGCGCTGCGGGAGCGTGGCGTCAAGTTCACGCTTGATCCGGTGGAGTTTCGGCCCGGTGTTTACATTTCTTACATCGAGGGGCCGGACAAGGTCAGCATCGAGATTGTGCAGCGCGGCTGATCGGAAACGCTACCATTCTGAGCGAGGGTGCGCTGCAATTGTGGTGGAGGTAAGTTCATATGAAAGTCAACCCGGGCATCTTTAAAGCCTACGACATTCGTGGCATCTACCCCAGAGATCTGGACGAGAATACGGCCTATCTGATCGGCCGCGCCTTCGCCACTTTCCTCAAGCCGGAGAAGGTGCTGGTGGGGCGGGATATGCGCCTCTCCGGACCGGCCATGTTCGCCCAGGTGACGCGCGGTCTGATGGAGCAGGGCGTCGATGTGATCGACATCGGCATGGTCAGCACCGATCAGTACTACTTCGCCTGCACCAAGCTCCAGTTGCCTGGAATCATGGTCACGGCCTCTCACAATCCCAAGGAGTACTCCGGTTTCAAGATGGTGCGTCAGATGCCCTACCTGCTCAGCGGCGACGAGGGCATCCAGGACCTGCGCCGCATCATCGAGTCCGACGCGTTTGCCACCCCCACGCGGCAGGGCACGATGTCGCAGCTGGACCTCTCCGACGAGTTCGTGGAGGCGGTGCTGAAGCTGATCGACATCTCCTCGCTGAAGCCGCTGAAAGTGGTGGCCGACACGGGCAATGGTATGGTGGGCCCCATCCTTGAGAGGGTCTACGCGCGCCTGCCGGTGCAGCTGATCGGCATGTACCTGGAGCCCGACGGCAATCTGCCCAACCACGGCCTTGATCCCCTGCAGCCGGAGAACCGGGCCGATCTGGTGCAACGGGTGCTGGACGAGAAGGCCGATCTCGGTTTCGCCTTCGACGGCGATGGCGATCGCTTCTTCACCATCGACGATCGTGGCGAGTTCGTGGCCGGCGATTATCTGACGGCGTTGCTGGGCCGCTACCTGATCAGCAAACATCCGGGCAGCACCATTCTCTACGACGTGCGTGCATCCTGGGCGGTGAAGGATATGGCCGAGGCCGCCGGCGGCAAGGCGCTGATGGAACGGGTGGGGCACGCCTTCATCAAGCGGCGCATGGCCGACGAGGATGCGCTCTTCGCCGGCGAGGTGTCGGGCCACTACTACTTCCGTGATTTCAACTTCGCCGATTCGGGCATCATCCCCTCGCTGCTGGTGATGGAGATGGTCTCGCAGAGCGGTCAGAAGTTGAGTGAGATGCTGGCCGAGTTGGAGAGCAAGTACTTCATCTCTGGCGAGATAAACTCCAAGGTGGCCGATGTCAAGGCCAAAATCCAGGAACTGGCGACCCGTTACGCCGACGCCGAAATCGGCTGGATGGACGGCATTTCCGTCACCTATCCCAGCTGGCACTTCAACGTGCGCCCCTCCAACACCGAGCCGCTGATGCGCCTCAATCTGGAGGCGCTATCGCAGGCGGAAATGGAGCGCCGCCGCGACGAGGTGCTGGCCATCATTCGAGGCTAAGGAGGCCTTCCTTGGCGGATAAGGCGAGAGCCGGACGGGTTGACCCGTCCGGCTCTCCTCTGTTTGCCAACCGGTGAGTGTGGTCTAGGCCACGATTTCGCCGCCGAGCAGCACGGCCCGCACCTCCCGCAGGTAGCGGATGTCCTCCAAGGGGTTGCCTGCCACGGCCAGCAGATCGGCTCGTTTGCCGGCCTCCACGGTGCCCACCTCGTTGTCCAGGCCGAGGGCGCGAGCCGATTCGCGGGTGGAGAGCTGGATCGCCCGCTGCGGGCTGACACGGCAGCCAACTACCGCCACCTCAACCGAAAGCGCGAACTCCTCGAAACGCGTGCCCTTCACGCCGGCGTCGCTGGAAACGACGCACTGCACCCCTTCCTCCAGCATGCGGTGGAAGACGGCCACGTTCTCCCGCAGGGCGCGGCTGTTCTCCGCGTCCGGCGTGCCGCTGGGTAGCAGGCTACGTTGCACATTGGTGAAGGTGAGATCGGCCCAGAGGCCTTTCTCCTTCATCGTTGCCACAGTCTCCGGACAGTAATCCGGCCGCCCGTCGAGGCCGATCCAGCTGCAGTGTTCGATGTAGTCAATACCGGCTGCCACGGCGATACGGTTACCGGGTGTGCCATGGGTGTGGCCGGCTACCGGGCGGCCGAGGCGGTGGCTGTCTTCGACCAGGGCGCGCAGGTCCGCTTCACCGTACTGAGGCATGATGGGGTTGGAGCCGGCCGTCATGTTGCCGCCGGTGACGCAGACCTTGATGAAATCGGCGCCCTCGTTGATCACGGTGCGGCCGGCCTTCAGTAGCTCGTCCGCGGAATCGGCCTCCATTTTCAGGTAGTGGAGATGGCCGCCGGTGGTGGTGATGGCGGGTCCGCTGGCGAGCATGCGAGGCGCCAGGGCGAGCCCCTGAGCAATGGCATCGCGCAGGGCGATGGTGGCGAAACCGCGCCCGCCGCAATCGCGCAGGGTGGTGACGCCGGCGCTCAGCGCCAGCTGGGCGTTGTTGAGGGCGCGCAGCACGCCCGTGTACTCGTTGTCACCTGCCAGGGTGGCGCGCACCGCCTCATGGTCCGGCCCGGCGTCGAACATCAGATGGCAGTGGCAGTCGACAAAGCCGGGCAGCACCGTAAACTCGCTGAGGTCCAGTTCGTCATCCAGACCGCCGCCCGCGCCGGCATCGCGGACGTCGCTGATTAGTTCGTCCTCAATAAAGAGACGCACGTTTGTGCGCGGTTCGGCATCCGTGCCGTCGATCAACCTGCCAACAAGTATGCTCTGCACAGTGGGCTCCTTATCCAGCTATAGTCAGATTTCAATGAGAGATGCGGCTAACCGTCAGCCGCTGGTGGGTGGCGGTCAAGCTCACACTACCAGCGGCCGACGCCGGTGTCAACGCAAGGCTCCTCTCTGCATTTGTGCTGCAAAGTGGCTCCGCGCCTGCGCAATGTCTGACCGTTCCGTCTGAACGCTTGTCCGCTTACAGCCTTCGCCATCGGCTAGAATAGTTAAGAGCTAGTTTATGGTGGATGAAGGAGGTATGGAGTGGCATTGCTGACGGCGCCGCGTATGATCGAGCGGGTGGAGCGCATGTGGCTGCTCCCCAACTTCCTCAGGGTGCAGCAACGCCGCAGCAATGAAGTCAGGCTCAACGAGCAGCTCTCCGAGTGTGTGCGCAGCATCTGGGCAGATCCACGCTCGCGCGGCCTCAATCTCGAACAGCTGAAGACAGAGTCCGCGCTGCCGCTCTACTCCGCCCGTATCAACCAGCAGTTTCGCCTGATCTTCGTGCTGCTCTCCGCCACCGAACTGGCGCTCCTCCACTTCGACAACCACGATGAGGCCTACGCCTGGGTAAGGCGGCACGAGGCTCAGCTTCCCTCCATGCTGGAGCGGATGCGTGAGGTGCCGCGCGGCTGCGGCTTGAGCGACGGCCCGCTGCTGCCGGTGGTGCGGGAGGACGCGGACGACCCGGTGGCCATCTACGCCGCCTCCGAGTTCGAAGCCATCCTTAACGAAGGGGTGGACAAGTACCTTGCCTACCTCGATCCTCAGCAAAAGAGGCTGGCGGACCTGCCGGCCAACGGCTTACTGCTGATCAAGGGCGGCGCCGGCACTGGCAAGAGCGCCGTGGCCGCGCACCGGCTGGCTCACTTGCAGAGCGACGCTCAGCCCGGCGACAGGCCGGTGCTCTTCCTCTGCTACAACAAGGTAATGGTCGGCATGATGAAGCTGATTGTGCAGTCCATCCTCGATGGCAGGAGCGTCGACAACATCGAGTTTTCTACCCTGCACGCCTGGTGCTACGAGTACCACAAGCGGCAGCGCAAGTTCTTCAACGTGGACGAGAAGGCCTGTCGCAAACTGTTCGATAACGAGGTGTTGCCGGCTGTACGGGAGGGCTTCCCCGATCTGGCGGAGAAGATGCCCGCCGACGAGTTGTGGAATGAGATCGACTCCATCATCGTGGGTTGCGGCCTGGAGACGGAGCAGGAGTACCTGAGCTTCAACCGCAAGGGTTGCCTGCAATCGCTGCGCCGTGAGGAGCGCATCCCCATCTGGCAGGCATACGAGCAGCTGAGTCAGCTTAAGCGCCAGAACCGGGTGGGCACCTGGAACGATTTCCCCAACGCCACCCTCGCCCAGCTGCACGACGACGCCAGTTTCAGGCCGTATCGGGCGGTGGTGGTGGACGAGGGGCAGGACTTCAACCCGGTAATGCTGCGGCTGGCGCGCTTCCTGGCAGGCGGCGAGAAGGGGCAGCTGACGGTGATGGTCGACCCTGCCCAGGACATCTACGACAATGGCTTCGTTTGGGCACAGCGCGAGCTGAAGGTCAAGCGTGGCAACGTCCACTCGCTGAAGAGCAACTTCCGCAATACCCGCACCGTGGCCACCCTGGCGCGATCGCTGGTGGAGCCCTGCAACGAGTTGCAGGCAGACTTGGAGGAGGCGAGGTTGCCAGACCGGCCGGGCGAGGAGGTGGAGATCGTGATCGCCGCCGACGAGCGCGACGAGCTGGACACCATTTGCCGCCTGATCGCCGCCGACCAGCAGGAGTACCAGCTGCGCCAGATCGCCGTCTGTGCCGATAAAGACCGCACCCTCAACCGTATGTTCCATGCGCTGAAGGAACACGGCATCCGCGCCAAGCAAGTGGACAAGAACCGGGTCAACCTCGACCTGCACGATCAGAGCGTCAAACTGATCACCACCAAGTCGATCAAGGGGCTCGACTTCCCGGCCGTCTACGTGGTGAGCGTGCAGCGGCCGAGCCACTGCCGCAGCGAAGATGGCTGCGATGATTTGGAGCGGCGCGCCCTCTACACCGCCTTCAGCCGCGCCAGTCAGAAGCTGGTGATCAGCGCCGTCTACGAGGAGCACCACCCGCTCCTGGAGGAAATGGACCACTCCGTCTGTATCTTCAGCGGCAGCAAAGGGCGCGAGTTTGCCAACCTGTACGGTTCAACTGGCGCAGCGGGTCTGGGGGGCGAGGCTTTTCTGTAGTTAGCTGCGGCTGAGACGCTCCGCCCACTACCTGAAACGGAGGCAAGCGCAATGGCAGGCTGGGATACCGTGATCAAGGGTGGCAGGGTGATCGACCCTCCCACGCAGACGGATGCCGTGCTCGATGTGGCGATCAGCGGTGGCAAAGTGGCCGCCCTGGCGCCGCAGATTGAGGCCAGCAACGCGACTGAGGTGATCGAGGCCGGCGGCAAGCTGGTCATCCCCGGCCTGGTCGACCCGCACGTTCACCTCACCGGCTGGCTGGGCGGCGAGCCGGGACACGTGATGATGGCCAGGGCCGGCGTGTCCACCGCCATCGACGTTGCCGGGCCGATTAGCGAACTGCTGGTCAGCCTCAGCCGGCACGGCGCCGGCCTCAACATCGGCTGCCTGCACATGGCCTCTCCCAACCGCTTAGGCCTCTCGGCCGATCCCACGAACGAGGAGTTCGCCAGCTACTACCGGCAGGCGCTGGCTGACGGCGCCATTGGCATCAAGATCCTGGGTGGTCACTTTCCCTTTACACCGGAGACCACGGCGCGGGCGCTGCGAGTGGCCACCGAGCTGGGCATCTTCATCATGGTGCACGCCGGTTCAACCGAGAAACAGGGAGGCCTGTCGGGCATCGAAGAGCTGTTTGGCTTCGCCGGTGACAGCCGTTACCATGTGGCGCACGTCAATTCCTACTGTCGCGGCCGGGGTCAAGAGGCCCTGGAGATGGCCGACAAGGTGCTGGGCTGGCTGGAGGAGCGCCCGCACTTGAGCAGCGATTCCTACCTCGATCCCCACAATGGCGTGCCCGGCACCTGCGACGCTAGTGGCGAGCTGGACAGCCAGGCCACCCGCTACTGGATCGGCGCTGGTGGCTTTCCCACCACGCGTGAGGGGGTGCTGGCGGCGCTGCGCGCCGGTTGGGCCTACGCTATCCTGCGGCGCGGTCGCGAGAACTTCTACGTCACTGGTGAGGAGGCGGCCCGTGGCTGGGTGGAGGCGGGAGATCCGCCACCGGCGCTGGCCTTCCTGGCCAACGACGCCTGCGCCCAGCGGGCGGTGGCCACGCGCAAAAACGCCGACGGCAAGTTCATCGTGCCCACCCTGGGCACTGACGGCGGCGGCATGCCGCGCAACACCGCCCTGCACTACGGTCTGGGTCTGGTGGAGGACGGCCTGCTGACCATGAGCGAGCTTGTGCACAAGGCCTCAACCGCGCCGGCGCGGCTCTACGGCATCGCCGGCAAGGGCAGCATCGGCGACGGCGCCGATGCCGACATCGCCATCGTCGACCTGAAGGCGCGGCGGGCGGAGTGGCTGCTGGTGGGTGGCGTCTCCGTCTTCGCCGAGGGCGAGGTTACCGGCAGCGGCGGCGCCTTACTGGTGCGGCCGGAGGCCGAGTGGGAGCGGCTGCCGCGTACGCTCGCCTACCGGCAGGTAGAGGGCAAGCAGATTCAGGATTTGTAGACAGACAGTCACGCCTGGCAAGGGAACTCCGCCGGCGGCTGGGGCGTTGACTGCCCCTCAGCGTGCGCTTATGATGCACCGGTTGGCCGGTGGCCGACGGTAAGTCCCGCGCAGAGGTGGTTTTTGGCAGTAGAGTCCGTGCAACCTCAGCCTTTGTCGCCACTGGAGGCAGACGAGCCAGCGCAGGTGATTCGCCCGCCGCGCTGGCCGGTGGCGCTGGTCGGCCTCGTTTTCGTCCTCTTCACCGCCTACGCCTGCTTCCTGGCGCTGGTACGTTACGAGCTGATCCATACTTCCTTCTTCGACCTGGGCACCTACGTCCAGCTCGAATACAACATCGTCAACGGACGGCCGTTCATCTGGTCGCACTATCCGTCGAACTATCTGGGCGATCACTTCGCCATTGCCCTGCTCTGGCCGGCGCTTCTCTTCTGGGCGCTGCCCGACGCCCGTACCTTGCAGCTGATCGCCATGCTCTCTATCTGCGTGGGCGCTCTGCTGCCGGGCTTCCTGCTGCTCAGGGAACGGCGCAGCGTGGTGGCGCCGCTGCTGATGCTGGCTCTCATCTTCAATCCGCTGCTGCATACCGCCTTGAGCGAGGACTTTCAGGCGATCACCATGGCCGCGCCCTGCATGGCTCTGGCTTTCTGGGGATTGCACTACCGTCGCTACGGCTGGATGACGTGTGGCTTGCTGCTGACGCTGCTGGTGCGCGAGGACATGCCGATCTACGTGGCCAGCTTCGCCCTCTACATCCTGCTCTTCCGCAAGGGCATGCGCTGGCTGGGCCTGGTGCTGGGCATGACGGCGATCACCTGGCTGGTGGTCATCACCTCCTGGGTGATGCCCATCTTCACCGGCGGCGTCTATCGTCACGCCGACCAGCCACTGGCCATGTACGACTCGCTGCTGGCGCTCTGGCAGTTGGTGACGCAGAACTCCGCCGCCATTCCCGATCTCTTTTTCAGCGGTGGTCTGGCCCAACAAGTGCTGCTGTTGCTGCTGCCGCTGGCAGCGCTGCCGTTGTTCGCTGGCGGCTACCCGCTGCTCTGGTTGCCCAGCGTGATCACCCTGCTGCTTTCGCACGAGTCGAGCGGTTTCGGTATCTGGCACGGTTGGCGGCTGGCGCCGATTCTGCCGCTGTTGTTTGGCTCCACCGCCGTGGCAATCTCACGCTTTCGTGGCCGCTGGCTGGCGCTGGCCGTCGTGGTGGTGCTGGCTGGTACCGCCGCCTGCTTCTACCTGTGGAGCACCTACCCGGGTGGTGGCCGCTTCCTGCTGGACCGCTACCAGTACAGTGAGCGCACCTGGTTCCTGCGTGAGGTGGTTAACCGGGTGCCGGCCGGCGCCGCCGTTGCGGCCACCGACAAGATCGGCGGTCAGCTCGGGGCGCGTGAGCACCATCTGCTGTTCACCGCTTTCAGCATGGAGAACCCGCCCGATCTCGCCATCGCCGACGATCTGCTCAAGGATAAGTTCCCTCTGCAGACGGTGGAGGAGTTCGATGCCCTGGTGGAGAGAATACGGCTCGATCCGCAGGTGAAGGGCGTCTGGTACGAGAACGGTGTCTACGTCTTCTCCTTCAGCGAGCTGGGCCTGGATGCCTTCCCGCATAACAGTGGCCTCACCACCGCGGCCTACCTGCAGGCGCTGACCAATCTGGCCGACGGCGGCCAGCTGCCGGATGGAGCCACCGTCTTCGTGCCGGCGGAGGCGGGGGAGGGCGCCGCGCTCAGAGAGGCGGCGGCGGCCCAGGGGGTGGAGTTGCGCAGCTTCGCCGATCCAGCCACGCTGGTCCTGGCAGGCGCGCCCGAGGCCAAACAGGTCTACCTGGTGGACTCGGCGCGTGCCGAGCAGATAGAGCTGGTGCGCTACTTCGGCTTCCACGAGGTGGAGGAGGCGAAAGTGACGCTCGAGGGGAGCGGCCGCTCCGTGTTGGTCTTTACCCTGGAGGGACCGATCAAACCCGCTATCGAACGCGCCTTCACCGGCAGGGTGGACGGCGAGCGGCGCCTCAGCAATGGCCTGCGCTTCTGGCGCTGGCAGGGCGCTGTCGACAGGCGGGGCGAGACGACGCTGCCGCTGGCCACCGTCTGGGAGGCGTGGAGCGAGCCACAGCAGATCGGCGAGGACCCCGATCTCTGCCTGGCGCAGCACCTGGTCGATGGCCAGCAGCGAGACCTGGCGGTGACCGACCGCAGACTGGAGGACGTGCGTAACCTGCGGCAGGGGGATCTGCTGGTCACCTGGGGCGATATCCAGCTGCCGGAGCAAGTACGCCCTGCCGCTGGGCAGGTCAAGCTCGACTTGTTCGCCTGCTGGCAGCGCGAGCCGGCCAGGCTGCTCGATGCCACCGGCTCGCCGATCGACACCGCGCTCTTCGTCGGTCCCTTCCAGGTCGGCGCGCTGGTTGGCGAGGGCGAGCAACTTTCGCTGGCAAGTGGGGCCCAGCTGGGCGACATAATAGCGCTGGAGAGTTTTCAACTGGCCGGCGAGGGCGAAGAGGGGGGCGTGCTGCGCACGTTCGTGCAGTGGCGGACGCAGGCCGCGCCGGCTAAGGAGCTGACCGTCTTTCTGCAGCTGCTCGACGCCAACGGCATCGTCGCCCAGGTGGACGAGCAGCCCGGTGGTGGCGCCTACCCCACTTCGCGCTGGCAGTCGGGTGAGGTGGTGCGCGACTACTACGATCTGCCGCTGGCCCATGGTCTGACAGAGGGCGCCTACCGTCTCATCGCCGGCCTCTACACCGCGGCGGACGTGAAGCGCCTGCCGGTAAAGGACGCGGCCGGTCAGTTCGCCGGCGACTTCGTCGAGCTCGGCACGTTGCATGTGGGGGCAAACGGGGAATTGAGTTTCAGCCCCTGTCAGGCGCCAGCGGGGCGCCAGTGAAAGCGGTCTGCTTGGATATGATGCTGACCTGCTCGCCTATACGATCGATACTTACGGCGGTCAAAGCGGCTCTGCCGTGAGGCGAAGTTCTGATAATGCGGTGTTCGGTGTGCATTCCTCGGGCAGCGCCAACTACCACATAGGTGTGCGGGTAACGCCCACCATGGTGAACCTGGTAACGGACCTCTGTGCCAGTGAGGGCTGCACGGTGGCCACATACATCGAGTGGAAGAGCAAGGCGTTCCTGCCGCTGGTCGTTCGCTGATTATCTGGCGGGTGGCGAACAGGGCATAGTAGAGGAGGGCA
>CAZMKF010000038.1:13590-20210 GCA_964566935.1 uncultured Dehalococcoidales bacterium | reverse complement strand
CCATCGCCTCCAAGGTGGCATCACCGACGCGGGTCATGATGTGCATATTGCAGACGACGTAGGGGCTATCGGTAATCTCCACCGCCGCCTTCGCCATCGGCGAGCCAAGCGGGCCCATGGTGAAGGGAATGACGTACATGGTGCGGCCCTTCATACAGCCCTTGTAGAGTTCGAGCATCGTGGCTTTCAGTTCATCAACCGAGAGCCAGTTGTTGGTGGGCCCGGCTTCGTCTTGGGTTGGATAGCTAATGTAGGTGCGGTCTTCGACGCGGGCTACGTCACTGGGCTGCGAACGGAATAGGTGGCTGTTAGGCCGTTTGGCTACTGGTTCAGCCGCGCCGCTGGCCACCATCTCGGCCATCAGTCTGTCGTATTCTGTCTTTCTACCGTTACAAACATAGATGGAATCCGGCTGGCAGAGCTCTGCCAGCTCCTTTATCCAGCGGGCGAGTTTCTTGTTGCGAATCTCCGTGGCCATGGACCGATCTCCTTTCACTTATTGGGAATAGCCGAAAGCGCCGTCCTGACGCTGCACCAGAAGCACTTCTGCCTGACGTTGCACCGGACGACGCTGTCCTTGGCCGTGTTTAAATGGCATATTGGGCAACCTATCATACATCGTAAGCTTTCGAATTCGCAACGCCAACCACGGCCTGTTTCGTTCTTTTTGAGGCAATTCTGTTAGCGTGAGCCGCAGGGCACGTCACTACCCAGTCAGTACGTTCCTCTGACTGTCACATTGGGTCAGTCAGAGCTGGTATCATGACTGCGTTGAGGCGGGTCGGAGACGACCTGCCAAGGCGAAACCAGTTCGCGGGAGGATAAAGTGGTCCAATACTCGACGGAGGAGCTAGGCAGGCTGGACAGGGAGCACGTGCTCCACGGCAACACCAATCAGTACGACTTTGTTCGTGGCAAGGGTTTCTTGTGCCTGACAAGAGGCGAGGGCGCCTACGTTTGGGACAACGACGGCAACAAGTACTTGGACGGCTTTGCTGGATTGTGGAATACGAACGTGGGCCACGGTCGGCACGAAATCATCCAGGCCATTGTTGACCAAATGAAGGAGATCCCCTACACGCCGACCATCCTGGGCCTGACTAATGTTCCGGCGACGTTGCTGGCGGCCAAACTGGCTCAGATAGCCCCCGAGGGCATCGACCGTTTCTACTTCGCCTGCGGTGGCGCCGAGGCGAACGAAGTTGCTTTCAAGGTCGCCCGTTTCATGAACTCCGTGCAGGGCAGACCGGAGCGCATCAAGATAGGCGCCCGCAAGATGGGCTATCATGGCCTGGCTAACGCTACCATGTGGGCCACCGCCCTGCCGCAGTTCTGGAAGAACTTCGGACCGCAATCGCCGGGTTTCTTCCACATCCCTGCACCTTTCTGCTACCGTTGTCCGGTTGGGGCCCCCAGCTGCGAGCAGTGCGGTCTCGAGTGCGCCAACGCCCTGGATGCCGCCATCCAGCTCGAAGGTCCGGAGACCATCGCCGCCTTCATTGGCGAGCCGGTGATGGGCACCGGTGGCGTGATCATTCCGCCGGACGGCTACTGGCAGCGCATTCGTGAGATCTGCGATCAGTACGGCGTGCTGTTGATCTCCGACGAAGTGATCACCGGCTTTGGACGCACGGGCACACTGTTCGGCATGCAGCAGTGGGGAGTTACCCCGGATATGATGACGATGGCGAAGGGTATCACCTCCGCCTATCAGCCGCTCTCGGCGGTCGGCATCAGCGGCAAGGTGTTCGATCAGATGGCCGTGCCAGGCGCCTCGTTTATGCACTCCTACACCTACAGTGGGCACCCCGCCGTCTGCGCCGCTGCCATCGCCAACATCGAGATCATTGAGAAGGAAAACCTGGTCGAGAACGCCAAGGTGGTCGGCCAGTACTTCAAGGAGAAGCTGGCGGAGCTAAACGATCTGCCAGTGGTTGGCGAGACGCGTGCCATCGGTCTGATGGCCGCAGTCGAGATCGTTGCCGACAAGGGGACCAAGGAGGCCTTTGATGCCAAGTTCGGCGTCGGCGATCAGATCAATCGCATGGGCCGCGAGAAGGGCGTGCTCTGGCGCGCCAGCGACAACTGGGTCGCCATGTCGCCGCCGCTCTGCATCGACAAGAGCAATGTCGACGAGATGACTGCGGCGCTGCGTTACGCGCTGACCAACCTCAAGACCGACTGATCTACGCTCGCTGGAGCGAGAGAAAAGGGGCCGTGCGCTTTACAGCGCACGGCTCGTTTAGATAACCCGATTGAGCGATTCGCCGGCCAGCCAGGCTTTGACGTCGTCCAATGAGATATCGACGATGCGCCGCCGCACCTCGTCCGTGAACCAGCCGATGTGTGGCGTAACCAGGATGGGCAGGTCGCCAAAATCGTGGTAGGTGCCGTGCTCGTCCTCCAGCACGTCCAGGCCCGCGCCGCGCAACTGTCCGGACTTCACCGCTTCGCGCACCGCATCTGTATCGACGACCGGCCCGCGCGAGGCGTTGACGAGGATGGCGCCGCGTTTGGTCTGTGACAGAGTCTCCGCATTGATCAAATGATGCGTCTCAGGGGTAAGCGGCACGTGGATGGTAATGAAATCGGCTTCGTTGAGCAGCTGGCTGAACGGCACGCAGGTCAACCCCATTCTGGCGCCGTCTTCAGCGGAGATGCAGGTGTCGAAGACCAGCACCCTCATGCCGAAGCCCTCGCCGATGCGCACACTATGCCGGCCGATGCGCCCCGCGCCGATTACACCCAGCGTCTTGCCGTACAGTTCCACGCCCGAGAGGCCGGCATCACGGAAGCGCTTTTCCTCACGGTAGCGCCGGTTGGCGGCGCATACGTTGCGGGCTACGCTTAGCATCAGGGCGTGCTCGGCAATGGCGTGAGCGCCGTAATCCGGCACGTTGCAGACAGCGATGCCGCGTTCCCGGCAGGCTTCCAGGTCGATATGATCGAAGCCGGCAGAGCGGGTGACGATCAGTTTCAGGTTGGGACAGGCCTCGATGATGTCGCGTGACATTGGTCCCCACTGGTCGCGCAGCATGACCACGTCAGCATCACGTGCCACCTCGATCATGCCGGCAGGCCGCTCCACTGGGGGATAGACGGCCAGCTCCACCCCGGGCAGTTGCAGCTGCTGTTCATTCTCAAAAACCAGGTCGGTGAATACGACTTTCATAACCAATTACCTCCACACATCTTGGTCAGGGCGCCGGAATCGTCTCTAGTTTGCAGGCCAAAAGGCAAGCCCCGCGGCGCATGGGCCATCGGGGCTTACATGAATTGTCACAATACCCGTGACGTGTCTCCTAGCGGTCAGAGGTCCGGGCGCGAATGCAGTTGGCGCGCTCGAAGGCGACCGGATCGGTCATCGCCTTCTTGCTCATGTTGCCACGCATGTCGGCTGCCGATTCGTAATGGTCTTCCTCCACGAACTGCTGCAACTGCGCCCTTCTCTCAGCCCTGTACACGTCAGGGTTGGTCGCAAGATCGTATATTATATGTTCAGCTTGAGGGCGTCGGCCGGTTGCCTGGCGTAGCCAAGTACATGTCCTCCGCCCTCACTGTTGTTACGTTTACCTTCACTGACCAGCTTGCGCTGGTTCGTTATTGGCTGGCTGGAAGAGCGTGGCCAGCTGGCGATAGATATTCCAGCGTCGTTTCACGTCCTCCTGGGCCTCTTCCATCAGTTCCGTGGCCCTCTCCTCGTTGCTCTGCAGCAGCATGCGGTAGCGCGTCTCGTTGTACGCGTACTCTCTCAGCGGGATGCTCGGCTCTTTTGAGTCAAGGGTAAACGGGCTCTTGCCTTCTGCCGCCAGATCAGGGTTGAAGCGGTAGAGTGGCCAGTGGCCGGATTGGACCGCCAGTTTCTGCTGCTCAAGACCCTTCTTCATGTCGATGCCTTGGGCGATGCAGGTTGAGTAGGCGATGACGATCGACGGCCCATCGTAGGCCTCGGCTTCGATCAGGGCTCGGATAGTCTGCTGCGGGTCGGCGCCCATGGCCACGTGGGCAACGTAGATGCTGCCGTAGGTCATGGAGATAAAGCCGAGGTCCTTCTTGGTAATGCCCTTGCCCATGGCGGCAAACCTGGCAACGGCGCCCTTGGGGGTTGACTTGGAGGACTGGCCACCAGTGTTGGAGTAGACCTCAGTGTCGAGCACCAGCAGGTTGACATCGCGACCGCTGGCCAGAACGTGATCCAGTCCGCCGTAACCGATATCGTAGGCCCAGCCGTCACCGCCGATGATCCAGACGCTCTTGCGCACCAGCGCGTCGGCCACGGTTGCCAGCTCGCGTGCCAGTGCCGCCTGCTCACCGGTGATGCCGCTGAGCTTCTTCTTCAGCTCGGCCACCCGCTCGCGCTGGGCGATGATCCCAGCCTCACTCTTCTGGTCCGCGTTAAGTAGCGCCTGGCTGAACTCATCGCCGAGGCTGCCGGCGAGACGTTGCACCAACTCGCTCGCGTACTCCTTCTGTTTGTCGAGGGCGAAGCGGTAGCCAAGACCGAACTCCGCGTTGTCCTCAAACAGTGAGTTGGCCCAGGCGGGGCCACGACCGGCCGCATCCTTCGACCACGGCGTGGTCGGCAGGTTACCGCCGTAGATAGAGGAGCAACCGGTGGCGTTGGCCACCACCATGCGGTCGCCGAACAGCTGCGAGACCAGTTTCACGTAAGGAGTCTCGCCGCAACCGGCGCAAGCGCCGGAGAACTCGAACAACGGACGCAGCAACTGCGAGTTTTTAATCGTACCATGCGGCAGGGCGCTGCGGTCGAAGTCGGGCAGCTTCGCAAAGAACTCCCAGTTCGCCTTCTCGCGTTCCAGCAGCGGCGGCTGCAGCTGCATGTTGATCGCCTTACGGCCGGCTTCCTTCTTGTCTTTGGCCGGGCAGATCTCAACGCAGACCGCGCAACCAGTGCAGTCCTCGGGCGAGGCCTGGACAGTAAACTTCTTGCCGGGGAATTCTCTGAAGAACTTGGCATCCACGCTCTTGAAGCTCTCGGGAGCGCCTGCCAACTCTTCTGGATCGTACAGTTTCATGCGGATGACCGCGTGCGGGCACACGAGGGAGCAGCGACCGCACTGAATGCACAGGTCCGGCTCCCAGATAGGCATCTCGAGCGCGATGTTGCGCTTCTCGTACTGAGTGGTACCGCTGGGGAAGGTGCCGTCGTCGGGTATGGCACTGACGGGCAGCGAATCGCCTTCGTTGATGCTCATCGGGCCAAGCACTTGCTTGACGAAGTTGGGCGCGTTGGCCGACATCGGCGCCATTCTCTTTTCGGCATCGGCATTGACGGTCTTGCCTTCCAGAGAGACCTCAAAGAGGCCTTCCAGAGCCTGGTCAACCGCTTCGAAGTTCTTGCGCACCACGGACTCGCCACGCTTGCCGTAGGTCTTTTCAATGCTCTGCTTGATCTGCTCAATCGCCTGCTCACGTGGCAGCACACCGCTGATGGCAAAGAAGCAGGTCTGCATGATGGTGTTAATGCGCAGGCCCATGCCGGTGTTCCTGGCTACTTCGTAGGCATCTATTACATAGAATTTCAGATTGCGGTTGAGGATCTCGCGTTGCGTCTCCTGCGGTATGTGATCCCATACCTCGTCGGGCCCGTAGATGCTGTTCAGCAGGAAGACCGAGCCGGGCAGCGAGTAGCGCAGGACATCGTAGCGCGGCAGGAGGCTGAACTGGTGGCAGCCGACGAAATTGGCCTGCTCAATCAGGTAGGGGGCGCGAATCGGCTTGGGGCCGAAGCGCAGGTGCGAGATCGTCAATGACCCCGATTTCTTCGAGTCGTAAACGAAATAACCCTGGGCATAGTTGTCGGTCTCTTCGCCGATGATCTTGATTGAGTTCTTGTTAGCGCCAACGGTACCGTCGGCGCCCAGTCCCCAGAAGACGCAGCGCACGGTCTTGTCGTCTTCGATCGAGAAACTGGTGTCGTAATCAAGGCTGGTGTGGGTAACGTCGTCGACGATGCCAATGGTGAAGCCGTTCTTGGGCTCGTCCTTCTTGAGCTCGTCGAAGACTGCTTTGACCATCGAGGGTGTGAATTCTTTGGAGGAGAGGCCATAGCGGCCACCGATCACGCGCGGCGCGTCCTTGAACGGCGCCCAGCCGTTGTTCATGCCGTCGGTTATTGCAGCAACGACGTCCTTGTAGAGCGGCTCGCCGCCGGCGCCGGGTTCCTTGGTGCGGTCCAGCACGGCGATTGCCTTGGTGGTGGCGGGTAGCGCCTTGATGAACATTTCGACCGAGAAAGGCCGGTAGAGGCGAACCTTGAGCGTACCCAGCTTTTCGCCCTTGCCGTTAAGGAAGCGGGCGGTTTCAGCAGCCGTTTCGGCCCCCGAGCCCATGATCACCATCACACGCTCCGCTTTCGGATCGCCCTCGTACTCGTAAAGTTGGTACTGGCGGCCGGTCAGCTTGGCAAAGCGGTCCATCACCTTCTGGGTGATGCCAGGGCAGGCATCGTAATACTTGTTAACGGTCTCACGGCCCTGGAAGTAGACGTCCGGGTTCTGGGCCGTGCCACGAATCACTGGGCGCTCTGGAGAGAGGGCGCGTTGCCGGTGCTCGGCGATTGCCTGAGCATCGACCAGTTTGAGAAGCGTCTCATCCTC
>CAZMKF010000038.1:12533-13580 GCA_964566935.1 uncultured Dehalococcoidales bacterium | reverse complement strand
ATCTCGTGCGAGGTGCGGAAGCCGTCGAAGAAGTGCAGGAACGGTACGCGCGTCTCCAGGGTTGCCGCGTGGGCAATGGCGGCCAGGTCGTGCGCTTCCTGCGGCGAGTTCGAGGAGAGCAGCGCGAAGCCGGTGCTGCGAGTGGACATCACATCCTGGTGATCACCAAAGATGGAGAGGCCTTGGGCGGCGATGGCGCGGGCTGCTACATGGAAAGCAGTAGCAGTGCGCTCGCCGGCGATCTTGTACATGTTGGGGATCATCAGCAGCAGGCCCTGAGAGGCCGTGAACGTGGTGGTGAGGGCGCCGGTTTGGAGCGCGCCATGGACGGCGCCAGCGGCGCCAGCTTCCGATTGCAGCTCTTGAACGGTGGGGATAGTTCCCCAGACGTTCGGTTGGCCCTCGGCTGACCATTGGTCGGCCATCTCGCCCATATTGGTTGAGGGAGTGATCGGATAGATAGCGATCACTTCGCTCAGTTTGTGAGCCACCCTCGCGGCTGCCTCGTTGCCATCCATCATCGTGAATTTTGGACTCATTCTTCCTCCCACTCTGCCAAATTGCCCAACGGACGTGCACGAGCATGCAAGCCCGCCGGCCAAAGGTGTTACCTTGAAACCACACGACGGCGCCATTCTGATGGGTATGGGATGCCTGGCACCGGCGAGATTCAGTATAAAGCTATTAGCCCTCGCGGCGCTACTGTAGGGCGCCAGACGGCGGTTTCTCAGAGCAGAGTGCCAACCGAGGGATGTGCTCGATTCCTCGCCAGCTCACGTCAACAACAGGTGCGCTCACAGTCGCGCCTCAATACGCGGAAGCGCCTTGCGGGCGGCCCGTTCACCGATGGCGATCAGGGCTTTGGCGTGACTATAGCCGGTGAAGGGCATAATGCGCGCCGGAATCCCCGGACAGAGCAGCAGGTCCGGTGGATAGGCGGTATGTTTGTAACTGCGGGCCGTCAGAGTGGCGATGCCGTGCGCTCGTTCCAGCACCTCCAACGGGCCCGCGAGCGGCCCGGTCCTGCGCAGACGCTTGCGCACCGCC
>CAZMKF010000038.1:10114-12434 GCA_964566935.1 uncultured Dehalococcoidales bacterium | reverse complement strand
AGTTGTTTACGAAGCCCCCATCCACCAGGTATCTGCCTTTGTACTCGTAGGGGGTGAAGAGGAAGGGCACGGCTGTGGTAGCGCAGAGCGCGGGAGCAAGCTTGCCGGTGGAGATCACCACCTCCCGCTGACTGTGCAGGTCCACGGCAACCACCGCCATCGGCAGCTTCGTGTCGGCGAAGCTGCGGCCGCCCGTGAGCCCGTCGAAGAACTGTTCCATCTTGCGTCCATCGACTATGCCGCCCTTATGAAAACCCGGCTGCGAGAGGTACGCTAGATTCTGCCAGCCACTGGTGGTGGTCAGCGCTTCTTCCACTTCAGTGCTGTTGAGGCCGATGGCGTAGGCGGCGGCGATGACGCCGCCCATGCTGGCGCCTACCACCAGGTTCGGCTTAATCCCCGCCTGTTCCAACACCCGCAGTACGCCGATGTGGGTCAGGCCACGGGCGCCGCCACCGCCAAGTACCAGACCGAACTTGCGCCCTGGTTTTTTGTCGATCGTCGCCGTCTCTGCGATCTGAGCTCGCTGCATTGCCAGCCCTCCCGGCATCCCATCGGCACTAGATAATACCGATGGTCTTTGCCTCTTGATCCTGGTAATAGCATAGCGCAAACGGAGGTATCGTCAGGCAGGGTGTTCGGTGAATCACTATCAGGCCGGCAAAAGGGCAGGGGAGGAACTGCAAATCCGCCTCCGAGGGAATCAGCAGTTGGAGCCGCTGCCGTTTTTGCCGCTACTGCAACCGGTGAGGATGTCGGTGATGCTTCAGTGCAGGTCACCGGCGCCGGACTTGCTGCCCATCTGGCGGCCGGGCGAGCCAGCAAGTCATCGGACAGAAACCAATCGTCCACTCTCCATGCTTGTTCTAGGGGCTGACCGCAGCGAGCACTGGCGGAGCGAGGCTGACCAGCAACAGCATGATCTTGGCCAGTGTCCATACCCCATTTCTCGGCGATACGGGCCAGCACGATCTCGTTCGTCGCGCCCGGGAACATGTGCTGCAGGGTCTTGCGATCGTCCTCGCTGTCCGCTTTGCGCAGATAGTCGCTCATATGGGTATGGGTCAGTGCGGTGATGTCCCCGGCTAGTTGTTTCCCACCGTCAGGCTGCCGCTCAAGGTGAGGGCGTCACCTGCTACCCCGTTGGCATCAATCGTGCCCAGTCGTTTGCCGTCTTCTTTGCTGTACATGCCGACGATTGCTGTGTATTGGCCTGGCGTTAGATCAATCGGCAGTTTGATCTCATATTCATCTGCAAGCAGATCTCCTGCCTGCCAGAAACTGGTTGGCAGGCGCCCGCCGAGCGCTGGCCCGTCCCCCTGTGCGGCCAAAGCGCCGTCGGGTCCAAGTAGATGGACAAAGGTGGTGAGCTGCCCTGCCGGTGGACGGTCCACCTGCCACCACAATTTGAGTTTAACTGTGTCGCCGGCTCTCGCCTGTTCACCGATGAATTGGTGTCCTAGCAGGCGTACACCTTCGCCCAGGCTGCCGGTCAATGTGCTGTCCGCTGGAGGCGAGCCGCTCTGCCAGCCGCCAGGGCGCGGCGAAAAGACAGGGCGTGCCAGGCCGCGGTCGTTGTCCACCGTAACCAGTTCCGCAATGCTGCCGTTGGCGGCGGCTCCTACCAGCCATGTAGCCTGCCCGACGGTGATTGGTAGGCGCGCCTCCACACGCCAGGGGTCCTGTCCTCGCACCACCGCCAGTGCCAAGCCGTAGTCTCGTTCCCTGGGCGCCCAGGGCAACAGCATTGTTTGCACCTTGATCACCTCGCCAGACCGCCATTTGCTGGTGGGGTACCAATAGTTGGCAGGTTGCGGATGCATGGTTGCGCCCTCTTCCTTACCTTGGCCGTCAGTGATGAATAGCGCCAGCAGGTAGTCCTCCGGTATTGACTTAAGGGCGCGCCAGTACAGCGTCAGGTCAACCGCGGCTTCGCGCCCAACCCGTGTGTCGAAGCCGATCAGCTCCAACTCGTCGCCGAAGCGCAGGCTCAGGCGGTGGCTGGGCTGAGGCTCCACAGCGCGGGCGAAGCTGTAGAAGCCGTCTGGCAGTGGCTCTGGGGTGCGACCTCTCTCTAGCAGGAGAAAACCGTCTTCGGCGTGTAGCCAGCCGTAGTTTGGGTTGGCGAGTGCCTCTGAGATGACGGTGTGGAAGCCGTTCCAGAGGCCGCCGGTGTTGGGTTGGCTGGAAACGTCGATGAAGATGTAATCGGCATCGCGAATCTCGGGAAACTGGATGTGCTCGAAGCGCTGGGCGACGTGCGGACCCAGGTTTGGCTGGGCAGCTACCGATGCCTCAGCTGGCAGGCTGGCGGCGATGC
>CAZMKF010000038.1:0-10104 GCA_964566935.1 uncultured Dehalococcoidales bacterium | reverse complement strand
GCGTGGTGCTGGTTGGGCAGGTCAAGTGAGAACGAAGGACTGAGCGGCGTATAACCACGATAGTAGTGGTATATGGACGAGCCTGTCACTACGGCGAGTAGGGCTGCCAGCAGCGCGGGCGCCACAGCGCGCGAGCTCAAGCGTGCCGTCACATTCAACAGCACGCCACAGCCGTAGATGGCAGAGATGATTACGATCGGCACCAGTGAACTAGTGTAATGATAGGTCTCCAGCAGGTGCATCGGCTCGTAGGTGGTCAGGACATTAGTGGCCAGGCCGGGCGCAGCGAGCACAAAGGTCAGTGGGTGCAGCAGCGAGAGGTAGGCAACTGGCATCAGCAACTTGCCAAGGTACTCTATGTTCGAGAGTTCAGGTGCAGGCTCCAGAAGACGTGTCGGGTTCTGCAGCAGGTAAAGCGCAACCTCAAGAGGTGAGCCGGCCATACCGCCGTAGCGGTTCCAAATCCAGCCAGTCCCCTCAGCGTTGTAATGCGGAATGATCACGTAGGCAGCAATGGCGAACCAAGCGGCTGCGCCGGCGACGGTGACCAGCCCCAACCGCCAACGTCGTTGCACCAGCAGCGTGTAGAGGCCAAACATGGCGATGGTTAGCGGCACGTTCTCTTTGCAGCTCATAGCCAAAACGGCGAAGAGGGCGAATGGCAAGTTGCGGCGTTCCTCCAGATAATAGAAGGCGAAGAGGAGCAGTGGCGCAGTGAGGGCAAAGGGATGGAAATCGTACATGTTGGCCGCCTGCAAGCCGGGGAAGAAGGCGTAGGTGGCGGCGAAAACCAACGCTGCGAGGTTGCTGCCCAGTTTGCGCAACGCCAGCCAGGAGGCAGGAAAGACGCCGCTCGCCAGGACGACACTCTGTAGAATCAGCAGCGTTTTGGGGTCGGGGTAGAGCCAGTATAACGGTGCGATGAGCAGTTGCAGGGGCTCGAAGTGATAGGCGAAGTTGCTAGTGGCCACGCTGGGCTCGAGAGAGAGTCCGACCAACTGCCCGTGTAACGTGGTCCAGATAGCCTGGGTGTAAAAACCCAGGTCGAAAGTGGCGCTGTTCAACGTCTGGTGGCGGGTGACGCTGGCAAAAGAGAAGAAAGCGGCGTAGCCTATGAAGAGCAGCCATATCGCTGCCCTGCGTGCCAGGTTGCCATGTCTTAAGTGCTGTTGCTTGATGAGTACTGCTTGTCTCCTCGCAACGGAAGTGGCCTCTTCTGGGGCGCGATTATAGCATTAGCATTGCTGGTCACGGCTGATACCTGTCAGACATTGTACAGTGGGCCTCGCAGGTCAGGGCAGAAACCGAAAACACAAGAGGGTTAAGTAATGCCAGAGAAAGGTCTCAAACGTTTCCAGGATAAAGTCGTGATTGTCACCGGCTCAAATGGCGGCATCGGGCGGGGTATCGCGCTGCGCTTCGCCTCAGAGGGCGCCAGGGTCGTCCTTAATGGCCGCAACAAGCAAAAGCTGGCGGAAGTGGAGCGCGAGTTCGTCGGCCAGGGATACGACCATCTGATCGCGCCCGGTGATGTCGGCCAGGCCGAGGATGTCGATCGCATGTATCGATTTGTTGCCGATAAATACGGCACCGTGGACGTGCTGGTGAATAACGCGGGCTGGGCGGACCCGGTCATGCACGTTTTAGAGATGGACAAGGCGCACTGGGACGAGGTGATGAGCTCCAACCTGCGCAGCGTCTTTCTGATGACCAACCGCGCCGCCAATCTGATGGTCGACCAGCGCAAGCGGGGCAGCGTTATCAATATCTCCTCCTTCGGCGCGGCCCGGTCCCATCGTTACATGGCCGCTTACGATGCCACCAAGGGCGGCATCGAATCGTTCACGCGCGCGGCGGCGGTGGACCTGGGGGCGTTCGGCATCCGCGTTAACGCCGTTGGCCCGGGCGCCATCATGGTTACGCCGGCGGATGCGCCTGGGGCGGATGAAGAGAGGCGAACCAGGGGGCAGAATATGGCGCTGGGCCGCGTCGGTCGCCCGGAGGATATCGCCGGCGCCGTCACGTTCCTGGCGAGCGAGGATGCCGACTACATCACCGGGCAGGTACTGTACGTCGACGGCGGGGCGATGGCGGCGATTCGTAACCCGCAGCAGGACGCGCCGCTGCCGGAGAGGGTGGCCGCTCGCGTCTGGTTCCAGCCGGACTGGCAGCGCTGAGCAAATGAGGGGCGGGCCCGACTTCACCGCGGGCCCGCCTCACTTGTTGCTGAACCGCTGTTACGGTTCGATGATCATCTTGATCCCTTCACGGCTGCGGAAGGTATCAAAAGCCTTCTTCCAATCGTCAATGGCGAAACGGTGGGTGGCTAGCGGCTCCGTTTGCACCTTGCCGGAGGCGAGCAGTGCCATCGCCTTCGGCCAGCAAGCCCAGACGTGGGCGAAGGTTGCTGCAACCTTCAGCTGCTTGAAGACGATCTGGTCGATTTCGACGGGCACTGGTTTGCCGGTGAGCCCCAGCTGGGTGTAGCGACCGCCCCGCTTCGCCAACTTGATCGCGGAATCGATACCTGGGCCAAAGCCGGAGCACTCGTAGACGCAATCGAAACCACCTCGTTTCTCTCGCTCCAGTATGGTATCGAGATCACTGGTGGTGATGGTTTCGTCCACACCCAGCTGGCGCGCCAGATCGAGCCGAGCGGCATCTGAGGGGGTGCCCAGCAGGGTGACGTGGGCGCCGCACGCCTTCGCCACCTGCGCGGCGAGGATGCCAATGGCCCCGGGGCCGGTTACCAGCACTCGCTCATCAGGTTGCGGCTGGTTGGCGAGCAGCACGCCGTGCACCGCGCAGGAGAGCGGCTCGCTGAGGGCACCACCCAGGAACGACACGTTGTCGGGCAGGCGGAAAACGGCCCCCTCGGGTACAATCACGTATTTGGCCATGGCGCCATGTACGCCGCTGCCGATAGATTTGCGATCGTAGCAGAGGTTGTCGCGGCCGGTGCGACAGTACTCGCACTTACCACAGGTAATGTAATAGGTGCGCGAGGTGACGCGGTCGCCCGGGGCAAAACCGGTCACGCCCTCCCCACACTCAACCACCACCCCAGAGAACTCATGCCCCAGAGCAACCGGTGGGTCCGAAGGGTACTCGTCGGAATAGATATGGATATCGGTGCCGCAGACGCCAGCAGCCTTGACCTCGACTTTGACGTCTCCGGGCTTGGCGGTTGGCTCTTCGATCTCGCGCAGCTCTACGGTGCCTTCACCGCGAGCGTATTTGACAACTGCCTTCATCGGGTTTGCCGCCTCCTTCATTGCTCAGGCGAACGCGGGGCAGCACTGCCCCACGTCGGCCTGCCACTCACTCCTCACTAAGGGTTTTGAAAACAATGTGCATGGCCACAGCGCCGGGGTCCCTCTGGCCGCGGGCGCGCTCAGGTAGCCAGCGGGCGCGGCCGAAGAGTGGTACCATGCCCCTGGTGGCCTCCACGCCGCGCTCAGCCGCCAGAGTCGCTTTCTTCAGGCTAGCTTGTGGGTCCTCGCCTGCCTCCAGGGCCTCTCGCAGTGCCTCGGTGGCCGGAATCAACGCGTCCAGCAGGGTTCGATCGCCCAGATTTGCCTTACCGCGCTCCATGATGCCCTTGGCAGCGGTGTCAAACAGCGTCACCACGTCCGCCATATCCAGCTCGCTCTTACCGCGCAGAGCCTTGCCGGCGCGCATCAGGGCGGTGCTCATCAACGCGCCGATGGTCGAGCCGGCGGCCTCGTTGAAGCGGATGCCAGCAGAGGAGAGCATGCGCCCAATGTCAGCGTAGCCTTCGTTGAGGCCTTGGATTACCGCCTCAAAGCCCTTGGCCATGGAGATACCCATGTCACCGTCGCCGGCGAGGGCGTCTAGCTGGTTTAGATTGTCGCGCGCCGCGATGATGGCCTGTCCCACTTTGGTCAGTTGCGCCACTACTTCCTGGCCGCTTAGGATGGTCTTATCTGCCATGGTCATGCCTGAGTAAAGAACGGGCTGTTGGCGGGGGCGTCGACCAGGCGGGCCAGCTCGTCGTCCAGTTTCAGCAAGGTGATGGAGGCGCCTGCCATCTCCATCGAGGTGGCGTATTCACCGATATAGAGGCGATGCACCTTGATGCCGACCTCGTCCAGGATAGCTTTCACCCTGCGGTAGAGGATATACAGCTCCTCTTTCGGTGTCGCACCGAGGCCGTTAACCAGCACTGCTACCTCGTCGCTACTCTGGAAGGGCAGGTCGGCCAGGATTGCCTTGGTGAGCTGCTCGGCGATCTCATCGGCCGTCTCCATCTTGCCGCGCCGCACACCCGGTTCGCCATGGATACCCATGCCGATCTCCATCTCGTCGTCGCCGATGGTGAAGGTGGGCCGCCCTGCCTCTGGTATTGTGCAGGGGGAGAGGGCCACGCCCATGCTGCGCAGGTTGGCCATTGCCTTCTCAGTCACCGCTTTGACGCCGTCCAGGTCGGTACCCTCGGCGGCGCTGGCGCCAGCTACCTTGTAGGCGAAGAAGAGGCCGGCCACGCCACGGCGCGTCTGCCACTTCTCGGGCGGCGCGGAGGCGACGTCGTCGGAGACGAGCACGGTCTCAACCCGGATGTCTTCTAGGTCGGCCATCTCCGCCGCCATGTCGAAGTTCATCGTGTCGCCACCATAATTACCGTACAAGTAGAGCACGCCGGCGCCCGCATTGATCGCCTTGGTGACGCTTAGCATTTGGGTTGCCGACGGCGAGGCGAAGACATTGCCCACGGCGACGCCATCAGCCAGGCCCTGGCCTACGTAGCCGAGAAACACGGGCAGGTGGCCCGAGCCGCCGCCAGTGGCGATAGCCACTTTACCCTTTACGGGCGCGTCCGCTCTGACGATGGCGCGCAAATCCGGACCAACGCTGCGCAGTTGGTCGCCGTGCGCCGCCAGGATGCCTTCCAGAGTGTCGTCGACGAATGAGGATGGGGAGTTAAGAATCTTCTTCATCTCGAACCTCGACAAGTATTCTGCCCATGAGAGAACAGTTGGGTACGCCTCAGTATAGCATCGTGCGGACCGGTGGAAGCCTTTTTCATCTGCTAGTCAGGCGCTCGCCGTGCCGTCTGCCGGAGCAGCGGCCTTTGCTGCGGGAGTCACTGCATGGTCAAGCGTGTATACTGCAATGGACCCGCGGTATAGCGATCGTTTCCCAAATCGCATTGTTGCAGGAGGCTCGAAACGATGATTACCACGAAACTCAGTCGGCGTGCGGCCACTGATAATCCAATTGAAGTTGGCTGGGTCGGCGCCGGTAGAATGATCACCGGCGCCATCTGCCAGACTGCCCTGATGCGCGGTATGCGTAACGCAGCCATCTGTGACGTTCGCCTCGATGCCGCCCTGAGAGCCTACGAACTTAACGGTGTGGCTCGCGGTGATGTGGTGGTGGCTGGTTCAGCTGCCGCCGCCAACGACGTGATTCGGTCGCGCCGGCCGGTGGTGGTGCAGGATGCGACCTTGATGCCCGCACTGGAGCTGGACTGCGTGGTCGAGGGCACCGGCATACCGTCGGTGGGAGCTGAGGTGGCCTTCCGTTGTATCCAGGCTGGACGTAACGTGATCATGCTTAACGTCGAAACTGACGTGGTGATCGGCCCGATCCTGCATCAGATGGCCCAGCGAGCAGGAGTGGTGTACTCAGTTTCCAGCGGTGATGAGCCCGGGCTGATCTCGGAGCTGGTGGACCGCTGGGGCGGCCTGGGTTTCGAAATTGTGGCGGTGGGTAAGACGCCGACCAGCCTGGCCCATCTTAACCCGTACGCCACGCCGGATAGCGTAGGTGAGGACGCGCGTGCCTTGCAGATCAACCCGCATTTCCTGGTCACCTTCCGTGACGCTACCAAGACGGCGATAGAGATGTCGTCCATTTCCAACTGCACAGGCCTGGTGCCGGATGTGCGCGGCATGCATGGGCCGGTGGCCGGCAAGCAGGAGATGGCCAAATACTTCTGCCTGAAGGAAGAAGGCGGCCTCCTCTCACGCCGCGGCGTAGTCGATTACGCACGTCCGCTGCTGTTGCCGGATGGTTCGGTGGACTTTCTCAACAGCGTCACCCCGGGTGTGTTTGTGGTCATCCGGGCGGTGCATCCGCAGATGCAACAGGACCTGGATTACTGGAACGTGATCCGCCACGGTGACTACTTCACTCTTTACACCCCGTATCACCTCGTAACCAACGAGATACCGCTGTCTATTGTCTGGGCGGTGGAGGACGGTGAGCCTACCTGCTTCGCCCGCTACGGCATGCTGACGGAAGTGATTGGCGCTGCCAAGAAGGACCTGGCTCCGGGCGACAGGATAGACGGCGGTGGCGGCTTCACCGTGAGGGCACTGAACGATCTGGCCAAGGTGGCCCAAGCGGATAACTGCGTGCCGTTTGGTCTGCTGGACGGGGCGAAGGTGGTAGCGGAGATCAAGCGTGACCAAGTGATCACCTGGGACATGGTAGAGGTGAACCAGGACTCGCTTCTGTACCAGCTGCGAAAGCTGCAAGACGCGTTGCTGCCTCCCGCCGATGTGCCGCAACTGCCTTGGCAGGAGAACAACTAACGCCTGCACGAGAGCAGGCTGCAAGGGAAGGATTAATCGTACTCGTGCCGATAGCGGAACTGCTTGCCAGCCCTAATACAGCCTATCTGCTGTTGGTGGCTGGGCTGCTTGCCCTGTTGTTCGAGCTCATCTACCCAGGCCAGATGGTGCCGGGCGTGGTGGGGGTGATCCTGATCGTGGTTGGCCTCTATCTGCTCGGCAACCTGGCGGTGAGTACTACCGGCATCCTGCTGCTGGTGATTGGCTTCATCATGCTGGTGGCTGAGTTACTGGCGCCCGGCTTCGGCGGCTTCGGCATCAGTGGTGTCATTTCCTTTGGACTTGGCACCTACGTGCTTAGCAGTTCGGGTGAGGCAAACTCCGTTTCTCCCGTGGTGGGCGCAGGAACAGTAGGGGTACTGGCGTTTTTCAGCTGGTTGGCGTGGCGGGCGGTGCGCGGCACCTATCGTCGTGCCAACAAGCTCGATCAGTTGCGTCTGGTGGGCAGGCAGGGGACGGCGCGCACTGCTCTGCAACCGAACGGCTTTGTTTACTACGAAGGCGAACTCTGGCAGGCTCGGAGCACTGAAGGAACTATCGCGGCAGGCGAAGCGGTGACGGTGGTTGAGGTCAGCGGCATGCTGCTGCTGGTGAAGCGGGCAACGCTGGAGGGCGACGGTCGCCGCATCCAATGCTGATGCGGCGACCCGTCCTTTAACTCAGCCTCTGAGAAAACTGACGGCGGCGCGGAGGCTGTTGAGACTGCGCTCGCTTCGTTGGCGTCCCAGCCCGAAGGGGCGTCTCGTTTCAACGATAGCGCGCAGTTGCAGCCGGGCGCCCGTTGTCTTCAGGTGAGCGAGAATTGGACGTACCGCTCGGCGGAATGTGTCCCTGGCGGAGACCTCAAATTCGTCGACTGGCGTGCCATCCACCTCTACTGTGACTTTTACCAGCCGGCGTTCAGGCGTAAACGATGCTGAGAGTGCGGCGAATGGGTTGTGGAGCTCTGCCTGCGATAACACGGTTGACCACCTCCTTGTGGCAAAACCTCTGCATCGAAGCGGGGTTAGCTGGTGTCGGCAACACTGCTGACGATTGGCCCGCTACAACCGTGACCTAACTACTATTATATGGGGTTGACTGGCGCATTACAATGGCAATGAGTAGTATACGCTGCCAATTTGACTGCATTTGGACGGAGTTTTTGCCTCATGGATAGTCAGAACGTAATCAAGCTGGACAAGATCGACTGGCAGATTCTGGAGATACTGCAGGAGGATGCGAGGGCCACGTTTGCGGAACTGGGCAGGCGAGTGCGCCTGACGCGCCCCGCCGTGGCCGAACGGGTGCGTCGGCTGGAGGAGGCGGGCGTAATTATCAGCTACAGTGCCGATGTGGACCTGAGCAAGATCGGTCTGCCGATGACAGCCTTCATCAGACTGGCCACCAGCAGTGAGGGGCGTTATGCTCAGGCGTTGGCCGCCATTGAGGCGATGCCGGAAGTTCTGGAATGTCACCGCGTCACTGGCGGCGACTCGTATTTCATCAAAGCAGCAGTGTCTACGGTCGCCCACTTGCAGCAGGTAATTGAGGAGCTGCTCTTGTATGGCCAGCCGACTACCTCGATTGTCTTGTCGTCTCCCGTGACCCGACGAAAAGTGAGCCAACCATCTGGCTGAAGCTGTAGGACAGTTTCGCGGATGGGGGTGACCAGCTTGGTTGTTACCTGCCGGCGAACATTAGCTGGCTAGCAAATCTGTACTGCTTGGCATATACTCTACGGAGCATGCTTGGCTTGAGATTCAATCTGCTGACACAGCGGGGGGAATCTGAAAGCGAATGAGCCTGCAGGTAACGAGGAGGGCTTCCATGGTCTCTGAAGGCACGCCGCAACCCGAATTGGATGAGCTGATTGACGAGCTGACGCGTCTCCCGGAGCCGATCTACAGCTACATTCTCGTGTCACACGTTGACGTATGGAACGCTCTGGATCTGACTATGCCGCAGTTCAAAGTGTTATACGCGGCAGCGGCGCGTGGGAACGTGGACAGCCCGTTTCTGGGCAGACGGTTGAAGATGCTCCCCTCCACGCTTACTCGCATTGTCGACAGGCTGGTAGAGCGTGACCTGGTGGTGCGCCGGGTTCATCCACATGACCGTCGGGTAGTTATTCTGGAGGCAACGCAGCAGGGCGTGGACTTGATCAACGACCTGAGCTCACACCGTCTGCCGCCCCAGTTGATTCAGGCGTTCAGTGAGCTCAGTTGCAGCGACTTACGCAAGATCCGTGACGGTCTGGCAATGATGGCGGACTGTGCGACGAAAGCAAGGTTGGCTACCCCCGAAATCTAACGATCGCCCCGGCACCGAACAAGACCCGGGCGAACGCCCGGCTTATTACGCCTAAAGCGAGTTCATTACCTCAAGGCTGCGTTGCAAGCGTACAATGGCTTCGCCACCTCCGCCGAACTCGAAACAGAGCGGTATGTCAGGCTGCACCTTATCCAGTTCCGCCTGCCATAGGCGCAGTTCCATTTCGCCATTGCCCAGATACGTCTGCAGCGGACCCTCTGCAGTTTGACGTACGTCCTTGAGGTGAGAGTAAATCACCTTGTCGCCGAGAAGTCGCAGGGCTTCCATAGGGTCTTGCTGGTTGAACACGTAATTGGCGGGGTCAAAATTGACGCCAACTGTTGGGGAGTCGAGCATGGTAACGGCTTCCGCTACGTCCGTGATCGTGGGGCCGAATTTGCCTACGTGATTCTCCAGCGCCAGTTTCATCCCAAACTGCTCCGCACGGGCGATCGCCTGGCGGGCGCCGGCCATGACTGGGTCAGATGCGTCGGTGCTGGCTGGGGGTTGACCACGGAAAACTCGCAGGAACGGGGCGCCAAGCGCATGGGCATCGTCCAGATCGGCCAACAGCTTCCGGCGCTTCTCCTCCTCCTGGTTGAACAGTGGCGTGAAAGTGGCGTAGGTGCTAAGCATCCCCAACCTGGCCATTTCCGAGGCGATGCAGGGCAATTCCTCCGTCTTATCCTGCCAGTAGATGTCGCGGAACTCCACGCCGGCCAGTCCCAGTGCGGCCGCCATGGCGGGGAGCGCCGTCATGGAGATTGTACGGTCTTTCAGTTCCTGATCGAACTGCACCGCACTCATCAGGAGAGTGCGCTTTCTGCTCATCGTGATTCCTTTCCACGCGTTCTGTATCGGCTTGTCCTGAGCATGATACTAGAACAAGTATGTGGCGTGAGCTCAGGGCGTCACCGGCGGCAGGACGAAGTAGTCCCGCTCCCCAACCGGCAGGCGCTGCCCGCTGATTGGCTCGTAGACCACCACTCTCGCGGACCAGGCCGCAGTGGCGCCGGTCAAGGTGAGGTGATGACGATCGGGCACTGTCTCGCCTACTTGCCAGCGTGAGGTGGGAAAGCGGCCCTCGTATGGATCGCCGTCGTGCTGGGTGAGCAGCGCCCCATTGTCATCCACCAACTGTAGTGAAACCTTGTAATCCACATCTGCTGGCATAGTCCTGAGTTATCAGTTAGTCTGGCAGGCGGTGCGACCG
>CAZMKF010000037.1:18611-21427 GCA_964566935.1 uncultured Dehalococcoidales bacterium | reverse complement strand
GCTTCTGCAGGTGTTCTTCCAGCAGACGCTTGCTCTCCTGCAGTTCCTGCACCGACAACTCCTCCCCCTCGAGCAGGGCGATTATGTCGCGCGAGGGGGCATCGCGCATGTCGTCCGTGTTTGGCTTGAAGGCCAGCCCCAGGATACCGACGGTCTTGCCGCGCAATCCCCCTAACGCCCGCCGCAGTTTGTAGACGACGTTGCGCCGCTGATCGTAGTTGATATCTACCACCGCCCGCAGCAGCTGCGAATTGGTGCCGTAGATTGCCGCCGTGTTGATCAGGGCGTGCACGTCCTTGGGGAAGCAGGAGCCACCCCAGCCGAGACCGGCGTTAAGGAAAGAGCGACCGATGCGCTTGTCAAGCCCCATACCCTCCGCCACCTGCAGTACATCGGCGCCTAGCTGATCGCAAATGGCCGCCATTTCGTTGATGAAGGAGATCTTGGTGGCGAGGAAAGCGTTTGATGCGTACTTGATCATCTCCGCCGTACGCAGGTCGGTGATCAGGATGGGGCACTTGAGGGGTCGGTAGAGCTCGGCCACCACCTCGGCGGCGGCTCTGTCGTCAGCGCCCAGCACCACCCGGTCCGGATGCATGAAGTCGTAAACGGCGGAGCCCTCGCGCAGGAACTCGGGGTTGGAGACCACTGCAAACGGCACCGAGCCGTGGATGTTCTCTCCCACCAGGTAAGTAACCAGATCGCCGGTACCGATCGGCACAGTGCTCTTGTTCACCACCACGCAGGTGCCGGTGATGTTCTCGGCGATGGCCAGCGCGGCGCTTTTCACGTACTGCAGGTCCGCCTGTCCGGCCACGCCAGAGGGCGTACCGACAGCAATGAACACGACTTCCGATCCGGGCACGGCAGCTGCGTAGTCGGTCGTGAAGTGGAGGCGCCCTGCCGCCACGTTCGCCTTGACCAGTTCCCCCAGACCGGGCTCGAAGATCGGCAGTCCGCCTCCCTTCAACAGTTCTATCTTGTCGCTATCCGTATCGAGGCAGTAGACATCATTGCCGAGATCGGCCAGACAAGTGCCGGTGACCAGACCAACGTAACCGGCGCCAACAACACAAATTCTCCCCATGTACAAGCGGGCTCCTTAATCTAATGAGGCAGGCTGACAGTCCGCCGCCAGTGGCGATGGCCGCATACTAGCACGCTGGTTGTCAGCGTGCCAATGGCCCGTCAGTATTGCAGGAAGATCGGGCTGGCGCCCAGCAGGTACTGGTCTCCCGGCGACAGGCTGATTTTGCCACCATCGCGGCCGGACACTTTCTGGACATCTTCCGGGATGGTGATCGTCACTGGCTCACCAGTGGCCCATAACACCCACCTGTCTGACGGGCCGGCGCCGCTGGCAAAAACATAGCCGTCCACCGGCCCGCTCGCCTTGACGTCCCGAGCGACGACCTTGCCGAGATAGTAATCGGCGCTACCCAGCTCGCTGCCAGTGGTCCGGTAGGCGTACCAGGCTGGCCGCTGCAGGCCGGCCTCACTCACCAGCCCAAACTCGCCCTTCAACTGCCCCCAGACGATCGGGCGGATGCCCACGGAGAGCGCCTGCGCCACCGCTCGCACAGCGAAGTTGGCGCGGTTCTCTTCATCGCCGTCGCTGTCCCAGGTCAGGTCGGTGAGCATCATTTGCCTGGCGCCATCGCCAAGCGCGACAAGCATCAGCGCCAGCTCACGCTGCTTCTGCTCCACCCCCTGCCAACCGTCGCCCTCCGGATCCCAGGTAGGTTGATGCTCGAAGCGGGATCGATAGCGAAAACCGAGGATGTCGAAGCTGTCCTTTACATAGGCCTGCAAGAGAAAATCGCGATTGTAGCGCAGCGGATTGACCGGGTCCAGGTCATGCCCCAGGCCGCCGAAGATCAGCCTCGACTTGTCCTTGTACTGCTGGTCGAAGTCAGGGTGCACCGCCGCATAGGCCAGCATAAGCAACTGGCCGTACCGCTGCGGACCCTCGTCGGCGCCCCAGCATCCGCCATTCAAGGTACCCAACACCACGTCGGTGTTATCGGGCTCGTTGTAGAGCTGCCAATAGAAGACGTCCTCGCGATAATGTGCCACCGCCCCTGCCATGAAGGCTTGGAAGGCCGGCAAATCCTCATCATCGATCGGACCGCAGTTGTTTCCGAATACCTCGCTCGCCCAGGGCGGGTTGCTCTGCACCCGCAGCACGGGCTGCATACTGGCGTTGCGGATCTGCCAGACCACCGGATCGTAGGCGCTGAAGTCCAACGCGCTGTGTGCCGTTGGCTGCACCACGCTCCACTCAAAGGGAACGGTGACGAAGCCGGCCGTTACCTCCCGCGCCAGACCCAGCGAGCCCAGATCGTCGCCTCCGTAACCTACCCCCAAATAACGTGAGGGAGTGACGCTATCCCAGCCGTTGAGAATGAGGGGCAGGTAGTTGAACTGGTTGGGCACGCCACCAACCGGGGTGGACGAGGCAGGCGCCAGCAGACAACACAGGGCAGTCAGCAGAATCAGGAACCCAGCCGCCAGGCGGCGCAGTAGACGAGGCATCATTGCACTCTCTCCTGAATTAATTTAGGGATGGACCTCGGTAGGCACAGCAGGAGCCTGCGGCATGGACACAGACAGCTCGCTGGCGGGCGAAGTTGCAGTTGGCACTGCCGTGGCAACGGGTGGCGACTCAACGGGACCAGCCGCCGTGGGGAAAGGCAGGGCAATCACCGTGCTGAGCGCCGAGCCTGAGCCGGGCGAGAAGCCGGCGGCGGAGAAGGCCGCAGCGGAGAAGCCGGCCGCGGAGAAGCCGGCCGCGAAGAAGCCGGCCGTCAAGAAGC
>CAZMKF010000037.1:10161-18601 GCA_964566935.1 uncultured Dehalococcoidales bacterium | reverse complement strand
GCCTGAGCCGGGCGACGGGCTCGCGGCCGGCACGCTGGTCTCGGCCGCACCGGGTACAGTGACAGCCGGCGTCGGTTCTGCATCTGTCGGCGCGGGCGGCGGGGTTGCGGTCGGTAGCGGTGTGGGCATCTCCAGCGGCGGCGAGGGAGGCTCCCAGACCGGCGTCTCCACCGGCGGTTGCTCTGTTGCCTCTGCTTCTGTCTCGTTCTCTGCTTGCTCCGCAGTGGCGGTGGCGCCCAACGTGGCGGTGGCGGCCGGCGTGGCAGTGAGAGTGGCAGGAACAGGCGCTGCCGTGGAGGTAGCCACCGCGAGGGGCGGCGTCGCCGGTGGTGGTGGCGGTGTCTGCGCCAGCACCCTGTTGGCCGGCAGGGTTGCCGCCGGTGGCGCGCCCCAGCCCAGCTGCACCGCTATTGCGCCCGCCAGACCAACCACCATCAGTATCGGGCCAACTATGCCCGCGACACGATAGAACTTGGCACGACGCAGAGCGTTGCGCGCCTCGGTCAGTAAATGGGCCGCTTCCGTTGAGTCAGGCGCCCCTTCTAAAACCAACTCAGCCAGCCAAGCGGCACGATTATACTGGCGGCGGGCCAATGCCTGCCGCGCCAGCGCCAGCAGCTGCGAATCAGCCTCAACATAGGCGGCGCTTTCTGCCGCCATAACGCTGACACTCAGTGCAGGATCTTCGTGCCGTTCCACGCCCGCCCGCCGTCCGTCCACATGAAGTGATGATCTCTCAACCGGCCAAATCCTAAGCCCCGGCGGGGGGACTGTCAACAATTATTCGTCTCCCGCCCTGTGGCTTGTCCGGCCACGGGGAGCGGGACTATACTGGCTCTGTCAGCGAAATCGCCGATAGATCGGCACGGAGGTCGTGATGCAAACCATATCCACTGGCGAGTTCTTCGCTCGCGCGCTCCAGGGTTACGGGGTCACCCACGTTTTCTTTGTTCCTGCCATTCTCCACTCAGGCATGGCAGCTCTCGAAGACACGGACGTTGCCCGTGTCGTCACCCACCACGAAGCGGCAGCTGCCTTCATGGCCGACGGCTACGCCCGTGCCGCCCGCCGTCCGGGCGTCTGCCTGGCGCAGCAGGTGGGTGGCACCAACCTTGCCGCCGGCCTTAAGGATGCCTTCCTCGCCGGTTCGCCGGTGGTCTCCATGTCGGGCGGACCACAGCCCGACTATCGTTACCGCTACCTCTACCAGGTGTTGGAAGACTTCAACATGTTTGAGTCGGTCACCAAGTTCAACGCCGTGGTGGAGAAGCCCTCTCGCTTCCCGGACCTGCTGCGTCAGGCCTTCCGCGCCGCCACTTCCGGCGCGCCCGGTCCGGTACACCTTGAATTGCCCGGCCGCCTGGGCGAGTGCATCGTTGGTGAGATCGATACGGACGTCTATGCGGAGGAGCGCTTCTCCCGCATCCCACCATATCGCCTCGAGGCGGACAGCGAGAGCATCGAGCGTGCCCTGGCGCTGCTGCAGGCGGCGGAGCGGCCAGTGATCATCGCCGGCGGTGGCGTCGGTTCCTCGGCTGCCAGCGAGGAGTTGGTGGCGTTCGCCGAGAAATTGGGCATCCCGGTGGCGGTCTCTCTTAACGGTAAAGACAGTATCGCTGAGAATCACCCGCTCTGCCTCGGCCTGCTCGGCTCCTACGGACGCTGGTGCACCAACAAGGCCGTTGAGGCAGCGGACCTCGTCTTCTTCATCGGCAGCCGCGCCGGTGGCCTCACCACTAACAACTGGCAGAGCCCCAAGGTGGGCGTCAAGGCGATCCAGTTGGATATCGATCCCATGGAGATCGGCCGCAACTACCCGCTGGCAGTGGGCCTGCAAGGTGACGTCAAGGTGACGCTGCAGCGCATGCTAGCCAAGATCGAGACGGGCGTGGACCGCAAGGCCTGGGGCGACGAAGCGCGCGAGATGGTCAATTGCTGGCGCGGCGAGGTCACCCCGGCCCAGCAGTCTGACGCTTCACCCATCCGCCCCGAGCGGCTGGTACGTGAGATCTCCGAGTTTCTGCCCAACGATTCGCTGGTGGTGGCCGACACCGGTCATGCCGCCATCTGGACGGGCACCATGCTCAGCCTCAACCGCCCCGGTCAGCGCTACATCCGCTGCGCCGGCACCCTGGGCTGGGCATTCCCGGCCTCGTTAGGCGCCAAGTGTGCCCTGCCTAACAGCACGGTGGTCTGCTTCACCGGCGACGGCGGCCTTTACTATCACCTCGCCGAACTGGAGACGGCGGCGCGGGCCGGCATCAACACCATCATCGTCGTCAATAACAACGCCGCCCTGCAGCAGGTACGCCGCGGCATCGACCGCGCTTACGGCGGTCAGCAGCGCGGTCGCGCCGGCGAGATGTGGAACTTCCGCAGCGATAATGATCTGGCCAAAGTTGCTACCGAACTCGGCTGCCTCGGCCTGCGCGTGGACAAGCCGGAAGGTATCCGCCCCGCCCTGGAGCAGGCTCAGGCCGCCAACCGACCGGCGCTGATCGATGTGCGCACCGATGTCGATGCCTCTCCAGACTGGTCGTAGCGCTAGGAGTAGCGGTCCCATCTGACTTGTAAGGAGGATATGGAATCAAAGGGCTACCAGGGCACCTACACCCTCGAACTGAGGAAAGAGGAGGACGTGGCGCCCAGCGTGGCTCATCTGCGCCGAATCGGTATTCTACCACCCGCTCCCTGAGCATTCGGCAAACACAAAGAAGGGGCGCCAGATGGCGCCCCTTCCGTTCAGCTACGGCCGGGCCGGTTTCAACGATTCTGCCTGGCCTTCTTCAACCAGCGCATCAGCTCCTGGCTGCGCTGCCGGTTCATCTCCGCCAGCTGTTCCTCATCCCACTCGTAGAAGCCCTGCCCCGTCTTCGCTCCCAACTTGCCTTCGGCCAACTTCTCATCCAACAGGGCCAGCGTTCCGCTCCCACCCTCCAGGTCGTCAAACAGGTAACTGCCGATGTTTTGGAATACGTCCAAGCCGCCCAGGTCGGCGCTACGGATCGGCCCGGTCACCGGCAGCCGCCGGCCAATCGTCTGCTCCACCACGGCATCTACGTCCTCAACGCTGACTATGCCCCGCTGTACCAGCGAGAGAGCCTCACGCAATAGCGCGAATTGCAAGCGGTTGCCGATATGCCCCTTCACCTCCTGCGATAGCCGCACCGGCCGCTTGCCGCAGCGCCGCAGCAGCAGGCAAGTCAGGTCGAGCACCTCAGCCGTCGTCTGCGGTCCCGGCACCACCTCGACCACGTCGAGCGGGTAAGGGGGATTCCAGAAATGGGACACTAGCGTCCGCTCGGGCCGGCCACTAGCGGCCGACAGTTCGCCCACGCCTAATCCTGAGGTGTTGCTGGCCAATATGGTATGTGGCGGCGCCAGCTCGCCAAGCCGGGAAAAGAGCGGCTTCTTCACCGCCAGGTCCTCGAACACAGCCTCAATCACAAAATCAGCTTCGGCGACGGCCTTCTCCAGCGACGGCTCGGCACTAACCAAACGTAGTGCCGCCGCCGCGTCAGCCTCCCCCAGCAGCTCGTTACTGACCAGCTCCTCCAGGTTGAGCTCTATACCCTGCAGGCCCCGCTGTAGCGATTCCTCGGCCGCGTCGTGCAGCTTCACCGCCAGCCCCGCCGTGGCAAACACCTGCGCGATGCCATGCCCCATCAGTCCCGCGCCGATCACAGCCACCTGCCCTATATCACCCATCAACACACCTCCGACATGCCTCCCGAGCCTCTCGAGCTCGCCGGCTCAAGTGTAGCTGCGTAACGCCGATTGCGTCAAACCAGGCCGGTCCCGACTTGCCTTGCTGCTGTTCAACCCGTTGACCGGCCTGCTTGAGGGTGATAGTATTGCGGGACGCGTCCCGAAACGGAGCGGAAACGATGGGCCAAGCAACGCCTGCTGAGCCCTAACGGGGCCGATCCGGAGAGGTTTCCACGTACGTCTATTGGAGGATCAGATGACTGAAGGCAAGTTCAACAACAAGGTAAACCGCAGGAGATTCCTGGGCGGCTGGGCGGCTGCGCTTGGCCTGGCTGCCGCCGCGCCGTTACTGGCAGCCTGCGGTTCACAAGCAAGCCCGACCGCTAAACCGGCCGCCGCCAGCCCCGCCGCGGGCACGGCTGCTGCCAAGGCGGGAACCGCCGCCCCGGCCGGCACCCCCAAACCAGGTGGCACGCTCAACTTCGCCACCTCCGTCGACGTACCCAGCCTGGAGCCCCACCTTGAGGCGGCCGACGCCTGGCACCGCCGCAAATTCCTCATATACGAGAACCTGACTACTCTCGACAACGACGCCAAGGTGCAACCGTCGCTAGCCGAATCGTGGGAGATCACCAACGACACCGTCTACACCTTCAAACTGCGCAAAGGCGTCAAGTTCCACGACGGCAAAGAGTTAGACTCGGCAGACGTAAAGTACAGCCTCGAACGCGTGCTCGACGAGAAGGTTGGTTCGGCTGGTCGCGGCGACTTGGTCATGATCGACAAAATCGAGACTCCCGACGCCTCGACCGTCAAGATCACGCTCAAGGAGCCGACCGGCCCCTTCCTGGTGGCACTGGCCGGCCGCTACAACGCCATCATACCCAAGGATAGCGCCCCCACCGGCGACACCCTGCGCCGCACCTGCAACGGCACCGGCCCCTTCATCATGGAGGAGTTCGTGCAGTCGCAGCGGCTGGTCCTCAAGAAGAACCCCAACTACTGGCAGGCCGGCAAACCGTACCTGGACAAGATCATCATCCAGGTCGTGCCGGATGAGACCAGCATCGTGGCAGCGCTCAAGGCCGGTACCGTCGACCACGCCGTGCTTGAGGACGCCAAGAACTACATTCAGATCGAGAAGGACCCCAACCTGCAGTTGACCCGCACACCGGCCATCAAGCTGGATGCGCTGGAGCTGCCTGGTGACCTCGAGTTCACCAAGGATATCCGCGTCCGCCAGGCGATTCTGCTCGGCCTCGACAAGGCTGCCATCATGCAGGCCTCCATCTACGGCCTCGGGCAGGTAGTAGGTGGCATGCCGCCGGCGCTCACTTTCTGGGCGGTACCCAATGAGGAACTGGCCAACCAGAAGCGCGACGTGGCCAAAGCGAAGGCGCTGCTGGCTGAGGCCGGTTACCCCAACGGTTTCAAACTGACGATCCGCAGCATCGTCGGCTACGCCACCATGGCCTCCAACGCGCCAGTCATCGCCGCCAACCTGAAGGACATCGGCATCGATGTGACGGTTGAGACGGTGGACCTTGGCGTCTGGGCGGAGGACTGGCGCAACCGCCGCGCCCCGGTCACCCTCAACTCCTGGGGCGGCTTCCTTGATCCCGATGCGCTCTACTATCGCCACTTCCACACGCCTCCCAAGGGCATGGACTTCCGTCGCTGGAACAATGCCAAGGCCGATGAATTGATCGAAAAGGGTCGCTCCACAATCGATCAGAACGTTCGCAAGACCATATACAGCGACCTGCAGAAGATGATGGCGGAAGACCCGATCTCGATCCCACTGTTCTCCGCTGATCTGCTGAACGCCATGCAGAAGACGGTGAAGGGCTACACCCAGCACCCGAGCGGCTGGTACATGGGTCTCGCTGAAACCTGGCTCGATAAGTAGGCTTAACCAAGTGCGATTGCTGTCCGGGCCGGCCCAACCGCCCCGGACAGCGCGAGGTAATCAATGTCAGCTTACATTTCGAAACGCGTTCTGGCCATGATCGCCTCTTTCTTCGGCGTAACGATCGTGGTCTTCTTCCTTATCCGACTCATCCCCGGTACCATCGTCGAGCAGATGCTTGGTACCGAGGCGCTCACCAGCTACGAGACGATAGAGAGCCTGCGCCGCTACTTCGGGCTGGATCAGCCCATCTACGTGCAGTACTTCGAGTGGATCCGGCGCGTGCTGGTGGGCGACCTCGGCCATTCCTGGCGCACCGCCAGCCCGGTATTATCGCTGATCATGCAGCACCTGACGGTAACACTCGAACTCTCGCTGGTGGCGATCATTGTCGCCCTTATCATCGGCGTGCCACTGGGCATTTTCTCAGCAGTGCGCCGCGACGGCATCCTCGATAACCTCAGTCGCTTTTTCGCCCTGCTTGGCCTTTCTATCCCGGTCTTCTGGCAGGGAACAATGTTCATCGTCATTCTCTCGGCGCTGTTCCGCTGGGCGCCCCCCACGCGCTGGATTCCGCCCGAGGCGGACCTGATTGGCAGCATCAACATGGTATTGCTGCCCGGTTTCTGCCTCGGAACCGCCAGCGCAGCGGTGATCATGCGCATGACCCGCTCCAGCATGCTGGAGGTGATGAGCCAGGACTACGTGCGCACCGCCTATGCCAAGGGCCTGCGCGACCAGCTGGTGATCGTGCGGCATGCCCTCTCCAACGCACTCATCCCGGTAGTCACTGTGGCTGGCCTGCAGATTGGCTACCTGCTCGGCGGCACCGTCGTGGTGGAGGAAGTGTTCAGCCTGCCCGGCCTCGGCCGTCTGCTGCTCTGGGCGATCTACCAGCGCGACTACCCGACCATCCAAGGGGTAATCCTGTTTATCGCCGGCATGTTCATGCTGCTCAACCTGCTGGTTGACCTGCTATACGCCGTGCTTGATCCGAGGGTGCGCTATGCAGAATAACACTGTAACCGTGCCTGACAGCGAAGCCCCGCAGCAATTCAACTCCGTTGCCTACGTGGCACGCAAACCACGCGAGCCACTGTGGCGGCGATTGATCCGCAACCGTCTGGTGCTGGCCGGTATCATCCTGGGCGCCCTGCTTATCCTGATGGCGCTGCTGGCAGACATTATCTCGCCGTCCGACCCGCTGGCCGTTAACGTACTCAACGCCCTCAAGCCGCCCAGCGCCGACAACTGGTTCGGCACCGACCGTTACGGCCGCGACATGCTCAGCCGGGTCATCCATGGATCACGCATCTCGCTGGGCGTGGCCTTCGTTTCGGTGCTGATCGCCCTCGTGGTTGGCACCCTGCTGGGGTTGCTTTCCGGCTTTTTCGGCGGCTGGTTCGACATCGTCGTCAGCCGTATTATGGATGTCTTCTTCTGCTTCCCGGTGCTGCTGCTTGCCATCACCATCGCCGCCATGCTCGGCCCTGGCATCAACAACGCCATCATCGCCATCGCCCTTGTCTACACGCCGTTCTTCGCCAGAGTGGCGCGGGCGCCGGTACTGGCCGAGCGTGAACGGGAGTATGTCACCGCTGCCGAGCTGCTCGGCGCGCGCGACTGGAGCGTGCTTTTCAAGCACATCTTCCCGAACGTGCTTTCGCCGGTGATCGTGCAGGCCTCGGTGACCATCGCTTACGCCATCCTGACGGAGGCCTCGCTCTCCTACCTCGGTCTGGGCACCCAGCCGCCCATCCCCTCCTGGGGCACCACCCTCAACGAAGGCCGCACCTATCTGGAGATGGCGCCCTGGATCTCGATCTTCCCAGGCATCGCCATTATGGGGGCTGTGCTTTCCTTCAACCTGGTCGGTGACGGCCTGCGCGATGCGCTCGACCCGCGCATGTCACAACGCTGATGACCGGCCTGCTAACCTTGAGAACCAACTGGAGTTGATACCGATGTCTCAATATCCGCACTTCCTCTCGCCCATCAAGATCGGCAACCTGGAGCTGAAAAACCGCGCCGTGATGGCCGCCATGGGCACGCGGCTGCCCACTGCTACCGGCTTCTCCACCAAAGCGGTGGTCGATTACTACCTAGCGCGCGCCCGCGGCGGCACCGGTCTGATCATCTTCCAGTTTACGGCGGTGACCGCTGAGGGCAACGCCTCGCCTCGCACCACCATGCTGTACGACGATCGTTTCATCCCTGGCCTGCGCGAGGTGACAGATGCCGTGCACGAGGCGGGAAGCAAGATAGCTGTGGAGCTGGCCCACGGCGGCGCCGCCGGCGCCTTCTCCACCACTTACGCCCGCCCCAAGTCGCCCTCGGGTTTTGGCCACATGTGGAACGATCCGCCGCTGCCGATGACGGAGGCCGAGATCTGGACGGTGATTGAGGCCTTTGGCCAGGCGGCGGGGCGCGCCAGGGCGGCAGGCTTCGACTCGGTGCAGATCCACGCCTGCCACGGCTACCTGATCCACCAGTTTCTCAGCCCGCTGCGCAATCGCCGCGACGATGCCTGGGGCGGGGACGTGGAGCGCCGCTCACGCTTCCTGCTGGAGATCACCCGCCGCATCCGTCGGGAGGTGGGCGCCGACTACCCGCTAATGGTGCGCCTGGTGGTGGATGAAGGCCTGGAATCAGGCATCAACCTCGAGGACAGTAAGATCACTGCCCGTCTGCTCGCCGAGGCCGGCATCGACTGCCTCGACGTCACCGGCGGTGGACAGGAGACCTTCTACCTGAGCACGCCTCCTAACATGCTACCCCAGGGAGTGCTGGCGCCTTACGGCGAGGCGATCAAGAAAGCGGTCG
>CAZMKF010000037.1:6850-10129 GCA_964566935.1 uncultured Dehalococcoidales bacterium | reverse complement strand
CCCCCGAGCTGGCTGACCAGCTGATCGCCGAAGGCAAGGGCGATCAGATCGCCTTCGGCCGCCAGATGCTGGCCGACCCTGACTTCGTGCGTAAGGCGGAGGAAGGGCGAGCCGACGAGATTCGCCAGTGCCTGGCCTGTACCTCGCCGCAGTGCCACGGCCGTATCTTTAAGTGCCTGCCGGTGGGCTGCGTGGTCAACCCCATCGTCGCCCGTGAGGCCCAGTTCCCCATGAAACCAGCGGCCCAGAGCAAAGAGGTGTTGGTCATCGGCGCCGGGCCGGCCGGCATGGAGGCAGCGATCACAGCCGCCAAACGCGGTCACCGGGTGACTCTCTGGGAGGCCGCCGGCGAGGTGGGCGGCCAGCTGGTGATGGGCCAGGTGCCACCCCACAAGGAAATGATCTCGCGCCTGCTCGCCTACTAC
Organism: uncultured Dehalococcoidales bacterium; assembly: GCA_964566935.1. Classification (GTDB taxonomy): domain Bacteria; phylum Chloroflexota; class UBA6077; order FW602-bin22; family JAMCYS01; genus CAZMKF01. The sequence continues at coordinate 9,704 of CAZMKF010000037.1, read as the reverse complement.
CGCCGCCAGCTGGAGCTGGCCGGCGTCAGACTCGAGCTGGGCAAGCGGGCCAGTCCCGAGGAGATCAAGCGGTTCGGCTACGACGAACTGATCGTGGCCACCGGCGGCCAGCCGCTGCAGCCGCCCATCCCCGGCGCCGCCGAGCATGCCATCTCCGCCTGGGAGGTGCTCTCCGGCCGGGCCGAGGTGGGCGCCAACGTGGCCATCATCGGCGGCGGCGACGTGGGCTGCGAACTGGCCGAGTACATCGCCGGCAAGGGCTCGCAGGTGACCATCGTGGAGATGCTGGACGACGTGGCGCCCGGCTTCCTGATCGGCGCCAAGCCCCTGCTGATCCGCGAGTTCCGCCAGCTGGGCCTCGACTACATCACCAAGGCCAAGGTCACGCGTATCGAGGCGGGCAGCCTCACGCTTGACCGGGGCGGCGTGGAGTACCACATGGATGGCTTCGACACCATCGTGCTCTGTGTGGGCACCGTCTCCCAAAACGAACTGAGCGCCGCCCTGCGCCGCGACGGGGTCGACTTCTACGAGGTGGGCGACTGTGTGCGCCCGCGCACCATCTATGAAGCGGTAACTTCGGGCTTCGAAGCCGGTTACAGCATCTGATAAGGAGCCAGCGATGACAAGCCTGCTGCAGCGTGCCGAAGCGATCAACGAGGAACTGCTAGCTCTGCGCCACCACTTCCACCGCTATCCGGAGCCGAGCTCCAGAGAGGTAAAAACGGGCGCCTACATTGCCGAGTACCTGAAGGGCCTCCGCTTGGAGGTGCACACGGGCGTAGCCAAAACCGGCGTCATCGGCCGCCTCGTCAACGGCGGTCCCACCGTGATGCTGCGGGCCGACATGGACGCGCTCGAGGTGCAGGAGGAGAACGAGGGCGAGCTCGTCTCCCAGAATCCCGGCATGATGCACGCCTGCGGCCACGATGCCCACATGGCCTGCCTGCTGGGCGCCGCCAGACTGCTGACGGAGCAGCCACCGGCAGGCAGCGTGCTCTTTCTCTTCCAGCCGGCCGAGGAGGGCGCCGACAGTGAAGGCAAGCACGGCGCCCGCCGCGTGCTGGAGGAAGGCTGGATGGAGGGCGTGGACGCCGTTTTCGCCCAGCACGTCACCCCCGAGTTGCCGGCCGGCGCCGCCGCCGTCTGCGCTGGTTACGTCTCCTCGGCGGCCGATCATTTCTGGTCGGCCATCCTCGGCACCGGAGCCCACGGCGCCTACCCCGACCAGGGTTTGGACGCCATAGCGCTCACCGGCCTTGTCATCCCCGCCATCAACCAGATCACCTCCCGCAGGGTGTCGGCGCTCGACAGTTCGATCGTCACCATCGGCCGCATCAACGGCGGCAGCCGGCACAACGTGATCACCGGCCGGGTGGAGCTGGAGGGCACGGTGCGCAACTTCAAGCCGGAGACGCGCGAGCGCGTGCTGGCCGAGCTGGAGCGCGCTCACGCCATAGCCGACGCGCTCGGCGGCGGCCACGAGTTCAAGGTGGAACGCGGCCCGGCGGCCGTGTTCAACGATGCCGCCCTCACCACCCTGGTGCAGGAAACAGCCGTAGCCCTGCTGGGCGCCGAGAACAGCCGCCCCGGCGGGCCAATGATGGCCTCGGAGGACTTCTCTTTCCTCAGCGCCAGCGGCGTGCCCGGCTGCCTCTTCCGCATCGGCAGCGGCTTTCCTGACCGCATCAATCCCGGCCTGCACAATCCGCGCATGCTGATCAACGACGCGATGTTGCCGGCGGGCGCCGCCATGATGGCCGGCGTGGCCGAGCGCTTCATCGACAGCCGCCGGTGACGATGATGGAACCGCTGCCGCACGCGCTGGCGATCGACTCGCACCTGCACGTCTGGAGCGATGACACCATCACCTACCCCTGGCAACCGGTGCCCGGCATGAGCCAGGAGATGTTGCCGGGCTCGTTGGAGCACCTGCTGCAGGTACAAGCCGCCTGCGGTGTGGCCGGCGCGGTGTTGGTACAGCCCGGTAACTACGGCTACGACCACCGCTACCTGCTCGACTGCTGTCACCGTTACCCGGGGCGCTTTGTGGGCGTCTGCCTGGTTGACCCGCTGGCGGCGGACGCCGCCGAACAGCTGCGTCGCATGGTGGCGCAGGAGGGCATCGCCGGCCTGCGGCTGCGTCCGCTGGGCACTCCGCACAATTGGCGTTGGCTAACCAGCGCGGGGCAGGACGAGCTCTGGCAGATGGCCGCGGCGTTGAGCGTGCCGATCAGCCTGCTGGCCTGGCCGGAACAGCTGACCGCAGTGGGCGAGATGGCCGACCGCCACCCCGCCTGCCGAGTGATCATCGACCACCTCGGCCGCCAGCGCAAAGAGGAATCGCCTGCCTACCCCGGCTCGGCGCCGCTCTTCGCCCTGGCCAGGCGCGAGAACGTCTACGTCAAAGTCTCGGCGCTGGCGGTGGCCTCGGCCCAACCGTACCCCTTCACCGACGCCACTGCCCTAGTGCGCCGCCTGCATGGCGAATTCGGCGCCGAGCGCCTGATGTGGGGCACCGACTTCCCCTACGTGCAACAGCACGAGGGCTACGCCCGTGCCCTGCAATTGCTTGACCATTTCGATTTCATCTCGGAGAGAGAACGCCAGTGGTTGCTCTGGCGCACCGTGGCCTCGCTCTATCCGTTTGACCTCGCCGCCAACGACGGCGAACGCAGCCCGCAGACGGGCAGGAGGATGTAACGTGGATACGCAATTCCAGGAGGCGGAACGACTGAGAGCGGTGCCGTTCTCAGATATCCGTAAGGTGGCGGAGCGCGCCGCCGCCATCGAGCAGAGTGGCACCAAGGTGATCCACCTCGAGATTGGCCGGCCGGATTTCGACACGCCCACC
>CAZMKF010000037.1:6019-6835 GCA_964566935.1 uncultured Dehalococcoidales bacterium | reverse complement strand
GGCGCTGCGTGGATGTACATAACCACCGGAGCCGCCCTAACCCGGGCCGCCCAGGCGCTGCACGACGGCTTCGTCCACTACACCTCGAACTACGGCATGCCGCCCCTGCGCCAGGCCATCGCCGCCAAGCTGGCGCGCGAGAACGGCCTGAAGGTGGATCCGGAAACAGAGCTGATCGTCACCACCGGCGCCTCGGAGGCGATCGCCATCGCCATCCTCGGCTTTCTCAACCCGGGTGACAGCCTGCTCATCCCCAACCCCGCCTGGCTAAACTACCGCCACTGCGCCTCCATGGCCGAGGCAGAGACGCTCAGCTATACTCTGCGGGCCGCCAACCAGTTCCAGCCCGACCCCGACGAAATAGCCAGCCTGATCAGGCCCGGCACCAAGATGCTGGTGCTCAACACGCCTCACAACCCCACCGGCGGCGTGGTGCGCCGTGAGGTGATGGAAGCACTGGCCGAACTGGCGGTGAAGCACAACCTGCTGGTGATCGCCGATGAGATCTACGAACGCATCATCTACGGCGACGCCGAGCACATCAGCATCGCCGGTCTGCCTGGCATGCGCGAGCGCACCATCACCGTCAACGGCTTCTCCAAGGCCTACGCCATGGACGGCTGGCGACTGGGCTACCTGGCGGCGCCGAATAACCTTGTCCAGTCGATGGTGCGGGTGCGGCAGTACCTGACCACCACCCCCACCTCCTTCGCCCAAGCCGGCGCGGTGGCCGCCTACAATGGCCCCCAGGACTGCGTGGAGGAGATGCGGCTCGAGTACGAGCGGCGCCGCCAGCACCTGGTGACCGAGCTGAAC
>CAZMKF010000037.1:0-6009 GCA_964566935.1 uncultured Dehalococcoidales bacterium | reverse complement strand
GCCGCCGGGCCAGACGCAGCTGAACGATATACCCTCCCTCAGCTGCGTCTGGCCCGGCGGCGCTTTCTACGCCTTCCCCTCCATCGCCGCCCTGGGCATGAGCTCACGCGAGGCCAGCAACTACTTTCTTGAGGAGGCGGCCGTCGCCACCGTGCCCGGCACCGCCTTCGGCAGCGAGGGTGAGGGCTTCATCCGCCTCTCCTACGCCAGCGCTTTCGACGACATCGTCATCGCCTGCCAGCGCCTGCGCGAGGCGGTGGCCCGGAGACAGGCACGATGAAAGAGGTGCGGGTAGGGCTAATCGGCCTCGGCGCCTTTGGCGAGCGTCACCTGGCGGCATTGAGCGAACTGCCCGGCGTGCGCGTTACCGCGCTCTGCTCGCGCAGCGCCGCACGCGCCGCCGAGCTGAGCGCCAAATACGGGCCAGCCAGACACTACTCGGATTTCCAGTCGCTGGTGGACGACCCCGAAGTGGATGTGGTGGATGTCTGCAACCGTGATTGGGAGCACGTGGCGCCCTCGCTGGCGGCGCTGGCCGCCGGCAAACACCTCTTCCTCGAGAAGCCAATCGCCAGCTCGCTTGCTGAGGCGGAGGAGATCTTCGCTGCCGCCGCCAGGAGCGACTCGATCTTCATGGTCGGCCACATCCTCCGCTTCGACGAACGTCACCTCTGGCTGAAGCAGCAGATCGCGGCCGGCGCCCTAGGCAAACTCGGCTCGTTGCACCTCAAACGCAACATCTCCCGCCGCAACAACTACACTGGCCGCACCATCTCGCCCATCCTCGGCGCCTGCATTCACGATCTCGACCTGGCGCTCTGGCTGACCGCCGAGTGGCCGGAACAGCTTTGCGCCATGCAGAGCCACGTCCTGGGCGAGGAAAAGCCGGACGTCGTCTGGATTCTGCTGCGCTTCCCCAGCGGCGCTATCGCCGCCATCCAGACCGCCTGGCTGGTGCCCGACGCCGCGCCGAGACCGGTAGATGCCCTGCTGGAGATCTCTGGAGTCAAGGGCACCGTGCGCCTGGACTCCACCAACAACGGCGTCTACCTCTGGAACGATGAGCAGGTCAGGGCGCCCGAGACGGCGCTAGTGCACGACCTGCCCGGCGGCCTCTTCGCCGGCATGCTCAGCAACGAACTGCGCTATTTCTGCGACTGCGTGCGCGAGGGCCGGCCCCCCGATCGTGTGCCGGGCGAGGACGCGCTCAACGCCTTCAAGCTGGCGCTGCTGGCTATACAGTCGGCCGCCGCCGGTGGCAAGGTGATGCAGCTGGCATAGACCCGCCACGGCATCAACCACACGGTGGGCGGGCGCCGTGGTTGCCGAACTGGCACTGGCTACGCGGATCAAACCCTTTAGCAATTACGCCCAGGCCGGCAGTACGGTATGATGCCCCCTGCAAGCCAGGTGGTCGACAGCGAGGTCAAAGCAGCCGGACCCATCACCTCACGTCAGGAGAGCAGGGCCCGCTTGCGGGGTTAGTGAGATCCACCCGGGCCGCTTTGGACCGGCCAAACCAACGCTCGCACAGGGAACCTGATTTGTCGAAACTAGTGCTCAAGCTGTTCTTCACGCCCTCGCGCCACCTGGCGGCCACCATCCCAGTGATGATGGCGCTCGGCTTCATCGCCGGCATGCTCACCGACGTCTCGGGTCTGGTCAACTACGTCCTGATCGTGGCAGTGATCATGATCTATCCCACCATGATCGGCTTCCGGCTCTCGGAGCTGGCCAACCGCTCGCATCTGCGGCTGGTGACAACCTTCATGCTGATCAACTTCGTCATCGTGCCGCTGACGGCCTACCTGCTGGGGCGCGTCTTTCTCTGGCACGAGCCGCTGCTCTTCGCCGGCCTGGCCATCGCCTCGCTCATCCCCATCTCCAACATGACCATCGCCTTCACGCTGATGGGTAAGGGCAACGTGCCGGCCGCCGTGAACCTCGCTGTGATCGGCCTGGTGGCCGGCGCGCTGCTGGCGCCGTGGTACCTGCTAGTGATGCTTGGCCAGAGCGTAGAGTTCAACGTGCTTGCGGTGTTCAAGACGGTAGCCCTCGTCATCCTCTTGCCGCTGGTGCTGGGAGTGACCACCTACAGCCTCATCCTGCGCCGGATGAGCGCCGACGAGTTTGGCAGCCGTTACAAGCCCTATCTGGCGGCCGCCACACCCTGGGGGATGATCTACATCATCTTCACCGGTATGGGCGTCAACTCCCCCCAGATCGTGGCCAACCCCGACATCCTGCTGCTGGCGCTCTTTGTTCAGGCGCTCTTCTACGCCATTAACTACACTGTCTCCATAACGATAGGGCGTCGCTTCTTCGCCAGAAACGACGCCCTGGTGCTGGTGCTGGCCAGCGTGCAGCGCAACCTGTCCATCTCTTTGGGCATAGCGGCCACCACCTTCGGCGCCGACGCGGCGCTGATGGTGGCGATGGCCTTTATCCTGCAGGGACAACTGTCCGCCCAATTCCTCCGCATGGAGCACCGGCATCAGTTTCTCGGACCTGCGGAGCCAGCGCCGGTCACCCGGGAGGCGCACCCGCCCGCCAGTGGAGCGGCCCCGGCTCGTTGACCGGCAGGCGCTGCCGCAACCCTCCAGGCGGCAGCGGCATGGGCGCTGCCGCTCGCTGCCTGGCGATCCTTGTTCTCCGCGTAAACGGCTGTCTGCCGGTCCCGCCCTCAGGGCAAAGCGGCGAAGGCCCGCGCCAGCTCCTCGTACGCCGGTGAACTGTACTGCTCGATGCGGCCCTCGTCGGCCAGGGTGGCGATCGCCGGGTCCACCGGCAGTGAGGCGAGCAACGGCGCGCCCGTCACCGCCGCCAGCTGGTCGGCGTGACTGGGGCCGAACACCTCGTAGCGCTTGCCGCTATCCGAGCACTCGAAGTAGCTCATGTTCTCCACCACGCCCACGATCGGCTTGCTCAGCTGCTTCGCCATCTGAACCGCCTTGCGAACCACCATGCCAACCAGCTGCTGCGGCGAGGAGACGATCACCACACCGCTCACCGGCAGCGACTGCATCACCGTCAGCGGCACGTCCGAGGTGCCGGGCGGCATGTCCACCAACAGGTAATCGAGCTCGCCCCAGACCACATCGTGCCAAAACTGCTTGATGGCGCTGGTGATCATCGGTCCGCGCCAGATCACGGCGTCGTCTTCGTTGTTGAGGATGAGGTTGATTGACATCACCTCTATACCCAGCTCGCTGCGCACCGGCAGAATGCCGAAGGGGGTGGAACCCGGATGCTCGCGCAGGCCGAACATGCGAGGGATGCTGGGACCGGTGACGTCGGCGTCGAGAATGCCGACCTTCTTGCCGGCGCGCGCCAGCGATACCGCCAGCAGACCACAGACCAGCGATTTGCCCACGCCGCCCTTGCCGCTCATGATGGCGATCACCTTGTCGATGCGGTTCAACTCGGAGGCGCGAGAGTACTCTTCCTCGTCATTCGCCCCAGAGGCGCCGCGGGCGCCCGCCTGCAGCGTTTGCCGCAGGCGGTTCTTCTCCTCCGCACTGAGCTCGGCCAGCCGCACCCGCACGTTACTGACGTCCGGCAACGTCGCCACCGCCTGCCTCACATCGTCGCTGATGCTACCGCGCAGCGGACAGGCCATGGTGGTCAGAGCTACCGTTACCTCTACCTCACCGCCGTCGACCGTTATCTCGCGGATCATCCCCAACTCAAGCAGGCTGCGAGATAACGGCCCAGCTCGGGGTCCATCACATTCTTCAGCGCGTCTCTTACAGTTTCCACACTAGGCACGATCGCACTTCCTCAACAAACATGCGCCCCCTGAGGGGGGCAACAGAAGATTAGCACATTCTGCAATAGCTAAGCCGCCCCAGCCCGTAGAAAAGCGAGACCCAGCGCCGGCCGGGCAGCACACTGCCTGACCTGGACGTTGGGGTTCTACTGCTCAAGCTCGCGGCTGCTGACCGTGGGGCGCCACCGCACGATTTCTGCTTGTCGCTATAGCCTGTTTCAGGCCCAAGCGGGGGGAGTCCACCTGGGAATCTACACAATTCTTCCACGTCTCGCACATCTTTTGCACATATGACGCAGGTACATTAGGAGCGCAACAAGCGAATTCGAGGAGGAACGAAGATAATGCGTTTCGAACTAGCCAAATCCGCCCTGCCGCTGGTGCTGGCCCTGTCCATCGCCACCACTTCCCTAGTTGGCGCCGCGCCGGTTGAACCCAGAGGCACTCAAGCACCCATCACTGCCGCCACAGTCGACGTCACGATCAGCAGCGTGGAAGCCGACGGCCTGCGCTTCATGATCGAAGAGGAGAAGATGGCGCGCGACGTCTATCTGAAGCTGAGCGAACAGTGGGGCTCCCGCGTCTTCAGCAACATCGCCAAATCAGAGCAGAAGCACATGGACAGTGTGGCGCACGTGATGGAGCAGTTCGGCGTGCCCAACCCCGTGCTGCCCGAGAACGGCAAGTTTGCCAATCAGGAGATCCAGGCACTCTACGACCAGCTGATCGCCGAGGGTAGCAGGTCGCTGCAAGACGCCTACAAAGTGGGCGTCGTCATCGAGGAGACGGACATCGCCGACCTGCAAGAGCGGATCGACGCCACCGACAACAGTACCATCCAGCGGCTTTACACCAACCTGCTGCGTGGTTCCCACAACCACCTGATCGCCTTCGAACGCAACATCGATCGGAGCGGCGCAGCGCTCGGCTCCGCCCCCCAGACGAATGCCGACAACGGTAACGCCGCAACGGCGACGCGCCGGGGCGCTGGCTGGAGGCGCTGAGCCTGCCAAATCCGAGCCAATACCGCGCAGGGTGGAGCACTCTCAGTGCTCCACCCTGCTTCGTCCCTACTTGCGCATCGCCTCGTGGATGTAGCGCGACACCTGCTCGATCGTCTCGATGCCGTACGCCAGCGAGGGCTGGTCACCGGTTAGCACGACGATGGCATAGCCACTGCTGCCGTCGCCCGGCACCAGCACGCCGCCACTGTTGACCCACCAGCCGTGGCCGGCGGGATACCAGCCGTCCTTAATGGCCAACAGCGTCCCCTCCGGCTTATTCTCCAACCCCGCCGATACCCCCCAGCGTTGCCCCTCTGCCACCTCGCTCAACAGGTCGAGTGCCACTTGCCGGTACTCGGGGCCAAGCGAGCTGCCAAAGGCGATATCGGCAAACAGTCGCGCCACGGCGCGCGCTGTCGCGTGACTGGTGCCCCACTGCTCCTCCATATTCGGCTCTATCTCGTCGAAGTTGCGCTCGCGCAGGTAGGCGGCCACCCCCTCGGCGCAGCCCAGCTGCACCCAGAGCGCGTTGGTGGCGTCGTTATCACTTAAGGTGATCATCGGCCGAAGCAGCTCGAGCTCGTACTCGCTCACCGGTCGCCCCTCAGTCTGCGCGTTATCGAGGGTGGCCATCATCACCAGCACTTTGACCACGCTGCCCATCGACATCGGCTCACTGCCGTTGAAGGAGTAGATAGCGTGTTCGGCCGGCACCGCCACCGCAACCGCCGACCTGCCCTCACGGCCGGCCAGGTAGGCCGCCACGTTGGGCGCCAGCTCGCTCAGGTCGCGTTCGGTCACCGGGCAGGGGTGGCGCAGACAGGCGCCAGCGCCCCCCTCAAAAGGCGAATCGTCGAACTGCTTGTCCAGCGGCACGTCCACGGTGGCAACGGGGCTGCCCGTTGGCGTGGGCGGCGCTGCCGTTGGCAAAGCGGTGCTGACCACGGTTTGCACGGCGGCAGGAGGAGCAGCTGTGGGCGGGGCGGTGGCAGCAGCTGTGGGCGCGGTGGCTTCCGCCGTCGGGGCGGCGGCCTGCGCACAGCTGCTCAGTGTCGATAACAGCAGCGGGAGAACGAGCAGCGGCGTCACCGCTCGCAACATCGAAGAAGCCCGCATCATCACCGCCTTGGCGTTCATTCTGGCGCACCACGACGCACCCGGTCGGGGAAAGCCTGTCCATCATACACGGCCCACTGCTACATGTGGGTGAAGCCCAAGCTAAAAGGTCGTCCCGGG
>CAZMKF010000036.1:16325-21667 GCA_964566935.1 uncultured Dehalococcoidales bacterium | reverse complement strand
CATGTGGTCACCCTCATCCAGCATCAGATCAAACAGCAGATCGTAAGGCTCCTTGCCGGTAGCCTCCGCCAGTGCCGCCACTGTGCGCCCTGCATACTCCGGATGACTGCGGGTAGCCAGAAGCACCAGCCGCTGCCAGAGACCGGCGCTGATGATCTTCCAGAGGGGATTATCGTAGCGCTTGAAGGCGGCGCGCTGGGCCGGGTTCTGCAGCCGCTTTCTCAGCTCGGCGTGGCCGCCCTCAAAGGCGGTTGGCGGCAGGATGGCCGAGGGCAGTGAGGACATGCACCAGACGTAGGGCATCATATCCGCGGCAACGTCGGCCCCGCCTTCCACCACCTGGTCCAGCAGCTGGTAAACCACCTCCTGCTCACCCTTGGCCGCGCCGTACTTGGCGGTGAAGTGCGACAGCTGCAACCGTACGCCGGTCTTCTCCACCAGATTGAGCATCTCCTTGGTGGCCGCAAGATAGCGGTAGTCGCGGTTGCGCACGTGCGAAGTGAGGATGCCGTTGGCCTCAGCCACCACCTGCGCCAGCGCCAGCAGCTCGCGTTCCTCGCTGTTGTTGCCGGGAGCGTACTCCAACCCCAGAGAGAGACCGAGCGCGCCCTGCTCCAGCGCTGTGCGGGCCAGCTTCACCTCCGTCTCTATCTCGGCCGTCTCGGCCGGACGGCTGGCGAAACCCATCGCCGCCAGACGTAGCGTGCCGTGGCCAACCAGCGCACCCACGTTGATCGCCGGTTTCAGTTCCTCCAGGGTTCGCAGGTAGCCAGCCATGTCGCGCCAGGCAATATCGACGTCCTGCACGCCCAACAGGATGGAACGCGCCAGCTCAGGCTCAGGCGCAGGAGCGGCGCTGTGACCGCAGTTGCCGACCACCTCAGTGGTCACGCCCTGGTGCACGGAACTCTCCGCCAGCGGGTTAACGAGCAGGGTTGCGTCCGAATGAGTGTGCAGGTCAATAAAACCTGGGGTGACCACCAGGCCACTGGCGTCGATCACCTGCCCCGCCTCGGCGCCACTCAGGTCGCCCGTCGCTTCGATGCGGCCGCCACTGAGACCGAGGTCGGCACGGTGCGCCGGCGCGCCGGTGCCGTCCATCAACCTACCATAGCAAATAACGATATCGAAGCATTCCACAGCGCCACCTCCATCCCGTTCAACCGGCCTGGTCAGATTCTACACCGTGAATAGGATGCGCACGTGCAGCGGCTGGAGGCCTAAGCGACCTCGGCAAGTGCTATGCTGTCTGTGACGCCGGCCCGAACGCAACGCCACCGCCGGCGATCATGTGAGCGGAGGCCAGCCAATGCTGATTGTCGACACCCATTGTCATGCCTCGCGAGATTGGTTTGAGCCAATCGAGAGCCTCGTCTACCAGATGGACCGCAACAACGTCAGCTACGGGGTGCTGATCCAGATCTCCCCCGAATACGACAACTCGTACCAGTTCGAATGCCAACGCCGCTTCCCCGGCCGCTTCCTCAACGTGGTCAAGGTGAACGCGGCCGATGCCGACGCCTGCGACCAGCTGGCGCGGCTGCAGGAGCAGGGCGCGGCCGGCGTGCGCTTCACCGTCACCACCCGCTCGCCGGGCGACGATCCGCTTCGCATCTGGCGCAAAGCGGCGGAGTTGGGGCTGCCGGTCAGTTGCTTCGGAGCCAACGTCAACGAGTTCGCCAGCGACGAGTTCGCCAGGTTGATCGAACAACTGCCCGAGGTGACGATCGTCATTGAGCACCTGGGAGCGCTCAACTTCCCCGAGGGCGAAACGGAACCCTACGAGCAGCGCCGCAAGGTGTTCAGCCTGGCGCGCTTCCCCAACACGCTGATCAAGATCCACGGCTTAGGCGAATTCACGCCACGAACCAACCCCTTCCAGGAACCGCGGCCGTTCGGTCCCAGCATCCCACCACTGTTCGACCTCGCTTACGAGGCTTTCGGGCCAGACCGCATCATGTGGGGCAGCGACTACCCACCGGTGAGCAGCCGTGAGGGCTACGAAAAGGCGCTGAATATGACCATGCGTTATTTCAGCGACAAGGGTAACGAAGCGCTGGCCAAGATGTTCGGCGGCACCGCGATGAAGGTGTTCGGTCGGCCCTAGTGCTAAGATAGTTACATAGCCTCGCCGGCCCGGCAGGAGTTTCAACCCGCCGGGCCGTTGAGCGCCCGGAAGAGGACGAACTTAAGATGAAATCAGCGAACGGTATCATGGGGCGAGGCTTGTTTACCGGCCTCATGCGCGGCACAGCGATGCGGCTGGGCGACAACTACCGCTGGCTGATCTGGTCTGCCATCTCGCTGCAAGCCTTCTTCCAGAACGTGCAGACGTTCGCCTATCCAGTCTTGATCCCACCGCTGCTGCACGAGCTCAACCTCAGCTACTCGCTGGCTGGCGGGCTGATGTCAGTCTACCTCTTCTCCATGGCGGCGGTAATGCTGCCGGTGGGCATACTGGCCGACCGCCTCGGTTTCCGGCCCCTGGTCATCGCCGGCGTGGCCCTGATGGTGGGGGGCGCCGCTCTGTTTGGCACGGCGGGCAACTACGGCATGGCCGTTGCCTCGCGCCTGCTCACCGGCATCGGCTCCGCCATCGCAATCCTCGTGCCCTCGCCGGTGCTGGCCAACTGGTTCAGCAAGGCTCAGTTCGGTACGGTGTTGGGCGTGCACGTCGCTGCCGGCAAAACCGGCTCTATTCTCGCCACCTGGGTGCTGGCGCCACTGATCGCGGCCTTCGGCTGGCGGCTCGGCTACGGCATCGTCTCCATCATCGGCCCCATCGCGCTGCTGATTTGCGTACTGTTCTTCCTCGATCGTCCGGAGCCAATCGGACTGAGCGGCAAACATACCTATGCCGTTCCGCCAGAAAGACGCAGCGATAAGGCAGAACGGCCCCCTTCCCTGCCGCTCAGCGCCCTGCTGCGCAACCGCAACGTACTGTTGATGGCCTCAGCGCAGTTCTTCCTTTTCTGGACCTACTTCGGCGCCATCAATTGGATGCCCACCTGGTTCACTGAGGTGGTGGGACTGAGCGGCGTGGAGTCCGGCTTCTACACAGGCTTTATCCTCTGGGGCACCATCGCCGGCTTTGCGCTCACCGGGCCGGTCTGCCGCCTGGTGGGAGCCTGCCTGCCGCCGTACCGGGTGGGCGTGGCGGCGACCTCCCTGCTGGTGGCGCTCTTCCCCAGCGGCGCGTTGCTGTGGCTGCCCACCTGGAGTTGGGCGATACTGCTCTTCCTCCTGGGCATCAGCCTGTCACCGATGATGCTGATAATGCCGATCATGGCCACCCTGGTACCAGGCAGCTCGCTGGGCACGGCGGTGGGCATCGGCTTCAGCTTCGCCTACTTCGGCGCCATGGTCGGGCCACCATTGATCGGCGCCATGGCCGACAGCTCGGGCTCACTCTCTATTGGATTGTGGGCAGCGGTTGCCGCCGGCATCGCCTGCGTGCTGATCTCGCTCTTCGTGCGCGAGGGCGACCGCTGAGGCAACACTCTCAATACGGTAGGGCGTGTGTGGAATAGCGACACAGTTGTTGCCGGATTCCCATAGTCCAATGAATCTCCACAAACCTTTCTGTGTTCGTTAACACACCGGCATGTAATTCTTGTGTAAAGCCCTGGTTCGCTTTCTATAATGCCGATATGGAAAGGAGGAGTGCGGCATGCAATTCAGACATGAAGTTAAGCACGAGATCAGTAATCACGACATGCTGATCCTGCGGCAGAGGCTGAGGGCTGTGATGAAACCAGACAGTCATGCCGTAAACGGACAGTATGAAATACGCAGTCTGTATTTTGACAATCTTGATGACAAGGCCCTCCGAGAAAAGCTGGAAAGCGTAAACATCCGTGAGAAGTACCGGATTCGTCTATACAACAACGATCAGTCCATGATCCGTCTGGAAAGAAAGTTCAAGCGCGGCGGACTTGGCCGTAAGACCTCGGCCAGTCTTACACCTGAACAGGCTCAAGCGATTGTAGATGGCAATGTCGGCTGGATGGCTGCAAGCACTGATGAGGTGATCCTCGGCTTCTATCTCCGTATTCGCAACGAAGGAATGCAAGCTAAGGTCATTGTCGATTACACCCGTGAGCCGTTCGTATTTGCCCCCGGCAATACACGAGTGACGCTGGATCACAACATCCGTACCGGCATGAGATGCACTGATTTCCTCAATCCCGCCTGTGTAACCATTCCGATCAAGGATTCTCCATGCATCCTCGAAGTGAAGTGGGACAACTACCTCCCGGATGTGATTCGGGATGCGATACAGCTGGACGGCAGACGCAGCGCGGCATTTTCAAAGTACGCCGCTTGTCGGATGTATGACTAAGAGATCATTCCACCAGCAAGCATGAAGGATTAGCCCAAATGATTACTTTCAACGATATCTTCAAATCCAGTTTCCTGGACAACGTATCTTCTATCAGCATTCTTGACATGCTCTTGACAATTGTGCTGTCTTTTGGCATCGGTCTGTTTATCTTCCTCATCTATAGGAAGACCTACCGTGGTGTGATGTATTCGGCAGGCTTTGGCACAACACTGATCGCCCTAACGATGATAACTTCCATTGTCATTCTCGCCGTGAGCTCTAATGTGGTGCTTTCCCTAGGTATGGTCGGTGCACTTTCCATCGTCCGTTTCCGTACCGCAATCAAAGACCCTCTGGATATTGCGTTTCTGTTCTGGGCTATCGGCGCCGGTATTATCCTTGCGGCAGGTATGATTCCTCTGGCAAGCATTGGCAGCGTCTGTATCGGCATGATCTTGCTGGTATTTGTCAATCAGAAAACCCACACGCACCCCTACATGGTTGTGATCAACTGCGTAAATCATGATGCGGAAGTACAAGCTAAAGAGTGTCTTGCCAGGAACGTCACCCGCACCACGGTCAAAAGCAAATCCGCGGTTAAGGGTGCGATTGAAATGAACATTGAAGTCCGTCTCAAAGAGGACGATACCGATTTCATCAATTCTATCTCCGAAATACCCGGTGTGAACAGCGCAGTAATCGTCTCCTATAACGGCGATTACATGGGGTAAGACGTTGGCGGGAAGTAAGCATTACAACAAGATCGCCTGGACGGTCACAGCCCTGATACTCGTCGTTACAGTTCTGTTTATGAATGGCGACGCCCTTGGCCTCGAAATCATAACGCGTACCATGGGGTACGAAAACCGCCTGTTCGACAATACAAGGGTACACACCATTGACATTGTCATGAACAATTGGGACGAGTTTATTGCGGATGCTAGGAGTGAAGAGTACTACGCGGCCTCTGTGGTGGTTGATGGAGAAGCCTACAAAAACGTCGGTATACGAGGCAAAG
>CAZMKF010000036.1:11590-16315 GCA_964566935.1 uncultured Dehalococcoidales bacterium | reverse complement strand
CCTTTCCACAGTCTCTTCCATGAACAGTCACCGCTACAGTTTCAAGGTGGAGTTTGACCACTACGATAGTTCAATCACTTATCACGGTCTTGATAAGCTGAGCCTGAACAATCTGATTCAGGACTCAACCATGATGAAAGACTATCTAACCTATACCATGATGCACGAGTTCGGTGCAGCCACTCCTCTCTGCAGTTTCGTGTACATCACGGTCAATGGCGCGGATTGGGGCTTGTATCTTGCGGTAGAGGGTGTGGAAGAGAGCTTCCTTGAAAGGAATTACGGCTCCAATTACGGTGAACTGTATAAGCCGGACAGCATGGGCTTTGGCGGCGGTCGTGGCAACGGCAAAGACTTCAACATGGATGATTTCATGAATCGCGCCAACTCGGATGAAAACGCCAATAGACCCGCTCAAGGTATGCGTGCGCCGGCAATGCCGGATGTGGGACGTCTTGACCCATCACAGATGCCAGGCGGATTTGGCGGCCCCAGAGGTGGTATGGGGACTTCCGACGTCAAGCTGCAGTATGTAGATGACAATGCTGGCAGTTACTCCAACATCTGGAACAGTGCCAAGACCGACATTACCACGGCCGATAAGAGACGGCTCATTGACTCTCTAAAGAAGCTGTCAAACGGCGAACAGATTGAATCGGTGGTGGATGTCGATCAAGTCATCCGCTATTTCGTGATACACAATTTCGTCTGTAACGGCGACAGCTACACCGGTTCCATGATCCACAACTACTATCTGTATGAAGAAAACGGGCAGATGGCGCTGATCCCGTGGGATTACAATCTGGCATTCGGTACTTTCCAGGGTGGCAATGCGCAGAGCACGATCAATACGCCCATCGACTCCCCTGTGTCCGGTGGGTCTTCTGAGGATCGCCCAATGTGGGACTGGATCGTCGCAAATGACGAGTACACCGAGCTGTACCATCGGTTTTTTGCTGAGTTTCTGAATACTGTGGATATCAACGGTATTATCGACGACACCTATAACTCGATAAAGCCATATGTAGAGAAGGATCCGACAGCGTTCTACTCTTTCGAGCAATTCGAAGAGGGCGTTGAGACAATGCGGCAGTTCTGCACACTGCGCGCTGAAAGCGTATCGCTGCAGCTTACAAACAATGAAACCACGAGCAATATGAGCTACGTGGACGGTTCCGGACTTACGTTGTCCGCTATGGGTTCCATGGGGATGGGTCGTGGATTTGGCAGAGGCGATACGCCGGGTATTGGTGAAAACAGAGGTGGCTTCTTCGGTGGCAGGATGCCGGAAGGATTCGATCCTTCGCAGATGCCCGGCGGTGAAATGCCAAATAGCTTTGATCCCTCACAAATGCCTGGAGGGTTCAATGGTAGATCTCCAGGACAGTCGTCCGATGGCACAGAAACGACACCCTCAGAGAATACGAACAACACAGATTCACGGGGAAACGGCGCCCGTCCTCTCCGTGACAGCATGCAAATACCCGAAGGCGACTCTGATTTCAATATGAGCGGACGGACAATGCTGCTTCCAGCAGCAACGACCGGATATGCGTCCGCCGTGTCTGTACTGATTCTTGGGGCGGGTTTAGTCGTTGCGAGGCTATATAAGCACTAACCAGCAACAGCAGCGCACACTCACCTGGGGCGGCAGGCCGCTCGTCGCTCGGAGTGAGTAAGACCCACCCAGTCGCTTACCCGCTAACATCGCACTCGGGGCAGTCGGACGTCGTCAGGTTGCAGAAGCGGCAGTCCTCGCCGGGGGACTTCGGTAGCGGGGTCGGATCTGACAGTTTCTCCACGAAGTATCGGACGTTCTCCTCGAAGCCCTCCGGCAGGTGGGGCACGGGCAGGCGGTGGTCAGCGTAGACGACGGCGCCGCTTATCACCCTCGCACTGTGGGCGGGCATCCGCCCCAGCATGTACATGTAGAGCAGCACCTGAATAAGGTCGCTCTGCTTCTCCTTACCGGTCTTGCAGTCGTACAGTTCGGCGGCGGTGGGACCGATCAGGGCACAGTCGACCTTGCCTTTGAGCGTTGCGCCACACTCCGGGAACTCGCAGGCAAGTCCGATTTCACGCAGGGGGGCGACTTCGCGGTCGGCCAGTTCCAGCGTCAATTCGGTGAGCAGACGGGAGTGGTCCATCTGGTACTTGATCAGATCGAAATCGCTAGGGCGCTTTTCGGTCAGTTGGTTGTGCACCTGGAACCAGATACCGTAGAGGCAGCCATACTCGCCCGCCATCGCCTTGGCCAGCCAGGTCACCCAGATGAAGGGGCTCTTGCGTGGTATCGCCATTCCGCTATCCCTCCTCGACCTCAACGTCCGGTGCCCATCGATTCAACCCAGTAAGTGTCACCTTCACGCGCCAGCTTAATCAACACCGACTTCTCCCGTATCCAGTCACCCTCGACGCGTCCATTGCCGGCCACCCAATCGCCGCAGAAGGGAAACTGCGGCCATACCGAATACGTTACCCTGGCATCCGGTCCGCAACCTGCGGCGTCTGATCCGGCGCCACCGCGAGCACCTCGTAATCAGCCAGGCGGCTGGACAGGATCAGGCTACTCATGTCCGACTCGAGGCAGGAGGTGAATAGCTCGCGGGCGGCCGTCATCCGCTCTGCATCGGAGTCGCCGGTGGCCAACGCCGTGTAGGTGATCAGGCCAAGACCCACGTTGCTCGCAGCACAGCGCTTCTCCTGGAACGGCGCCAAAGAGAACGTCAACCACCACCATGACCTGGCCGGCCAGTGTGGATAGACGCGCTAAGGATCGGGTGTTTCCGCTGCGGCTACGTTCAGGCTCCGACAACACTGCACCCCCTGGTTCAGTGCAAGAGAACGGCTGGCTCAGCCCGCCAACAGCCATTGGCAAATACAGGCGCTGGCGGGGGTGCATGGAAGTGGGATACGGCCACGACGAGCCCACCACCACGCGACAGTCTTCAAGACCGCGAGGATCGCCGCGCTCCATTCACCGTCAAGGTCGGCCTTCATTATAGACAGCCAGCCAGGCAGCGAACAAGCGCCATCAACGAACGGCAAGAGAAGCGCCGGTGCGTCTGATCAGCCTGTATGGCGCTGGTTACGACGAGGATGCCGGCTCAGCTTCACCACCACCGTTTTGACAGCAGAACTGTAGTGGTGGAGCAGATTACCAACGCAGGCCAAGACGAACTGCCCCAGCGGTACGGCTTGCATCACCACGGAGCCAATACTCATCAGCAGGGTGAAGCCGATCCTCAGGCGCGCCATGCCCTTTCGGGCCATGCCCGACAGCTGTCTATTCTTCGACCAGCGCCTCCGCCACCAAGTCGTAAGCATCGGCGCGGGTCACCCGCACTCGCATGAATTCGCCCGCTGGCAGCAGCCTGCCACGCACGTATACGTAACCGTCGATCTCGGGAGCCTCACGGTACGATCGCGTCGCCTGGTGGACATAGCGCAGACTGCGCTTACCAACGCGGATCCCCGGAGAAACGATCCTGCCCTCGCACAGCACGAGCAGCTCGCTCCCCACCAGCGCCTGGTTCCCTTGCCGCGAAATCTCCTGCTGCAGCAGCATGGCGTCC
This sequence comes from uncultured Dehalococcoidales bacterium, assembly GCA_964566935.1. Lineage (GTDB taxonomy): Bacteria > Chloroflexota > UBA6077 > FW602-bin22 > JAMCYS01 > CAZMKF01. The sequence goes on along the minus strand of CAZMKF010000036.1, from coordinate 12,740 downwards.
CTCACTCGCCGCTGCTTGACGCTTTCACGCACCTGCGTCAGGAGAGCGGCCGGCGTGCCTTCCTCAGCGGAGTAGGCGAACACCCCCACCCTGTCCAGCCGCGCCGCCTGCAGGAAATCGAGCAGCACCTGGAACTCCTCTTCATCCTCCTCCGGAAAACCCGCGATGAAGGTGCTGCGCAGGCAAACGTCAGGCACAAGCTCCCGCACCCGCTCCACCAACGCCAGGGGGGATTTAGTGGGCCGGCCCATGCGCCGCAGCACTGCCGGGTGCGCGTGCTGCAAAGGCAGATCGATGTAGGAAAGCAGGCGCGGCTCCCCCGCCATCAGACCGGTGGGATAAGCGTACATCACCCTCAGCCACGGGATGGTGGTCTCCGCCAGCAGCCGCTCCATCAACCTTGTCACGCTGCTCGCCGGCGTCAGATCTCGCCCCCAGGCGGTGCTGTCCTGGGCGATCAGGATCAGTTCCTTTACCCCCAGGCCCTCCAGCTGACTGGCTTCGGCGACCAGGTCGTTGATCGGCCGGCTGTGATAGGCGCCTTTAATAGCAGGGATGGTGCAGAAAGTGCAGCGGCAATCGCAACCGTCGGCAATCTTCAGGTAGGCGCTGGCGCCCGAGGCCAACCGCCGGCGCGGCGGGTCGCTCAGCTCGCCGCCTGTCAGCACCGGCCTCTCACCCTGCCTGGCCCTGGCAATGGCCTCGCCGATCTCGGCCCAGCGCCGGGTGCCCACCAGGCCATCGAGTGCCTCCACCTCGGCCAGCAGCCGGCCGGACCAGCGTTCTGCCAGGCAGCCGGCGGCGATCAGCATCTGTCCTTTGCCCTTCTGGCGGCCGTAGTTACGTAAGGAGAGAAGCGACTCCTCTACCGCCTGGCCGATGAAACCGCACGTGCTGACGATGACCACGTCCGCTGTCTTTGGCGGCGCATTACGCCATCCCAACTCGAGCAGGCGTGAGGCCATGCCCTCGGCATCGACGTCGTTCTTGGCGCAACCGTGGCAAACGATACTGAAGCTGCCGGCTGGTTCAGAAGAGATGGACCACCTCCATCTCGTAGTCGGTAAGCTCCGCCTGACTGTGGGCACGTTCGAGGAAATTGAGGGCGCGCGAGATCACCTCGTTGGCGTGCGCCTGATCGTTGCTGACG
>CAZMKF010000036.1:0-11495 GCA_964566935.1 uncultured Dehalococcoidales bacterium | reverse complement strand
TCTCTTTCAGCGAATGGCACTCGGCAAGGTGCAAAGTCACGCGGCAGGCGCAGACTACCATGGAGCCGCTGCTAATGAACGGCGCCGGCGCGCCACTCCCGTTCGATCACGTCGTAAGGGCCGCCAAGAATACCCTGCGGCACACCGTTGACGGTGACATCAACGGCCGCCGCGTTACCCAGCCGCAAAACCACGTAGCTGTTACCGCGCCAGATACGAGTGTCGCCGGTCTTCAGCACCGCCTGTTCCACCAGGAGGTCATCCACTACCGTGCGCACCCAGCTCTCGTTGCCCACGATGCGCAGCGCCACGGTGACGCCCTGGTTTGCCTGTGCCCCACCTGTTGCCGTGGCGGCCGGGCCTGCGGTGGCTGCCGGCGTTGGCTTGACGGCGCTGGTGGCGGCAGCGGGCGCGGTGGGGGCTGCTGTGCGGGCCACTGCGGGCGCGGCGGTGGCGGTGCGGCGCGTCTGGCTGGCATCGGGATCAATGCTGGATTGGGCGCCAAGGAACTGCTGGTAGCCGAAGTAGAGCAGTACGAGCATGCCGATGGCGATGGTGATTGCAGCAACAGTGTTGGTACTTAGCACCGAGCGTGGACGGATGGCCTCGCGCAGAATGACCGTATCCGGCTGCACGCCTGCGGGGTCCTGCCTGCCAGATTGTTCCTTGAAGAGCTCCACCGCCTCGTTGGCGTCCAGCCCAAGGTAGCGGGCATAGGTGCGCAGAAAGCCGTAAACGTAGATGGATTCCGGCAGAGAGGCGAAATCCTCTTCCTCGAGCGCCAGCAGGTAGCGATAGCGGATCTTCGTGGCCTGCTCGACCTCGGAAAGGGTCATGCCCATGTCCTGTCGAGCGGCGCGCAGCACTGCCCCAAGGTTAGCCATGTTGCCCAACCTCACAGCTCAATCGGCCTAGTTTAGGCTGAGTATAGCATCGGCCATCTGGGACAACAACCGAATAGACACCGGTGTTACAGCTCCAGGTGCCATTGTTTCAGCGTCTCTATTGATGGCTCATCGGTCATGTCCATGTGTAGAGGCGTCACCGACACCATGCCCTGACGGACGGCGGAGACATCAGTGCCCGCCTCCAGCACGGAGCCAGGAAACTCCCCGCCCAGCCAGTAGTAGGGTCGGCCAAACGGATCTATGCGCTTAACCAGCGAGTTCTGATAGGCTCGTGTGCCCAGGCGTGTCACCGCAACACCGGTGATCTCGGATTCACTGACCGCCGGAACGTTCACATTGAGGAAGACCTTGGGCGGCAAGCCGTTGCGTAGCACCTCGCGACTGAGCTTGAAGGCGAATGAGGCAGCGTAGCGGAAATCCCACTCCACGTAGCTGTTAAGCGAAAAGGCGATTGATGGAATGCCGGCAAGGCACCCCTCCATGGCAGCAGCAACGGTGCCCGAGTAGGTTATGTCGTCACCCAGGTTGGGGCCTTTGTTGATGCCGGAGACCACCAGGTCCGGCTTACGTTCCAGAATACCGATGACCGCCAGGTTGACGCAGTCGGACGGCGTGCCATCGCTCGCCAGTCCCTCACCGCCGTCATCGGTCTTCACCTTGGTTACCCGCAGCGGTCTGTCCATGGTGCGGTTATGGCCGGCCGCGCTCCAGTTACGATCCGGCGCCAGCAGGACCGCCTCTCCCAACGAAGCCATGGCCCGGCGCAGCGCCAGCACGCCAGCGGAATTGATGCCGTCGTCGTTCGTGACCAGAATGAGCGGTTTAACCTGGACCAGTTCCTTGATCAGCGGCATTCCTTTCTCGCCACCACGAAATGCGACAGGCCAAACGCCTGCAGCGGTGTGACTTCGGCAGTGTAGAGAGCCCGGCGCAGCCACTTCGCCAGGCGCGGGCGGCGACGCTCAACATCATCGAAGGCGGGGTAGATCTGACGATGCACCTCGATCTTCAGCCCCAGGCCCTTGAGCAAACGGCGCATGTCACCAGTGGAATAGACCCTCACCTGTGGCACGAAGCGATCACGAATGAAGCGCGGCAAGTAGTTAACCAGCGGCAACAGGCGATAATAGTAGCGCTTACCCAGATAGAAGCCGTGCGTCTCGAAGGGGTAGAGCCGGTTTGGCGCGAAGATGACCAGCCTGCCGCCGGGAGCGAGCACGCGCACCGCCTCGGCGATGGCCGCCTGGTCATCGCCCACATGCTCGATCACTTCGTGTGAGAAGACGACATCGAAGAAATCGCTGCGGAAGGGCAATACCTCGGCTGGAGCCACTGCCACGTTCGACAAGGCTGCCGCAGCCTGCGCCACCTTCTCTTCGTCCAGATCCACGCCGTAGACCTGCTCGCTGTAACGCCGGAAAGCGGTCATGTAGGCGCCGATGCCACAGCCCACGTCGAGAATGCGCGCCCGCTCCAACGCCACATGGCGCCGCACGATGGCGAGGCGGCGCTCCTGGCCGTGCCCCCAGATGTAACTGGGGTGTCCAAGGGTGATGGCTTTGGTGTCGGCATCCAATCTGATCAACCTCTGCTTTTTGGGCCAGTAGTTGCTCGGCGCAAGCAGGCCCGGGTCAGCGGATACTAGCAGATGAGACCAACAGGCGCAAAACATGGCAGGCAGGGACGAGAGAATCAGCGCAACGGCGACATGAGCATGTGTTGAACTGCGTTTTGGCGCTGTGGTATAATCTTGCGGATATTGAACGGGACAGCAAAGACAAACGTTAGGCGTCTGGGCCGAAGCCACCAGCGCATGGAGAAGTGGGTCAGCGCGGCAGTTGACACCACACGGCCCCCGAACCCCTGGAGGTACCATTAAGCAGTATGCCATTGACAACCGCTGAGAAGAGCGAAATCATCGGTAACCATCGGGCGCACGAGACAGACACCGGCTCCCCGGAAGTGCAGGTTGCACTCTTGACCAAGCGAGTGAATCAGTTGACTGAGCACTTGCGCGTCAACTCGCACGACCACGCGTCACGACGTGGTCTGCTGAAGATAATCGGTCAGCGCCGTCGCCTTTTGGCTTACCTTAATCGTAAGGATGCAGACCGCTATCGCGCCATTGTGGCCAAACTGGGTCTGCGCAGGTAACTACCACGAACGCCCTTCTCGCACGCCGCGTTTAACCCAGGGATAGTTCCCTGGGTTTGACGTGTCCGTCCGTCTGCCGCCGTTCCGTTCTCTATCTTCTTTGAGATTCAGTACGCATTCCGGATGCCAAGGGCAACGGACATAGGAGGATAGATTACGGCAATGATCCACAGTGTAGACGTCACCCTTGGTGGCAAGACGCTCACCATCGAGACCGGCAGGCTGGCCGGCCTGGCCGACGGTGCAGTAACCGTGCGTTACGGCGACTCAATCGTGCTGGCCACCGCTTCCGTTTCCAAGCAACCTCGCGAGGGCATCGACTTCTTCCCGCTGACGGTTGATTACGAAGAGCGCATGTACGCCGCCGGCAGGATCCCGGGCGGCTTCACCCGGCGTGAGGGCCGGCCCTCGGAGTCGGGCATCCTCACCATGCGCGTCACCGACCGCTCGATTCGGCCGCTCTTCCCCAAGGGTTTCCGCAACGACGTGCAGGTCATCATCACCGCGCTCTCCAGCGACGGCATCAACCCGCTCGACGTGCTTTGCGTGATCGGCGCCTCGGCCGCGCTCACCATCTCACCCATCCCCTTCGAGGGGCCGGTGGGCGCAGTGCGTGTTGGCTACAGTGACGAGGAGTTCATCCTCAACCCCACCGTCGAGCAGATACCAAACAGCCAGCTCGACATGATAGTCTCCGGCAGCAGCGATGCTGTAGTGATGGTGGAAGCTGGCGCGTCTGAACTGCCAGAGGAAGTGGCGCTCGAGGCAATACGCTTCGGCCACGAGGCGGCTCAGGAGATCATCGACGCCCAGCTGAAACTGCGCGAGCTGGTTGGCAAAGAGCGCCTGACTTTCACCCCCTTCGTCATTCCGGACGAGGTCAACGAGGCGGTGAAAAATGCAGTTGGCAACGAGCTGACGACCACGATGCAGGAGGCCGACAAAGCCAAGCGCGAGAACAATATCGCCGAGCTGCGTGCCCGGGTGCTGGAGCAGCACTGCGACAGCATGGACGAGAAGGAACTGACCGCTGCCTTTGACGGCCTGGAGAAGGAACTGATGCGGGATCGCATTCTCAACGAGGGTGTGCGCATCGACGGCCGCTCCACCACCGAGATTCGCCCCATCTCCTCAGAGGTCGGCCTGCTGCCGCGCGCCCACGGCTCCGGGCTCTTCACCCGCGGCCAGACACAGGTGCTCACCATCACCACCCTCGGTTCGGTGGGCGATGAGCAGATGCTGGACGACCTGGGCGTCGAGGACAAGAAACGATACATCCACCACTACAATTTCCCACCCTACTCCGTAGGCGAGGTCAGACCGCTGCGCGGCACCGGTCGCCGCGAGATTGGCCACGGCGCGCTGGCCGAACGCGCCCTCGAACCGGTGTTGCCAAGCAGAGACGAATTCCCCTACACGGTGCGCCTGGTCTCTGAGGTGATGTCCTCCAACGGCTCCACCTCAATGGCGAGCGTCTGCGGCAGCACCCTGTCATTGATGGACGCGGGCGTGCCGATCACAGCGCCGGTGGCCGGCGTGGCGATGGGTCTGATCAGCGACGAGGCCACTGGCAAGTACGCTATCCTCACTGACATCCAGGGCGTGGAAGACCACCTGGGCGACATGGACTTCAAGGTGGCGGGCACCGAAACGGGCATCACCGCCCTGCAGATGGATATCAAGATCAAGGGCCTTAGCGGCGAGATTCTCGAGCAGGCGCTGGCGCAGGCGCGCGAGGGCCGTCTCTTCATCCTCGGCAAGATCAAGGAGACGATGAGCGAGCCGCGCGACACCATGTCACCGTTCGCCCCACGCATCCACCGCATGTCAATTCCGCCCGACAAGATCGGCAGCCTGATTGGCCCCGGCGGCAAGAACATCCGCGCCATCCAGGAGGAAGCGGGAGTCAACATCGACGTCGAGGATGATGGCACCGTCTTCATCGCCGGCCCGAACGGCGAGGCTGCCGACCGCGCTGCGCGTCTGGTGGAGCGCCTCACTCGCGATGTTGAAATGCATGGTGTATACCTCGGCAAAGTGACCCGCATCACCAGTTTTGGCGCCTTCGTTGAGATTCTGCCCGGCAAAGAGGGGCTGGTGCGCCTGCCCGACCTGGCCGAGTACCGCGTTAACCGCGCCGAGGATGTGGTGCAGATTGGCGATGAGATCATGGTGATGGTTATCGAGGTTGACGGCCAGGGTCGCCTCAACCTCTCACGCCGCGCCGTACTCGAAGGCGCCCCGCCTCCGCCGGCCGAGCGCCAGGAGGGTAATGAGGGACGCGGTGATCGCCCCCGCCGTGGCGGCAGACCAGGCTTCAATCCCCGCCGAGGTGGCGACAGGCCGCCGCGCCACAGCATTGATGACTAGCAACTAGAGGAGTACGACGAGTTGGCCATGGGCGTTAAGCGCGACTATTATGAGGTTTTAGGCGTCAGTCGCAACGCGACTGAGGATGAGATCAGGCGCGCTTTTCGCCGTATGGCTCGTCAGTACCACCCCGACGTCAATCAGGAAGAGGGGGCGGCAGACACCTTTAAAGAGGTGAATGAGGCCTACGAGGTCCTGAGCGACTCGCAGAAACGCCGCTACTACGATCAGTTCGGCCATAGCGGGCCACGTGGCTTCGGCCCAGGCAGCGCCGGCATGCCGTTCGACGATCTGGTAGGGGATATCTTCGAATCATTCTTCGGTCAGGCGGCCGGTGGTGGGCGGCGCGGTCCGCAGCGCGGCGGCGATCTGCAGTACAACATCACACTGACACTGGAAGAAGCGGCGTTCGGGGTGGAGAGGGAAATCGAGGTACAACGCTGGGCGAGCTGCCCCACCTGCTCCGGCAGCGGCGCCAAGCCGGGCTCGCAACCAGCGCGCTGTGCCGCCTGTAACGGCAGCGGCGAGACGCGGCGAGTGCAGCAAACGCTGTTCGGCCAGTTCGTAAACGTGATGATCTGCGACAAGTGTCATGGCGAAGGTCATACCATCGCCGACCCCTGCGCAGATTGCCGGGGTAGTGGCAGGGTGCGTGCCACCAAGCGCCTCCTGGTCAAGGTACCGGCGGGTGTGGACGATGGTCAGCAAATCAGACTGGCCGGCGAAGGCGAGATGGGCGCCCGCAACGGGGCAGCGGGCAACCTCTTCGTACGCTTGCATGTCGAGGAGCACAAGGTATTCAAGCGCCGTGGCAACGACTTGTTGATCGATTTGCCGATCAATATTGTGCAGGCTTCGCTTGGCGATGAGGTTAGCGTGCCCACCCTTAAGGGGGAAAAGCATAAACTGAAGATTCCGGCCGGTACCCAGCACGGTCGCGTGTTCCGGCTCAAGGAGAAGGGCATTCCGTACCTCGGCTCGGGGCGGCGAGGCGATCAGCACGTGCAAGTGCGTGTAGTAGTGCCAACCGACCTCAACGACGAGCAGAAGCGGCTAATGGCGGAGTTGGGCCACTCCCTGGGCTACGACGAAGTGGGTGGCGACAACAAAGGACTATTCGATAAGTTCAAGGATGCATTAGGCGTATGAGCGGACGATGGCTTGAACTGAGCACGCGGGTTGAACGTGAGGCCTGCGAGGCGGTGAGCGAACTTTTCGCCCGCTTCGGTCGCGGTGTGGTAGCCGAGGAAGAGTGCGGCTTGCTGAGCGAGGAACCGGCCTTCACCCCCTCACCGTTCGTGCTGATGAAGACCTATTTGCCACTGGACGACGAGGCGGAAAGCAAGCGACAGGAGATCGAACGCGGTCTATGGGTGCTGGGCATGATCCGCGAGGTGGGTCCGCTGCAGATCAGCACGCTCGCCGAAAAAGACTGGGCGGAAGCGTGGAAGACGCACTTCCAGGTGCACCGGGTGGGCGCCAACATCGTCATCAAACCCACTTGGCGCGAGTACCAGCCGCAAAGTGACGACGTTCTGGTTGAGCTTGATCCAGGCATGGCTTTTGGCACCGGCATGCACCCCACTACCCGCCTCTGCCTCACTCTATTGGAGAGCCATGTGCGCCGCGGCCAGCCTATGCTTGACGTCGGCACCGGCTCCGGCATCCTCGCCATCGCCGCCGGTGGCCTTGGGGCACGCCCGATCCATGCGATCGACACCGATCCGCTGGCAGTGAGCGCCGCGCAGGCCAATCTGCGCACCAACCATCTCCACCAGTTCGCCACAGTGCAGCAGGCAACACTGGAGCAGTTCGAGGGCCTCGAAGGCTATCCAGTGATCGCTGCCAACATCATCGCTCGCACCATCATCGAGCTGGCGCCGCTACTCTACCAGCGCACATTGCCGGGCGGCGTGCTAATCGCCAGCGGCATCATTGAACCGCGTGAACCGGAGGTAACTGAGGCGCTGCGTCAGACTGGCTACAGCGAGCTGGAGCGTTATCAGGAGGGGGATTGGGTGGCCCTCACGGCGCGTAGAGAATCCAGCTAGCATGCACCGCTTCTTCGCCCCACCCAGCTCGTTCCACGGCCGGCAGCTCACGCTGGACGGTGCACTAGCGCACCAGATCGCCAACGTCCTCCGCCTGCGGGCGGGCGAGCGCATCCTGGTCCTCGACAACTCGGGCTGGGAGATGCTGGTCGAGCTGGACGTGATCGGCCCTGACCGGGTGGGCGGTCAGGTGCTTAAACGCAGCCTGGCGGGCAACGAACCGGCGGTCAAAGTCGTCGTCTACCAATCCCTGCTGAAGGGCGACCGTTTCGAGTACAGTCTGCAGAAGTGCACGGAGCTGGGAGCCTCCGCCTTCGTGCCGCTCATTACCTCGCGCACGGTGGTCACCACCATCGCCGATGGAGAGGGCGCGCGCCAGCGGCGCTGGCAGCGCATCGTTACCGAGGCGGCCGAGTTGTCCGGCCGGGCGCGCATCCCACACATCGGCCCTGCCATGCTTTTCCCGGCAGCCTGTCAGTTGGTTGCGGGCCTTAGCATTATTCCCTGGGAGGAGGAGCGGGTCCTGCCCTTGCGCCAGGTATTGCGCAACTGCTTCCTGGAGGAAGATGGAATGGCGCCCCGCGCCGCCCGGCCTTTTTCAATCAATCTATTCATCGGCCCCGAGGGCGGATTCACGCCAGAGGAGGTAGCCATGGCCCGGCGTTACGAGATCGTTCCGGTCACCATGGGGCCGCGGGTCTTTCGCTCGGAGACGGCGGCGGTGGCCGCCACTACTGCCGTGCTGTACGAAGCCGGCGAGATGGACAGTCGTGTCGGCAGCTAGCTGTTTTTGTTGCGCCGCCGCTACGGCCTGTGCTATAATCTCTGCTCAGCCGCCAGTGGCGCCACTACTGTAGCTCGCCCGGCGGCATCAGTTCGTCAGAGGAGCCTCAAATCACCATGCCCAAGATCAAGACCCATAAGGGCACGGCGAAACGCATTCACGTCACTGGTACCGGCAAACTAATGCGAATGAAGGGCATGAGAAGCCACTTGCGCCGTAAGAAGTCCAAGCGCGTCAAGGCCCTGTTCGACCAGACGATACCGGTGCATTCTGCTGACGCCGAGCGCATTCGCAAGCTCATTCCGTACGGCGTCTAGCCGCAGAATCACCAGGAGGAGATTCCGTTGCCCAGAGTAAAACGTGGCGTTACCACCCGCCATCGCCATAAGAAAGTACTCGCGCAAACCAAGGGCCAGCGCGCTTCACGGCACGCGCTTTACCGGCGTGCCCACGAGGCGTTGTTGCACTCGCTGTCCTACGCCACCGCAGACCGCCGCACCCGCAAGGGCGACTTCCGCAAGCTGTGGATCATCCGCATTAACGCGGCGGCACGGGCGGCAGGGCTCAGCTACAGCCAGCTGATGAACGGCATACGCAGCGCCGGCATTGCCATCGACCGCAAGGTGCTGGCTGACCTCGCCGTCAACGATACGGCAGCCTTCAACGCCGTTGCGGCACAGGCGAAGGAAGCGCTGCAAGCCTGAGCGACCGATGCGCGATGCCACTACCAGCACCGCCAACGAGAAGGTTCGTTATCTGCGCTCTCTCCAGGACCACAAGTCCCGGCTGAGGGCGCAGTGCTTTGTCATCGAGGGCGTGCGCCTGGTGACAGAGGCGCTGGACAGTGGCGTCGAACTGGAGCTGGCCCTCGTTGACGAGGGAGCGCTGAAGACAAGTGAGGCCGGCCGGTCGCTTCTCGATCGCTTGCCTGATCACCGAACCTACGGCGCTCCAGCGCGCGTGCTGGCCTCCGCCGCCGGCACCGTGCACCCGCAAGGCATCGTCGCCTCGCTGCCCTTCCTTGCGCCAGTGGCGCAGCCGTCCCCATCGCCGGGGCTGATCCTTGATGCCGTGCAGGACCCTGGCAACCTGGGGACGATCATGCGGAGCGCGGCGGCCAGCGGGGCCGGTCCCCTACTGCTGGCGCCGGGTTGCGTGGACGTCTACAACCCCAAGGTGGTCAGGGCCGCCATGGGCGCCCATTTTCGCCTCTCTTTCCGGCAGCTGGACTGGGATGCGCTACGGGACGATGTTGAGGGCATACCCGTCTGGCTCGCCGAGACGGAGGCGGAGTTGGACTACGATACCGTCGACTGGACTGCGCCGGCCTACCTGCTGCTTGGTGGCGAGGCCAACGGTGTGGGCGCCAGCGGACGGGCGCTCGCCACGGGTTCGGTGGCCATACCCATGCAAGACGGGGTCGAGTCGCTTAACGTAGCGATCGCTGCATCAGTTATAATGTTCGAGGCTCGCAGACAACGGGCCAGGCTAATAGGATCAACGCAACGAAGGAGAGGTTGGACGGAGCAAGGCTGACAGAGAATGGCGCCCCTGGCTGCAAGGCGCCATGCCCTTATCGCTCCGTCGGGGTTCGCTCCCGAGCAGACGGCTGAACGCCCACCATGGGCCACTAGGTCGCTCCGGCGCCCCACCGTTATCGGGGAGTAACGAGTGGATCGACACCAAGGTGATTCGATTCAAACAGGGTGGTACCGCGGAGCTATGCGCGCCTTCGTCCCTGACGAAGGCGCATTTTTTTCTTGATGGGGGCGCGACCGAGGCGCCTCGGGGAGGAGACGGAATTGCTCGCACAACTTGGCGAACTGCAGGATGAGGCACTGCAGCAACTGGCTACAGCCCTCAGCGACAAGGAGGTTGAGGCCTGGCGGATCAACTACCTGGGTAAGAAGGGAAAACTGACGGCGTTGCTGCGCTCGCTGGGCAGCCTGGCGGCAGAGGACCGGCCGGCTGCGGGTCAAAAGGCCAACGAGGTCAAGACGGCGCTCGAGGAGGCGCTATCCTCCACGCTCGCCCAGCGCAAAGCCGCCGCCGCCAGCAGCCAGATAGCCAGCGAGACGATCGACGTCACCGAGCCGGGGCGTTCGCCGCTGCGCGGTCACTACCATCCCACCACTCTGGTCACGCGGGAGATCATTTCCATTTTCGGCGCCATGGGCTTTCAGGTAGCCGAAGGCCCGGAGGTGGAGACCGAGTACTACAACTTCGAAGCGCTCAACATCCCGGCCGAGCACCCTGCCCGCGATATGTGGGACACGTTCTACATCGCCAACCACGGCCACTTTGGCGAGGTGCTCTTACGCACTCACACCTCACCCAACCAGGCGCGCGTGATGGAGAAAGTGCGCCCACCGGTGCGGGTGGTAGTACCGGGTCGCTGCTTCCGTTACGAGGCGACCGACGCCACCCACGAATCCGAGTTCTTTCAGATTGAGGGCCTGGCGGTCGACACCAACGTCACCATGGCCGACCTGCGAGGCGTGCTCACCGCCTTCGCCCACCAGATGTTCGGCCGCGACCGCAAGGTGCGCTTCCGCTGTGACTTCTTCCCCTTCGTGGAACCCGGGGTGGAGATGGCAGTTTCCTGTGGCCACTGTGGTGGCGAGGGCTGCCGCCTCTGCCACGAGGGCTGGCTGGAGATCATGGGCGCCGGCATGGTCCATCCCAAGGTGCTTGCCGGGGTAGGCTACGATCCGGACGTTTACACGGGATTCGCCTTTGGATTGGGTGTCGAGCGGATCGCCATTCTCAAGTACGGCATCGATGACATCCGCCTCTTCTACGGTAACGACCTGCGTTTCCTGCGCCAGTTCAAACAGGGGGTGGCCTGATGCTCGTACCACTGCAATGGCTGCGTGATTATGTAGACTTCGATTTAGAGCCCAAGCGCCTCGCTCATCTGCTGACCATGGCTGGCAACGAGGTAGACCGGGTGATTCACGTCGGCTCAGACTGGCAGCACATATACGTGGGACAGGTGCTGACGATCGAGCGGCACCCCAACGCTGACCGCCTGCTACTGGTGAAGGCCAGTTATGGTGAGGGCGAGTTGACCGTGGTCACCGGCGCCTCCAACTTCGCCGTCGGTGACAAGGTGCCGGTAGCGCTAGTGGGCGCGCGCCTGATCGACGGCCACTCGGCGGACCACCGGGTGATAACACTCAAGCCCAGTAAACTGAGGGGGATCGAGTCGCAGGGCATGCTTTGCTC
>CAZMKF010000035.1:23642-23793 GCA_964566935.1 uncultured Dehalococcoidales bacterium | reverse complement strand
ATTACTCGCCATTCATTCATCCGCTTCCTGTAACACACCTATCTGGACCACGACACAAGTGCGGAACTAGATGTGTTGCCGGCGGGCAGCAGGCCAAGCCGCTCCCCGCTGGCGTCAAGGCCAGTCCTCGCAACCACAAAAACGGGCCGGC
>CAZMKF010000035.1:22033-23632 GCA_964566935.1 uncultured Dehalococcoidales bacterium | reverse complement strand
CGCCATTCATTCATCCGCTTCCTGTAACCCACCTATCTGGACCACGACAGGAGCGGTGTATGCCTTGATGCAATCCTCGTAACCGGCTCATGATGACCAGGATTTGTCCAGGAAGAGGATCAGCGCCCATTCGTCAGTGCCAATAGCGGCGCGAGCGCAATGGAGATACATGCCAACCAGGCGCCTGTCACATGCTCTTCTGGCTGGCAGGAACGACGTCACTTGTGCGATGTCCGTGCACTTGTGGCGTCACGCTACACTCAGAGCCCAGATTCATCCGGATTCTCAAAGCGGGGCACAATCATTGTCCAGATCGAGAAGAGAACGAGTGAGAAGAGCAGCAGAAAGGGCCGTTCCCGCCGATAGTGGTGTTGAATGATGACCGCGAGCTCGCCGTCTACCTCACCGAAATACCGTAACCTAACGCGTAGAAAAACGTTTGCAGCGGTTTAGGCTCTCCGCTGGCGGTGCTCGGTGAAGACCACCAGGTCGCCAGCCTGGATGACCGTGTCGCCACCTGGGATGATCACCTCGTCACCTCGCTGGATCATCACGATCAGTCGTCCGGGGCCGAGGCCCAGCCGGGAGAGCGGCTGGCCAATGTGCGGGTTGTCATCCTCCACTCTCTGCTCGAGCAGGTTGGTGCGCACCAGACTGTCGTCCAGCTCGCGCGCTGTCAGCACCACCACGTCGCCCACCTGCAGGCGGGTGGAACCGTCTGGCACCCGCTCCTGCTCGCCGCGCACCACCGCTACTGCCAACAGTCCGGGCGGGATTACGATCTCGCTCAGGGTGCGGTCGGCCCAGGGGTGCTCCTCGCTCACCTTCAATTGCACGAAGTTGATCGGCGCGTCAGCCGAGTAGTCGGTGAACGTCTTCATCACGTCCTCGCGGTCGTCGATCATGTCCAGGCGTCGTGACAGCCAGGGCAGGCTGGAGCCCTGCACGGCAATAGAGATGATGACGATGCAGAAGACCACGTGGTAGATGTCGTAATCACCGGTGGCGGGGTGTACGGTGGCGAAGACGGCGAAGACGATCGAGGCAGCGCCACGGAAGCCCGTCCAGGCGATCAGCAGCTTCTGGTTGAGTGTGCTCTTGAAGGGAATGAGCAGACCGAACACCGCCACCGGTCTAGAGATGAAGGTGATGATGAGGAAGGCGCCGATCGCCTCGGGCAAGATGTCAGGAATCTTCGATGGTGTTGCCAGCAGGCCAAGCACGAAGAAAGCGACGATCTGCATCAGCGTGGCGGTGCCGTCGAAGAAGTGGACCATGCCACGCTTGTTCGGCATGTTCTGGTTGCCCAGGTACAAGCCCACGACGTAGGCGCCCAGATAGCCGTTGCCGCCCAGCAGGGTGGGGACGGAGAACCCCATCAGGGCGAATGCCAGCAACAGTGCGAGATCGAATCCCTCGGTGTTGAAAGGGAAGTGGAGGAAGAACTGCTTTCCCAGCCAGGCAATCAAGCCGCCACCCAGTAGACCCAGGCTCACCTGCATGAACGTCATCGTCAGAACTTCCATGCCCCGAATCTGGCCGCTCATCAGCGCCAGCACTACCACCGTGGCCATGTAAGAGGCGGGGTCGTTACTGCCG
>CAZMKF010000035.1:13706-22023 GCA_964566935.1 uncultured Dehalococcoidales bacterium | reverse complement strand
GCTTTCCATCTCCAGCAACGAGGCGGTGTTGTAACGCAGGTTCAGGCGATGTGACCGCAGGATGGAGAACACGGAGGCGGCGTCGGTGGAGCAGGTGACGGCGCCGATGAGCAGGCTCTCGTACCAGGCGAGGCCGAGTAGATGGTGGCAAAGCAGGCCCGTAACTATTGCGGTGACGATGGAGCCGAAGAACGAGAGCACGGCGGCGCGCGTCACGATGGGCCGTGCCGCCTCCCAGCGGGTACCGAAGCCACCGTAGAACATGATGAAGATGAGCGCGAACCCCAGGATGGTTTCCGCTGTGTGGAAATCGTTGAACGGAATGCGCAGAATGCCCTCGCTGCCGAAGGAGAGGCCAAGCACGATGAAGGCGACCAGAGCCGGCATGCCGAAGCGAAAGGAAAGCTTCTCCAGCAGCACGCTCAGCACGATCACCAACGCGCTTATGGTCAGAACTTCGGCCAGTACAGCACCCCTAAGAGGAGGAATTGCGGGAGACGCCTTTTCGAACGGAAAAATAACACAAAACTATCGTCGGTGGTTGCCGGCTATGCGGTGACGGGTAAGTAGAAGCGCGCCGATCCCGGAAACGGACAACAGAAAACCGCCCCAGGTCCGCGTGCCCGTTTCGCGTCAATTGAGCTCCGCCCACAATGCGGTCAGCCTGGCTGGTTAACGGTCCGCCTGCCAAGCCCCTGGTTTGCAAAAGATCGTAACCGGGATCGGCGTCAAGTGGCTGAACGATTCCTGTCAGTTTGGCGAACAGCACTTGCTCTTTTCAGCGGTTGCTGTACAGTGCAGTCTGGCGCAGGTCAACAGAAATGAGGAGGATGATCGGCGTGGATTTGCATTCTCTGTGGGTGTTTCTTAACCCTTTCGGCAGGGAGGACTTCGTTCTGCAAAGCCCGTACAGCCAGCAGCAGATAGCTGCGCGACTGCGTCCCAAGGTCGGTTCGCCAAGTTGGTGGCGCTCCAACC
Source organism: uncultured Dehalococcoidales bacterium (assembly GCA_964566935.1). Taxonomy (GTDB): domain Bacteria; phylum Chloroflexota; class UBA6077; order FW602-bin22; family JAMCYS01; genus CAZMKF01. The sequence continues at coordinate 21,045 of CAZMKF010000035.1, read as the reverse complement.
TGATCCGTTCGGAGCCTTACCTGGGCGAGGTAAAGGAGAACAGCTTCTGGTTCAAGGTACGCCACTGGTGGATGGACATGCCACGATGGAGCGGCGTGAGAGCTTCTGGTCAGTTGGAGCCCACAACCGGGGCTGGCACCGTTGTACGTCTGCGCATTGAACGCCGACCTTTTGCTTTCTATATCGTCGCGGCATTGTGGCTCATTTCTGCGATGTGGGTCGTCAACTCGTTCTTTTATTTGCCGTTTGAGGCGGCCGCGACCGTTCTGCGCGGTTTCATCCTCCAGTCGCCGGTAGCCATCATCATGATGCTCTTCTTCGATCGGCTGCCGCCTGGCGATGAGCGCCGCCTGCGCGAATTCGTGATGGAAGAGTTAGACGCCACCGTGATAGACACCGTCCCGCGTCCAGTCTGGAGCTAGAGGCTTCGTATGAAGGTGGGTGGTGCCTAGCCTTAAGGCTTCGTGAAGCACTCCCGTCCATCTCGTTGGTGTCTTCAACTCAGCCATCGATTTCACGAGGCGTACCGCCCGCGCATGCGTGCCAAGTTCGTCGCTGGCCATTCATGGCAGGCGGTTCGGTGCCCCTCAATTGGGTCTGCTCGCTTTGGAGGCATTGTTGAGCTGCAGCTGTGTCAGATACTGGCTGGCCTCATCGGTGCTGCCGCGAGCGTGGTCGGCGTTCAGGCGATGCTCAAGTGGGTCAATAGCAGATTCCGGCGTCGGTTCATGCAAACTTGCAGCGGCCCGCGTAGCACTAGGGACCTGGCGGGACTGTGTGCCGCTGTTACCGGAATCGAACCCGGATCAGCCCAGCCTGATTGGGTACTTGCCGAAGTCACGGGCGGCTTGCAGCATTGCCATGTAGTTGTCGTAGTCGGTGCCGGGCTGCAGGGTGTTGCCCGAGGTGAGCACGTAGCCGCCGCCTGGCGCGGCATGCTCGAAAACGTAGCGCACTTCAGCCCGTACCTCCGCCGGGGTGCCGGCGATCAGCGTTTCGTTGTTGACGCCGCCGAACAGGCACAACTTGCCGGCATACCTCTCCTTTAACTTGCGCATGTCCATGCCGATGTTGGGCTGAATGCCCTGCCAGCCGTCCACGCCCACCTCCACGAAGTCATCGAGGATCGACCAGGTGTCGCCGTCGGTGTGCTTGATGAAGTACTTGCCGCGCTTGTGAGTAGCCTCGCACATGGCAGCCAGCGAGGGCTTGAGGTACTTGCGGAAGAGCGTTGGTCCCATCATCGGCCCATCGTTGCCGCAGTAGTCGCTCGTCTCCACAATGGCATCCACGCCCGCGTCGCACATCGCTTCAATCAGGGCCAGCGCCCGTTTCAGGTAGCGCGCCTCCGCCTTGAACACGAACTCCGGATCTTCGATCATCTTGATCAGGTACTTGTCCATGCCCACCGTCTGCCGCCAGGCGAAGCTGGTCTCGGGCAAACGGCCCACCACGAAGTGGCTGTCACCCACGTCCTTGACTGTCTGTACGATCGCCTCGAGCTGCAGTTCGTCCACCGGCCACTCGTCTGGCACCTCGATCTGGTCCGTCGTCATGTCCGGCGCTTCGATCAGCATGGCGTGGCCGCCGGTCACCGGGTCGTACTGGTAAACCTTACCCGAAGCGTCGCGCCAGACGTACTCACTCAGAAACTCGGGCTTGGGCGCCGTCTTCCTCCCAGGCACTGTGTTGACCACTACGAAGTCCCAACCCAGCTTCTGGGCGAGCTCGCTGACGTCGTGCCCGTAGGACCAGGCGATGTCGTCGCGCCTGCCCTCCCACTCGGCTTGGTACTCGCGCCACTTGGAGCGATAATACGTCTTGCGCCCCAGCACGCGTTCTGTCATCTCAAAATCGGAGGCAAGTTCACCCACCGGCACGCGGTCGGCTTCACGGTATTCGAGGGCGGCGATCATTCTCTCTTTGGCGAGCATCGTTGTCTCCTTCTCTCTGCCCGGTTTCTGCCGTTAGTCTACACTCTTTGGACGGCATGGCGCCTCTAGGTGCTCTGGCTGTTCGCCCGTTTGACTGCCTGTGCCGCACTGGCTAGGATGATTCCGAATGGCGGTGGAGGTGGATGGTGCGGGGCGCGGGCTATCTGGTGGAGTCGGGGGGCTCGGTGCATCGTGCCCTTGCCTGGTGGGCGGCTGGCTGTGCCGAACGGGCGCTGCCGCTGTTTACGGCTGCGGCGCCGCTGGACCAACGGCCTTCGCTGGCCATCGCCGAGTTGCGCCTCTGGATCCGGGGTGAGCGCACGGTGGCCGATTGCCGCCAGGCGGCGCTCGATGCGCACGCCGCCGCTCGTGCCCTGCGCAACCACCCAGCGGCCGTGGCCGCGGCCCGCGCCGCCGGGCAGGCGGCGGCAGTGGCGCACGTGTACGAGCACTGCATCCACGCTGCCGAGTACGCCGCCAGGGCGGCCTCACTGGCAGCGCCTGCGGCGGAAGCCGAGACGGCCTGGCAGGCCGAACGCGCCTGGCAATGGCAGCGTTTGGATGCCCATCTGCGCCTGTTGGCTTTCCCGCGCGGAGAGCGCGGCAGCGTGCTGAAGCGCACTTAGGGGTCTAACCTTACGAGATATAAACCAGAATGGGGAGGGATAGGAACTGATGGCAGACGGGCAGTTGACGGTGTTATACGCGGACGCGCCGGTGGGTTGGGACACTACGATCGAGGAGGAGGAGCTGGCCAAAGTCGGCGCCAGACTGAAGGTGACGCGGGTCAAACAGGAGGATGATCTGATTGCCGCGGCGCAGGACGTGGATGGCATCCTCACGCGCGCCACCAAGGTGAGCCGCCGGGTGATGGAGGCGCTGCCAAGATTGAAGGTCGTGGGCCGCACCGGCATCGGTGTGGATGCTGTCGACGTGGCCGCCGCTACCGAGTTGGGCGTTGCCGTCTGTAACACCCCTGGCTTCTGCGCCGAGGAAGTAGCCGATCACACCATGATGTTCGTGCTGGCGCTGGCGCGCGATCTGCCCTACCACCAGACGATGCTGAAACGGGGCGAGTGGTCTCAGATGTACGCCAAGAGCATGACAACGGCGAGATCCCTCACCCTTGGCATGGTGGCCTTCGGCGAGATCGGCCGTCAGGTGGCCAAACGCGCCAAGCCGTTCGGTCTCCGCCTGCTCGCGTACGATCCCTTCGTCAAGCAGGAGGTGGCCGATGCCTTCGGGGTGACTATGGCGCCGCTGGAGCAGCTGCTGAAGGAGTCTGACCTTGTTTCGGTACATGCGCCACTGAGCAAGAGCAGCTACCACCTGATCGGCGAGCGCGAGCTGGAGTTGATGCCCCCTCACGCTTGTCTGATCAACACGGCCCGCGGCTCGGTGGTGGACGAGCAGGCGCTGATCATTGCCCTGCGGGAACGCGGTATCCGTGGCGCCGCGCTGGACGTGCTGGAGCAGGAGCCGCCCGATCCGGACAACCCGTTATTGCAGATGGAGAATGTGATCGTCACTCCGCATGTGGCCGGTTCCTCGGTAGAATCCACTCTGGTTGGCAAGCGTCGCATAGCGGCGGCGGTGGCCACCGTGCTTGGCGGCGGCTGGCCGGAGCGCGACCTGTACAATCCCGCGGTCAAGGAAAGCCCCGCACTGCGGCGCGGGCGCTAGGCGCCAGGAAGGAGAACGAGATGCACGATTTCATCACTGAGTACCGGGCCCTCACCCCCACCTCGCAGCGGCTGCACGAGCGGGCGCAGCAGGTGATGCCGGGCGGCATCTGCCACAACCTGCGCTACTTCGCGCCTCATCCCTTCTACGCCGAGCGGGTGGAGGGCGGCCACGTCTGGGATGTCGACGGTAACCGCTACCTCGACCTCTGGCTCGGTCACTACGCGCTCATTCTCGGTCACCGGCCGGCGGTGGTGAGCGAGGCGCTGCAACGAGCCGAGGCCACCGGCAGCCACTGGGGCATCGTCAGCCAGTGCCAGCTCGAGCTGGCGGAGCTGCTCTGCCGGATCATCCCGGCGGCGGAGATGGTGCGCTTCACTGTCTCCGGCACGGAGAGCACCATGTACGCGGTGCGCTTGGCCCGCGCCCACACCGGCCGCCGCCTGGTGGTGAAGGTTACCGGCGGCTGGCATGGCGCCAACAGCGAGCTGATCACCGCCGTCAAGGCTCCCTACGCAGTGGCCGAGAGCGCCGGCCTGCTGGCGGAGGAGACGGCGGATACGCTTACCATCCCCTTCAACGATATCGACGGCGCGGTGCGGGTGATCCGCGAGGCCGGCGACCGGTTGGCGGCGGTGATCATCGAGGCGGTGGGCCAGCTGTTCATCCCGCCGCAAGCGGGCTACCTGGAGGCGGTGCAGGAGGAGACGAAGCGCGCCGGTGCCTTGTTCATCCTCGACGAGGTAATCACCGGCTTTCGTCTGGGCCTGCAGGGCGCGCAGGGGCGCTACGGTCTGCAGCCCGACCTTTTCACTATGGGCAAGGTGGTGGGCGGCGGCATGAACGTGGCCCTGGTGGGCGGCCGGCGGGAGATCATGGAGCTGGCCAGCCCCACCAGTGGCTTGCCCAAGGGCAAAGGTGTCTCCATGGGAGGCGGTACCTACTCCTGCATGCCGGTGGCGATGCAGACGGCGCTGGCCATGGTGCGCCACCTGCAGGAGCACGAGGCGGAGATCTACCCGGCGCTGGAGGCGAAGGGCCAGCGGCTGCGCCGAGCGTTGGAGGAGCAGTTCCGCCAGCTGGACGTGCCGGCGGTTTACTTGGGTACCGGTTCGCTCTACACGGTGGCCTTCCCGCCCGACTGGCAGACCGAGGTGCGCAGCATTGAGGATGTGGAGACGAAGACCGACCTGGCTAAACGCGCCCAGTACCGGTTGGGGCTGGTGACGCGCGGCGTCTTCAGCCAGTACGGCGGCGGCTCCCTCTGCCTGGCGCACACGGACGAGGACATCGACCAGATCGTCGCGGCTTCCGCCGAGGTGCTACGGCTGTTGAAGTAGGTGCGCTGTTGGTCAGGGCACGACCGCATGTGCCGACTGACGAAAACTGGAGGGGGTGCAACGCGTTGCACCCCCTTCTTCTTGGTTGCCGCCCCAGCGGACAGTTGGGTCTAGGCTTTCGCCTCCTCGCCCGGCTGGCTAGCCTCTTCGGCGGGGGAGAGCTCCTTTGCCACCTCCGGGTTGACTGCGTCAACCTGGCTGGGCTCAGGCTCGGTTACCGTTTGCTCCGGCTTGGCCGCAGGCTCCTCCCCCAGCGTGGTGTTGATCGGCGGCTGTTCGGGAACGGTGCTCTCCTCGGTGGGGTCGGGCAGGGCCGCCTCGCCCTGCACGTCCTGGTGATCGGGTTCGTCGGCTGGGCTCTCGTTCTCTGATGCATCGCTGACCGCCGGCTGGTAGGGAGCCGGGCTGTCAGCGCTGGATAGCTGGTTGTCTTCGTCCACGCTGGTCAGCGACGGCAGTGAGTCGCCGATCTCAACAGGCTCCTGGGCGTCGTGCTCAATCAAAGGATGTGAAACCGCCGACGTGATCTCGTCCTGCCCGGCCCCGTCCTGTTCCTCCTCGCCTGCGATGGCGGGAGTGGGCTGCGCCTCGTCAGTGTCGTCGGGGGCGGCATCGTCCGCCGCCGGCTGCTCGGCTTGGGCGCCTGGCTCCGTCGATTCGGCCGGCGCGGGCTCATCCTCCACCGCCGGCTCCGGTTGAGGCAGCATGGCGCCGCATTCACGGCAGAACTTGTTGGTGGAGGGGTTGTCAGCCTGGCAGGACGGGCAGGTGATGGTGGCGTCCTCGGGTAGCAGACGGGCGCCGCATTCGCGGCAGAACTTGTTGCCGGCTGGGTTTTCCGCCTCACACTGGGGGCAGGTGAGGTTCTCGCCGCTGGCGGCCTTTTCTGCGTTTTCCGCCAGGGTGCCGTTCATAGCCGCTTTGATGTCATCGAAGGGCTGGCGCACTTCGGCGATCGAGTCGGAGAACTCCTTGCTCAGATCGCCGGTGGCGCGTCGGAACTCGCCGATGCTCTTGCCCACGGCGCGGCCGATCTCCGGCAGCTTGCCCGGGCCGAAGACGATCAGCGCCAGCACCAGAATGAGCATCATTTCCATGGGACCGATATTGAGAAACTGCATACCTTGCCCCTCCAAGAGAACTGCGCCGGCTGGCGCAGGCACGGTCGGTAATCGAGGTGGCGGCGGCCAACCGCGCCAACTGCCGTATTATACAGGTACACGGCATCGCCATTGTGGCGCGCCCGTTGGCAGCGGACAGGCGACTGGTGGTCATGCGAGGGAGGGCATGCCATCGGCCTCGCTCAAGCTCTAAGATTGAGACGTATCATCCGCGGGGGAGGCAGCACGATCGACGGCTCAAGCGACTGGCGGCATCGCCTGCCCTTCTTCTACGGCTGGGTGGTGGTGGTCTCCAGTTTCTTCACCGAGGCCTTCGCTTTCGGCGTCAACTACGCTTTTGCCGTCTTTTTCGTCGCCTTGCTGGCCGAGTTCGGCTGGAGCCGCGGCGCCACCTCCGGCGTCTTCTCCCTCTTCATCCTGGTCAGCGGCCTGGCGGGGGTGGCGGCCGGCAGCCTGATCGATCGCTTTGGCCCCTCGCGCACCGTGCCTGCCGGTGGCGTGCTGCTGGCGTTGGGACTGGTGGGCTGCAGTCAGTTGACCGAGCTTTGGCACTTTTACCTCTTCTTTGGTCTCATCTGTGGCCTGGGCCTTTCCTTCTGTGGCTGGGTGCCCACGGTGGCGGTGATCAGCCGCTGGTTCGCCGTGAGGCGCGGCGTGGCCATGGGTATAGCCGGCGCCGGCATCGGCCTGGGGGTGGTGGCGATCGTGCCGCTCTGCCAGTACCTGATCCTTATCTACGGCTGGCGTACCGCCTTTCTGGGGCTGGCGGCGGTCACCCTGGTGGGTATCGTGCCGCAGGCGGCGCTGTTGCAGGTGGGCTCGCCGCAGGCACTGGGCATGACGCCTGATGGGGTGGCCGCCCATCCGCAGGAGACTGCCCGCCAGTTGGTCAAGAAGCGGGCGCGCCGCATTGAGGTGGTGGACAAACGCTGGGCGGAGTTTCCCTGGACGGTGCTCACCGCGGTGCGCCAGCCGCGTTTCTGGCTGCTCTGCTTCGCCTTCTGCTTCACGTCGCTCTTTAATCAGATGCTGTGGGCGCACCAGGTGGCCTATTTGGTGGACTACGGCTTCGCCAGCATGTTCGCCGCCAGCGCCGCCGCCATTGCCGGCTTTGTCAGCATGCCGGCCAAGCTCTTCTGGGGCTACCTCTCCGACCGCCTCGGCCGTGAGCGCACCTACACCCTGGGGGCCGGCGCCATCTTCGCCGCACTGGCGGCGCTGATCGCCATCGGCAGCTGGCCACTCTGGTGGCTGGTTATCC
>CAZMKF010000035.1:11907-13613 GCA_964566935.1 uncultured Dehalococcoidales bacterium | reverse complement strand
GGCGGCAGCCGGTATGTTCGTGGGGCGCAACTTCGGCGCCGTATATGGCGTCATCTTCGCCGGTAACTGCCTGGGCAGCGCCACCGGGCCGCTGCTGGCGGGACTGGTGTTCGATTTCACCGGCAGCTACATGGTGGCGTTCGCCGCCGCCGGCCTGTCGGTGCTGGTGGCCACCTTCCTGGTTTGGCTGGCGGCGCCAAGAAAGGTGAGGAGGGTCGTCGTCAGCTGAGACCCCGAGGTGGCTGCCGCGCCGTGAGCCGGCGCCACGACCGCTTGCCGCAGCAACGGCCTCGGGCGCTCTAGCCGCGCCCCTGGCGGTACTCCGCCACTATCCTGAGGATCTCGGCCCCCCAGGTCTCGGCCTTTTTGGCGCCCACCCCTGAGACATCGAGTAGCTCCCGTTCGTGGCGCGGTTTTGCCTGGGCGATGGCGCGCAGGGTGGCGTCCCAGAAGATGACGTACGGTGGCAGCTGCAGCTCGCGTGCCTTCTCCAGCCTCCAGTTTCGCAGGCGTTCAAACAGCTCGTCCTCGGGCGCCGTCATCTCGCTCAACGCGGCTGGCGCTGCCTTCTTCCGTTTGCGCTGGCGCGCCGGTTTCTGGTAGGGGCGCAGAGTGACCTTCTCCTTGCCCTGTAGCACCGGCCACGCCCGCTCGCTGAGGCGCAGGGCGTTGTAGGACTGGTAGTCGACGCTGAGATACCGCATGGCGATTGCCTGGCGCACCACGGCGCGCCATTCGTCTTCACTCAGCTCAGCGCCGATGCCAAAGGTGCTGAGCCGCTGGTGCTGCCAAACCCCAACCTGCTTCGTCTCCACCCCACGCAGGATGTTGATCAGGTGCGCGGCGCCGAAGCGCTGGTCCACCCGGAAGACGGTGGAGAGCAGCTTTTGCATCTCCAGGGTGCCGTCCCGCCCCTGTGGCGGCGCCAGACAGTTGTCGCAGTTGCCACAGGGGGTGGAGGCCTCGCCCAGGTAATTGAGTAGCTGCACCCGGCGGCAGGTGAGCGTCTCACAGAGCGCCAGTAGCGCGTCCAGTTTGCCCATCTGGATGTAGCGGTGTTCTGGCTCCGCCTCGGAGCTATCGATCATCCGTCGTCGCAACACCACGTCCTGCAGGCCATAGGTCATCCAGGCGGTGGCCGGCGCGCCGTCGCGTCCTGCCCGTCCCGTCTCCTGATAGTAGCCCTCGATACTCTGGGGCAGGTCGAGGTGGGCCACGAAGCGTACGTCCGGCTTGTCGATGCCGAGGCCGAAAGCAATCGTCGCCACCATGACGATGCCGTCCTCCCTGAGAAAACGCGCCTGGTTGGCGGTCCGCTCACTGTGCTCCAGTTTGGCGTGATAGGGCAGCGCTTTGATGCCCTCCCCCGCCAGAAAGGCGGCCGTGGCCTCGACCGAACGGCGCGCCAGGCAGTAGACGATGCCGGAATCGCCCCTGTGTTCGCTGCTGATGAAATCGAGCAGCTGGCGGCGCGGGTCGCTTTTCTCCACAATGCGGTACTGGATGTTGGGGCGGTCGAACGAGGTCACAAACTGGCGGGCGCCCTCCAGTTTCAGGTGGGTGATGATGTCCTCGCGGGTGTGCGGGTCGGCGGTAGCGGTGAGCGCCAGGCGAGGCACCGTAGGAAAGCGCTCAGGTAGAACGGCGAGGCCGATGTAGTCGGGGCGAAAATCGTGCCCCCACTGCGAGACGCAGTGCGCCTCGTC
>CAZMKF010000035.1:4199-11888 GCA_964566935.1 uncultured Dehalococcoidales bacterium | reverse complement strand
GAGGGCGATTTTGACTTGTGCCAGCCCGTTGAGGCAGTGAGGGGTGGTCAGCCGCTCGGGGGCGATGTAGATGAGGTCAAACTTGTTCTGCCGCACGGCCAGTTCGATGCCGGCGGCCTCGGCGGGCGACAGGGTGGAGTTGAGAAAGGCAGCGCGGATGCCGTTGGCAGTGAGGGCGTCCACCTGGTCCTGCATGAGGGCGATGAGCGGCGAGATGACCACGCCCACTCCCTCGCGCAGCAGGGCCGGCAGCTGGTAACAGAGCGATTTGCCGCTACCAGTCGGCATCAGCACCAGGGCGTCGCCCCCTGCGGCGACGTGACTCACGATTTCCCGTTGTGGACCGCGAAACTCGAGATAGCCGAAGATACTGCGCAGCAAGTGACGCGCACGGGCCTCGAGCTCGGTTGTGGGCGGTTCAACGCTCATCTTCGCCTCTCCCTTCTATTCTACTGCGGGCGGTGGCAGGGGAGGCGCAGTGACATGGTTACGGCGGCGAGGCCGTGACGCGAGGTGGACCATCTGCGGTAGATCAACGAAGCGCCGGCGCCGGTTCCGGGTTGACGCCGGCAGCATTTACGATAATCATGCACGATATAGGGCTTTTCTAAAGGGCAATTGCGTTGCCCTCTAGCCAGCTATACAATGCAGCCGCATTACGGGCTCATGCTGACGGAGTTTGGTGGCCCGAACCACAGGAGGGGACATGACGACACTGCGAAGTACCGTCAATACGGTGGAGATCGGCCCCGATCAGCCCTTCGTCGTCATCGGCGAGCGCATTAATCCCACCGGTAAACGCAAGCTGGCTAACGCGCTGCAGACTGGTGACTGGTCGTACGTAGAAGTGGAGGCCACCCGGCAGGTGGAAGCCGGCGCCGTGGTGATCGACGTCAACGTTGGCGTGCCGGGTATCGACGAGCCGCGCGTGCTGCGCCAGGCCGTCGAGGTGGTGATGGGCGTGGTAGACGTGCCCCTCTGCATCGATTCGGCCGACCCCGAGGCGCTGGAGGCGGCGCTCTCCGTGTACCAGGGCAAGGCGCTGGTCAACTCCGTCACCGGTGAAGAGCGTATTCTGCAGAAGGTGCTGCCCGTGGTCAAGCAGCACGGCGCCGCCGTGATCGGCCTCTGTATGAACGACGAGGGCATTCCCGATACGGTTGATGGCCGGGTAGAGATCGCCGAGCGCATCCGCGATGCGGCTGCGGGCTACGGCATCCCCGACGAGGACCTGCTGATTGACTGCCTCGCCATGACGGTCAGCGCCGATCACCTGGCCGCTAGCGTCACCCTGCAGGCCATCCGCCGCGTCAGCGAACAGATGGGGCTCAACACCGTCCTAGGGGCCAGCAACGTCTCACATGGCATGCCCGACCGGGTTGGCATCAACCAGTTGTTCCTCGGCATGGCCATCGCCTGTGGCCTCACCTCGGGTATCGTCGACCCCACCGTGCGCGAGATCGCCCGCGCCGTCAGTATCGCCGACCTGATGATGGGGCGCGACGAGTACGCCATGCGGTATATAATGCAGTGGCGCGCCAGTCAGGCCGCCGCTGAGGCGTGACCGATAGAGAATGATCGCCTGACGCGTACCGTGCGTCAGGGCGCGCGACGCCGACTGACGAATGAAACGTGGTCAGATTGTTTGTTAAGGAGAGTGGATAGTGGCTGAGTTCAAGGAGATCTACGACGCGGTAATCGCCGGCAATGCGCCGAAGGTCAAGGAACTTGTGCAGGGCGAGATCGATAAGGGCAGCGATGCCAAAGCCCTGCTGCAGGATGCCCTCATTCCGGCGATGAGCGAGGTTGGCCGCCGCATGAAGGACCAGGAGTTCTACGTACCGGAAGTGCTGATCGCCGCGCGCGCCATGCAGTGGGGGCTTGCCGTGATTAAGCCGCAGCTGGCCAACATGGATATCGCACCAGTGGGGCACATTGCCCTCGGCACCGTCAAGAGCGACTTGCATGACATCGGCAAGAACCTGGTGGCGATGATGATGGAGGGCGCGGGCTTTGAGGTGACCGACCTGGGCACCGACGTCAGCCCCGAGAAGTTCGTCGATGCGGTCAAGAACAAGGGCGTCAATGTGATCGGCATGAGCGCTCTGCTTACCACTACCATGCCCAATATGAAGAGGACCATCGATCTGCTCAAAGAGCAGGGCCTGCGTGACCAGGTCAAGGTACTGGTGGGCGGCGCGCCCGTCACCCAGCGCTACGCCGACGAGATTGGCGCCGATGGCTACGCCTCGGACGCCTCCACGGCTGTCGATGTGGCCAAGGAGCAGGTAGGCGCCGCCTAGAAGGCGCGTCTGGCGGCCAGCCCTGCGCCGCTGAGCTGTAAGCGATTCGCCGGACGCGCTAACGCCGGCGAATCGCTGTTTTCGGCGTATTTGAGGAGGCAGCAGATGTCAACAGAAGACGCTCGCGGCGCCTGGATGAGCCCCAGCCGACGCGTCCTTTCCGGCCTGTTCGGCGGCCGCACCGATCAGATTCCGGTGGCTAACCCTACCTCGCTGGCCACTGTGGAGTTGCAGGAGGCAACCGGAGCCTTCTTCCCCGAGGTCCACCTCGATGGCGAGAAAATGGCGCGTCTGGCGTCCGCCGGTCACGAGATCCTTGGTTACGACACAGTGGCCCCCTACTTCAGTGTGGCGAACGAGGCGGCCGCCCTCGGCTGCGAGATCGCCTGGGGTGGGCCGGACGTGATGCCGGCCGAGACCAGCCACCCCTTCGTCACCCCGGAGGACGTGGTCATTCCCGTCGATTTCCTGGAGCGGCGTTCCACCCGCGCTGTACTCGACGCCATCTCCATCCTGCAGAAGCAGTACCAGGGGCGGGTTGCCATTGTGGGCAAGGTGATGGGCCCCTGGACGCTCGCCTACCACACCCACGGCGTGCAGGAGTTCCTGATCAAGACGATCCTCGAGCCAGAGACGGTGAGTGCCTTTCTGGAGCGGCTGAAAGTGGCAACTATCAGTTTCGCCCGCGCCCAGCTGGCCGCCGGCGCCGATTTGCTGGTGCTGGCCGACCATGCCACCGGTGACCTGGTGAGCGCCGAGACCTATCGCGATCTGCTGATGCCGGTGCACCGCGCCATCATTGACGAACTGGGCTGCCCGATCATTCTGCACATCTGCGGTGACACCACCAGCCGGCTCGAATACATTGTGCAGGCTGGCTTCGATTGTTTCCACTTCGATTCCAAGGTGGAGGCGAATGAGGCGCGCCGCATCGTGGGCGACCGCATGTCGCTGGCGGGCAACATCAACAACGCCGAGACGCTGCTGCGCGGCACGCCGGATGACGTACGCCGCGAGGTGTTCGCCGCGCTCGATGCCGGCGTGGACATCGTGGCGCCCGAGTGCGCCGTGCCGCTCACCACCCCCAATCGCAACCTGATCGCCGTCGTCGAGGCGGCGCGCGAATACAACGCCGAGAAAGGATGCAGCCGTTGAGCCAGAAACTGTTGATTGCCGACCAGATCTGGAACAATATCGAACCCGAGCACCGCGTACTCGACCCCATGGGTGTTGAGATCGTCATTGCCCCCAACGGTCGGGAGGAGACGCTGGTGGCGTTGGCGGCCGATGCCGATGCCATTCTCACCTGTTTTGCCCAGATCACCAGGCCGGTGTTGGAGGCGGCGCCCAAGTGCCGCATCGTCGCCCGCTACGGCATCGGCGTCGATAACATCGATACCGGGGCCGCCAGCGAGCTCGGCATCGTGGCCACCAACGTGCCCAGCTACTGCCTGGACGAGGTGGCCGACCACGCCTTCGCCCTGCTGCTGGCGCTGGCGCGCAAACTGCGCAGCTACGACCGTGCCATCCGCGCCGGCCGTTGGGATTCCACCGTGGGCGCGCCCATTCACCGGGTGCGTGGCCGCACGCTGGGCCTGATCGGCATCGGCAAGATCGGCGCGAACATCGCCGCCAAGGCGAACGCCTTCGGCATGCGGGTGTTGGCCTACGATCCCTACATGGATCAGGCCACGGTGCGCGAGCGGGGGGCCGAGCCGGTGGACTTCCAGCGGCTGCTGGCCGAGAGCGACTTCGTCTCCATCCACGCGCCTCTGAGCGCCAAAGACGGTACCGCCGGCATGTTTGGTGACAACGAGTTCGCCGCCATGAAGCGCGGGGCGTTCATCATCAACACCGCGCGGGGCGGCATCATCGACCAGGAGGCGCTCACCCGCGCCTTGCAGAGCGGGACTATCGCCGGCGCCGGTATCGACGTACTGCCCACCGAACCGCCCGCCACGGACGCGCCGCTGCTGCAGTGCGAAAACCTGATTCTGACGCCGCACGCCGCCTTCTACTCGGAAGAGTCGCTGATCGACCTGCAAACCCAGTGCGCCCAGGAGGTAGCGCGTGCCCTCAGGGGCGAGCAGCCGATCAATATCGTCAACCCTGCAGCGTTGGAAAAAGCGCGCTTCCGCGCCTGAGCGAAGCGCGCCATCACAGCGCGGCGTAGCCGCTGGGAACGGAGCAGTAATGGTACGAGTCAGCTTTCAACCGCAGAATGAATCCATAGAGGTGGAGGCGGGGCTGACGCTCGACCATGCCGCCCGTCTGGCCGGCGTCTTTCTTGATTCTCCCTGCGCTGGTCGCGGCGCCTGCGGCAAGTGCCGCGTCAAGGCGCAAGGCCAACTGGCCGAGTACACCGCCGCCGAGCTGAAGCACCTCGGCGCCAGCGCCCTGGAGGAGGGCTGGCGCCTCGCCTGCCAGGCCGTGGCCCTGGGCGACGTGACTGTTGAGGCGCCGATGGCCACCCTGAAGACGGCTCTGGGTGAGACGCGACAGCCCGGTCAGCTAAGCGCTAATGTGCGTAAACTGTACCTGCGGCTTTCCGAGCCGAGCGTAGAGGACCAGCGTGGTGACAGTCAGCGCCTGCTTGACGAGCTGGCGCGGCACGGTCAGCGGGTGAACCTCAGTCTGGCGGCGCGGCGCGATCTGGCGGTCCACCTGCGTGAGAGCGACTTCGCCGTCACCGCCGTGCTGATAGCTGACGAGTGCGTGGCGGTGGAACCGGGCGATACCGCCTCCCTTAACTACGGCATAGCCTTCGATATCGGCACCACCAGCGTGGTCGGCGCCCTCATGGACCTCAATCACGGTGCGGAGCTGGCGGTAGCCTCCGCGCACAACGCCCAGGCGGCCTTCGGCGCCGACGTCATCTCTCGCATCAATCTCAGCATGACCGACGAAGACGGGCTGCAGCGCCTGCACAACGCCGCGGCCGGCACGATCAACGCCATCATCGATGAGCTCGTGGGGAAGAGCGGCGTATCGCGGCAGCACATCTACGAGCTGGTGGCGGTGGGCAACACCACCATGAACCACCTGCTGCTCGGCATCAACCCCTCGTCGCTGGCGTTGGCCCCCTTCGTCGCCGTCAACGCCATGCCCTACGCTGGCGCGGCGGCCGAGCTTGAGCTGAAGATCAGCCCGTGCGGCACTCTTTATACTCCGCCTAACATCGCCTGCTTCGTTGGCAGCGATACGGTGGCGGTGGCGTTGGCCACCGGCATTTGCGAGAGGCCTGAAGTGCGGCTGGTGATAGACATCGGCACCAACGGCGAGCTGCTACTGGGCAATCAGGAGCGGCTGATCGCCTGCTCTACCGCCGCCGGTCCGGCCTTCGAGGGGGCGGAGATCACCTTTGGCATGCGGGCCACCGAAGGCGCCATCGACCGCGTCTGGATTGACGGCGACGTCAAGTTCACCACCATCGAGGGCGCGCCGGAGCGGGGCATCTGTGGCTCCGGCCTGATCGACGTGGTGGCCTCGATGTTGCAGGCGGGCGTGCTCGACGAAAGCGGCCGTCTGGCTGCGCCTGGCGAAGCGCCGGCCGGTACGCCGGCGGCCATCGTTGACCGTCTGCAGGTCACGACCCACGGGAACTCCTTCCTGCTCAGCGCGCCCGGCGCGCCAAACCCCGTCTACATCAGCCAGGGCGACGTGCGCAAACTGCAACTGGCCAAGGGGGCGATCAACGCCGGTACCCGCATCATGATGAAGGAGTTCGGCTTACGCGGCCCGGAAGAGCTGGAGGAGGTGCTGCTGGCGGGCGCCTTCGGCTCATACATCAGCCCCGAGAGCGCTCGCGCCATCGGCCTCGTGCCGACGCTGTCGCTGGAGCAATTGCGTTCGGTGGGCAACGCCGCCAGCGTGGGCGCGCGGCTGGCGCTACTCTCGCTGGACGCCCGGGCCACGGCGGAAGCGATCGCGGCTGCGGCCGAGCACCTCGAGCTGTCCAGCCGGGCGGACTTCCAGCAGGAGTTTATGGAGGCGATGTACTTCCCCCATCTGGCGGTTCAGGCCGAGGACTGAGCCCGTGAAGCGGTTTAAGCGCTGGCCTCGCCCACAAAACAGCTGCGTACGGTGAGAGGGAGCCGCCCCCGCCTGCGGAATAGGCGCACATTCATGATTATCAGGCTGTTTTCAGGTCCACACTCACTTGCGATGATAACAGGCTGTGTTATACTCGCTGAGTTACAGACAACTACTTACGGCTGCGGTACCCTGCAGCTCGTTTGTGCCGAATACAGGCTAAACTACTTGGGAGAAGATTGACGGTGCTCTTAGCAAATATCGCCTTGCTCGTCGTCGGTATAGCCATCATCCTCTTCGCCTGTGAGCTGTTTGTCAACGGTATCGAATGGCTGGGCGTCAAGCTGAAACTGGGCGAGGGCGCGGTCGGCAGTATCCTGGCCGCCGTCGGCACGGCGTTGCCCGAGACGATGATTCCGATCATCGCCATTGTCTTCGGCGGCGGCACCGAGGCCTCGCACGAGATCGGCATCGGCGCCATCCTGGGCGCGCCGTTCATGCTTTCCACCGCTGCTTTCTTCGTCACCGGCTTCTCCGTGCTGGTGTTCAGCAGGAGCAACGGTCGCACCACCGAGATGCACGTCAACACTCGCATCCTCGGCCGCGACATGCGTTTCTTCGTCGGCGTTTACCTGATCGCCGCGCTCTCCTCATTCGTACCCTCGCACGCCATCAAGGTCGGCATCGGCATCTTCCTGATCGGTCTCTACGTCTACTACGTGATGCTCACTCTCAAGCACGACGAGCCGGGTGGACACGAGGGCAGCCTCAATCCGTTGAAGTTCGCCCGTAACAAGGTGGAAGAACCAGGTATGGGCATCGTGGTTGTTCAGGTGCTGGTGGCGCTCTCCCTGATCATCGTCGGCGCCCGTGTCTTCGTGCAGAACATGGAGATTGTCGCCGATGCCGCCGGCGTTTCGGCGCTGGTGATGTCGTTGATCATCGCGCCCCTGGCCACCGAGCTGCCGGAGAAGTTCAACAGCGTGCTCTGGGTGCGCGAGAGCAAGGACACCCTGGCGCTGGGCAACATCACTGGCGCCATGGTGTTCCAAAGCTGCATACCGGTGGCAGTGGGCCTTTTCCTCACCTCCTGGCAGCTAGACCAGTACGCGCTGGCCAGCGTGGTCATCGCCCTGCTCTCCACCTCGCTCGTCATATACGAGATGCGTTTAAAGAAGCACCTGACGGCGCCGATGCTCACCGTTGGTGGCCTCTTCTACCTCGCTTTCTTCCTGTTTGTCATCTTCGCGCCTCCAATCGCGGTGGGCGCTCACTGAGATAAGAGATTAGGCAGTGGCACCGGCGCCCGTCAGGGCGCCGGCCGGATCGAAGGTAAACAGCACGTTGAGGAACG
>CAZMKF010000035.1:0-4189 GCA_964566935.1 uncultured Dehalococcoidales bacterium | reverse complement strand
CAGGGCGCCGGTTTCTTGTACGCGCCAGCGGAACGATCATTGCGCCATAAGGATGCGACGAAGGCGCTTCCGTGTTGATCACTTCAATGCAGCTACGAGTACCTGGTAGCGCCGCAGCACGTGGCGCCGTTGCTCAGCAATCGTGTCGCCATCCCGTCATTGGAGGAGACGCTGAACCCTGTCTCAGGGCAGCTGACCACGGTCCAGTTGCCGGTCTTGCACGGGGAGGATTAGGGTCCCAACAAGATCCTAGCCAGGGACGTAGATGGTGTATGGCTGAAGAGCAAGGATCCGGTTAAGCGAACAGGCGTACCGTACGCTTAGGCGCCGCGCACGTAGAGCATGGCGCCCAGGTGGCGGGCTTTGCCCTTCAACTCCAGCATGGTCAGCGCCGCGTTCACCTCCGCGGCCTTGTGGCCGGTGGCCCGGCAGAGTTGGTCCACGTGTTGCGGCTCGTGGCTCAGCGCCTGGAGCAGTGCCTTCTCGGCCGGGTTAGGGCCGATGTCGAGCTCGGGCGCGAACGAAGTCTGGCGCGGTAGCAATTGCAGGTTGAGTTCGTCCAGGATATCCTGGGCGTTGGTCACCAGTTTGGCGCCCTGCTGGATCAGCTGGTGGCAGCCGCGGCTGGCGGGAGAGCGAATCGGCCCCGGCACTGCCATCACCTCGCGGCCCTGCTCGAGAGCGAAATCCGCCGTGATCAGCGCGCCGCTGGTAGTTGGCGCCTCAGCCACCAGTACGGCGCGGGAGAGGCCGCTGATGATGCGGTTGCGTTGGGGAAAGTGGGGCGCGTCTGGCTTGGTGCCTGGCGGGTACTCGCTGAGCAGTGCCCCCTGCTCGCTGACGCGGGTTGCCAGCGCCCGATTCTCGCTGGGGTAGATGACGTCGACGCCGCTGCCCAGCACCGCCAGAGTGCGGCCGCCCGCCTCCAGCGCGGCACGGTGGGCGGCGGTGTCGATGCCCCGCGCCAGGCCGCTGACGACGCAGACGCCGCGCCGAGCCAGCTCACTGGCGATGCTGCGGGTGGCCTCACGTCCGTAGGCGCTGGCGTTGCGGGTGCCCACGATGGCGATGGCAAGGCCATCTTCCTCTTTCAACTCTCCTTTGAGATACAGTACGCTAGGTGGGGCGTAGATCTGCCTCAGCATTTCAGGGTAGGCGGCATCGGCCATGGTAAGCGCGCTCACGCCGGTGCGGCGCAGGCGCTCCAGTTCCGCCTCGGCCGAGAGGCGCCCGCGCGCCTCCACGATGGCGTCGATGGTGCGGCTGTCCATGCCGGCGGCGGAGAGCTCACTGCGCGGCGCCCGCCAGGCGTTCTCCATGTTGCCGCAGTGCTGCCACAGCCGTTGCAGGCGCGAAGGACCAATGCCGGCCACCCGGGTGAAGACGATCCAGTAACCTGTTTCCAGCGCCGAATCGCTCATGGTTGCCCCTCCTCGCCGGAGAATAGCGGCAGCTCACTCAGGGACGGCGGCTGCGGCGTGACGCAGTCCTCCTCGCCTGGATTGTCGTCGTCCTCGCCCTCCATGCCTTTGGCGATGAGAAAGCCGCGCGCCCGCTCCGTCAGCGGATAGCGCTTTACTAGGCGCCAGAAGCGGGCCGAATGGTTGGGTATCTGCAGGTGGGCCAACTCGTGCACCAGTACGTAATCGAGCACCCAGGTGGGCATCTCAGCCAGGCGGTGAGAGAGGCGGATGGCGCCGCTGGTGGGCGAACAGGAGGCGAAGCGCGTGTTCTGGTTGGTGACGAAAGTTACCGATTTGGGGCGCAAGGCGCCGTCGAAGTAGCGTTGGTTCAGCTGCTCGGCGCGAGTTGCCAGCTCGCCGTCGCTGTTGAGGCGCTGGCGCTGCTCGCCCAGTGCAACACGCCGGCGCATGCGCTCCACCCAATCCTGCTCCTGGCGCGGCGTCAGGCCCGTGGGCAGGTAGACGATCAGACGGTCGCCCTCGCGCCGGGCCGAGATCGTCTTGCGGCGCCGTTCGCTGCGGCGGATCTCCACTTCCAGCTCGCTGCTCATGGCGGCACTATAGGCAGGCCGCAAGCTAGGTGTCAACCGCTGCAGTTGGTGTTGGCGCATGCGTAGGGGAATCGCCTGTCGCTCCTCTGGTTTAGGCGGGCCGGTCCAGGATCGGCCCCTGGATTTGAGGGAGGACACGGGCATTTCGCGTTCCCAATTCGCGCTTGACACACCAACATCGTTACCCTATCATGCACGATGCAGCGTGTGATGCATGCAGCATACTGTGCGCATGCGCACGTTGGCTTGCGCGCTCCCGGTCGCCCAAGCGATGACTACTCACAGGGGTGCTGATGCCGATGTCCGCCGCTCCCAGCCTGAGCGCCTACCCCGATTTGGGTGACCGCGTCTACAGCGTGATTCGCGAGCAGATTCTCAGCGGCAAGATGGCGCCGGGCAGCCTGCTGCTCGGCGTGGAACTGGCGCGCGAGATCGGTGTCTCCCGCACCCCCGTGTCCGATGCGCTCAATGTGCTGGTCACTGAGGGCCTCGTCACCAACACGCCGCGCAAGGGCTACTTCGTTGCCAGCTTCAGCCTGCGTGATTACCTGTACCTGATGGACACCCGCCTGGCGTTGGAACAGGCCGCCATCGACCGCGTTCTCTTCGGCCACGAGCACTGCTTGCAGCTGGAGCGGGCGCAGCAAGAGATCTGTCACTGCCAGTCCAGTGGCGACGCCAGCCAGGATGTGCAGGACTGGATACGGCTGGATCTGGCCTTCCATGGGACGCTGGTCGCCACCGCCGCCAACCCGGTGCTGGTCGATTGCTACCAGCGACTAGGCGCCCGCATTCATCTGGCGCACACCCACTTCTCCCTCGAGGCGCAGTTTCGCCCTTTGGCGGATCGGGTGCGAGAGCATGAGGCGATCGTCAGCGCCTTCAAGGCGGGTGATGTCGAGCTGCTGCGGCAGGAGGTGACCTTGCACGTACACAGCACCGCGATCTACTATTGCAGCCATTTCGCTGGCGTCGAGACGGAGCCCGTGTTGGAGGAGGCTCCGCTCAAGCCGCCTGCCCGGACCGGCAATCGCGGTCTGCCCTGGCTCAATCGCAACCTGCAATCGCGCGGTTTCACGCCCTAGCTCAGCGCACGCTGGCCTCGCCGCCAGTGTATCCGGAAATGGAGGTACACACCTATGCCTGACACCAATTTCGAGCGCATCCGCATCATGCTCACCCGTCAGGGGGAGCCGGATCGCGTGCCCAATGCCGACCACGGCATCCACCTCCTGCACAGGGAGGCTATCCTCGGCCGTCCGATCAAGACGTTGGCCGACGAAGTGGAGTTCTGGCAGAAGGCGGAGTACGACTGGGTACCGGTGCACCAGGGCCTGCAGGAGCAGCCGCTGATCAAACAGCAGTCGATGCAAAACATCGAGGCTCAGTACGCCGCCGATACCGCGGATAACCAGGAGCGACAGTGGGCCACCGGTGGCAAGAGCATCTTGCTTACCCGCGCCGATTTCGAGGCGATTGACTGGCCCAACCCCGACGATTTCGACTACAGCCAGTTCGAGCAGTTGGGCAGTGTCATGCCCTCCAGCATGGGGGGCGTGGGCGTGTTGGGCAAGATCTTCTCCTGCGTCTGGTGGCTGATGGGGCTGGAGGGTATGAGCATGGCCATGGCCGACGACCCACAGCTGGTGCCCGACATCTATAACAAGGTGGGCGAGATCCAGATGCGCACCCTGGAGAACATGCTCTCCTACGACGCCATCAAGGTGATCTGGCACGCCGACGACATCGCCTACAAGACTCAGCCCATGATCAGCCCCAAGATGCTGCGCGAGCTGCACTGGCCCTGGTACGCCAAGATGAACAAGCTTTCGCACGACACTGGCCGCCTCTGCATCTACCACAGTGACGGCGCTCTGCAGTTGGTGATGGACGACATCGTCAAAGCCGGCTTCGATGGTCTCAATCCGATCGAGCCACCTGCCATGGATATCAACCTGGTCAAGAAAGAGTACGGCGACTATCTAGCCATCATGGGCAATGTGGACCTTGGCTACACCCTCACCCGCGGCACGCCCGACGAGGTGCGGGCCGAGGTCAGGCAGCGCATTCACGACCTCGCTCCCGGCGGCGGCTTCGGCCTCGCCTCGAGCAACTCCGTGCCCGAGTACGTGCCGCTGGCCAATTACAAGGCCATGCTGGAGGCGAACCGCGAGT
>CAZMKF010000034.1:23920-24128 GCA_964566935.1 uncultured Dehalococcoidales bacterium | reverse complement strand
GGCCTCAACGCCGCCTCCGCCCGTCTCGGACTGGTTTACGGACTGGGCATGGTGCTGAAGAGCGACTACCGCTTTCTAACCGCCCCCAACAGGTTCTGCCTGCAAGCTGTGCGTGGCGAGTCCTTGCGCGTTGATCGCTCCGGCCTAAAGCCACAGCCCCTGCTGCACGTGCTCGATGCCGCGAGTGCCCTGCGGCAGTTAGCCGAAG
>CAZMKF010000034.1:22108-23848 GCA_964566935.1 uncultured Dehalococcoidales bacterium | reverse complement strand
CGTGGAATGAGGGTGGCTGTGGAGTGCCCCCTACCCGATTCTGCCGGCCCGGCCGCCGCACCGCCGCCATCGTCGTTGCTGGCTGCCCGCTTTCTTCCGCAACGCCTGCTCAACAACTCGCTTGGCGAGGTCATTGACTACTACCACGCCAGAGGTTTCTCCAAGTGAGGGTGCTGATCACCGGCGCTGGCGGCTTCATCGGCCAGTACCTTAGTCTTCACCTCGCTGCGGCGGAATATGAGGTTTTGCCGCTGACCCGCCAGCAGGGGTCAGCACAGCGGGGGAAGTGGCTGCAGGCGGATGTTACCGATGCCAGCCAGCTGCAGGCGCTGCCTGACTTCGACGCCGTTGTCCATCTGGCTGGCCTGGCGGACGCGTCGGCCTCCGTTCCTCCAGCGCGTTTCCTGGCGGTAAACGCTCTGGGCGCCGCCAACATGCTGGAATGTGCCCGGCAGCGCTCGGCCCGCTTTATTCTCGCCTCCTCGCAGCGGGTCTACGCCGGCTCACGCGCCCCATTGAAAGAGGAAAGCCCGCTAAAACCGGTCGACGCCTACGGTTACTCCAAAATGTGTGCGGAGATCTGGCTGGCCTTATATCGGGAACGTTACGGATTGTCTGCCACGGCACTCCGCTTCTTCTCCGTATACGGTCCCGGACAGAAGGTAGGGGGCGGCATTAGTGGCGTGGTCTCGATCCTGGTACAACGCGCCCTCACCCGCCAGCCGCTTTGGGTTGACAGCGAGAAACTGCGGGATTTCGTCTACGTGGACGATGTGAGCCGAGCGATCGAACTGACTTTACGCAGCCGCTCGGTTCTACCCGCGGCGATCAATGTGGGTACCGGAGTGCCCACAACTTTGGCCAGGCTAGCCAGCACGGTGTTGGAGCTGAGTAGCTCGGACTCCAGCCTGGAGCTGCGCAGCGGCGGCGGCCCGGGCGACTACGTTGCCGATATCACGCGCGCGCGCGAGGCTCTCGGCTTTGAGCCAAGTGTGGAGCTCGCCAGCGGTCTGAGGATGACCATTGACGCCCACCAAGCCTAGGGTTCTGCTCAAAGGCAGACCAACAACCTCACAACTGGCTGACCGCGGCCGGCCCCCCCAACCGGAGGGCATCGAGCTGTACCTCGACCTCGCCGACATCAGCGGCGACGACTGGCTGGAGCGGCTGCGAAACAACGTCTCTCAGCTGTCGCTGGCTCCGGCCTTTTCGTGGGTGGTAGAAGGGCCGCTCCGCTCTCTTGATGGCGAGTTCTTCGACATAGCACGCGATGCCGAGGCGGACCGCGAGGTTCTGCGCAGAATCAGCGCCGCTGCGGTCGTCCTGGGCGCGCCGGCCGTCGTCATCCATTGCATGTCACTGGCCACGGGCGACGCTGAGCTCGAGCCAGCCCCACGCCAGCGGGCGCTATCCGCCGCCGTACCCTTTCTGAGGTACTTCGTAGAGCTATGTCAGGGTCACGGTTTGATCGCCAGCATCGAAAACGTCCCGCCGGTGGCGCGCATGCGTGAGGGCGCCTTCCGCTTCCCCCTGATCGGCCTCGACCCGGCCGACCTGCTCGTACTCTGCCGACAAGCGCCAGGCCTGCGCACCGTGCTCGATACATCACACGCCCAGCTGTACCTCAACGCTGTAACCGGCCATTATCTGGAAACTGAAGCGGCACTGCAGCGACAGGCCACCTTCGCCAGGCAAAACGCAACGGTTTTCAACCTGGCAGCTTACATCGATGCCCTGGCC
>CAZMKF010000034.1:12861-22098 GCA_964566935.1 uncultured Dehalococcoidales bacterium | reverse complement strand
CCACCCTTTACGAGGCCCATATCTCCAACGCGCGCGGCCTGCTCGACGAGGGCATGCGCTTCGACGATGGCGATGCCGACCTCGCCGCTGCCATCGTGCAACTGATTCCTTACGTCGAGTTCTTCGTCACTGAGCCGCTTGAGCCCGACGCGGAGCACGCAGTCAACATGAGGCAAATGGCAGCAACTATAATGGCCCTGCGTGACCGCAACGCCAGAGGAGAACTATAGTGACATCCGCCCAGCCCCGAGCGATCGACTTACACAGGCTGCTGCAAAGGTTCCCTCTGCCCATCGATGAGCCGCAGTTGCGTGAGCGCTTCGCCGACAAACGGGTACTTATCACTGGCGCCGGCGGCTCCATCGGCTCGGAGCTGGCGAGCCTGATGACCACCTGGCGGCCGCAGCGCCTGGCGCTGCTGGACAATCACGAATTCTCGCTCTTCGACCTGCAAACGAGGCTCTCCCCGACTGAGGGTCTTAGCTTCTACCTTGGCGACGTGCGCGAGCGCGCACGCCTGGACGATGTGTTCGGCAGGGAGATGCCGCACATCGTCATTCACCTCGCCGCCTACAAACACGTGCCCCTAGGCGAGGCCAACCCGGATCAAACCATCCGCAACAACATCATCGGCAGTTACAACGTACTCAACGCCTCGGTTGATCACGGTGTGGAGCGGCTCGCCTTCTCTTCCACCGACAAAGCAGTAGACCCACCTAACGTCTACGGCGCCAGCAAACGGTTCGTCGAACTGTTGCTTATGTCCCACGGCGGCGCTACACACACTGGCATCGTGCGCTTGGTCAACGCCGTGGGCGCACAGGGCGGTGTGATCAGGCACTGGCAGAACCAGCTAGCTAACGGCCAGCCGGTGACCTTGACCGACGCCGCCATGACCCGCTACTGGATCAGCATCCGCGAAGCAGCGCTGCTGGTGGCACAGGCGGCCTGCCTGGTGGCGGGCTTTCAAATCATTGTGCCGGAGATCTCGAAACCCACCGGGCTGAGGGAGATCGTAGACCGGCTGAGCGCGGAGATGGCAATAGCGGAGGCCAGGGAACCCACCATCACCGGCTTGAGGCCGGGAGAGAAGATGCACGAGGCACTGCACCGCCGCGACGAACGCCTCGAACACTGCCCGCACCCGGGTGTGCAGGCAGTACGGCGCGCCAGCGGCGTCGGGCCGGATTGGGCTCAACTGCGCAGCGCCATAGCGGAGCTGGAACAAAGGCTTACAGGCAATCGACCCAGTTCGAGCCGCGAGCAGCTGTTTGACTTCCTCACCCGCTACGACAGTGCTGCCGGATGACAAGCGAAATCGCGCTGCTCCTGATCTTCCTGCTAGCGCTTGCCACCTCCCTCTTGCTGGTGCCGCTGGCCGGTCGCATGGGCGAGCGGCTGGGCTTCGTGGACCGTCCACGCAGCGGTGAGCTGCAGCGCCATCCAATCGCCCGCACCGGCGGTTACGCTGTGGTGGCCGCTACGGCCGTCGGCATTGGCCTTGCCCTGGTAGCACTGCCAAGACCGGCAGATGAATGGCCTCGCCTACTCGGCCTGGCGATCGGCACGGCGCTGTTGCTGCCACTTGCTTTTCTGGACGACTGGAAACGCCTACAACCGGCGCCGCAGTTCCTCTGGCAAGTGGTGGTTGCCATCGTGACCGTGTGGTTCGGCATCACGGTGGACAGCATATCCTCGCCTTTTGGGGGAGTCATACCCATACCGGCATTGCTGGTTGGCCCTGTCACCGTCTTCTGGATCGTGGGCATGGTGAACACGATCAACTTGACCGACACGATGGATGGTCTGGCGGGCGGTGTAGCGACCATCGCCGCCTTGGTGCTGGCGGCGGTGAGCCTGCAGAACGGGCAGCACAGCATCGCCGCTTTACCGCTGGCCCTGGCTGGCGGCGTTGCCGGCTTCCTCGTCTACAACTTCTATCCGGCACGCATCATCATGGGCAGCTCAGGTTCCCTACTGATCGGCTACGGCCTGGCGGTGATGTCGATCATCGGCGGCGCCAAGTTGGCAGCGGCGATGATGGTGCTAGGGTTGCCAATACTGGATGTGGCATGGGTGATCGTCTATCGGGTGCTGCACGGCCGATCGCCGCTACGGGGCGGCGATGGCGCTCACCTCTCGCACAAGCTGGTAGCCATGGGGCTGTCGCAGCGCCGGGTAGCCCTGCTGCTCTACGCGGCTTGCTTGTTGTTCGGCGCGCTGGCGTTGCTGTTGACGCGCGCTGAGAAACTAGTTGGGTTCGCCCTGCTTTCGATCGTCGCTCTCACTCTGATGGTGGTCGCCGCACGCCATGGCTCGCCGCCACACACCGACGCTTCCGCCCCCGTGCCGCAACCAGGAGAACAGGAACAGGGCGACGAACTGCGGTAACACCAGCTGCCGGCGCCAGCGCCAGGGCTGAGTGACCAGACGGTGCAGCCATTCGAGCTCGAGTCGCTGCACCCAGCGAGGCGCCCTCGGCGCCCGACCGGCGAAGAAGTCGAACACGCCACCCACACCGAGAGAGGCGCCACTCCGCGCCAGGTTGCGCCGCAGCCAATCCTCCTGCCGACCGGCGCCATAGGCGACGAAGATGAGGTCGATTCTGCCTGCGCGCTGTAGCGCCACCAGCGTTTGCTCATCATGCTCTGCATCCGCCTCCCCCTCATACCAACCGGCTACGCGGAGGCCGGGCCAGCGGCGCCGCAGCGCGGCCGCCGCCTCCGCGCCCGCCTGATCCCGCCCACCCAGGAAGAACACGCGGTAGCCCTTGCGGGAGGCGAGCGCGCAAAGCTGATCGGTGAGGTCGGTACCGCGCACATGTTCGCGCAGCGGCTTGCCGGCGAAGCGCGCCGCTGCCATCAGGCCGATGCCGTCGGGCACATTGAGGGCACAGCCATTGAGCAGCTCTCGAAAAGCGGCGTCGCCGCGAGCCGCCATCACAAACTCCGTGTTGACGGTGGCGATGGTGCTGTGGCCACCAGCGGACAGGCAGCGGTCGGCGAACATCAGTGTGTCGACGTAGCTGACATCGTCAACCCGCACACCGAAAATGCTGATACTGTTTATCGGCGGCGCTATGATCATCGCTTCTCCCGGCAGTCCCCCAACAGGCGCAGCGCCGTCTGCGCGTACACCTTGGCGGACTTCACTACAGCTTCCAGCTCCACGTATTCATCCACCGTGTGGGCCCGTGTGGGGTCGGCGGCGCCGAAGAGCGCGGTGGGCACGCCGCCAAGGCTATAAAGCAAGCCCCCGTCGGTGCCGGCGCCCTTGGCACTATAGACCGGCTCTCCGCCATATACCTGGCGGTAGCTGTCGCTGAGCGCCTGCACCACTGGCGAGCTTTGCTCGATCAGGTAGGGCTCCGCTCCCTGCAGGCTGGTCACCGTGGCACTGACGCCCGGCTGATCGATGCCGGCGATCACCTCTTCGATCTGCTGTCTGGCCAGCTCGGCGGTCTCGCCCGGTAGGAGGCGGCGGTCGATGGTCAACTTGGCCAGGTTCGGTATGACGTTGGCCTTGACGCCCCCCTCCATCATGGTGACAGTCAGGGTTGGCACCGGCACCTCGAAGATGTCGTTGCGCAGATCGAACTTCATTGCGGCCAGGGCGGCGATCAGGCGCCCGGCGAAGTGAATCGGGTTCATCTGATGCGGTCTGCCGGAATGACCGGCAACCCCATCGATGCGCACCTCAAACCAGGCGACGCCGCGGTTGCCCAACTCGATTCGGCCGCTAGTGGGTTCGCCCACTATGGCGAAGTCGGCCCCCATACCGACGCCCTGCTCAAGGAGATAACGAGTCCCGTAACGGCCGCCCGTCTCCTCGTCCGGCACTGCCATGAGGATGATCTCACCGTTGAAGGCGGCGCCGCTGCGTTTGAGGGCGATCATCGCGGCCGCCATGCCCGTCAACCCCGCCTTCATGTCGGCGCTGCCGCGACCGTAAACGCGCCCGTCCTTCTCCAACGCTGCGAAGGGATCGAGGCTCCAACCTTCGCCGGGAGGAACGATGTCCAAGTGACCGTTGAGCACCAGCGTCTTGCCAGGCGCTCGTCCGGGCAGGCGCGCCACCAACGAGACCAAATCATCCCGGCTGGTGTAGCGCTCGGTCGAGATCCCAGCCTCTCGGAAGAAGGGCTCGAAAGCGGCGACCGCCTCGGCCGTACCTCCCGGCGGATTGATGCTTGGCACCTTCACCAATGCCCGTAAGATCTCACGCACCAGTTGCGGATCGACCGCGCCGTTGACAGCTTCCATCGCCTCTCCTTTTGCCCCTCCGGCCACTCTGTTGGGCTGCTTGAGTTTAGCACGGCGCACACAAGTGGGCACATATGTTTGGCTGAAGCTGAGAACAGTGTGCGATACTTGGCAACGGAGGCTGTAGCATTGAGAATCCTGCACGTGGTTCGTCAGTTTCATCCCAGCGTGGGTGGTGTTGAGCGGTTTACTCTGGACTTATGTCGAGAAACACGCGAGGCGGGACATGAGGTGGCGGTGCTCACGTTTGACCGCGATTTCGCCAGCGGCGAACAGTTCCCCGCCTTCTCGCAGATAGACGGCATACCGGTGCAGCGAGTGCCGTATTTCGGCCCACGTCGATACCGGGTAGCGCCTACTGTGCTACGCCATCTTGGCATGGGCGACCTGCTGCATGTCCACTGTGTCGACTCCTTCATTGACTTGCTGGCGCTGACCCAGCGTTGGCACCGCAAGCCGATCGTACTTTCCACCCATGGTGGCTTCTTCCATTCCAGTTGGGGCGTCGGCATCAAGAAACTCTTCTTCCGGCTGATAACGCCGCGCTCACTGGCGGCCACAAGCGTTATCGTCTGCGACAGCCGCCAGGACATGGAGGTCTTTTCACCCCTGGCGCCCGACAAGTGTGTTCTCATTGAGGATGCCATCGACTTTCGCAAGTTCAGCAGCATTACGCGCACTCCACAGGCGGGGCGGCTGCTGTATGTGGGCCGCACTGACGCCAACAAGCGCCTGGACCAGTTGCTGACCGTCTTCGCCCTGGTGCAGCAACAGCGACCCGAAAGCCGGCTGCAGTTGGTGGGACCCGACTGGTTGGGACAGTGGCCGGCGCTCAAACGACAGGCGGGGCAACTGGGTATCGATCAGTATGTGGAGTTTGCCGGTCGAGTCAGCGAGGAGGAACTGATGCGGCGACTCGGCGAGGCGCAGTTCTTCGTCTCCGCTTCCAGTTACGAAGGCTTCGGCCTCTCGGTGGCGGAGGCGATGGCTGCCGGCGTGCCGCCGCTTCTCAACGACATAGACGCCTTCCGCAACCTGACCGCCAACGGGCGGGGCGGAGTGCTGATCGATTACGATCAGCCTCAGCTGGCAGCCGGCCGTTTGCTCCAGCTAATGGCGCTAGCGCATACGGACTACGACCGTCTGGCGCAGCAAGCGCGCCAGACTGCCTCACGCTACAGCTGGCAGGAGACAATCGGCAGGTTTATTGAGGTATATGAGCGGGCGCTGCACGGCATTTGAACCCGGGCGCGCCCGCATCAATTACTGATTGCGACCGTGGCAGCGCTTGTATTTCTTGCCACTGCCGCAGGGACAGGGATCATTGCGGCCGATCTTCTTGCCGGGAGTGGGCGGCGTTTGGGCCTGCATCTCTTCCCCACGATTGATGCTCGTCTTCTGCGGCTGAGCCGGCGCGGCACGGCGCTGCAGGGCAGAATGATAGATCATCAGCACTACATTGTGCTTGATACCATTCATCAGCTCCTGGAACATGCGGTAGGCCTCGCCCTTGTATTCCACCAGGGGGTCTTTCTGGCCGTAGGCACGCAGGCCGATGCCATCCCTGAGATCATCGATCGCCGTCAAGTGGTCGACCCAAAGGCGATCGATTACGTGCAGCATCACCAGTTTCTCCAGCTGGCGCATCTGCTCGCTGCCTAACGCCGCCTCTTTCTCCTCGTAGGCTTCGTGTGCCACGTTGACCAGCGCCTCGCGCACCTCATCGTGACTCATGCTTGCCAGCACATCCGGCGTGAAATCCTCAGGCAGAGGCACCACCGAACGCAGCGTGTTGTAAAGGCCCTGAGCGTCCCATTCCTCGCCCTCGCCCTCCGTCAGGAAGGCGTCGGCCATGGCGCCCACTTCCTCTTCGACCATCTCGAGAACCACTTCCTTGAGATTGTCTTCGGAGAGGATGCGATGCCGCTGCTCGTAGATGATCTCGCGCTGTTTGTTCATCACGTCGTCGTACTGCACGACGTGCTTGCGCATGTCGAAATGGTAGCCCTCTACCTTGGTCTGCGCATTCTCGATCGCCTTGGAGACTATGTTGTGCTCGATCGGTACATCGTCGTCGATACCCAACTTGTCCATCAGGCCCGCCACGTTACCACCACCGAAACGCACCATTATCTCGTCTTCCAGCGAGACGTAGAAGCGTGACGAGCCGGGGTCCCCCTGGCGGCCGGCGCGGCCGCGCAGCTGGTTGTCGATCCGCCTCGCTTCGTGACGCTCGGTACCCAGGACATGAAGGCCACCAAGTGCCTGCACCTTCTCCTTGTCGGCGGCACACGCCTCCGTAGCTCGCGCCAGCATCTGCTGGCGCTGCTCGTCAGTCGCCTCCAGTGGATCAATGCCTTCGCGCCGCAGCATGTCGTCCACTAACCCGGCGGGGTTGCCGCCCAACAGGATGTCGACACCGCGGCCGGCCATGTTGGTGGCGATGGTCACCGCCTTGGGGCGGCCCGCCTGGGCGATGATATTCGCCTCGCGCTCGTGGTATTTGGCGTTCAATACCTGATGCGGCACGCCTTTTCTTTTGAGCAGGTTGCCAAGATGCTCCGAGTGTTCGATTGAAGCAGTGCCTACCAGCACCGGGCGCTCCTGGGCGTGCAATTCGGCGATCTCGTTCACAACCGCCCGGTACTTCGCCGCCTCGTTCTTGTAAACCAGGTCCGCATTGTCGATGCGAATCATCTCGCGGTTGGTGGGAATGGTGACCACGTCCAGTTCATAGATCTTATGGAACTCTTCCTGTTCGGTAGCCGCAGTACCGGTCATGCCGGCCAGTTTGCGATACATGCGGAAGTAGTTCTGAAAGGTGATTGTGGCCAGGGTACGGCTCTCACGCTGGATGCGCACGTTCTCTTTGGCTTCGATAGCCTGGTGCAGGCCCTCGCTGTAACGCCGGCCAAACATGAGACGGCCGGTGAACTCATCCACGATCACCACTTCGGCGTTGCGGTCGCGCCCCTCTATTACCTGACCATCCTTGACGAGCACGTATTCCTTGTCGCGCCGAAAGGTGAACTGCGCCTTAAGCGCCTGCTCCAGATAGTGGGTCAGCTCGTAGTTTTCCGGGTCGTAGAGGTTATCGAGGTTCAGCCAGCGCTCCACGTTGCCGATGCCGAAATCGGTCAGCGACACAGTTCGCGTCTTCTGGTCTATGGTGAAGTCCTCGCCTTCCTTAAGGCGGGGCACCAAACGAGCGAACTGGTTATAACGCTCGTCCGATTCCTCACCCTGGCCAGAGATGATCAGCGGTGTGCGCGCTTCGTCGATCAGGATGTTGTCCACCTCATCGACGATGGCGTAGTTGAGATCCCGTTGCACCCGTTGATTCAGCTCGATCACCATGTTGTCCCGCAGGTAGTCGAAGCCGAACTCATTGTTGGTTCCGTAGGTGATATCGGCAGCATACGCCTCAGCGCGGCTGATCGGACGTAGATGGCGCAGGCGCGGGTCGAGGTTGATGTGCTCAGGATCGTAGAGGAAAGCGGATTCGTGCTGAATGATGCCTACTGAGAGCCCCAAGGCGTGGTAGATGGGGCCCATCCACTGCGCGTCACGGCGCGCCAGATAATCGTTGACTGTCACCAGGTGCGCGCCATTACCCGTGAGGGCATTCAGGGTGATCGGGAGGGTGGCAACCAGCGTCTTGCCCTCACCGGTACGCATCTCGGCGATCTTGCCCTGGTGCAGTACGTAGCCGCCGATCAGCTGGACATCGTAATGACGCATACCGAGTTTACGTTTTGCCATCTCCCTGGTGATGGCGAAAACCTCAGGCACAAAACCGTCCAGAGAGGCGCCGTCGGCGACCTGGGTCCTTATCTCCTGGATCCGCCCCTTAAGCTGCGCATCTATCTGCATTAGCAGATGCTCCTCTTGGGCGGCCGTCGCCGTCACAATCTCCTGAGCCCGATTCAGCTCGCGTTCATTCTCGTCACCGACGAGTTTACTCAACCACTTGAACAACTCATCCACCCTCTCGGCGTGTTCGCGCCTTGTCCGAAATTGTAGCACAGGCAAATGCGGCCACAGGCCACGGGTGGTGAATAGGGAATGGGTGATTAGTCGCAAGGTGGACAATAAAAAGCCGCCTGTGAAAACACAGACGGCCTGGGAAACTGACGAATCGGTTGCTACAGGAAGAGCTCTCCCACCGAGCCGCCGGTGTGAATACGACGAATCGCCTCCCCAAAGAGGGGCGCCACCGTCAACACCGTGGTGTTAGGGGGGCGCTTCGCCTCGCGGATCGGCACGGTATCGGTAGTGATGAACTCCGTCAGCGGCGTCTGGCGCAGCCGCTCAGTGGCCGGTCCGGAGAGAATGGCGTGGGTGCAGGCTGCGTAGAAGCTGGTGGCGCCGCGCTCTGCCAGCGCCTGGATCGTCTTGGTGACCGAGCCGCCGGTATCGATCTCATCGTCGATGATGATTACCTGCTTGCCCTCCACCTCCCCGATGACGTTGAGGGCTTCCGTCTGCCTCTCCATGCGCCGCTTCTCGACGATGGCCAGCGGCAACCCAAGATGCTCCGCGAAGTTGCGCGCTTTCTTGGCGCTGCCCAGGTCGGGCGCGACTACTACCGCGTTCGGCACAGCCTTCTTGCGGAAGTAATCACCCAGCACCTTCACGGCCGATAGCTCATCAACCGGCACGCTGAAGAAACCCTGGATCTGGCCGGCATGCAGGTCCATGGTGAGGAAGCGATTGGCGCCCGCCGCTTCAATCAGGTCCGCCAACAGCCGGGCGGTAATCGGCACACGTGGCTGATCTTTCTTGTCTGTACGCCCGTAAGCGTAATAAGGAACCACGGCAGTGATCCGGGCCGCCGAGGCGCGCTTGAGCGCGTCGATCATAATCAGGAGTTCCATGATCGAGCGGTTGACAGGGCTGGCGAAGGGCTGGACAACGAATACGTCCTGCTCACGCACAGGGTCGTTGAGTCGCACGAAGATGTTCTCGTTCGCAA
>CAZMKF010000034.1:0-12851 GCA_964566935.1 uncultured Dehalococcoidales bacterium | reverse complement strand
TGAAGATGCTCAGGTTGCCGTACTCTGGTGCGCTCCTTCATCACTACTCAGGAATTGATGATTGCATGGCAGGACTGCACACAGCCATGCCACTCTCAGCCGTTACTAAGGATGTGGCCCGTAATGCCACCGCCGGCCAATCATAACCCGTGCCCGTTCTACTGGCAAACGCCTGAAGACCGCTAAACCAGCAGCCGCCGGTAAGAAACCGCCGCGGACTACTGCGGCAGAATAATAGGCAGGCGAATTGACAAGTGTCGCACCGTCTTGTTATAAATGCACGATTGGCTCGGTAATTAACGGCCAACCGGCTGCCCTGCAGTGTGCAACTGGCAGGAGGCGCGAGTTGGATTGGCAAGAACTGAGTGTTGCTCCGTCAAGCGCAGAGCCGAAATCCTGAACATGCAGGCTAAGGAGATGAGACTGCAATGAAGAAGTCCATGTTGATGCCGCTGTTGACGATGGTGATGGTGCTTGCCGTCGCGCTTGCGGGCTGTGGCCAACAGGCTACACCGGCCGCCACCAAGGCGGCAGCGACCGCGGCGGCGGCGACCAAAGCGCCGGCGACCGCTGCCGCTACTACGAAAGCGGCGACCAGCGCGGCGACCCCAGCCACCGGTGTAAGCACGACCGTTCCCAGTGGCCCGTCCGCCAAAGTAGTCACGGCATTGATGACCCAGGAACCGGACTCACTGTTCCCCTTCCTCACCTCGATGATGGTGGCGGCAAACGTGAAGTTCGCCCTCTACACCCCGTGCATCATGCTTGACAACACCAACGAGTACGTTGCCTGGGGTTGCGAGAGCGTGCCAACGCTGGAGAACGGCGGCGCCAAGTGGGTCGGTGATGGAGTGGACAAGCACCTGGAAGTCACCTACAAGTGGAAGAAGGGCCTCAAGTGGCACGACGGCACCCCCACCACCTCGAAGGACGTTGTCTTCACTCACAAACTGATGATGAACCCGGACTTCGCCGCTGAGCAGCGTGACACGGCTCTGCGCGTAGCCGAGGTCAAGGCCGTAGACGACAGCACCTTTACGCTGGTTCTCCACTCGGAGAAAACCGCCAAAGAAGCTGCCGCTAATGGCTGGGGTGGTTTCCAGAACAAGGACATGTACGAAGTCTACAAGGACCAGACGGGGCCGGTAGTGGACACCCGCTACTTCGCCCTCGGCGACATGGGTGACTTCATCCTGCCGGAACACGTGCTCAAGAGTGTAGCCCCCGCCGACATGGCCAAAGACAAGTTTAACCGTCAGCCACTCGGTAATGGCGCTTACAAGTTGAAGGATTGGGTCGCCGCTCAAAACATCGTACTCGAAGCAGCCGACAACGGCCTGTGGAAACCCAATGTCCAGACCGTCGTGGTCAAGATCGTCGCCGATGCTACTGCGGTATTGAACGCCCTCGCGGCGGGTGAGGCCCAGTTGGCGATCAACCCCACGCTCGACCTCGACCAGGTGCCAGAACTGGAGAAGATGGTAAAGGACAAGAAGATCGTCGCCTACTACCAGCCTTCGGCAGCCTGGGAACACATTGACTTCAACTTCAAGAACCCGCTTCTGGCAGACAAGAATGTGCGCAAGGCCATCGCCTATGGCATCAACCGTCAGGAGATCGTGGACAAGGTGCTCTATGGCAAGAGCGTGATCATGCACACCTGGTTTGCCTCGGCCCCTTGGGCGCTGGACGAAGCAGCGATCGTGAAGTACGACTACAACCCCACTAAGGCGAAGGAACTGCTGACCGCTGCCGGTTATAAACCGGGCGCTGATGGCGTCATGGAGAAGGACGGCAAGAAACTGCAATTCAAGTTCCAGACCACTAATGCCAAGCTGCGTATGCAGGTTGGCCCGATCATTCAGGCCAACCTGAAGGATATCGGCATCAAGATCGATCCCGAGTACATGCCTGCCCCCAGCTTCTTTGATACAAACGGTCCGTTGCAGAAGGCGACTTTTGACTTGGGTCTGTACACTTGGGTGAGTGACCCGGATCCGGATCCCAACAACCTGTACCTGTCCACTAACTGCCCCGACAAGGGCGGCGTGAACTATCCCTGCTACCAGAGCGCTGAGTTCGACAAACTGGCTCTGCAGCAGATCTCTGAGTTGGACAGGACCAAGCGTAAGGCGCTACTCAGCCAACTGCAGAAGATCTGGACGGACGATCTGCCCACACTGCCGCTCTTCCAGCGGATCACCGTGACGGCGGCGAATCCCAAGATGGTCAACTTCAAGCCCACCTTGAGCAACACCGCTGACACTTTCAACATTCACGAGTGGTGGTATCCCGCTCAGTAACCGAGTGACAGTCCGATCTGTACAAAGGGCCCCGGGTTTATCACCCGGGGCCCTTTGTACAGATCGCCACTGCCCAATGTCTTCTGGTTCGATACTGCAGGCAACCAGCTGATTCAATCGGCGCGTATGCTACAATACACCGCCGACTGTAAACTAATCACCGGTCTGCTTGACTCCGGTCCCACTTTAACGCTGAGATTGAGATGCGAAACTACCTGATACGGCGCCTGGGCGAGATGCTGCTCCTGATGCTGCTCATCTCAGCACTCATTTACGTCATTCTCTCTTTCGTGCCCGGCGGTCCCTTTGACACCCTGCTGTTCTCCAATCCAAGAATCACCCCTGCGGAGATTAAGCGTCTGGAGGAAATGCTCGGTCTAAACCTGCCACTGCATGAACGTTACTTCAGCTGGCTGATGGGGGTGGCACGAGGCGACTGGGGTGAATCCTGGACGATTGCCTCTGGCCAACCGGTGCTGGACGTGATCATGTGGCGCCTGCCTAACACCATCGTGCTGATGGGCATTTCTGTTCTGATCTCAATCCTGATCGCCGTTCCGGTCGGCGTCTATTCCGCCTTGCGCCAGTACTCATGGGCCGACTACCTGGTAACCTCGCTTTCTTTCTTCGGCATGTCAATGCCAACCTTCTGGTTCGGCATCATACTGATTGTCATCTTCGCCGTAGGCCTGGGCTGGTTCCCCACCGGAGGCGTCGTCCAATACGGTTACGAAGACGATATTCTGATGCGCATCCGTCACCTGGTCCTGCCGGTGACCGTGTTGAGCTTGTTCAACGTCGCCACCTGGAGCCGCTTTGTCCGTTCCAGCATGCTCGAGGTGTTGCGCCAGGACTATATGCGCACCGCCCGTGCCAAGGGCCTACTGGAGAACGTGGTCATCATTAAGCACGGCCTGCGCAACGCCCTCATCCCAGTGCTGACCATGCTGGCCATCGATATCCCCATAGTCTTCAGCGGCGCCATCATCACCGAAAACGTCTTCTCCTGGCCGGGCATGGGGCGCCTTCTCTACGACAGCGTCATGGCTGCCGACTGGCCGGTGGTGCAGGGGCTGGTTGTGATCACCGCTTTTCTGGTGCTGGCCTCGAACCTGCTGGCCGACATCAGCTATGCCATCGTCGACCCGCGCATCCACTATGACTGAGGTTGACACATGAGCACTGCGGATAATCGCTCCCTGGCAATGCTCGAAGAGCCGGATTTCGATCTGCCGGAGATGGGGCAGTGGCAGCTCGTCTGGCGCCGTTTCAAACGTCACCGTCTGGCGCTGATCAGCCTCACGGTACTCGTGCTGCTGTCGGCTGTCTCCTACGGCGCACCCATCGTGGCCCCGCATCCGTACGATGCGATCAACCTCTCCGCCCAGTACGCGGAGCCAAGCTCGACCTACCTGCTGGGAACAGACGAGCTCGGCCGCGATATCTTCAGCCGACTGCTCTACGCAGGGCGCATCTCCATCTCGGTGGCGCTGATCTCCACCTTGATCAGTGTAATAGCAGGCATCGCGGTCGGCGCCATCGCTGCCTACTATCGGGGCATCACTGAAGCCATACTGATGCGCTTCACCGATGTCATGTTGTCGCTACCAGCCCTGCCGTTGTTACTTGTCTTCTCCAAGATGCTGCGCGATTATCCAGTGCTCAAAGACACCTTCGGCGACTATCTGAGCGTGATAGTCATCGTCGTCATCCTCACTCTGTTTGGCTGGATGTCGGTTGCGAGGCTCGTCTATTCATCCATCCTCTCCCTGCGCGAATCGGAGTTCGCCGAGGCCGCCCGGGCACTTGGCAGCTCCGGCCGTCAGGTGCTGCTCTCACACCTGATCCCTAACTCGATGGCCCCGGTAATCGTGATCGCCACGCTCGGCTTTGGCCAACGCGTGGTCCTCGAATCGACCCTCAGCTTCCTGGGCCTGGGCGTGACGCCACCAGTTCCCAGTTGGGGCAACATGCTCAGCCAAGCCTACGCCTACATGCTGCGCAACCCAATGCTGGCGGTCTATCCCGGCGTGTTCATCTTCGTCACCGTGCTGGCGATCAACTTCCTGGGCGATGCCCTGCGCGATGCGCTCGACCCACGTCTGAAGGTGTGATGATGACTACCCCCCCACGTAAGACGCTGCTCAGGGTCAACGGACTGAAGACCCACTTCTTCACTGAGGACGGGGTGGTGCCGGCAGTAGACGGCATCAGCTTCGAGCTGGCCAGGGGAGAGACGGTCGGCATCGTGGGAGAGAGCGGCTCCGGCAAGAGCGTCACCGCACTTTCGATCATGAGGCTCATCTCTCCGCCCGGGCGCATTGTCGAGGGCAGCATCTACCTGCGGGACGAGAACCTCGTACCGCTCAGCCAGACGGATATGGCCTCGCTGCGAGGCAACGATATCGCCATGATCTTCCAGGAACCAACGACCTCGCTCAACCCCGTGTACACCATAGGTGCGCAGATCAGAGAAGCGGTGCAGACTCACGCCGCTATGAGCGACGTGGAGGCACGCCATGAGGCCATTGAGGCCCTCAGAATGGTGGGCATTCCTGAGCCGCAGCAGCGTTACGACGCTTATCCCCACGAGCTCAGCGGGGGCATGCGGCAGAGGGTAATGATTGCCATGGGGCTGGTGCTCCGGCCGGCGTTGCTGATAGCGGACGAGCCGACCACGGCCCTGGACGTTACCATCCAAGCCCAGATCCTGGAGCTAATGCGCGACCTGCGCTACACTAGCGGCACGGCTATGATTCTGATCACCCACGACCTGGGCGTGGTGGCTGAGATGGTGGATAAGGTGGTGGTGATGTACGCCGGCCAGATCGTGGAAAACGCAGACGTTTATCGACTGTTCAAGGACCCGAAGCACCCCTACACCCAGGGCTTGCTGGCAAGCATCCCAACCCTCACCAGCGATAAAAACACAGAGTTGCCGGTAGTGCATGGTACTGTGCCGAATCTGCTGCGTTTGCCTCGGGGCTGTCGCTTCCATCCGCGCTGCACTCACGCCATGGACATCTGCAGGCAGGAGCAGCCCGTGCTCAAACAGGTAGCGCCAGAACATAACGCCAGCTGCTGGCTATACGAATGACTGATCAGATGCAAGAAACACTGAACCCACAGCCTGTCCAGCCATCACCAGGAGCCGGAGAGGACACAGAGGCGCCCCTGTTGAGCGTGCGTGATCTGAAGAAGCACTTTCCCGTACGGGGAGGGCTGCTTAAGCGGACTATCTCCCACGTGCGCGCCGTCGACGGCATCTCTTTCGACATCCGCAAAGGTGAGATCTTCGGCCTGGTGGGCGAGAGCGGCTGCGGTAAAACCACTGCTGGGAGGACCATTCTGCGGCTCACCGAGGCAACCGCCGGTGCTGTGGACTTCGGCAACAAGAACGTCTTCAGCATGAACAACGCCGAACTGAAGCGTTTCCGCCGTCAGGCACAGATCATCTTCCAGGACCCCTACGGCTCGCTTGATCCTCGCATGCCGGTAGGTGATATCGTAGGCGAGGGGTTGAAGATCCACGGTCTCGCCAGTGGCCAGCAGCTGGAGGAGCGGGTACGTGAGATGATGGAAGTGGTGGGTCTGCGCGGCCAGTACGCGCGCCGCTACCCCCACGAGTTCTCCGGTGGCCAGCGTCAACGCATCGGTATCGCCCGCGCTCTGGTGCTGCATCCCGACTTCATTGTCTGTGACGAACCTGTCTCCGCCCTCGACGTTTCGATCCAGTCCCAGGTGCTGAATCTGTTGCGACGTCTGCGGCAGGAACTGCAGCTCACTTACCTGTTCATCGCTCATAACCTCTCAGTGGTCAAGTACATCAGCGACCGTATCGCCGTCATGTACTTGGGCAAGCTGGTTGAGCTGGCGCCAGCCGAGGAGTTATACACGCACACTATGCATCCGTACACTGTCGCCCTTGTCTCGTCAATACCGCAGCCGGACCCAACCTACAAGCCAAAGCGCGTACTCCTTCAGGGAGACGTGCCGAGCCCTGCCAATCCTCCCCCCGGTTGTCGCTTCCACACCCGCTGCCCGCAGTTCAGGCATGGCAGATGCGACGTGGAGGAACCGGAATTCGCCGAGAAAGCGCCAGGCCATTTTGTGGCTTGCCACCTATACTGACGCCTTGGCGATGATCGTCGACTGCCATACTCACATCTTCCCGCCCGACTTCATCGATCACCGCTCGGCCATCGCTACCCAGGAGCCCTGGTTCTCGCAACTATACGGTGACGGTCTCGCCCGCATGGCCACGGCAGAGCAGCTGGTGGAGGAGATGGACAACAGCGGCGTGGACGCGAGCGTGGCCTGCGCCTTCGGCTGGCGCGATCAGGCGCTCTGCCGGAGACACAACGATTATCTGCTGCAGGCCGCCCAACAGTACCGCGGCCGTATCCTGCCCTTTGCCAACGTCAACCCTCTTGCGGGCGAACCTGCCATCAGGGAAATGGCTAGATGCCTGGCGGCCGGCGCGCGTGGCTGGGGCGAGGTGATGCCCAACGCTCAGCAGTTCTCGTTGGCCGATAGCAGGCTGCTGGCGCCTCTGGCGGAGTTGTTGGTCGAGGCGAAGGCACATCTGCTTACCCACTCGTCGGAGCCGGTGGGCCACCGCTACCCTGGCAAGGGAGACGTTCTGCCTGGAGATATCCTCCAGTTGGCATCCTCCTTCCCCGCGCTATCCGTCATCTGCGGCCATTGGGGCGGAGGTCTGCCGTTCTACGAGCTGATGCCCGAAGTGCAGAAGGCCCTTACACGTGTGCACTACGACACTGCCGCCGGTCTCTTCCTCTACCGCGACGAAGTCTTCGACTGCACCTTTGCTGTCATTGGCGCGGAGAAAGTGCTCTTTGGCAGCGATTTCCCGCTGATCGGTCAGCGGCGCTTCCTCAACCGCATCCGCAACGCCGTGCGCGAACCAGAGGCTCTGGCGAAAGTGCTGGGTGAAAACGCCGCCCGTCTTTTCCAACTCGATGACTGAGAATGGCCTACCAGAGCGGTGGCGGCTGTTCATCGCACTCACGTTACCGGTCACATGCCGAACGGAACTCGACCATTGCCGGCGGCAGCTGCAACGCGAGCTTCAGGCCGCGGACTACGACGCGCGAAACCTGCGCTGGCCTGGCAGCGAGCGCCTACACCTCACCCTGCACTTCCTCGGGGAGACACCAGCGAGCGAGGCGGAGAAGCTTAGCCGGTTGCTCGATCAGGCGGGCGGCGCGGCACATGCCGCTCACGTTTCGCTATCTCAAACGGGTGTCTTTCCGAATGCACGCCGACCACGTATCCTTTGGCAAGGCCTGAGCGGTGACATCGACCAGATTACCTCCTTGAGGGAGGATCTGGCGCGAGGCTTAGTCGCACTGGAATACACGGTAGACACGCGGCCATTCGTGCCTCACATCACCCTGGCCCGCTTTTCGGCGGGAGCGCCACCGCTTCCTGTATCACTGCTGCGACCACGGCCTGCCTCGCCGCCACACGTGCTGGGTCAGTTGTGCCTGTTTCGCAGCCAACTGCGTCGGAGCGGCGCCGAATACACGGCGCTGCACTCAGTTCAGCTGCCTAATGCCACGAAATAGCTACAAAACCTGCGGTGCCAAAAGGGTCAAAAACAGGCCTTCGCCTGCTAATATTTAGGCTGTACAATCCACCACACCCATAATTGAAAAGGAGGACAAACTCTTGGGCGGCAAAATCGCACTCAGGGCTCTGGGTGCGTTAGTGGCCGGCATTGGCGGTTACTATCTGGGCAGCTACCTCTCGGGGATAGCTGGCAGCCCGGAACTCTATCTCATCTACGGGATTGGCATGGCCGTCGGCTTTGCCTTGCTGGGAATGCTGATCTTTCCCATGCTCCTCTCCCGACCGGCGAGATGGATCCGCCATAAGGTCACGAACGCACCGGCGCACGAACTCGCAGCAGGATTTATCGGACTTTTATTAGGACTTATCTTCGCGGCAATCGCCGCCGTGCCTTTATCAATGCTGCCTGGACCGTTCGACCAGATCGCCCCGTTTATCACCATGCTGGTCTTCGCCTACGCGGGAATAACAACGCTCATCACGCGCAAGCGCGACCTGCTGTCTCTCTTCTCAGGCTGGCGGGGCACGGAACGTTCTGAAGGAAGCAAAGATGGCCGCAACAAAGCGGTTACG
Organism: uncultured Dehalococcoidales bacterium; assembly: GCA_964566935.1. Taxonomy (GTDB): domain Bacteria; phylum Chloroflexota; class UBA6077; order FW602-bin22; family JAMCYS01; genus CAZMKF01. The sequence goes on along the minus strand of CAZMKF010000034.1, from coordinate 4,383 downwards.
GCACCACGAGTCTTACTTGACACCAGCGCCATCATTGACGGGCGCATCGCCGACGTCAGCCAGACCGGTTTCATCGGTGGCACCCTCGTCTTACCGCGTTTCGTGCTTAACGAACTGCAACACATTGCCGATTCGGCAGACCCGCTACGCCGCAATCGCGGCCGGCGGGGCTTGGATATCCTCTCCCGTATGCAGCAGGAATCGGTGATGCCGATCGAGATCGTTGAGAGCGACCCCGGTGGCTCAGAAGTGGACGCCAAACTGGTAAAACTGGCCATGCGGAACGGTTGCTCAATTCTGACCAACGACTACAACCTGAACCGGGTAGCGGTGCTGCAGGGCGTGCAGGTGCTCAACATCAACGAGCTGGCCAACGCCCTGAAAACGGTCGTGCTGCCGGGCGAGGAGATGAGCGTGCGGGTGATCCAGGAAGGCAAGGAGATGGGCCAGGGCGTAGGCTACCTTGACGATGGCACCATGATCGTGATCGAGGGAGGACGGCGTTTCCAGGGCAGCGAAATACCGGTAACCGTCACCCGCGTCCTGCAGACGGTGGCCGGCCGTATGATCTTCGCCCACCCGAGGGACTAAGTGCTGTCAAGCACTGCCATTGTGGTCGGAGCCGGCGCCGCCAGCCGCGCCGGCTTCGATAAGGTGTTCGTCGCACTCGCCGACAAGCCCGTGCTCGCCCACAGTGTTGACGTCCTACAGCAGAACGGGGCGATCGACGCAATCGTCCTCGTCCTTTCGCCGGCGCGGCTGACTGAGGCGGAGCGGCTGATCCAACAGCGTGGCTGGTCGAAGGTGGTCACGGTCTGCGCTGGCGGGGCACGGAGGCAAGACTCGGTGCTGGCGGGGCTAATGGCCGCGCCGGCCAGCCACCTGGTCCTGATCCACGACGCAGCCAGACCTTTCCTCTCGCCGGCGATGATTCAGCAGGGTTTGGCAGCGGCGGCGAAGCATGGCGCAGCGGTGGCGGGCGTGCCACTGGTCGACACCGTCAAGGCAGTAGCGGCAAACGGCAGGGTGCTCGACACCCCTGCGAGAGACGGCCTGCGAGCCATCCAGACACCGCAGGTCTTCCGTCGCGAATTGCTGCTGGCCGCCTACGCGGCAGCGTCAAACCTGGAATTCACCGACGACGCAGCCGTGGTGGAGCATTTCGGCCATCCCGTCTACGTCTTCCCTGGTGAGCCCAACAATCTGAAACTGACGCTGCCTACTGACTTACAGATGGCAGAGGCTCTATTGGAGGGAACATGCCACGAGTAGGCTTGGGCTATGACGTGCACCGGCTGGTGGCGGGCAGGCCACTCGTTCTCGGTGGGATCCGCTTTGAAAGCGAACTTGGCTTACTGGGCCACTCGGATGCCGACGTTCTGCTGCACGCCATCATGGATGCTCTGCTGGGCGCCGCCGCACTGGGCGACATCGGCAGGCATTTTCCACCCAGCGACCCAGCCTACGAGGGCGCAGACAGTTTGCGCCTGGCCACCAAGGTCGCCGATATGTTGTACGATCAGGACTGGAGAATAGTTAACGTGGATGCCACCCTGATCGCCGAGCAGCCGCGTATCAGCGCACGAGTGCCCGAGATGCAGCAGGCGATCGCCCAAGCGCTGCGAATGCCGTCGGCAAGCGTTGGCATTAAAGCCACCACTAATGAGGGGCTCGGCGCCTTGGGCCGTGGCGAAGGTATCGCCGCCCTGGCAGTGGCGCTGATAGAAACTGAAAGTCAGTGCGGACCAGGCAGGTCCATACCAACCACGATGTAACAGTACCGAGGATCGAATGCGAATCTACAACACCATGAGCCGAAGCCTCGAGGAGTTCGAGACCGTGGAGCCGGGCAAGGTAAGAATGTACGTCTGCGGCGTAACCCCCTACTCCGCCGCCCACGTTGGCCATGCCATGTCGTACCTGCTGTTTGACGCCATTCGCCGCTACCTGGAGTACCGGCAGTACGAAGTCAAGCATGTTCAGAACTACACCGATATCGATGACAAGATCATCGCGCGCGCGGAACTGGAGGGGATCGAGCCAGACGCCCTGGCGCAAAGGCAGATCGATGAGTTTGCAGCGGATTTGCTGGCACTCAATATCCTGCCGGCCACCGTCTATCCCCGAGCCACCCAGGAGGTGCCGGCCATCATCGCGCTGATCGAGCGTCTGATCGAGCGCGGCTATGCCTACGAAGCCCACGGTGATGTCTACTTTCGCGTCACCCACCTGGACGACTACGGCAAGCTTTCGCACCGCAACCTGGATGAAATGCTGGCTGGCGCCCGCATTGAAGTTGACACCAGCAAGGAGAACCCCGCCGACTTCGCCGTCTGGAAGGCCGCCAAGCCCGGTGAGCCCATGTGGCCCAGCCCCTGGGGACCTGGCCGTCCCGGCTGGCACATCGAGTGTTCGGCCATGTCGCTAAGGTATCTGGGTGAACAGATAGACATCCACGGTGGTGGGCAGGACCTGATCTTCCCCCACCACGAGAACGAGATTGCCCAGACGGAAGCCGCCACCGGCGTCAAACCGTTCGTAAGGTACTGGCTGCACAACGGCTTGCTCCAGTTCGGCGCCGAGAAGATGTCGAAATCAGTTGGCAATCTGGTCACTATTCGCGAAGCGATTGACCAGTACGGCGCCGATGGCCTCCGGCTGTTCGTGCTTACCTCCCATTATCGCAACCCGCTCACCTACTCCGACGAGGGCCTGGCGGCGGCGCAGAAAGGCGTGCAGCGTCTGACAGCCGCCCTGCAACCGACGGCGGCGAACCCGGTCGAGAACGCGTCCGCCACCGTTGCCTTGGCCGAGGCGGTTGCCAGAACGCGTCTGCGCTTCATCGAGAGCATGGACGACGACTTCAATACGCCGGCCGCCGTGGCCAGTCTCTTCGACCTGGTGCGGGAACTGAATCGTGGACGCGAGGCGGGCGGCTCGGAGGAGGCGCTGGCGCGCGCCCGCGAGACTCTAGGCGAACTGGCCGGGGTACTTGGCTTCCAACTGAAGCCAGACGCCGACCAGCAGGAGCAGTCGGCGGCGCCGTTCATCGACCTGCTCGTCCAACTCCGCCAGGAACTGCGCACCGCCAAACAATGGGCGCTGGCTGACCAGGTGCGCGACGACCTGCAGCAACTGGGAATCATCATCGAGGACAGACCAGGGGGCAGCAGTTGGAAAAGAGCGAACTGACGCGGGGCCGCGCCAGGCGAATAGCTAGAGAAACGAGGCCGACGGTACAGCCAGCCTCGGAGAGTGCAGACCTCATTTGGGGCCGCAACGCCGTTGTCGAACTGCTGCGGGGCAGGCGTAAAGTCCTGCGCCTGCTGGTGGCATCGGGCACGCGTGAGCAGGGCGGCCTGGCGTCGACGATTGACCTCGCCTCACGCCGGGGGGTCAAGATCCAGTACATGCCTCGCGAGGCTCTAGACCGCCTCTGCGGCACCAGTCGCCACCAGGGGGTGGCCGCTCAAACCACGCCCTACGAATACACCGATCTCGATGAGATCCTGGAGCGCGCCTTTGCCACCGAGGAGAAGCCTTTGCTCCTGGTCTTGGATTCTATTCAGGACCCGCAGAACCTGGGCAGCCTGATCCGGACGGCCGAGGCGATGGGCGCGCACGGGCTGATCATCCCGCGCAACCGCGCCGTGGGCCTGACTGCGGCCGTCGGCAAGTCCTCCGCCGGCGCAATCGAGCATATCGCCACCGCGCAGGTGACCAACCTGGCACGTACCATCGAGCAACTAAAGCGGGCCGGTATCTGGGTGCTGGGACTGGACGAGGACGGCGACGAGGATTTCGAACAGATCGACGTCACGGTGCCACTAGCTTTGGTAGTGGGCAACGAAGGCGATGGCATGCACCGGCTGGTTCGGGAAAAATGCGACAAACTGGTGCGACTGCCGATGCGCGGCAAGGTCAATTCGCTCAACGCGGCAGTGGCCGGTTCGATCGCACTCTACGAAGTAACGCGGCGCCGGGCGGCGGGCTGAAACCTGTGTCGGTTCGCCGATACATACCGGCTATGCGGGCCACTGCCGGCGGCGCAGCACCGCCCACCGAACCAGCTCGCTTTTCTTGACATTTGCACCCGCACTGATGTACTATTATTGCTGCCCTCGACCCGGGGTCTTTTTTGTGTGTGTGGAGTTAGGAGCAGTCGCTTCCGCCGCTGTAGCTCAGCCGGTAGAGCGCCTCACTTGTAATGAGGTTGTCGGGAGTTCGATTCTCCCCAGCGGCTCCAGCCACTAAGTCAGGAACACCACGGGCTCTCCCGGCCAATTGAGGGCCAACCTGGGTCACCTACGTTGATTTGAAGGAGTAGTCTGAGGAGAGATGGCGAAGAAGAAGTTTGAGCGCTCGAAGCCGCATATTAATGTA
>CAZMKF010000033.1:23289-24249 GCA_964566935.1 uncultured Dehalococcoidales bacterium | reverse complement strand
GCGGCCCCGGTCGGGAGAGCCGCACCGCCACCACATACACAGCCGGAAGCACGATCAGCCCTGCCAGCTGCGGATAGCGCGACCAGCTGACATAGTAGTGCGGCAGGCTGAGCACCAACGCTACCAGCATACCTGCCACGAGCGCCGCGCTTCGACGCTCCGTAAGCCGCCAGGCCAGCAGGTAGGCGCTCAGCCCTGCCAGACCGGTGAACGCCTGACCGGTCACTAGCACCGCCTGCGGCGCCGTCAGCCCGCCCAGTTGCGCCGCCACTGCGACCACCATGTGAAAGCCGAAATGGTAGAGAAACGGCTGGGCTGGCAGCAGACTCCCGTAATCGACTGGCACAGCGCCTGCCTCGGCAATGAGGCGCACGATCAGGGAGTGATGGACGGCATCAACCCACAACGGTAAAGCTAGCGAGCCGCCATGGTACCAGCTGACCAGCAACGAGCCGGCAGTGAGCGCGAGCATCAACCAGGCGGCAATGGGCTGCTTGAGCGATAGCCGGAACGGCAGGGACGTTCGCAGCAACCAGGCTGCACAGACTAACAGCACTGCGATGGCAACCCTGGCGTCAAGCTTCACACCCAAAATGGTGAGTAACTGCAGCAGTAGTGGCCACGCCACAAGCGCAAGGCCAAGATCCATTGCCAGGCCTGCCGCGAGGTCCAGTTCTACCCGCCGCAGCAGCCAGCGGCGCAACACTGCTCCGGGCAGCAACAGAATCGCCGGCAGTATTACCATCAGCGGTAGCGCGGCGGCGAAAGCGACCCACAGCTCGTTCAGCAAGGCCAGCGGTGGGGTACTGTAGTAGCCGCGCAACACAAGATCGCCGGCCATCACCGCGTTGGCGTCATGCAGGTTGCCGGCCCCGTAACTCTCGCGACCGCTGGCCCAGAGACCGAGGCCAGCGCCGGCCTCGGCCTCGGCACGCAGCAGGTATTCCCCTGGCGGCTGTT
>CAZMKF010000033.1:14107-23163 GCA_964566935.1 uncultured Dehalococcoidales bacterium | reverse complement strand
AACTCGACGGCGCTCAACGACGGCCGCTCGCCCGCGATACTCTGCTCCAGCGCCTGCCCGGCATGGAGGCGTTGTGCCACCTCCGCCCGGCCCTGCAGAACTGAGCTGTCCAGACGTGGTGCGCATCCGAAACCGCCAGCCAGCAGGAAGAGGAAAGCCGCACCCCAAAGGACGCGGCTCTTCCAGTGCATGCTGCCGCCTAGGAAGCAGGCGATGGATAAGGATCCGGTATGGCGGGCGCCGCAGGTGCACCTGAAGGATAAGCCGGGTCCGTGGTCGGCAACGGCGGTACCGGTTGAGTTGGCACGGCCGTGGCGGTTGGTGTAGGTACTGCAGTCACCTCCGGCACCGCTGTCGCCGAAGGCAGTTCAGGTGGCTTGGCCGAGGCAGCGGGCAGCGGTGGTGGCAGAGTATTCCCGGGCGTAGAAACACCGGGAGTGGCCAAAGTAGTCGTGGCTGTTGGCACCTCAGGTAAGGTAGGAGCGGCAGTGTTGACTGCGGTTACCGTCACTGTGGCCGTAGGCGCTGGAGCGGCACAGCCGGCTACGACCACGCCGCACAGCGCTATCAGAACGGGAAGGCGTACCCACGAGCTAAGCACCCCGGGCCATCTGATCTTCATATCTCTACCTCCAGCAACCTATGCAAACAATCGTCCTGGCCGGTACATCGCTTCCCAACCAGCGTTTACTGTAGCGGAGTGAGGCAAGCAACGCAAATCAAGCCGGCCGCGCCTTTACGACCATGAAATCTCCCTTACTTGGCAAGTACCGTACTCTGCCTCATCGCCCTCTCACTCGTCGCTTGATATAATCGCCCACAGTCATGTTGTGTATGCAGGAGGGCCTATATGGGAGACGAGTTCATCCGTACAAAAGTTGCAGTCGTCCAGGCCGCACCAGTGCTCCTGGATCGAGAGGCCACCACGGCCAAAGCGGTCGACCTGATCGGCGAAGCCGCCGCCAAGGGAGCGAAGCTAGTTCTCTTCCCGGAGGCCTTCATCCCCGGCTACCTCTGGGGAACTACCTTGGGCACGGTGATCGGCAGTCGCACCGAAGAAGGCCGAGCTGAGTTTGCCCGTTACTGGGCGAACACGGTGGAGGTGCCCAGCCTCACCACTCGCACTCTGGCCGCTGCCGCCAGGCAGCACGGCATCTACGTGGCGATCGGCGTGATCGAACGCGACCGCGAGTTCAGTGGCGGCACCCTCTACTGCACGCTGCTCTACTTCGGCCCCGATGGCCGCTTGCTGGGCAAGCATCGCAAGCTGAAGCCCACCGCCGCTGAGCGCTACATCTGGGGCGACGGTGATGGCAGCACTATGCCCGTGCTGGAGACCGAGCTGGGCAAGCTCGGCGGCCTCATCTGCTGGGAGAACTACATGCCACTGGCCCGCGCCGCCATGTACGGTCAGGGAGTGCAGGTCTACCTGGCGCCCACGGCCGACAACCGCGACACTTGGCAATCGACCATCCGGCACATCGCCTGCGAAGGGCGCGTCTTCGTACTATCCTGCTGCCAGGTGCTGCATAAGGATCAGTATCCGGACGATTTCCGGCTCAAGGCCGAGCTGGAGTCCGCCGCTGACGAACTGGCAAGGGGCGGCAGCGCCATCATCAGCCCACTGGGTGAATACCTGGCCGGACCGTTGTACAGCAAGGAAGGGATACTGGTAGCGGAGCTCGACTTTGCCACACTGGCCGGCGCCAAATTCGACATGGACGTCACCGGCCACTACTCCCGCGCCGACATGCTGCAGTTGGTCGTCAACCGCGAACGCAACCGCCCAATGCTCTTCACCGGTGGCAACGATTACCTGGACGTTGACGACGATCTGTGGGACGACGACGAGCCAGATTTCGAGGACTAACTGAGCAACGTTTCCGGTTCGATGCCGAGCCAGCGCAACGCCGCGTTGGCTCGGCCGTTGACACGCACGATGGCGGTGATCAGCTCCTGCTGCCCAGGTTCGTTGTGCGCAGAGGCTCCCGCCAGTTCTCGCGCCTGTTTCAACACCGATTTGGCGCGGTTGCCCACCCGCAGGTTGCGGATCGCCGGCTTGACGCCCGTGTAAGGCTGCAGGAATTGCACGGCGGCGCGCAAATGATCGGGATTCACCTCTGCCAAAGGCTGAGCAGCGTCCACCCCGAGCGATACGATCGCCAGCAACAAATGCTGATCGCCAACTTCCTGTGCCCCCAACGCCACCGCTTCGATGCGAGCGCGGTCTAACAGTTGCTGGGCGTAGAGATGGTCGGCGTGGTTGGCGTCGACGGCGCACTGCCCTGCTCCTTCCGCCGCGCCTTCCGGCGTAGACGGGAAAGCATCCGCGTCCTTGGGGGACCAGACCTCGCCGCTCACCTCAGACTCGGCGATCCTGCGCATTTCCTCACCGACGGGCATTAGCTTATCGCAGTGGTGCCCCCCCTCCAGGCGGAAACGGAGCTCGGCCGCCCGGCTGGTGCTACTGCTGCGCACCGCTAGCCGCAGGGCAACGCAGCAGCCGGCTGCCACCGGCACCGCGGGGGGCAGGGGGATGCCACCCTCAAAGGCGATGCCGCCACCGGTAAGATGGACCAGGCGCCCGGAGGGGAAGTACGAATCCAGCTCATTCTCCGGGCGGCGCAGCTTGAAATCCCGGCCGTCAACAGAGGCGCCAATGCGCACCTCCAACTCGGGCCACTCCTCGCCCAGTGGCAGAACCACAGCTCGCCAGCCCAGGGCGGGCACTGCCGAGTAGTAGCTGAACGACTCGGCTCGGTTCTGAGGCCCCAAATCAGAATCCTCATAGAGGTTGAACACAAACTCGAAAGAATCGACTGTGAGGCTTCTCCTATACCAGCTCCTCTTCGTTCCAGCTTGCTACCGCACCCTCAGTGTAACGCAACTGCGCAGATTGTGGCAGCATTCAGCCGTCTGTGCACGCCCGTCGGCGTGGAGAGCTGGCTTTCCTTGACTGCCCACAGGGTCCGCACGTATAATCTGTTGCCGCAGCTTGCCAGTACGGGCTATCAACCTGCCCGTCTCCGGCGCGGCCGCCAGGTGGCTCTTTGCGACTCAGCCGCCGGCAGTTACAGAATCTGCAGTCGACTTGAGGGGATAGCTATGGCCGGTGGAATCGGTAAAGTCAGTAAGAACCAAACAGCCGCCGAGCGCGCCGCTGCTGCCGAGGCGACGGCCGGTAAGGTGTGCTCGAAGTGTAACACTGAGATCAAGGTGAAGGACCTGATTAACGTCCGCTTGATCGATGAGGAGCGTGGACGCCGGGTGATGGTGCCTTACCATCGCAAGTGCTACGGGTTGTAAGCAGAGTAAGTAAGTCCGCGCAAGGAAGGGCCGCCGTCATCGACGGCGGCCTTGCCGTGTACGGTAGAAGCCTGCGTGAAGAGGGAGTAACCAGCGTTTGATCGGAGAGATCGCCGGCCTGGCCTGCGCTGCCGTGTGGGCAGTGATCAGTTTGATCTTGCGCAACGTCTCAACCCATATGCAGCCGGTAGCTGTAAACGCTTTGCGCTGCCTGTTCGCCGCCATCACCATGCTGCTGCTAGTGATGGCGACGGGGCGGTTGCCAGAGCTGCTGACCATTCCCTTCGACGCGGCGGCGGTCATCGTCGCCTCCGGCGTGCTTGGTCAGGCCGTAGGAGACGCTTTCTTCGTAACCAGCGCCCGCCAGATCGGCGCCTCGCGTGCCCTGCCACTGTCCAGCAGTTCGCCGCTGCTCACCATGATCCTGGCCGCGATCTTCCTCGCTGAGCCGGTTTCGCTTTTCAACAGCCTGGGCGCCGTACTCGTCTTCGTCGGCGTGCTGCTGATCGCCATTCCCCACGGCTCACTGCTGGACTACAGCACGGTAAACGAGCAGGACAAACACGCGCTGGCACTCGCGCTGGGCGCCGCGCTCTGTTACGCAGTCTCGACCATCATCCTCAAAGGTGGCTTGAGTTCGATTGACCCATTGACCGCCAATTTGCTGCGCATGTCGACCGCGGCACTGATCATGTTGCTATGGCAGGCAAAAGCCGAGGGTATGAGAAAGCCGCATGGTCTCGACGCGCGTTCGCTGCTGGTGCTGCTCTTCGCCGGCCTGCTCAGCGTCGTGTCCTCAACATCTTATGTCACGTCCGTGCAGCTGGCGGGGGCGGCTCGTGCCTCCATTCTCACCTCCACTTCGCCGCTCTTCGGCCTGCCTCTGGCCATCTGGTTGGGCCATGAACGTTTTTACCGGAGGGTATTGGCAGGCACGCTGGCTTCGGTGGTGGGCATCTGGCTGGTGTTGTCGTAAGGGCGACACGGGAGCTGGAGCCGTGGTACCCCGAGGCGACTCGAACGCCTGCCACCGGCTCCGGAGGCCGGTGCTCTATCCACTGAGCTACGGGGGCTTGAGGCCTTTAGTATATCCCAGGCGTGCCGGCTCGGCAACGGATGCGCCGACCAGCTCGGGAACAACGTTGACACCGATTGTGTTGCTGTTTAGCCGAGCTTTTCTGCCACCAGCACCAGATCGTTCGACAGTTCGGCCGAGAAGACTTCACCCCCATAGGATCCCAGCAGTTGTGTAACCCGGAAACCGTTCTCCTCTAAGGCTGCCATTACCTGCTCAGCTGTAAACGGTGTCAGCTCCGTGTTGCCGATCCTCCAGTGCCAGTTGCCAGCGGCATCCTTCTGCTGGATCAGCACATTGAAGCTCAATCTATCCTCGCCGAAATCGTAGAAGCGGAAGAAGATATGTACCTCATCGTCGCGCTGCACCACTGTTTGGCCGAGAAAGCGCTGGCGGTGGCGCATAATGCGATCGTAGTTCAGCTGCTGGATGACGAGCGCCGCGCCGGATTGCAGAGCCGCCCCCAGATCAGCGAAGGCTTGGTTCAGAGCCTGCAGGGAGGGAAGATGCGGCAGGGTGTTACCCAAGCAGAGCGCGGCAGCGAACTGTCGTCCCGACACCGCGCCGCTCACTGCACCAAGGCCACCCACAAGGAAGCTGACGTCGACGCCACCAGCGGTCAGGGCACGCGCCCTCTCCACCATCACCTCGCTCGGGTCCAGCCCCACCACCGTGTAGCCGTGATCGGCCAGCGCACGAGCATGATAGCCAGTGGCACTGCCGACATCAAGGATCTCGCCACATTCTGGCTCCGGCAGCAGCTTCAGAATGCAGGGCAGCTCCCACTCCAGGCGGCCATGCCAATCGACCATGATGTCGTAATCCGCACCAAAAGTATCGTACAGATGCGCCTCTTGTTCGCTCATCTCGGCCAACCTCCCGCCCAACTGCGGTGCTCAGCGCCGGGCGTGACCCCACTTTCGTTGACACCCCCGTACAGCCAAAATATACTGTCAGCTCCTAACAAACGGTAGTCTCCGACATCTAAGGACGGTTCAACTATGGAAATCGAGATAGACGAACGCTATCTCATCAGCCTGCTGGCAGAGACCAGCGCTATCCACCCCGACGGCCACTACGCCTATCGTTCCGGGCGGCACGGCTCAGTCTTCATCGAGAAAGACCGCATTCTGGCCAACACCTCCGTAACCAGCAAGCTCTCTTACCGCATCGCCAAGCGTTTCTTCGCCTCTGGCGTGCAGGTTGTCGCCGGTCCCACTATGGGCGGCGCCCCGATCGCCCAATGGGTAGCCTACTATCTCGACCCGATGCCATATGCGGTGTATTCGGTAGATGAGAACGACAAGAAGGTCTTCCGGCCCGTCTTTCGTGAGATCATCGAGGGCAAAAGGGTGCTGGTGGTGGACGACGTGATCGACACCGGCGTCTCCGCCCACAAGATCATCGAGGCGATACTGGCCCTTAACGGTTCGATCGTGGGCGTCGGCACACTTTGGAATCCGGGTGAGGCGAGTTTCGAGGACTGTCCGATCTTCGGCTTGATTAACACTCTCTACAAGACATACGAACCGGCAGATTGCCCCATGTGCCGGGCCAACCAGCCATTGGTGGATGCGTCCACCCTGATCAGAAAGTAGGTGAGTCAAATGGCGCGGGCGATTCTGGCGTTCCTGTTGCCGCTGTTGCTGGGCAAGGCATTCGAAAAGTACCTGGCCACCGACTCCGGCGCCAAACTGGCAGTGAAGTTGGGTGAGCCTGCGCTGGCCAGCGAGGAGGGCCGCTCCATGGTACGCAAGTACGCTGCCGCCGCGGCCACCGCGGCGGTGGGCGTTGTCTACTCCCTGCAACAGCGGGAGGCGCGCTATCCTGGACGCAACAAGTCGGAGGCAATTGGTTCATTCGCCGAGCTGCTGCTGGCTGGTGGCGCCCTCGCCAAGGTGGTCTCCGACTACCTGGCGGAGAAACAGTTGCTGGCCGTGCGCCGGCCCCACCACCACTTATAGATGGTACGTTGGCCCAGCGTGGACAAGAATCTCTGTCCACGACCAACCGGCGGCCTCATGAACGCATCGTCGAGACATTAGAGCCATGAAACTCGCGCTGTTTGCCACCAGTGCCGCGCTCCTATTGCTGATCTTTTTCACTTACCGCAGTCGGGTGCGCAGCACATTCAAGCTGCTCTCATTGGCCTACGGCGTGCTGATCATCATCAATATCGTGCGTGCCGGCAGCGACGAAAACGCCGCCGGCACCGTCATCCCAGTGCTCGCCTTATTGGCGGCGATCTGGGCGATCAGCTGGGGTGCGGTGAGTCTTTCCACCCGTCAGCGACAGCAGCGAGCCAGATCCAAGCACGAGGCACACAACGAGTAAAGGCGAGCCCCGCCAGCGTCACAGGACGGCGAACCTGCATTTGTTGACAGTGTCTCAAGCCATTTCTATACTAGAATCACCGCAACTACATAGGCACGCAGGCCGTGCAGGTCTCGTGTGACAGGAGTCGACTGTCGAAGCGCCCCCATCAAGGGCACGTCCGCAGCCGGCTTTGTTTCTATATCATCTCAAGTCAGGGAGGTGGCCGTGCAGGATTCTCCCGTTTACCTCACTCCTGAGGGACGCGAAAAGATCGCCGCCAAACTAGCACACCTGCGGGATGTGCGTCGCCCCGAAGCCGAAGAGCGCGTCAAGAGTGCGCGAGAGATCAGCGACCTCGACGGCAACCCAGAGTACGACGAGGCAAAAGGCGAGCTCAGCCTGATCGACCGCGAGATCCGTCACCTCGAGAATCTGCTGGAAGACGCCGTCTTGCTGGTTGAGGAGAAGAGGAGCAGCCGGTCGGCGGTGATTAAACTGGGCTCCGAAGTACTGCTACTCAATGAAGATGGCGAAGAGGAAAACTATCGCATCGTCAGCAGAGCCGAGGCCGACCCACGTAAGGGGCTCATCTCCAACGAATCACCGATCGGCAAAGCTCTGTTGGGCCACAAGAAGGGCGACAGAATTGAGACCGAGGTGCCGGACGGCACCCGCACCCTCAAGATCGTCAAGGTAAAGTAGTCCTGTCGGTCGGTTGTGACCAGACAGGACTACCGTACGCTCAGTAGCGTTTGGCGCGTTCGTACTGCATCGGCCACGGAATGTCCACCCCAAGGTCACGAGCGGCGTGCAGGGCAAAGTACGGCTCCCGCAGCAGCTGGCGACCAAACGCCACCATATCCGCTCGACCGTTGCGGATGATCTCCTCCGCCAATTCGGCGCTCACCACCAGGCCCACGGCGGCGGTCGGGATGTCAGCACCCCGCCTGATCGTCTCCGCCATCGGCACCTGATAGCCACGCCAGGCGCCTGGTTGCCGCGGCGTGGAGCCACCGGAACTGACGTCTATCAGGTCAGCCCCGTAGCCGCGCAGGGCCACCGCTATTCTCACCATCATTTCCAGATCTATACCTGATGCATCGTAATCGGTGGCGGATACTCGCACGAACAGCAGCCGTTGGCCGATTTCCGGCTTCACTGCCTCCATAACCTCGCGCACGATAGTGAGGCGGCGCTGAAAATCGCCCCCGTATTCGTCATCGCGCTGGTTGGTGAGCGGCGAGAGGAACTGGTTGAGCAGGTAACCGTGGGCGGCGTGCAATTCAATCACGTCAAAACCGGCGCGTGCGGCTCGCCGAGCGGAGCTGGCGAAGAGATCGACAATGCGGCGCACGCCGTCGCGATCCAGCACGCGCACAGGTGGCCAGTGCGGCTCAAACGGCAGGGCCGAGGGCGCCACCGCAGGCTCGGGACCGACGCCATCGTTGCGGCTCCAGGCCTTGCGACCAGCGTGAGCCAGTTGCACGCCCACCTGCGCGCCCTGCTCCTGGCAGAAAGCGACTATCCGTTGCAGGCCATCGATATGCTCGTCGCGCCAGAGGCCGAGGTCGTTCACCGTGATTCGCCCGCAGCTCTCCACCGCCGTTGCCTCAAGCATCACCAGGGCCGCGCCGCCAACGGCGCGGGCGCCATAGTGAACCAGGTGCCAGTCGCTACTGAAACCGAGCTCGTCGGCGCTCACCTGAATCATCGGCGACATCATCACCCGGTTGCGAAAGATAGTCGCCTTCAGTTCAAACGGATCAAACAGGCCCGCCATCTATATCCTCCATACAACAAGAGACCTAACACCAGGCCCGCATCATAGCATGGCCAGCAGAGCCCACAACTGGAATGCTATACTCCTCCATGAACAAACAGGAAAGAATACACGGAAGGTACGGCATATTTGACACTGGACGATTTCGGTCCCAGCCACGAACTGCTCGAGGTGAGCAAGAGCATTGGCCCAGCCTGGGACCGCCTTAACTCGGAGGACTGGGGGAAATTCCTCGTCATCTACACAGACGGCAGCTGCCGTTCGTTACAGGGAGCGGAGGAAGGACCAGGTGGCTGGGCGATCATCGTCTTCAGCGCGCGCGGCCAGCGTTGTGAGGCTCACGGCCAGATCGAACACACCACCAGTAACCGCGCCGAGGTGGCGGCGCTACTGGCCGCCCTGATAGTGGTGCCAGAGGGTAGCCACATCAGTATCCAGAGTGACTCCCGATATGTGGTGGACCACGTACGCCGCTGGATGCGCGCTAGCGATAATGAGGACCTCTGGACCGAGGTGCGCGAGCTGGTCTTTGGCAAAGGCCTCGAGCTGCAGACCACCTGGGTGGCGGGCCACAACGGC
>CAZMKF010000033.1:577-14097 GCA_964566935.1 uncultured Dehalococcoidales bacterium | reverse complement strand
GCTCGGGGATCTCCTCCGGCCGGGCGCCGACGAGCTGGCCAGCCAGAAAACGAACGTGCGACGTTCCCGTCCGCGTCGCACCCGCCGCCGCTAGCGCCTATCCGTAGCAGTTGGCTTGAGCCGTCCGCATCTCGTTAAGACACCGTTTCTCACTCCATGGATCCGTTACTGTTCCATGAGGACTTGCCCCTCGTAGAGGCAACCTGACCGCAGGCCAGGCGGGACAAAGCACGTCTGGTGACTACTCACTGACTGACGGCCTCGTTGACCAAGGAGCCGAGCGGTTCGCACCTGGAACGGACGTGTTTTCCGCTTGTATCTCGCAAGCTCGTGCTCGCCGTGATTTCTGTGCATTGTTTGCATACAGAAACTGCGGAAATGCTTGACATGGGGCGAATCCGGGCGGTAGAATCAGGTTGTCACGAGACAAACCCTCTCTTAATGGATACAAGTAGATTGACAGCGCAAAAACCACTTACTCCCATTCGTGAACGTGCGTACGAGCACCTCAAGTCCGCCATCCTCGGCGGCAAGTATAAGCCCGGGCATCGCCTCACTGAGGAGGCGCTGGCGCGTGAGCTTGGCATCAGTCGCACCCCGGTGCGGGAGGCGCTTTATAAGCTCGAGTCCGAGGGCCTGATTACCCCACTCGAGACGCGTGGTTTCGTCACCGCCTCGGACAGCAAGGAAGAAGTTGAGGAGATCTTTGAGATTCGTGGCGTGCTTGAGGGTTACGCCCTGCGCCTGGTCGCCGCCGATATCGACGACGAGACACTGGAGGCTCTGGGCGGCATTGTCGATAAAGCATCACACGCCCTGGAAACCAACGATATGGAGACGGTGTTCCGGTGTAACACCGAGTTTCACGACCGCCTGCAGGCCATGGTGGCACACAAGCAGCGCCTGCACGGGATGATCGTTCACTTGCGTCGCTACATCCTCCGCTACCGGCGCTCCACCCTCATGCACCCCGACGGAGGCCGCAGGACAGCGGAAGGCCACCAGAAGATCGTAATGGCTCTGCGCTTGCGCGATCCCGACCTCTGCGAGCGGGTCATGCGTGAACACATTCAGGAAGCCGAGAAAGACGCATTGCAGCGTCTCTTCGAAACACAACAAAGAGAGCTTGAACAGCAGCAGGAGAGTAGTTAGTGGAAAAGCATATCGAGATTGATATGGAGAAGTGCACCGGCTGCAAGCTCTGCGAACTAGCTTGTTCCGCGGTGAAAACCGGCCGGTTCAGCCCGACCGATTCTCGCATCCAGATCGTCCTGGAACAAGTACCGGAGATCCCGGTGCCAGTGTTGCTGGACAATTGTGATTACTGCTTCGGCAACCCCGTCTGTGTTCGCTTCTGCTTGCCCCAGGCCATCGTCTGGAAGGACATGGAGAGCAAGCCGGAACGCATCAGGCTGGAAGACACAGCACGCATCGCCCAGGAATGGTTCGATGCCAACTGCCGTTGAGCGGCAGATTGGAGTAGCCATGGCTGAAGTAAGCGTACAAGGATTCACCGTTGTCCGTGACGTGTTCGGCGCCGACATAATCGAAATGACGGTAAGTGAGCCCGCCACGGTTGGCAGAATGATCGACGAGCTGCTTGAGCGCTTCGGCAAACCGCTGCGCGACCTGCTATGGGACGGTGAGGCCGGCGCGCTGACCCCATTTCTGCTGCGTGTTAACGACGAGATCGTCTCGTCAACCCTGGACAAAGAGCGAACAATCAATGATGGTGACAAGATCGCCATCATCTTTCCTATCGGAGGAGGATAAGCTTGGCCGAACCGTTTCCAGTCGGCGGCTGCGTAGGTAAGATCGTACGACTAAACCTGACGACTAAAGAGATTACAACTGAACCACTCCGGGAAGACTGGGTGCGGGACTTCGTCGGTGGTGTTGGTTATTCGGCGAGACTGCTGTACGATGAGGTCCCGGCTAACGCCGACCCGCTTGGCCCGGACAACAAGCTCAGCTTCATGACCGGCCCCACTATCGGCACCATGATCCCGTCGGCCTCGCGCGCCTCAATCTGCGCCAAGTCGCCCTATACCGGTTCGTTCTTCCACAGCATCTTCGGCGGCTTCTGGGGCCCGGAACTGAAGTTCGCCGGCTATGATGGCCTGGTCGTGGAAGGCATGTCGGAGGAGCCGGTCTACCTTTGGATCGACAACGACAAGGTAGAGCTGCGTGATGCTCGTCACCTCTGGGGCAAGAAGACCCTCGAGGCCGAGGAAATGATCCGCGAGGAAATCGGCGACGACAAGATTCACATCGCCGTCATCGGCCCTGCGGGTGAGAAGCTGATCCCCTTCGCCATGGTGTTGCTCGACATCCGTGCCGCCGGTCGTGGTGGCATGGGCGCCGTGATGGGCTCCAAGAAGCTGAAGGCAGTGGCGGTGCGCGGCACCGGTCATGTCCACGTGCCCAACATGCTGCAGATCTACAATACGGCCCTCTGCATCAACGAGCGCATGGCCTCCAACCCGGCCGTCAAGGGTCTTTCCGAATACGGCACCCCGCGCAACGTGGCCAGTATGAACGCCGCGGGCATCCTGCCCACCCGCAACTGGCAGACCGAGGTGTTCGAGGGCATGAAGAACATCACCGGCGAGGCGATGAAAGACCGCGTCGTCAGGGGCCACCGCGCGTGCTTCGGCTGCTCGATGAACTGCACCAAATACAGCGTGGTGCCGGAAGGCAAATACAAGTCCACCATCAACGGCCCCGACTACGAGACTATCTACGGCTTCGGCAGCATCTGTGAGGTAGACGACATCGACGCCCTCTGCAAAGCCGATGAGATCTGTGACGAGTACGGTATCGATCTGATCTCCGCCTCGCTCTGCGTAGGCTGGGCGATGGAGTGTTACGAGAAAGGCATCTTCACAAAAGACCATACCGACGGCCTCGACTTGACCTGGGGCAATGCCGACGCCATGATCGCACTGACCGAAAGGATTGGCAAGAAGGAAGGCTACCTCGGCGAGCTGCTGGCTAAGGGTACGCGTGAGGCGGCCAAGATCGTCGGCCAAGGTACTGATGCCTTCACCATCGAGAACAAACATCTGGAGTTTCCTGGCCACACCTGCCGCCCCTTCCCAGGTGCGGCCGTTGGCTACGCCACCGGCCCGCGCGGCGGCAGCCACCACGACATCCGCCCCACCCCTGAGAAGAGCGGCATGGTAGATCGCCACACCCTGGATGGCAAGGGCGCCCTGGCCAGCGAGATCAACCACTGGCTGATCCTCTGCGACTCAGCGGGTCTCTGCCACCTGGGCGAGCCGATTTGGGGACCGATCAGGGTGAGCCAGAACGTGGTGGAAGCGCTAAACGCTGTCACCGGCTGGGACCTCGATTACGAGGGCTATCGCAAGATCGCTGAGCGCCAGTGGAACATGATCCGCTGCTTCTCCGCCCGTGAGGGCATGACGCGCGAGCATGACCAGCTGCCTCGCCGCTTCATGGAAGAGGAAGTGCCGGAAGGCCCCATGAAGGGCGCGATCATCCTTCCCGAGGTGCTGGAGCGCCTGAAGGACGACTACTACGAGTACCGGGGCTGGAGCAAGGAGACGGGCAACCCCACGCCTGAGAAACTGACTGAGCTCGGCCTTGAATTCGCCATCGGCGACTTCAAATAGGTTCGTCTCATAGTCGATTCACAGGGGGCAGCGTAAGCTGCCTCCTTTTCTGTCTGGCAGAGCCCCACACTTCGCAGAGAACATAGCCTTGACTCCATCACTTGGCTCATCGCTTTAACCACGCAGCATCCCTTTATCCTGCTGGCCATCTTCCTGGCAATTGGCGTCGCCACCCGCCGCTATCTACAACGACGGGCAAACGGCAGAGCACGTGGAACCGGCGTCATCTACATGATGGACGCGAACGATGATGCAGCCGTTGAGATCAGCGAGCGCACCTGCTTCTCTCGCGCCGACGTGGAGGCGAGTTTCGATTCGGGCTACGGCGCCTCGAGGACAAGCCGCTTGATACTGATACCTTATGTATGATCATGAACAATCACTCCTTCGTCACCATCGTCCTGCCAACCGGCAGCGAGCTGCTGAACGTCACCCCACCCGCCACCGAACAAAGCAGGCTCTCGCTGACCTGGCGCGGTCCGCTCGAGACCGACTGGCCCGTTGTGCCCTACCGGCACCCCTGAACCAGTCTCCTCCCTCCCCCTCACCACAGGTTGTATAATGCTGGCGCCGACCACGATCCGTCGGCAGTTTCTGTGTTCAGGTAGGTTCAGGCATGGCGCTTTTTGCGGTTGTAGGCGGACAATGGGGCGACGAAGGAAAGGGCAAAGTAGTTGACTTGCTCGCGCAACGCAGCCAGTGGGTTGTTCGTTTTAACGGTGGCAACAACGCCGGGCATACCGTGGTCAACGAGCACGGCTCGTTTGGCATGCACCTCGTCCCTTCAGGCATCTTCAGCGCCAACAGCCAGTGCGTGATCGGCAACGGCGTGGTCATCGATCCGGGCGCTTTCCTGGCAGAGCTGACCGAGGTCGAGAAAGCGGGCGCGCCGCTCGCCCAGCTCTGGTTGAGCGACCGCGCTCATGTGATCTTCCCCTATCACAAGCTGCAGGATCAGTTGGAGGAACGCAGCAAGGGTAGCAAGAGTATCGGTACCACCGGTCGCGGCATTGGCCCGGCCTATGCGGACAAGTACGCCCGTAGCGGTATCCGCCTCGGTGACCTGAAAGACCGCGACCTCTTCGCCGCTCGGCTGCAGACAGCGCTAGCCTTCAAGAACAAACTGATCGTCGAAGTCTACGGTGGCGAGCCGCTGGCCTTCGAACCGCTGTTTGAGGAATACTGCGGTTACGCGAAACAGCTTGCTCCCCGCATAGCCGACACCTCGGCCATGTTGCGCGATGCCCTGGCGCGAGGTGAGTCCGTACTGATGGAGGGCGCTCAAGCGAGCCTGCTGGACGTCGAGTTCGGTACCTATCCGTACGTTACTTCCTCGCACGTCACCGCCGCCGGCGCTTACATAGGCGCCGGCATCCCACCCAGCTACCCACTCCGCTCCATCGGCGTTTTCAAAGCTTACTGCAGCCGCGTCGGTGGCGGACCCTTCCCCACCGAATTGCATGACGAGATCGGCAAACTGATCCGGGAGACTGGTGGCGAGTACGGTACCACTACCGGCAGGCCGCGACGCATCGGCTGGTTTGACGCGGTCAGCGCGCGCTACAGCGCCGACCTGAACGGGTTGAGCGCCATCGCTCTGACCAGGCTGGATGTGCTTGATAATCTGAAGGAGCTGCGCATCTGCACCGGTTACGAGATCGACGGCCAGTTGACCAGAACCCTACCAGCGAACGTGGAAGTACTGGCCAAGGCGATCCCCGTTTACGAAACACTACCCGGCTGGCAAGCGGCTACTTCAGATGCCCGCAAGTTCGAGCAGCTGCCCCAGCTGGCCAGGCGCTACGTGGAACGGCTGCAGGAACTGCTAGCTGTAGACATCGACGTGGTTTCGGTTGGACCGGCCCGTGAACAGACAATTGTGCGCAAACTGTTCGTCTCTTAGACCCAGGTTTTGTCGCGAGCCAAATGCGGAGGTGTGCGGTGCCTGACGTACAGTGGATACGGTCTCAGTTCCCGGTGTTGGACGAGTACATTTACATGAACACCGGCTCGGTGGGGCCCATTCCAATGATGAGCGCGGTGCGCTTGCAGGAGGAAGCCGGACGCGAGTTGCAGGAGGGGCGCATCCTGCCGGAGAGCTTCAAGAGGGCACAGGCACTGGAAAACCGGCTGCGCGAGCAGTTCGCTGACGCCTTTCGGGCCACGCCCGAGGAGATCGCCCTCACCCATTTGACCACTGAGGGCGTCAACTTCGCGCTCTGGTCACTGGACTGGCAACATGACGACGAGCTGCTGATCAGCGATCAGGAACACCCGGCCATCCTGGCCCCCGCTCAGGTGCTGGCGGAAAGGTTCGGCGTCAAAGTAATTCAGGCGCCGGTCACTGCGGACGACGAACGTACTGTGATGGAGTTTAGCCAGCGGTTGAGCGGCAAAACCCGCATGGTCGCTTTCTCGCACGTGGCCTGCAATACCGGCCAGCGGCTGCCCGCTGAGCGCCTGGTAGAGATGGCGAAACAAGCGAACGTGCTTAGCCTGGTCGATGGCGCCCAATCAGCGGGGGCTTTGCCTCTTGATCTTGGTTCGCTTGGCGCTGATTTCTACGCCATTCCTGGCCAGAAGTGGTTGTGCGGACCGGAGGACACCGGCGCCCTCTTCGTCAACCGCAGGTGTGTGGCACAAAGCCGGCAATCATTCGTCGGCTACCACTCTGGCATCTTCGCCAACGGCTATATGCCCCACCAGGACGCGCGCCGCTTCGAGGTTGGCTCGCGCTACAAGCCGGCGCTGGCTGCGCTCTCCACCAGCCTGCACTTCGTCTGCAGCCAGGTGGGTATATCCTTTGCGACACAGCGGATACAGACACTGGCGGCCTACGCAAGGCAGCGGCTGGCCTCTGAACCGGGTGTGAACGTGATCACGCCGGCCCGGCACGCCGGCCTCGTCTCGTTCACGGTTGCTGATCTGGACCCCGAACAGGCCTATCTGCAGCTGGCGGAACAGAAAGTGGTGATCCGCTGGATCAAGCAGCCACGCTGCCTGCGTGCGTCCCTCGGTTTCTTCAACACTGAGGTGGAGGTAGACAGCCTCGCCGCCAGCTTGGCGAGCCTGAAGCAGCGCTAGAAGAGGATGGCCAGCGGCAGTCTGGCCTGCCGCCCGCTACCGGTAACCGGCAAGCCCCGCTGCAACGCCAATCTACGCGCCTCGTGCGTTTTGAGGCCCAGCGCGTACGCAGCCTGATTAAGCGGGATCTCTACCTGCCTTGGGTCCACCCTGCTTGGCGCTGGCATGCTCTCCACGGCCTTCAGAATCACGCGGTAGCGCTCACCGGCGCGCCGCATGGCAAGCGGGTCACGCGTATCGAGCGCCAGTTGGCGTTCCGCCAGCGCCGCTTCGATCAGTTCACTAACCCACATACCGTTTCCTCTTCAATCTGTTTTCAGACCGGCTTCATGGAAGCCATCCGCCACGTATAATTGTAGGCCAACGTTAAACAGCGAATGCTCTTGATCCACGGGGTACGGCACTGTCTTCCAGCTCTAATCCAACTTACGGTCCGGCAAGGTTCCGGTCGCTACCCTGGCAGGGGCTGTTTCTTGCGGCGGCGGTCAGCGTGCTCTCCGTGGGCGGCATGTTCAACCTGGCTCCTTTGATCCCGGAGCTGCAGCGCGACCTGCAACTCAACAACACTTGGGCGGCAGCTCTCACCTCCGCCTGTATCCTCAGCCACACCATTCTGCAACTGCCGAGTGGTCAACTCGTGGACTGGCGTGGCGTGCGGCTCAGCGTCTTTGCCGGCCTCCTGATCATGGGGTTGGCTACCTTCTCGACCAGTCTCTTTTCCAGCGCTGAAATGCTGGTCGCCACCCGTTTGCTTGCGGGCGTCGGTACTTCGGTCTCCTTCGTGGCCGGCCTCACCTACGCGAACCATCTCGTCGCCCCGCGCCAGCGGGTTCTCGCCCAGTCCTTCTACGGAGCAGGCGCCTCCCTGGGCACCATGCTCGTGCTGATAGGCACCCAGCCACTGGTGAGTAGCTTCGGTTGGCGGGGCGCGCTTGTTTTCGAGTCCGCTGTGATGGTTCTTTGTGGCGCGTCCATCGTTCTGCTCATGCGCAACCCGAGCGCAGCAGCGCGTATTGGCAGTGTCTCCTGGGGGCAGATCCTGCGCGACCGCGTCATCTACCTGCTCGGTCTCGCCCATTCGATCACATACGGTATGTTCGCAGCCGTGACCACTTGGCTGGTGGCTTACCTGTTTCAGCATATGGGCGTCAGCCTGCAGTGGGCGGGGCCGCTTTCTGCCATGCTGACCCTGACCTCAATACTGGGTCGCGCCTTCGGCGGGCTTCTCGTCGAGGGCAGGGAGCGAAGTCTCATCCTCGCCTGCTGCAGCCTCACCGTAATCACGGTGGCTCTCCTTCCCCTGGCGCCAGGCTTGCTGCTTACCCTGCTGGTGATCATGGTAATGGGTGTGGCGGTGAGCGCCCCCTTCGGAGCTGTGTTCACCTACGTCTCGCTGATCAGGGGGAGGGCGGCAACGGCGCGCGAGCTGAGCACCATCAACTTTCTCTCCAACATCGGTGCTTTTGGCTTCCCGCTGCTGATCGGCGCCATCCTCGACAGCACCCATTCCTACCTGCTGGCCTTCGAATCGCTGGCCCTGCTGGTAGGTGCGGGCCTCGTTCTTTTGCTGCTCTGGCTGCCGCGCCCCGATCCTGCCCCCGTCAGTAACTGATCGCTCTACCATCCCTAGGGGGCGAGAAGAAAGGGACCTCCATTACCGGGGTCCCCTTTATGCCTGGCTATGTTGCCACACACTATTCGGTAGAGATCTCGCTGTTCAGTCCGAATGAGCGCAGCGCCAGCTCGCGCTGGCGGCGGCGCACTTCGGCTGCCTCGGCACGATAAAGAGCGCCAGTGGGGCAGGCGGCCACGCAGGCTACCGGTTCGCCCGCAGCGATACGCTCGCGGCAAAGGTCACACTTGTTCGCGATGCCGCGGCCGCTGTTCCAGACGATCATACCGAACGGGCAGGCGCTGACGCACATCTTGCAGCCGATGCACTTGTTGCCTTTGGCCCAGACGATCTTGGTCTCTTCGTTGCGCACGATGTTGCCCGTGGGGCAGACGTTGAGGCAAGAGGCGTTCTCGCAGTGCTGGCAGTGCAGCGAAATCGAGGGGCCAAGCGTGGCGTCGACTATGCACATCGAGAGGCCATCGTTGTCGGGATGGCTTTCCGCGCAGGCCACTTCGCACGCGTAGCAGCGATCGCACTTCGAGGGATCGATGCCGATGTAGTCCTGGATAGCCGGTTTCGTTGCCTTGACGACCATCTTCTCCAGCAGACGCTTGGCGCGGGTGGGGTCGAAGATGCCGCACACGCACGGCTTGGTCAGCTCCATGGCAGCTTCGTCCAGGCTGCGGGAACCGGTGATCACGTCCTTGACCATGCGTTTCACCAAACTGAAGGCCACCTGGCCGTGGCCGCACATGGTGGTGATCTCTAGCACTTCCGGATCGGGCAGGCGGTCGGTGCGTCCCCACACGCCCAGCGAGTACTCCACGGTGTGCCGGTGCAGGCCGGCCTCCTGGCAGCAATCCTTCACCTGGTCCATCAGTCCACTGATCACGACTGAAAGACCGTAATCGTGATCCTTCAGGTCGGTGAGAAAGCCGATCAGGTCGGTTTCATTGTTGAAGGCAGCATGCACGATACTGCCACGCATGCCGTCGCTCAACTGATCGATGCCACCCAGAGTGTACATGTTGCCAGCGAGCATGTTGCCGGCATTGACTGGATTGTATTTGGCGGCCAGTTCGAGGAAGAGGTGAGTTGCCCCAGCGGTGTCCTGGTCATTGATGCCGCGTGAGGCCATAGCGAGCACAACGAAAGTATCCTTGAGGTTCTCAGCCGTTCCCTGCCTGTGATTAGTATGTGTCATTGGTCAGCCCCTCCAGGTTCTTTGCACGCGGTTTGCCCATGCCAACGTTGGTCTTACCCAGCAGCAACGGCGGCGCGCCCAGTTCGGCCAGGCCAATATCGTCCAGTGGATTGTGGCCGTCGGTATGATCGACCAGAGAGATGATGTCCAGGCTGAAGACGGTCTCAATCTGCCCTGCGACTTCCTTCATCTTGGCCAGCACTTCCGGCACCTGGCTGATGTCAGCGTCGAACTCGACGATGGCGGAGAGCACTTTCTCATTGAGCACGTCGTCGCGCAACTTACCGGTCTTCTTGTCGACCATGATCGTGGTCACGGGGTTTTTCGGCTCGAACTCGACCCCGAGGCTGGCCATTGCCTGAGCCACCTTCTCCACGTCATAGAGACGGGTACCGGTGCCAGGGCGCCCAATTTCAGCCGCCATGCCAACCCGGCCGGGGCCGTAACGGCCGGTAACGTCGTTCGTCTTCATCTCTTCGGTGCCGCGGCCGGGCACGCCGGTCTCTTTGTGCTCGGTCTTGGGATCGCTGAAGTTTCCACGCAATATGCGCGGCCAGGTAAGCTCCGTCGGCGCCAGCGCATCGGCTGCGCAGACCTGTGCCCGATAGCATACGGTGCACTCAACACACTCGTCCTGGTCGATCTCTACCAGACGCTGATTGGGAATCTTGGCAATCGCTGATACCGGGCAGTAGTCTACACAGCGCAGACAGCCGGTACATTTCGAATAGTCAACCTGCACGCTTCTTCCCCCGTTAGAATGGTTTCTCTATACCTAGCGCCTGAAGTCGCGCCGCCGACAGGAATCTGCCACACATACTTATGTCACCGATGAGGACGGCGCCACTTAGTTTGCCGCCAACGAAGACGAGACTCTGGTAGTCGCCGTTGCTGCGATTGTAGACGGTCTCGTCTCCATCGCCTGCATTGCCGAAGGTGGCCAGCGGCAGTCCCATCAGATCCAGCGTATTCATGGTGAGCGAGCCATCGTAGGTCTGCCGGGCGCCGGTCATGTTGGCGCCCGCTGTCTTACCCTGATCGGAGGCGGCCGGCCAGATCGCGTTGGCGGTGTACCTGCCGCTGAACAGATCCAGCGTGGACGCCACATCGCCCGCCGCCCAAACGTTGGGCAGGTTGGTGCGCAGTTCCTCGTTCACCCGCACACCGTTTTCCAGGGTAATACCAGAGCCGACCAGCCATTCTGTGGCCGCCGTTACACCGGTGCCAAGCACCACCAGATCGCACTCAATAACCCGTTCGTCGGTCAGCACCACCCGCTCCACTACCGACTCGCCGCGCAGCTCCATCAGATCGGTGCCTATCTCCAGTTTGATCCCTTTCGCACGCAGATGATCGCCCACGATCTGCGCCGCCATGGGATCGAGGCTGCGCCGGAAGAGGCGGCTGCGCACCACCAGCGTCACTCCCAGCCCGCGCAGTTTCAACGCCTCGGCGGCCTTGACGGCGGCAAAACCGCCGCCGACCACCACCGCGTTGCAGGCGGGCGCCACTTTGAGCCGGCGCGCACTCTCCATATCGTGCAGTGTGTATACGTTCCCCAGACTCACGCCAGGCAGCGAGGATGGCCTGCTGCCATGGGCGCCCGAGGCGACCAGCAGCCGGTCGTAGCGGCACTGCCGCCCACTGCTGAGGTGGACTGCCTGCTGGTCTGGGTCCAGCCGCACCGCCGGGTCGCCGAGCACCAGTTCGACGCCCTGCTCCTGCCACCAGCCCGGTTCACGCAGACCCAGCTGGTCCGCCTGCAGCTGGCCGGAGACAACCTTGGGCAGTAGCACGCGTGAGTACGGCTGTTCATCCTCGGCGGAGATCACTACGATTTGCCCATCGCTATCGCGCTGGCGGATGCTCTGCACGGCGCGCAGCGCCGCCACGCCTGCGCCCACGATCACGTAAGTGATTGCCGAGGTCTTGACGGCAACATCATCGCTCCGCTGGTGAGGCTTATCGGTGGGAGCAGGGAATGCTTCTATACCCTGCCAGGCCCAACCGCTGCGGGCGAACTGCCGGCGCCGCTCTCGCAGGTCGGCCTCCATCTCGCGAGCGTCAATCAGCGCCACCCTGTCCAGCCCCTCTGGCTCCCTGCGCAACGGGCGCTGCATGCCCTCGACCGGCGTCAGCGCCCCCACCGGGCAGCCCAGCACGCACATCCAGCAACCGATGCACTTCTCTTCGATCAGTTTGACCGTGCCGCTTGCCTCATCGCGCACCATGGCGCCGGAGGGGCAGATATCGACACAGGCGGGCCGAGCACAATACTGACAATGCGGCGACTCTATATCACACGCCTCGCCCTCGCGGTGCGCGAGCAACAGGCGGTTCGCTTGACGCTGTACCAGCCGTGCCCACAATTCCGCGAAGCGGCGCTGCATTTCATCTTGCGGGGTCTGGCGAGCGGAAGAGAGCTGCGAAACTGGCCGATCAGTTGACAAGAATCAATGCCCCCTAGTCTGCCCAAGGGGAAAGTTCAACAACGGCATCTCAGTCAGCCCACAATGCGTCATCAACCGAAAGTATCGAGACTGGCGACTGTCAGACGAGCCCCTTTTCCTTGCGCAGCAGATCGATCAGGAACTGGTCACGCACCCGCACAACCTCTTTGACGTCGCGCTTGTTCCAGTCGAAGAAGCCGTTGCCGCTCTTCACGCCCAGGTTGCCGTTCTGCACCAGCTCCACCAGTATCGGCGAGGGCTCAGTGCTGTTGCAGAGCGCCTTGGTCATGTAACTCTGGATGGCGAGCACCATGTCCAGGCCCACCACATCCTGATGCTCAAGCGTGCCGTAAACCGGGAAGCGACGGCCAAGGCCGTTCCTGATCGCCGTGTCTACGTCCTCAGCGCTGGCGGTGCCGCTCTCTACGATGTAGATAGCCTCGCGGATCAGGGCGTGGAAGAGCCGGTTGCCCAGCTGGCCGGGCGTGTCCTTCAGCACTCGGACCGGCTTCTTGCCAGCCTCCCGCAGCAGCGCAAACAAGCGGTCGACGACCGTCAGGTCGGTGCGTTCACCCTTGACGATCTCGACAAGAGGCATCAGATGGGGCGGGTTCCAAAAGTGGGTTACTGCGAAGCGCTCGGGCCGCTGCAACGGCTCCGCGATCAGCGTGGCCGGCAGACCTGAGGTGTTAGAGGTCAGCACCGTCTCCGCCCTGCAAACGCCCTCCAATCGCTGGAACAGCTCCCGTTTCACAGCCAGGTCCTCGACGATCGACTCGGTCACCAGGTCCGCCGGAGCGGCCGCCATCTCAAAATCCGTAGTGCCGTCCACCAGGGCAAGGATCAATTCAGCTTCACTGCCGGTCATGCAATCGTTCTCGGCGAGCAGCTGCACGCCCCGCTTCACGGCGGCCAGGCCCCTGTCCACGCTGGCCTGGGTACGTGCGTACATCGTCACCGGCAGGCCGGTCGAAGCGTAGGTGATGGTGATGCCCGGACCCATTAACCCCGTGCCGATGACCATTACCTTGTTGAAACCAGCGCGCTCAGCCATTGCTTGCCCTCCCAGAAAACTTCACCCTCCTCAGGCCGCCAGGGCGCTGACGTGGCTGAAAGCCAATATAGCCGCAGGCCGGCGGAGCGTCAATTATTCTTGACGGTGATTCCGGCCGCTGATATAATCAACGTCACTGCCGTGAGGCAGCCCTGTCAAGGCCGAGACCGCGGGTTCGAATCCCGTCGCTTCCGCCCAAAACGGCCAGGTGATTTGCCTGGCCGCTTCCTTATGCCCGGAGCTACAGCTGTTGCTACACTGCGAGCGGACACGCGGGGAGCGGTGGCAGCACTAACTCAGCCCAGACAGAAGTCCGGAGCTGCTAATCTCCTTGCCCTGATGGGGTAGCGACAGGCTTGCCGCGGGGCAACGGCAGGCGCAATCACCGGAGCGTTAGACGCGTGAAGCGACCTCAGGTTCATGAGGAAGATGGTGAACTGCAAACGCGCGTGCCACTTTGACCGGCAAGGCCAGC
>CAZMKF010000033.1:0-567 GCA_964566935.1 uncultured Dehalococcoidales bacterium | reverse complement strand
TGTCGGCGGAAGTGATCAGCGCCAGCTTGCCGCCATCTTCAATGAAGTCGAGCGCAGCCTGCACCTTCGGACCCATGCTGCCGGCGGGGAAGTGACCCTCCTCGTAGAGAGAGCGCATCTCTTCAACAGAGATCTCAGCCAGCTCCCGCTGCTGGGGCGTGCCGTAATGGCTGCTTACGTGCCGCACCTCGGTCAGCATCACCAGCGCGTCGGCGGCCAGTTGACGGGCCAGCATGGAAGCGGAGAGGTCCTTGTCGATCACTGCCTCCACGCCCTCGTACGAACCGTCGCCATTGTCAATAACGGGCACGCCGCCACCGCCGGCAGCAATAACCATGAAACCGGCCTGCAACAGGTTGTGAACGGTCCGCCACTCCACGATCCTCTTGGGAACGGGGGAGGGAACAACCCGGCGATAGCCTCTGCCAGAATCGGCAACGATGCTCCACCCTTTGGTGGCCTGGAGGGTCAGCGCCTCTTCGCGGGAGTAAAAGGGACCGACCGGCTTGGTGGGAGATGCGAAAGCGGGGTCGCCCAGGTCCACCACGCAGCGGGTCAGCAGGCAGA
>CAZMKF010000032.1:11335-24746 GCA_964566935.1 uncultured Dehalococcoidales bacterium | reverse complement strand
CGCGGAGCAGAAACGAATCATAGTGGTGACCGATGGTGACCTGGCTGCCTATCGCATGATCAGGAACGTCTGCGCCGGTCTCGGTCTGGCCCTGGTTGACGCCACGGCCGGCAACCCCACGCCTGTTTCAATCGTCGAGGCCGAGGAGGCGATTGCCGCCAGCAAGGGGAAGTACGTGGTTGTTCTGGTGGATGACGCCGGGATGGTTGGCGAGGGTCACGGTGAACAGTTGATCAGAATGCTCGACGACACGCCGGTCGGCGACATAGTGGCAGCTGTGGCCGTGGCCTCGCACACGCCTGATGCCGTGGTCAAGGTCGATGCAGCTATCACCTATACTGGCGCAGTAGTTGACCGGGCAGTGAACAAGTACGGTCAGCCGCTCAGCAACAACTATTTGCGCGGCGATACGGTCGGCGCGCTAAGAGGGCTGGGGGTGCCGATCATCGGTATCGGCGATTTCGGCGGTGGCGACCGGCGCAGCGGCGAGCAGGCATTAGAGAAGGCGCTGAAGCTGGCTATCCGCGTGGGGCGAGGTGAAGGCCTGAGGGCGCCGTCCAGCGCTGCAGTTCTCTCTCCAGCCACGCGGGCCAGCCATGATGACCGAGGTAGATCAGGTGGGTCGGACAGCGGCAGTCCGAAGAGCCGAAACGTGGCGCGCCCATCTCGGCCCCATCACAGCTGAGTAGCCTTGCCGCTAGAGAGCACTCGTCTAATGACTTTCCCTCAGTCACGTAGGCTGCTACGGGCGGCGCCACGGCCAGCAGATAGTCGATATGCCAGCGCAACTTCTTCTCGCTTCTCAGATGGCGAGCAAGGCGGGCATCGAGGCCGGACATGGCGCTGCCTGCGTAAAAGTAGTGTCCCGGTGGCAGTGCGAAACGTCCCAGACGACCGACCTCGATGGTGGTCGCCACCGGCAGCCTGCAAACAAGCAGGTAACTGCCGGTGGCGCGAAGAGCGCTCACTTGAGCGGAGAGTAGTCCGTTGGGGTAAGGAATCGGTTGGTGACTAGCCGGTTGATTGGGCCATCCAGTTCGGACTCTGTTCGTGCTTTGATCCAATCCGGATCGCTGGAGAACTTCGCCCATTTCTGCTCGCGATCAGCCAGGCTTTCATAGGCCAGCAAGTACACAAGCCGGTTGTTCTGGCCGACCAACTCCTCCCAAAAGCCGATCATCTGGATGCCGTACTTGTCAAAAAAGCCCATCGTGTGCTCGCGGAAACGATTGTGCAGCGCCGGCAGCCTGCCTGGTACGGTGTCGTAGATACGCAGTTCGTAGATCATCTTCCCTTCACCCTCACTCTTCTCGTTCGAGGTTCTCGTAGATCCAGCGGTCGATTTCGCGCTGGTAACTGACGATCTCTGAGTCTTCGAAGTAGAGCGCCATCTCGGCGGCGGCGTTCTCGGGGCTGTCGGACGCATGCACCAGGTTACGCAGGCCAGCCAGGGCGAAGTCGCCACGTATACTGCCGGCTGCCGCTTCCGCTGGACGGGTTTTGCCGATCATCGCCCGCACTACCTCGATAGCGGCAGGGCCCTCCAGGATTGCTACCACAACCGGCCCTGATGTGATGTAACCAATCAGTTCCTCGAAGAAGAACTTGCCGGCGTGTACGGCATAATGCTTCTCCGCCAGCGGTCGGTCGATCTGAATCAGCTTTAAGGCAACGAGCTTGAGGCCACGCCGCTCAAAGCGACCGAGTATCTCCGCCACCAGGCCCCGCTGCACACCGTCCGGCTTGACGATGATGAGTGTCCTCTCCATTAGGGTACCTCCAGCTTTCTCTGAAACTACGTTTTGCTTAGTTGCTCTTCCGAGTCAGGACAGCGCACGCATTCGATGATCCGTTCGTCAGTCAGCGACTGCACGGTGCGATACCCGGGTGGTACCACAACGAAGTCATCATCGTTCCACTCGCCCGTGACCAGAAGGCGGTTGAGACGCAGATCTCCGGGTTGTTCACTGTATTCCCAACCGTATTCCTGGGCAATCGCCTGGGCCTTTGCCTTAATCTCGGCGAGGTCCACCAGCCCCATCTCGATGTAGGCGGCGCGCCGGTAGTTCTTCTGCCAACTGTGCAGCATTTCCATCAGGAAATCGGCGTTATCCTCGCCGTACTTTTCCACGAACTCTTTGCGGATAATGGCGCGTGCCTTCTCCCCTTCGACGCTGGTGCGCTCGGTTGCCAGCCCCTCCCGCTCAATCCAGCCAGGCGTGTAGTAGTAGGTGCCTGGCGCCTCCACGAACTCGCGCTCGTACGCCTCTTTAGAACCGAGAAGGAGGGTTATGCAGTCGTGTGCCCTGGGAATGACGAGAGGGATATCCCGTGCCTGCAGGTCGGCGAGGCCATTGCTGCAAAGGCCATAGCCGAAGATCAGCGCGTCGTAATTTGCTCCCTCGTACTTATCGATGCGTGCCTGCAGTTCGTCGTGCAGTTTAGCGGGCTCACCATGTAGGCTGCGATGCAGGAACTCGGTGTCGATTAGATGGGGTGAATGCGCCGCACAGATGCTCAGCTCACGGAAGAGCACATTGCAGGCGAATAGCATTAGGCGTTTGCGTCCGTTGACTTTGTCGCTCAAGATCAGGCTCCATAGCGGTTCAGCTTGAGCGCATAGCCCATCATTAATGACATCGCCTCACGAGCGGGGAAGTGGCCCAGGCCGCCCGTGCGTGCTGAGCGCTCGCCGAACGAGGTAATGCGGTCCGGAATCACGTTCGGTGAGTAAAGCAGCAATGGCACCGGGTGCCAGGAGTGGTTCTTCAACACAGCTGGCGTGCTGTGATCTCCAGTCACTACCAGGACGTCAGGGTTCAGGGCGAGTATGCGCGGCAGCAGTTCATCGGTCTGTTCGATAACCTTCACCTTGCGAGCGAAGTCGCCGTCTTCTCCTGCTGAATCCGCATATTTGATATGTACAAAGAAGTAATCGTGATGCTGCCAGTTCTGCTCCAGTACGTTCACCTCGTCGCCCATTTCGCCGCTGACGGCGAGCGCCTTCATCCCGACCAGCCTGGCTACTCCCCGGTACATCGGGTAGGCAGCTATGGCTGCGGGGTTTAGCTTATAGACTTCCTGGAGGGTGGGCACCTGCGGATGCTTGGCGAAGCCGCGCATCAGGATGCCGTTGGCCGGGTGCATGCTTGCCAGCACTTTGCGTGCCTTGGCACTGAAGAGGTTGACCACGTGCGCGGAGTGCTCGCTATCGGGGCTGAGGGCGGTGGCCTGCCGCACTTCCTTGCCGACGAGCAGGGGATCAGTATCGGTCAGCTGGTCGCCCAGACCCTCACCGCGGAAAACCACCAGCGCGCGGTGTCCACTTTCAGTCTTCGCAATGACCTGAACGTCCGGCAGTTCGATCTTGTTCAGCTCCGCTACCAGCTGTTGGTTGTACTCGGTGGAGATTCTACCGGCTCGCCTGTCGGTGACAACGCCGGAGTCGTCGATAGTGGCGAAGTTCGCTCGCGCCGCCATGTCGTTTGGTTGCAGATCGAAATCCAAGCCGAAGGCCGAGAGGGCGCCACGGCCGATGTCGAAAGTGATTGGATCGTAGCCGAAGAGCGCCAGGTGCCCGGCGCCGCTACCTGGCGTGATACCGGGTCCCACTGGATCCGACAAGCCGATGATAGAGCGTGCGGCTAACGCGTCGAGGTTGGGGGTGGCAGCGGATTCCAACTCGGTCAGGCCGGTGTCCGGGTGGGGGAAGCCGCCCAGGCCATCGATCACCAACAGGACGATTTTGCTGTCGGTTTGCATGGAGAGACTGCTGAGCAATTCCAACGAAATCATCTCGTGATCACACTCCTTATCGGCATCCGGCCGCAAATAACTGGGTAGAGCAACGAGCGGGCAGCTCACTCCCTGCAAAGCGGGCGCCCGCCCGCTCGTCTCGCAATCGGAGGCCTACCAGTCTGTGGCCAGCACGCCGGCTTTGGCCCAGTTCTCCCTAGGCACGTCCTCGAAGATCACGGTTGTGCTTTCCGGTTTAGTTTTGCCAATGCGTGCCACCGCTTCAGTGATGGCTTTAGCCACTTCGTCCTTCTGCTCGCGAGTTCTGCCTTCTAGCCACTGTACTCTGATGACTGGCATCTTCACACCTCTCGGTTACTGTGTTGACGATTCTAGCACAGGCCCGGCGCCCATCGACTCCTGAGATCACCCTGCAATCGACTGGAAACTCGTTCGCTGCGAGCCTCAGCCAGCGAGATGCTCAAGAGTAGTCGGGCAGTCCCATCGCCTCTTTTGCCAGGCAGAGTGTCTTGGCGGCTTCTTTGCGCGCCACCTTTGTGCCTTGGCGGATGATTTCGGTAACCAGATCGGGCTGCGCCGCGAAATGAGCCCGCCGCTCTCTGATCGGCTCGAGGAAAAGGTTCAAGGCCTTGACCAACTTGCGCTTTACCTCGACATCCCCAACTTTACCGTTACGATAGCGTTCCTTCAGTTCCTCCACCTCGGCGGTATCGGCGTTGAAGGCGTCGTGATAGACGAAGACCGGATTCCCCTCAACATGTCCGGGGTCTGTGGCACGTAGTCGGGTGGGGTCGGTATACATGCCCATCACCCGGCGCTCCATGGTCTCGGCATCATCGGAGAGGAAAATGGCATTGTCCAGGCTCTTACTCATCTTCATCTTGCCGTCGGTGCCTGGTAAGGTTGGCACTTCGCCGATTAGCGCCTCGGGGATGGGGAAGACGTCGCCATACAGCATGTTGAAGCGCTGTGCCAGTTCGCGCGTCACCTCCACGTGAGATGATTGGTCTTTACCTACCGGCACAAGGTTAGCGCGTACCATCAGGATGTCTGCCGCCATCAGCACCGGGTAGGAGAGCAGCCCCAGCGAGGGGGTAGTGATATCGAGATTCCTCATCATCTCTTTGAGGGTGGGGATGCGGCGGACACGAGGGACTGAGATCAACATGCCGAATATGGTGAAGAGCTCGGTTACTTCGGGCACCATCGATTGCAGGTATACGGTGGAGCGTTTGGGGTCGATGCCTACAGAGAGGTAGTCGAGCACCAGCTCGCGTACGTTGCCCCGTACGTCGCTGATGTCGTCGTACTTCGTGGTCAGCACGTGCAGGTCCGCGATCAGGAAGAAGCAGCGATAGCTGTTCTGCAACTTCACTCGGTTATGCAGGGTGCCCACGTAGTGACCGAGATGGAGGCGGCCGGTAGGTCGGTCGCCGGTGAGAATGATCGGCTTAGTCATCAATGAACTCCGGTACAGCTTAGTCGACGCTCTTGTCTCGCTGTATTGTAATCGTCAATGGTCAATTGTCGGTGCAGTCTGCCTGTGTGTTGCGCACCGTCGCCAGTTTTAGCAGATAGTCTCGAAAAGCGTCGGCGAGATCAGCGCGATGCAACGCCATCTCAACAGTCGCCTTGAGGAAACCGAGCTTATCGCCAGCGTCGTAGCGGTTGCCCTCGAACTCAAAGGCGTAGATGGGCTGCTTGATTAGCAGGGTGCGCAAAGCATCGGTCAACTGGATCTCGCCGCCTCTGCCTGCTTGCGTTGCTTCCAGGCACTCGAATACCTCAGGCATCAGGATGTAACGGCCGACAATGCCGAGATCGGACGGCGCGTCTTCCGGCTCCGGCTTCTCCACCAGATCCAGCACTTTGTATATGCGGTCCGCCTCTGGCTGGGCTTTGATAATACCGTAAGAACTGACCTTCTCCTTCTTCACTCTTTCGACCGCCAGCACGCTGGCGCCGTATTTGCGGTGCACCTCCAGCATCTGGCCCAGAACGGGTTGGTCGCTATCAATCAGGTCGTCGCTGAGGATTACCGCGAACGGTTCGTTGCCAACCAGGTTGCGGGTGACCAGCACTGCGTGGCCGAGACCGAGCTGCTCTTTTTGGCGGACGTAGTAAATGTCCGCCAGCTCCGAGATCGCACGCACCTGTTTGAGCAGCGCCAGGGCGCCTTTGCGCTCTAACGCGTGCTCTAACTCGAGTGACCGGTCAAAATGGTCCTCTATCGCGCGTTTGCCGGCGGCGGAGACTATGATCAGCTCCTTAACGCCTGAGTCGACTGCTTCCTCCACTGCATACTGGATGATCGGCTTGTCTACAACAGGCAGCATCTCCTTTGGCTGCGCTTTGGTTGCCGGCAGGAACCTGGTTCCCCACCCTGCTGCCGGAAACACCGCTTTTCTAACTGGCACTCCAAAACCTCCTGACTACTTCGCTTGGAACAACGATGCCAGAGCGCGAAGCAGCCGATTAATCAGATTGCCGGGGAGCGAATAGCGCTCGCTCTCTTGCTCGGGTTCGTCGACCATCACACCAGAGAGCAGTTCATCGCTGTTCGGCAGTCCTCGGCGATAGAAGAAGCCTATCATGGCGACGATTACCGCAGTGACAGGCACGCCCAGGATTGCACCGCCGATGCCGGCCACCTTGCTGCCGACGAGGATCGCCAGAAACACCAGCAGGGGGTGGATACCCACCACGTCGCTCATCACCTTGGGGGCAACAATGTTGAACACCACCTGTTGCAGCGCCAGCAGCGCCAGCAAGACTACCACGACGGTGGTGACCGAGCCCTCAAGCGCCGCAAAAAACAACGCCGGACCAAGCGCAATGAAAGGACCGATGAGTGGTATGAACATTGCGATGGCGGCGATGGTAGTGGCAAGGGTGACGTAACCGACTCCTGCGATCTTGAGAATAACGGCGGTGCCGACGGCGTAGATAATCGACTGGATCAACTGGCCGCGCAGAAAGCCACCAAACGATTTCTCAAAGCTGTCGACAAGGTAGGTGGCCGTCTCTACATGTTCGTCCGGCAGGATACTCAGTGTGCCCCGGGCGATGCGCGTGCCATCTAACGTCAGGTAGAAAGAGAGGATGAGTACGATGATCAGGCTGAATAGTAGCCAGGAAACACCTGTTAACAAGCCCAATGCGTTCTGAGCCAACGGCGGCGCCAACTGCTGTAGAGAGTTGATCAGGTCACGCTCGTTGAAGATGGTGGGCAGTTGCTCCGGCCGGAGGAACTCCGGCAGGTTTTGCTGGGCGGCCAGGTAGAGCTCGGGCAGTGTCTGTATCCAGCGCGGGATTTCGTTGACCAGCTCGGCCATCTGATTGAGTAGCATCGGTCCTGCCATCAGCGACAGCAACACCACCAGGCCGAAGAAAAGCAGGTAAACGATGGCTACACTGAGCGCCCACGGCAGGCGGCTAGCCGCTCTCAGATTGAAGGCGGCAGGTCTCAGCACTAAAGAGAACAACCAGGCGGAAAGGAAAAGGACTATGATATCGCCAAATCGCAGGGCGAGGTACCACAGCTCACGACCAACGTGGATTGTGAGCGCAATCACGAACAGCACAATCAGAGTGCGTAGCCAGGGACCGTTTCTAGGCATAACTCATTCTCCGATTTCGGCCAGCACATTCTACATCAGCCATCCAGGCAACGGTGAAGAAACGTTAGCGCTTACAACTAGATGTGATCAGTATTTTTCGGAGAACTAAGGTATATTATCCGCCGGCTATTCAGCACCGACTGTGGTTGGAGTGGTTTGAGAAATCCAGAGATCAATAAGTCATTGTTTATAGTCAACCCAATTGCGGGTGCAGAGACAACCCGTTGGCGTTGGCTAGCCCTGGAGGTAGAGCTGCGCCGCCTGGGGCGTCTGTTTGATGTTGAGTATAGCGGAGGCGAGGGCGAGGCGATGAGGCTCGCCATGGACGCCGTCTATCGGGGTTATGATCGGGTGATCGCGGTAGGCGGTGACGGCACCATCAGCGAAGTTGCCAATGGCCTGCTGAGGCAGAAAGACGTTGGGGTCGACATTCCCAAGATGGGCCTGCTATCCACTGGGCGTGGCCGCGATCTGGCGCGCTCTCTCAACGTGCCGCTGGCGGAGCATGCCGCACTGGCTCGCCTGTTCGGCAACCAGACGATAGACATCGATATTGGCAAACTCACCTACCGCAAAGACGGCATCGAGCAGTCGCGTTACTTCCTCAACTTCGCCGGTATCGGCTTGGATGCCGCCATCACCGAGCGCGCCAACCGCATGCGCATTCTGGGGCGGGGCACGATTACCTACCTGGTGGCGGCGTTTTCTTCGGTGACGAGGCTGCACCCGTGCGAGATGGAGATAGAGATAGACGGCGTTAGGTCAAGAGAGAATCTGCTGACGCTGATCGTTGCCAATGGCCGTTACTTCGGCGGCGGCATGAAGGTAGCGCCGCCTGCCTTGCTGGACGATGGCCTACTGGACATCATAGGAATCGGCGATTTTGGCCGCCTGGGATTACTGTGTCATTTCCACAGGCTCTACAGCGGCACGCACTTGTCTATGGACAAGGTGATCGCCCACAGGGGCACGAAGATAACAGTGCATCCCGAACGAGAGCTGCCAGTGCAGGTGGACGGGATCCAGTGGGTGTGACCCCCGCGCAGATTGAGATTCAGCCGAAGCGCTTGACCTTGCTTAGCTGAGCGCGTTTTCCAGCCGCCCAGTTAAGCAAGGTGGGGTGTCGCGTCAGATCGACGGCCCAGTGACGTATATATCCATCGTCTCCTCGTAGCCAATGATCTCCGCCTTGGTGAGAGCCCCGTTAGCGGCGGCGACGATGGCATCGAATACCCGGCCTCCGGCGGTGGGCAGGTCGTAGTCGAGCGTGATGATACCGCTGACGTCGACGTCTATGTGTTCTTGCAGCCAGGAAACTGTTCTCGGATTGCCACTGACCTTGACGACAGGCACCAGTGGGAATCCTTGCGGGGCGCCGCGACCGGTGGCAAAGACGAGCAGTGAAGAGCCTGCTGCCGCCAGGCCGGTGAGCGCCTCGATCTCGCGCCCTGGCGAATCCATGAAGTAAAGGCCCTTACCCTGCGGTGGCTCACCGTAGACCAGCACATCCTTCACCTGTGCTGTGCCCGATTTGCAGATGGCGCCGAGAGATTTCTCCTCAATGCTGGTGATGCCGCCCAGGATGTTGCCGCGGGTGGGTTGGCCGCCACGGATGTCCACGCCAAAGCGTGCCAGCCCGTCCTCCAGATCACGTACCAGGCCGCAGATCTTGGCGCCAACCTCAGGCGTGGCGCCACGCTTGGCGAGCACCTTCTCCGCACCCATAACCTCGGTGGTCTCTGTGAAGACTGAGGTGCCCCCCAGCGAGACGAGGCGGTCGCTGGCGAAGCCAACAGCGGGGTTTGCCGCCAGCCCCTGGGTTGTGTCAGAGGCGCCGCACTTAATACCAATGCGCAACTCAGCCCAGTCCACTGGCTCGCGTTTCGCGCGTTCCAGATCGCTCAGCATCTGGCCCCCGTAGCGCACGCCCGCCTCAATGGCCTTTGTCCAGCCACCGTCTTCCTGCAGAGAGACGAATTCCACTGGCCGTCCGCTGGCGGCGATGGTTTGGACAATCTCGGTCGGTTGCACACCCTCGCAACCCAGGCCGACCACCAGTGCGGCGCCGACGTTAGGGTTGTTGCCGAGGTTGCCCAGTACACGGGTGACGTGTGCCAGGTCGGGCGGCAACTGGGCGCAGCCCTGATGGTGCATAATCGGCCTGCTGCCTGGCAGCTGCTGCGAAATCTTGCGTGTCACCTCGTTGATACAGCCCACGGCGGAGATAATGGCGAGGAAGTTACGTGTGCCAAACGAGCCGTCGGGCCGACGGTAAGCCAGGAACTTCTCCATCGAAAATGCACCCCTAGGTTCAGATAGTTGACGGTAGTATTGAGATGATACGTTGTGCGAGCAGGCTGCGCAAATGGTGACCCTCTCTTCGCACTGGCTCCCAATTGTTTCCCCGGGTCTTCTTCAGTGACAGTTGATGCGCTAAACGTCTTGACTGGCGCCGATGGCCGGTGTTACATTCTCAGCAAGTTCCCGGACAAGGATTCGCCCGGCGTGACTGGCGACGCTGGTGGGCTGCGTGGCTTTTGGTATAGGGGGTCTGACACGGCATTGCAGACAAAAGAGGCAATCAGAGAAATCCGTGACCTCTCGCAGCGCATGCGGGAGGATATCGTCACCATGACAGGAGCCGCCGGTTCAGGACACCCCGGCGGTTCGCTTTCTGTCGTTGAGATCCTGGCCACCCTGTACCAGGATGTGATGCGTCACGATCCGGCGAATCCGCGCTGGCCCGAGCGCGACCGCCTCGTTCTCTCCAAGGGCCACGCGGCGCCAGCCCTCTACTCTGTGCTGGCAGCGCACGGCTACTTTCCCAGCGAGGAGTTGATCACCCTGCGTAAGCTGGGTAGCATGCTGCAGGGGCATCCCGACATGCATCGCACGCCGGGTGTGGAGATGTCCACCGGGTCGCTGGGCATGGGGCTCTCGGTCGGCAATGGCATGGCTCTGGCGGCTCGGCTGGATGATCGTGCCAGCCGTGTATACGTAATCCTGGGCGACGGGGAACTTGACGAGGGCTCTGTCTGGGAATCCGCCATGGCGGCTGCTCACTACGGGCTGGATAATCTGGTTGCCATCGTGGACCGCAACGGCATGCAAATAGACGGCGACACGGAGAGCGTAATGAAGCTCGACTCTCTGGCCGCCAAATGGCAGTCGTTCGGCTGGAATGTGATCGATGTGGCAGACGGGCACGACCCGGAGCAGCTGCTGGCGGCCTTTGCGCAGGCGGCGGCTCACAAGAACCAGCCAACAGTGATCATCGCCCACACCATCAAAGGTAAGGGCGTTACCTTCATGGAGCAGGCGCCGCTCGAGTTTCACGGCAAGGCGCCGAACCAGGATCAGGTCAAGGCAGCGCTGGCAGAGATACGGGAGAACGAGGAATGACAACTCGATTTGGCATGCCAACGCGCGAGGCATACGGTCGCACCTTGGTTAGGCTCGGTGAGGTGAACCCGGATATCGTGGTGCTGGATGCCGACCTGTCGCGATCGACGCTGACAGTGCTGTTCGCTCAGGCGTTTCCCGAACGTTTTTTTGAGATGGGCATCGCCGAGCAGAACATGATAGGTACAGCCAGTGGCCTGGCCGTCTCCGGCAAGGTGCCGTTTGTAAGCACCTTTGCCGTGTTTGGTGGCGGGCGCGTCTTCGATCAGCTGCGCATGTGTGTCGCCTATCCGAGAACGAACGTGAAGATCGCTGTGTCCCATTCGGGGCTCACTGTGGGAGAGGATGGCGCCTCACACCAGGCGATAGAGGACGTGGCGCTGATGCGCAGCCTGCCAGGTTTCAGCATCATCGTGCCGGCTGATGAGTATCAGGCCAGCTGGGCAGTTGAAGCGGCGGCAAATCACGTCGGTCCGGTCTATTTGCGTCTGGGCAGGCCGAAAGTGCCGCTGGTTTACAGCCCAGACGAACGTTTCGAGCTGGGCAAAGCACGGGTGGTCCGGGAAGGCAGCGATCTTACCATCGTAGCCAACGGCACCATGCTCCACCCGGCGATTGAGGCCTCAGAACAGTTGCGCAAAGAGGGATTGCAGGCGAGGGTTCTCGACCTGCACACAGTGAAGCCGATCGACCGCACCGCGCTGGTGTCAGCCGCACGGGAGACCGGCGCCCTGGTGGTGGCAGAGGAGCATCTGCTAAGCGGCGGCACCGGCAGCGCCGTGGCTGAGGTGCTGGCAGAGGAATGGCCCGTGCCCATCAACTTTGTGGCGCTGCGCGATACCTACGCGGAATCCGGCAAACCAGACCTGCTGCTGGCCCGTTACGGGCTGACTGCCGACGACATTGCGGAGGCCGGCCGCAAGGCGCACGCCCGCAAGCGCTAGCGTCGCACCCGCTTGTTGGTTTGGTGGCGGGCGTAGGCTATGGCCCCATAGAGGCCGGCGTCGTCCCCCAACTTGGCGGTGACGAAGCTGTCGAAACCGCGATAAGGCAGCATTGCCCGCTGTCGCAACTCCTCTTTGGCGGTGGGCAACAGAAGATCCAGGGCGTTGATCAGTCCGCCACCGAAAACGATCATCTCCGGGTCAAAGCTGTGGATGATCGATGTCAGCCCAATGCCGAGATAAGTGGCCGCCTGTCTCAGCACCGCATTGGCCAGGTCATCGCCGGCGCGTGCGGCTGCGATGACTCTCTTCGCCGTGAGCTGGCCGGGGTCACTCAGGCCGTCCATGAGTAGCGCGCTGGCGCCACCCGCGGCCAGCCTCTCGCGTGCCTCACGCGCGATGCCGCTGCCCGCGGCGTATGCCTCCAGGCAACCGCAGTTGCCGCAACCGCAAAGCGCACCATTGGGGTTGACCACAATGTGCCCTAATTCCGCAGCCAGCCCCCGCTGACCGAGCAAAAGCTGGCCGTTGGCGATGACTCCGCCTCCCACGCCTGTACCCAGGTTGAGATAAACAAAGTCGTCAATGCCCCGGCCGGCGCCGAAGTGATACTCGGCAAGTGCCGCCAGGTTGGCGTCGTTGCCTATTTGCACGGTGAGCCCGGTGGCGCTCTCCAGTGCCGCTCTAAGCGGATAGCCTTCCCAGCCGGGCAGATTCGGGGCCTGTAGTACTGTGCCGCTGTTGTGGTCGAGAGGGCCGGGCGCGGCGACACCGACGCCGCGAACTTCCACGTTCGCCATCGCGGCCAATTGCCCGACTGACGATGCTATGTCCGCCGTGACGCGTTCTGGTCCATCCCCGGCTGCCGTAGGCCTTCTCAGCCTCTGTAGCAGTTGGCCGTCACTGCGCGCCAGGCAGGCGCGGATATTGGTACCGCCGAAATCGATACCGATGTACAGCTCCGCCGGGGAGGATTCAGGCATGTCGCATCCTAACGCTACAGCGTCTGCAGCACCGTTGTGAGAATCGCAATGGCCTTGCGGTACTCGTTAAGCGAGATGTGCTCATTCGGAGTGTGGTCCAGTTTCGAGTCGCCGGGACCGTAGGCCACGATCGGGCACTGCCAGACCGGCCCGACTACGTTCATGTCGGAGGTGCCCGTCTTCACCTTGAAGCGTGGCTCGCCACCGTGTTCTCTGATTGAGGCAAGGAAGGCCCGCACCAGATCGTTCTGCTTGCCACTGCGAAACGGCGCATCCTCGTTACTGAAAGTGAAGTCCGCGCCTGCTGCCAGCTCCGTCGCCGTCTGTTTGAAGGATTCGACGTCGAAGCCCAAGGGTATGCGGAGCGAGATCAGGGCTGCGACCTCGTCGTAGAAGCCATCGCTGGTGGTGTTGAACTGCCGCAATGATGGGTCAAGCGTGTCGAAGGCGCGTTTGTTCTGATTGAATTGCTCCGCATACTGGCTAATACTGTTCCAGAAATCCACCGCTATTTCGGGGGCGGCGGTATGGGGGCCGGCCGAGTGGCTGCCGGCCTGTCGCAGTCGGTAATTGAGCCAAACGCGACCCTTGTAGCCGAGGGTGATGCCATCCCAGCCGCTCGGTTCACCAATGACTGCGAGATCCGGACGATAATTGTCGACGATGGCGCGGGCGCCGCGAGAGGAAGCCGCTTCCTCTTCGACGG
>CAZMKF010000032.1:1506-11325 GCA_964566935.1 uncultured Dehalococcoidales bacterium | reverse complement strand
CCAGGCGCAGGTCGCGCAGCTCGGCAGCGACGGCTGCCGCCACAAACGTGGCCATCGGTCCTTTCGCGTCGACGGCGCCGCGTCCGTACAGCGTGTCTCCGTCGAGACGTACCGGAATGAAGCCGGGGACGGTATCGATGTGACCAAGCAGGACCACGGTACGAGCCCCGGAGCCTTTCTCGCCTATGACGTTGCCAACCTCGTCGATGCGCGCCGTCATGCCTGCGGCCGACATAACATCTCTAAGGTACTCTGCCACCTGCCGTTCTTCACCTGAAGGCGAGTAGATAGAGACCAGGTCTCGCAGTAATCCGGTTTCGTTCAACACGCGGCGATGGCCTCGCTGAAGCGCTCGACTACCGTGTCAAGTTGTTCCTCGCTGATCACCAGGGGTGGCAGGAACCTGACGACGGTTGCTCCAGCCGGTAGAGCCAGCACCCCACGCTCCATCAGAGCCCTGAGGTAGGGGGTGGTTTTCAGACGCATCTCAACGCCCACCATTAGTCCCAAGCCTCGTATTTCACGGATCAACTCAGTGTCGATCGCCTGCAGTTGTTGGCGAAATCGCTCGCCCAGTCGTTGCGCCCGCTCAGCGAGACGCTCGCGCTTGATGAAGTCGATGGTGGCGACGCTGGCGGCGCAGACGATGGGGTTGCC
This sequence comes from uncultured Dehalococcoidales bacterium, assembly GCA_964566935.1. Lineage (GTDB taxonomy): Bacteria > Chloroflexota > UBA6077 > FW602-bin22 > JAMCYS01 > CAZMKF01. The sequence goes on along the minus strand of CAZMKF010000032.1, from coordinate 10,668 downwards.
GCCGAAGGTGGAACCGTGCGCCAGTTTGATGATGTTTTGTACCTTGGAGCTGATGGCGATCGCGCCCATCGGCAGTCCGCCGGCGATCGATTTGGCCATGCAGAGGATATCGGGCATGACCTCGTACTGTTCGCAGGCGAACATGGTGCCGGTGCGTGCAAAGCCTGTTTGAATCTCATCGATTATCAGCAGAGCGCCGTGGCGCTCGCAGAGGCTGGCGAGATTCTGAACGAAGTCCCGGCTTGCCGGCCGAACGCCGCCTTCACCCTGGACTAGTTCGATCATTACCGCCGCTGTCTTCTCGCTCACTGCCTCAGTCATTGCCTGGATGTTGTCGAAGGGGACATGTTTGAAGTCCGGCACCAGAGGCATAAACGGATCGCGATACTTTGGATCCCAGGTGGCGCTAAGCGAGCCCATGGTGCGCCCGTGGAAGCCGCGCATGCACGCTACTATCTCGCTGCGGCCGGTTGACATGCGGGCGAACTTGAGCGCCGCCTCGATGGACTCGGTGCCCGAGTTAGTGAGAAAGATGCGATCGAGGCCGGGCGGCGTTATGCTGGCGATCTTCTCAAGGGCCAGCGCTCGGGCGTCGTTGTAAAGGACCTCAGTGCAGGTCGTCAATGTCTCGGCCTGGCGTTGGATGGCCGCTATTACCGCTGGGTTACAGTGGCCCACGTTAGCGCTGCCATGGCCGCCAATGCAGTCGATGTACTCTTTGCCGGATTGATCCCATACCAGGGCGCCATTGCCGCGTACCATCACGGCTTCGCGTTTGAAGTAGACGCCTGTGGAGTATTGATCTTCGAGCGCGCGGAAATCTGTCATTTGATCACCGTACCCTGACCAGCGATGGCTTTGCGTATCGGCTGGCTCGTGCGCGAGTCGGCGAAGACCACTTCGCCTACACCCTCGTCGAGCGCCTCCACCGCACCCATCACCTTTTTCTTCATGCGACCTTTGGCGTAGTCGGCAAAACTGCCGATCTGGTCGCGCCTGATCTCCGGAATGAGGCTGGTCTCGTCGTCGACGTGTTTGAGCAGTCCGGGCACGTTGGAGAGGATGATCAGTTTCTCCGCGCCCAACTGTGCCGCCACCACGGCGGCGGCACGATCGCCGTCGACGTTGATCGTCTCGCTTTCGTATGAAATTGCTGGTGGCGTGATGACCGGCGTGTAGCCGTTGCTCAGCAGCAGACGCAACAAGCCGACGTTGGCCTTCTCCACCCTGCCAGTGAAGTCGTCGCGCAGTACCTTTCGCACGCCGCCCTCGATTACTTTAATGAAGGGCTTACGGACTCCCTCCAGCAATCGGCCGTCAACGCCACTAAGGCCCACGGCGTTGATGCCGAGCCGCTGCAGGCGCTCCACGATCTGCTTGTTCACTTTGCCCACGTAGACCATTGAGAAGATCTCCATCGTCTGCCGGTCCGTGTAGCGGCTCTCGATCCCTGAGACAGAGGTGACGAAGCGGGGCGGATGGCCCAGCCGCTCGGAGTAGACGTTGGTCTCGTGCGAGCCGCCGTGCACGAGCACGACCTCCATGCCCTCCTTGATGCACGTGGCCAGGTCTTCACAGACGGCGTCCAGGTCTATGCCTTTGCCGCCGCCCACTTTCACAACAATCACTAACTCATCCCCCCCACTCTGGGCGCTTAGACCGGGTGCAGCCCCACGAACTCGAGGCCCATAGTCTCGGGGAAGCCCAGAGCGACGTTCATCGCCTGGACACCGTTGCCCGCAGCGCCCTTTACTAAGTTGTCTATCGCCGACATCACGACCACTCGTCTACTGTGCTGGTCCTTCTCGAAACCAACGTCGCAGAAGTTGGTGCCAGCCAGCAGTTTCGGTTCCGGATAGCGGTAGATCCCCTGCCGGTCCTTCACTATGCGAATAAACGGCTCGTTGCCGTACTCTTGTCGGTAGATCTTCCAGAGATCCTTCTCGGCCAGGTCGTCTTGGAGGAAGACGTGGCAGGTGGCCAGCGTGCCGCGCACCAGCTCGATGGCGGTGGCCGAGAAATGCACCTCAGGCGGCTCACCGAAGTTGAGCTCCTGAATAATCTCGGCGGTGTGCCGGTGGCCAGTGGGCTGGAACGAGCGCACTGCGCCCGAACGTTCAGGATGGTGCGAGCCCGGGTTGGGCTTGGCTCCAGCGGCCGACGAGCCCACCTTTACTTCGACAAAGACGCGAGAGGGATCGACAAGGCCGTGTTTGAAGAGAGGCTTGAGACCCAGCACCGTAGCCGTTGCCAGACAACCGGCGCCAGTGATCAACTTAGCGTCGCACAGCTGCTCGCGGTGGAGCTCCGGAATGCCGTAGACGAACTGAGACAGCAGCTCCGGTTGGCTGTGCTCGGCGCCGTACCAACGGGGATAATCCAGCGGGTCACGCAGCCGGAAATCGGCACTGAGGTCAATGATCCTTTCGGCGAGTTTCATGAAACCGGGCATACGCCGCATCGACGAGCCGTGCGGTAGCGAGACGAACAGTACGTCGCAAGGCTCCAATTCGCTCATCGGCACGAACTTCAAGTCAGTGCGCTTGCGCAGATTGGGATGCAGGCTGTAGATGAACTTGCCGGCGTTGCTCTCGGAGGTAATCTGTCCGATCTCTACCTCGGGGTGACCGAGCAGCAGGCGGACGGCTTCGCCCCCAGCGTAGCCGGAGCCACCAACGACTGAGACTTTCACCTCTTCGCTTCCTCCATCAGGTAGTCGACCACCTTGGCCGGGATGTTGACGCCGGTAGGGGCGATGCTGTTGCGGAACTCCATCGTGTAGTTGACTTCGTTCACCAGCAGGCCGCGCTCACTCTCCAGCAGGTCGATGGCAACGATGCCACCGCCGACTGCCTTGGCGGCCCGTTGGCAGAGGTCATTGAGTTGGGGGGTCACCGGGCAGTTTTCCGCCTTGCCACCACGCGCTGTGTTGGTGATCCAGTGGGGCGAGCTGCGGTAGATGGCGCAGATTGTCTCATCGCCCACCACAAAGGCCCGGATATCACGTTGTGGCTTGTCGATGTACTCCTGAATGTAGAAGACGGAGTGCTGATAGGTTCCCAGAACTTCCTTATGCTCAAGTACTGCCTCGGCTGCCTCGCGATCGTTTACCTTGGAGAGCAGACGTCCCCAGGAGCCGACGGCCGGTTTGAGGACGACGGGGTAGCCCATCTCTTCAATCGCCCTGATGGCCGAGTCGCGCGTGAAGGCGATGCGGGTACGTGGGCTGGGCAGGCCGTTGTTGATCAGCGCCTGGGTTGTGAGGAACTTATCTCCGCAGGTGAGCGCTACCTCATAGTTGTTGACGCAGTGGATGCCGGCATCACCCAGGATCTTCAGCGCGGTCAGCGCCCGGGAGTGGTTGATGCAGCGCTCGACGACGACGTCGTAGCCGTTTAGTGGTTCAGTGCCGAGTTCGAAGATCACCTCGCGGTCGTCGATGATCTCGTAATCGACGCCACGGTTCTCGAGTTCCTGGAAGAGCATTTTCTCTTCCACACGGATACGTGAGGCGAGCACGCCTATTCTCATTTTCCAACCTCAAAAAACAAGCCCTCGCCGGATTGCCAGCCAGGGCGTCATTATCGGGGACGCGGGGGCTTACTCCCCCCAGTCTTCCTCTTCCTCAGGGGCCAGCAGCAGCTCTAGCGGGTCAAGCGACATCACTTCCAGCTCGGCGCCGCAGTCTGGGCACTGCACGATCTCGCCTTTTAGCGGGTCTTCCAATTCAATTTCGTATGCGCACTCGGGGCATAAGGCCATTTAGGTCACCTCCAAGAGACTGAACGCAGTATATCATCGATAATGATAGTACGCTATCAACCGCTTCGCTAGGGCAAAGGGTTTGGTTCGCCCAGCCTGGCCGGCTGAGGCTGATCAGGAAGAATCGCTTTGTTCTTCATCTGGCTGGGCGCCGACTGGCCGCAGAGTACTTGGGTCGGTCAGCCGGTCGAAGAAGAGCACGCCGTCAAGGTGATCGATCTCGTGCTGCACGGCGTGCGCAAGGGAGGCATCGGACTTGATGCGATACTCCTTGCCCCGGCGGTCACGCGCTTTGAAAGTGACCTTGGTGAAACGCTCCACTTGGCCCACGTAGCCCATCAGTGAGAGGCAGCCCTCCTCGGTAACCTCAGGGTCCGACTGCTTGATGATCTCCGGATTGATCAACACGAGGTCCTTACCGGCGTACTCCTCCTCGTATTCCTCAGGGATGCGGATAACCGCCAGGCGTAACGGCACGCCGACTTGAGGAGCAGCCAAGCCCAAGCCATTTGCCTCCGTCAGCGTCTCAAACATGTCGTCTATGAGCCGCTGCACGGAGCGGTCAGGCTTACTAATACGTTTTGCCCTCCCGCGCAGAATGGGGTGCTCGGCTTGCAGGATTTCTCTCACAGTCATTAGGTGGATCCTCTTACAGCAGGGATATCGGGTCGACGTCGATGGCCCAGCCTGGTCGTAGTCTCACATCTCTCATAACTGGGCCCAACTCGCGCCCCTTGAGCAGTATCTGCCAACGGTAGCGTCCTCTGATTCGGCGCATGTAGGCAGGCGCCGGCCCCAGGACCTCCAACTGCTGCTCGCGCAGCAGGTAAGCCACGCGCTCGGTCTCAGTGCGGCACTTGTCCTCATTGCTATTGTAGTATACGAGTCGGCACAGTTCCGTGTAAGGTGGGTACCGGTGTCGCCGCCTGAACGCCAGTTCTTTGGTGTAGAAGCCGGCGTAATCGTGGCGACTGGCCGCCACCACGGCGTAATGATCGGGCGAGTGGGTTTGGATGACAACTGAGCCGGTGTATTGAGCCCGGCCGGCCCGCCCCGCCACCTGGCTGATCAGCTGGTAGGAACGTTCCGCTGCCCGGTAGTCCGGCAGGTACAAGCCAGTATCGGCCGAGACCACGCCCACCAGGCCAACCTTGGGCATGTCCAGTCCTTTGGCGATCATCTGCGTGCCTACCAGCACGTCGCCCTCTCCCCGCTTGAACTGCTCATAGAGGCGTTGGTGAGCAGGCAAGGTCTTCGCCGTGTCGCCATCCCAGCGCAGAACGCGCGCCTCAGGGAAGAGCCGCTCTACCTCGTGTTGCAGCAGCTCGGTGCCCATCCCAAGACTCAGCAACTCGCGACTCCAACATTCGGGACAGCTGTTCAGCATGGCAGAGCGGCGATTGCAGCGGTGACAGACCAGTTGATCGGTCTCGCTGTGCCATGCGAATGGGATCTGACAACGCTTGCAGGAGAGCACGGCGCCACAATCGCCGCAGACCACCGAGGTGGCAGAACCACGCCGGTTGAGGTAGAGGAGCACCTGCTGTCTCGCCGCCAGCGCCTCTCGGATTCGCTGGCGCAGCACCTTGCCAAGCGCCGGAAACTGCCGCCTGGTCGCCTCATGACGCATATCGACGATCTGCACCTGAGGCATGGTGTCGGCTGTACTGGCTCTGTTCGTCGAGGCAGCAGAGCTGCGGAAGCGGGAGGGCAGGCTGTAGTACCGTAACTCGTTGGCCGATCTCGCCCGGTAGTAGGTGACCACATCGGGAGTGGCGCTACCCAGCACTACCGGGCAGGCGGCCAGGCGCCCAAGCTTGAGGGCGGCATCGCGAGCGTTATAGCGGGGGTCGCGTTCCGATTGTTTGTAGGATGGCTCGTGCTCCTCGTCCACTATGATCAGCGCTGGCTCGGCGACGGGCGCGAAGAGGGCGGAACGTGAACCGATGACGATGCTTGCCTTCCCCTCGCGAATGCGTTGCCATTCTCTACGGTGCTCACTGCCCGTCAGGCCACTGTGCAGCGCAGCCACCCTGCCCGGGTAGATCGCGGCAAAACGGGCGATTGTTTGCGGCGTGAGCGCAATCTCCGGTACCAGGACGATGGCTTGCCTGCCACGTTCGAGTACTTGCCTGAGCAGATGGAGGTAGATCTCCCCTTTACCGCTGCCGGTGACACCATGAAGCAGCGCCGCGAAGTAACCGCCATTGGTGATCTTGCCGGCGACCTCTTCGTAGATGAGCCTCTGCGCTCTTGTCAATTCAGGCAACTGCGCGCCAGCTGGCGTTGGCACAGGCTCCGGCTCTCCGGCTTCCTGGAGCGTTACGCTTAGCTTCGCCTTGTCGCTCATAAAGCGAAGCAACGCCCGCAGCGCTTGCTCAGAGATGCCGCCATTGTCGTCCAGCTGCGCTGATGACACGGTGTCGTCAACAGGTAACCGTTCTAGCAGCCACTGATACGCCTCCTGCACCTTGGGGGAGCGGGGCGGACCGGTCTCGGCATCAAGCTCCATCGTAACTGCCAGGCGAATGGTTTTGGGTTCTGTGGGCGCCGCCGGTAACTGGAACTGACGATGCAGCTGCTCCTTCTCAATCAGGGTGTTCACCAAATGAGGCAGTCGGGGCACGCCGGTGACAAACTGACGCAACTGGGAGGTGCTAAGCGGCCCCTGTTGCCGCACCGCCGTCAGTACGGCAGTTTCGTCGTTGGTGAGAGTTTCGTCTGGAGGCGCCAGGTTGACTCTGAGTAGTTCGCTTGCTTCCAGTCTCAAGTGCGGCGGCACCAGCAGTGACGCGGCGGCGCCAAGCGAGCAGGCGTAGTGTGAGGCTATCCACTCGCTCAGTGCCAGCTGGGCGGGGAAGGTAACGGGCCCCGGTGTCACCGGGCCAAGCATCTGCTTTATCTGGAAATCGGGCTCGTCGGCGCGGTCTCGCAGCAGCAATCCCTGACTGATCCCGTTACCGAATGGCACCCAGACGAGTGCGCCCACTGGATACGCATCGGTAGCAGGTACGGAGTAAGTGAAGGAGTTGCTGTTGCGGCCAACGTTGGCCAGTACCGCGACTTCGACGTACCTGGGCATGCTCAGATTATGGCGCGCCGCGGCTCCACCCGGCAGTGTTCAGCTTCGATAATTGCATCCACTTGTGCTACGGCGTCTTCCACCTTGCCGTCGCGGTTGTAAACGAGGTAGTCGAAATACCGTGCCTGCATCATCTCTAGGTTGGCATTGGCAAGGCGCAGGGCACGCTCCTGGTCCGTCTCTGTGCCCCGTTGGCTGAGGCGAGCCATTAACTCGTTAATGCTGCTCGGAGCCAGAAAGATGGTGACCGCCTCTTTTACCCGTTGTCTGATCTGTGAGGCGCCCTGCACGTCGATTTTAAGCAAGACGTCGTAGCCGGCGCAGATCGCCTCTCTCACCTGCTTGACCGGCGTGCCGTACAGTCGTCCGTGAACCATTGCCCACTCCAGCAGCTCGTTGTTATCCACCATCGCCTGGAACTGCTTTTCCGTGCGGAAGTGGTAGCTTACGCCCTGGAGCTCGCCAGGCCGCATGGCGCGAGTGGTGGCGGTAACGACGATTTGCAGATCGGGCCGCAGCAATCGAAGGCCAGTGAGGACCGCATCTTTGCCTACTCCTGACGGACCGGAGAGTACGATCAGCAGGCCGGGTTTTACTTGCTCAGTCATGGAGACCCTCTTCCGCGATGTCGCTCTGTTCAGGGGCGATGTTACTATATTCGCCGGGGTCCTGCGCGGTGGCGTCCTTAGTGGGGACTGTGGGGACTGCAAACAGCCAGAAGAAGGAGAGAGGCTTGCCATACGATGCCCTGGTTGCAGCTGCGATTGCCACAGAGGTTGAGTTGAGCCTGCTGGGTGGCAGGGTGGAACGGGTGGTGTTGCCCGAAGAATGGAGCCTCGGTATCGAGATCTACGCTCAAGGCAAGCGCCGCTGGCTGCTGTTGAGCGCGGATCCGCAACGGCCGCAGGTTCATCTAAGCGGCGAACGCCTGGCTCGTCAGTCGGAGCGGATTTCGCCATTCCTGCTTTTGTGCCGGAAATATGTCAAGGACTCTCGTCTGGAAGCGGTGATCTCAGAACTATGGGAGCGAACCCTGCAACTGCGGTTTCGTAAGCGGGGTGACGATGGGCTGTTCGAGACCACGACGTTGTTCGTGGAGATTATGGGACGGCACAGCAACCTGGTATTGGTTGCGCCGGGCGGCAGAATACGTGACAGCATGCGCCGTGTCACTGCCGAGCAGAGTCGGGTAAGGCCGATCTTGCCTGGGCTGGCTTATTCACCGCCGCCGTTACAGGATAAGCCGACCCTGTCCGAGTTCGACTGCGCTCGCGCGACTCAAGCCGCAAGCAGCAGCGCCGGCCAGTCGGCCGAGAAACTGCTGGTTGCGCTCCATCGTGGCTGCAGCCCGCAGCTGGCGCGCGAGCTGGTTTTCCGGAGCGGCTACACATCCACTGTGAAGGCAACGGCGGTTGACTGGCAACGTCTGGAGGAGGAGCTGCGCGGGTTGTTGCAGGAGCGGGCCCGCGAGCCAGTGGCAGGCTGGACGGCGGAGCATGAGGGTCAAACGATCGACTTCTTTGCCTACGAACCGCGGCAACACGAGGAATGGGTGCGACACCCGTCAATAAGCGAAGCTGTTGAGCGCTACTATGCGGGTCGCAGCAGCGTGGCGCAACGAGGCGATACCGGCAAAGCTGAGTTGTTAGCTCGTGTCGACAGTTTGCTCGAGAAACAGCAACGCAAACTTGTGGCACTGCGTCATAGCCTGGAGGGTCTGGCCGGCCTGGAGAAGCTGCGCGAACAAGGAGAGTTGCTGCTCGCCCATGCGCACGAGATTCCAGCTGGGCAGCGGTCTTTCCGGGCGGCGGGGCAGGAGATTACCCTTGATCCGCGACTGACGGCGGTGGAGAACGCGCAAGTGATGTTTGGCGATTACCGGAAGCGCAAATCCGGCATGGCTGGGGTGCCGCAGTTGTTGAGCGCCGCTGAGCTCGACATTGCCTATCTGCAGCAGGCGCGCCACGACGCCTCTATCTCCGATTCTGCCGAGACGCTTGCCGAAGTAAGCAGGGCGCTGGCTGAGCAGGGGTTCGTCGCCAGTGGTCCACGCAAGCAGGGCAAACGAGCGCGTGTGAGCCTGCCGTTGCGCTTCGAGCTGCCCTCTGGGGCCACGGTGCTGGTAGGGCGCAACGCTGTGCAAAACTGGCAGCTGACGTTTGAACAGGCGCGAGCGGACGACTGGTGGCTGCACGCGCGCGGGGTTGCTGGCTCACACGTTATTCTGCAGCGGGCAGGCGGCACGGACGCTACCGATTTGCCGCTCGCGGCCGGCATAGCCGCGTACTACAGCGCAGGGCGTGTACAGTCACAGGTTG
>CAZMKF010000032.1:0-1496 GCA_964566935.1 uncultured Dehalococcoidales bacterium | reverse complement strand
ATGTGCGCAGGCAGAAAGGTGGTCGGGCTGGCGCTGTGCACTACAGCATGGAAAAGACGATCCGCGTACAGCCGAGGCTGCCTGAGCAGGGCCGCTAATCCGTATGGGAGTGCATGCACAAGAAGAAAGGCCCCGCTTTAGTTGCGGGGCCTTAGTGCGGGACCAGGGCTGGGTCTTAACCTAGTAGACTCTGGTTGCTCCGTACCATCTTGGCGCCCAGTAAGCGTCGTTCAGGTTGCTGACTATCACACCGTAGGTCTCGCTGGACGCGTGAACGAAAGTTGAGTTACTCAGGGCGATGCCCGCGTGTGACAGACCTGGCTGGTAGGTGTTCTGGAAGAAAACCAGGTCACCACGTTGCACGTTGGCGCGGCTGATGCGCGTGCCGGCGTTCAGCTGACCCCACAGGTCGCGCGGTACGTTCAGGCCCAGGGTGCGATTGGTTACAAAGTAAACGAAGCCTGTGCAGTCGAAGCCTGGGTTCGGTGAGATGCCACCCCAAACGTAGTCGTAGCCCACATACTGCAGCGCTGTGGCAACAATGATCTCCCCCATATCGGAGCTGGGGGCTGGCGCCTCGTCATTGTCTTCGTCGTCTTCGACCACTGGTGGAGCCTTGGTCGGCTCAGCTGGCGCCGGCTCGGGAGGCGCTGCAGGGGCTGGCTGCGGCGTCGCCGTTGGCTCCGGCTCCGGCGTAGCAGCATCGTCTTCGACTGCATCTTCATCTTCCACTGGCGCTGGAGCGGTGGGTTCTGGCGCTGGCGTGTTCGTTGGCGCAGGCGCGGCGGTTGGGGTTAACGGCTTGGCCCCCGGCAGGATCAGTTTGCTGCCAATCGTCAGCGTCGAGGGATCGTCGATGCCGTTTGCCATCAGAATCTCATCAACTCCCACACCGTGCGATGCAGCGATGTTGCCCAGTGTGTCGCCTTCTACTACTTCGTACATATAGCCATTGACGGGCAAGATCATTAGCTCGAAGCCAGGGATGATGATGTCTGGATCACTGATGCCGTTGGACCACAGCATCGTCTCCACCGAGATGCCGTAGCTGTGGGCGATGTTGGCTAAAGTATCGCCCGCTTGCACCACGTAGGTAGTCGGCTTGGGTGGTTGCGGCCGCTCACCCGAACGTGAAGCCGAAGCCACTATCGCCCTTGGCGCCGCGTCGGCGCCTGGCACCACGATCTCCGTAGCAACCGGTAGTGCTCCCTCGTCAGTGATGTTATTGGCGGCCAGGATATCCTCGCTCGTTACACCGTGTGCATCCGCGATCTTCTTTATCGTGTCACCCTCTTGGACGACGTACAGTGCGCCTGACGAGGAGAGTACCTGCAGCTCCTGGCCGATGCCAAGTATCGCGTCGGCCGAGAGTGAATTCGTCTGCATCAGGGTTTCGATGGTTACGCCAAATCTCTCGGCGATCGAGCGAAGCGTGTCTCCGGCCTGTACCGCATAGGCAGTTTTTGTGACTACAGCGGGGTTGACGGTAGGTTCGG
>CAZMKF010000031.1:23826-24971 GCA_964566935.1 uncultured Dehalococcoidales bacterium | reverse complement strand
GAGATCCCCTGGCGCTGATTGATGAGTTGCGGGCGCTCGCGCGGGAGCGGGGCTTCGCCCGCCTGGAGGTGACGGCGGCGGCGGAACGGGCGGGCGCGGCGGCGCGGCTGCTGGCCCGCCTGCGGCATGGCGGCTTGCAGGCAATCCCCTACTTCAACGAGGGACGGGCGCCGGCCTCGGTCGATGCGCGGCGGCTGCTGCCGGGGGCGCGCAGCGTAGTCTGCCTGCTCTGGCCGTTGCCCGCCCGCGACGAGGCGGACGAGCCGTTGCGGCCGCTGCACGGACGCGTGGCCCGCTACGCGCGAGGCGCCGACTACCACGACGTAATTGGCGAGGCGCTGCGACCTTTGCGGGAGCTGCTGCAGCGCGCCGGTGGCAGGGTGCGCGCCTTCTGCGATGCCACGCCACTGTTGGAGCGCGAGCATGCGGTGGCGGCGGGACTGGGCTCGTTTGGCTACAACTGCTGCCTGATCGCACCAGGCCTGGGCAGCCATGTGCTGCTGGCGGAGCTGGTGACCGAGCTCGTGCTGCCGCCCGCCGAGCCGGCGCCCGGCGCCTGGCCGGAATGTGAGGGGTGCGAGCGCTGCCGGCGGGCCTGTCCAACCGGGGCCCTCTCGGCGCCCTATTGGCAGCAGACTAATCTCTGTTTGTCGTTCATCACCACCGAGCTGCGCGGTAGCGTGCCGCGGGGGCTGCGGCCGCGCCTGGGCGATCGCCTGCTCGGTTGCGATGCCTGCCAGGATGCCTGCCCGGCGAACCGGTCACCAGCGCCCGTTCCCCGGAACAACCTCGGTGGCCTGCCGGCCCAGCTGGCGCTGCCGCCGCTCTTCAGTCTCTCGCCAGGTGAGTTCGACGAGCACTTCGGTAGCAGCGCCGCCCGGCGGGCCGGCCGCGCCGGCCTGCTGCGCAACGCTGCCGTGGTTCTCGGCAACAGCGGCGAGCCAGCGGCGCTGGCATGCCTGGCGCGGGCGCTGGACGATGGAGATTCGCTGGTGCGAAGTCATGCCGCCTGGGCGGTGGGACGCATCGGCGGCAACGAGGCAGGGCGCATTCTGAGGTTGGCGCGGAAGCGGGAAATCGACCACACTGTGCTGGCGGAGCTGGAACTGGCGCTGCTGGAGAGCCGTAAACCGCGATCGGCACTT
>CAZMKF010000031.1:0-23816 GCA_964566935.1 uncultured Dehalococcoidales bacterium | reverse complement strand
GAACGGGTCGTTACTTGCCCGCCGCCTGACCCTGTGCTAAATTGCCGCCTTGCGGTTAAGCTTGAATGGTTTGTAAACAATCGTATTGGAGTGCCATTGTCGTGTCTGAATCTGCGATCGAATCTACCCGCCCTCTGCGGGTCTTAGTGCTTTCGGCGGAGGTTGTGCCCTTCGCCAAGACCGGCGGCCTGGCCGATGTAGCTGGCGCCTTGCCCAAGGCCCTGCGCGAGCTGGGTCACGACGTGCGTGTCTGCATGCCACGCTACAGCCGCATCGAACCGGAGCGCTTCCAGCTGGAGAAGGTGCTGGAGAACATCGAAGTGCCGATCGATTCCACCTGTGAGGCCGTTTCGGTGCTGCAGGGAGAGATCGGCAGGGATATCCCGGTCTACATGATCGATCATGAAGGCTACTTCGGCCGCGAGGGTCTATACGGTTACCCGGACGACGGTGAGCGTTTCATCCTCTACTGCCGCGCAGCGTTGGAGGCGGTCCGCAGGCTCGATTGGGCGCCAGACATCGTCCACTGCCACGACTGGCACACCGCCATAGTGCCCAACTGGTTGAAAACCATCTACCGCGACGATCCGTTCTTCGGTGGCACCGCCAGCGTTTACACCATCCATAACCTGCAGTATCAAGGTGTCTTCGGCAAACGTATTCTGGAGATCGCTGGCATTGATGCCTACGAATTCGATCATCAGAGCGACCTCTCCGAACTTGGCAACGTGGTCGACCTGATGGCGCGTGGCATCCGTTACGCCGACATCATTTCTACCGTGAGCGAGCGCTACGCGGAGGAGGTGCTTACGCCGGAGTTCGGCGAGCGGCTCGACCCCATTCTGCGCGAACGGCGGGAGCACTTGCACGGCGTGCTCAATGGCCTCGACTACGATCAGTACTCGCCGGCCACCGATCAGTTCATCAGCCAGCGCTTCGATATCGACAGCCTCGAGAAGCGGGTACGCAACAAGCATGATTTGCAGCGCGAGGCGGCGCTGCCTGAGCGCGCGAACGTGCCGCTGATCGGTATGGTCTCCCGCCTGGTCGACCAGAAGGGTTTTGATATCCTCAGCGAGGCCTACGAGGCGATGATGACCACCCTTGACCTGCAGTTCGTACTGCTCGGCACTGGCGATCAGCACTACCACAACGTCTTCACCAACCTGCGCCAGCGCTACCCGGACAAGACGTCCATCTTCCTCACTTTCAACGCGTCGCTGGCGCAGAAGATCTATGCCGGCTCGGATATGTTCCTGATGCCGTCGCTGTTCGAGCCCTGCGGCCTCGGTCAGATGGCAGCCATGCGCTACGGCTCCGTGCCGATCGTCCGCTCCACCGGCGGTCTGGCCGACACGGTGGAGGATGTGGACCCGCGGCGCGATGTGGGCAACGGCTTCGTCTTTGAACGGTACGACGCCATGAGCCTGTTCGCCGCCGTCACCCGCGCCGTGGAAACCTACAAGTATAAGGAGCAGTGGCAGCGGATCCAGCGCCGCGGCATGGAGCGCGATTTCTCCTGGGCGGCCTCAGCGCGCCGCTACACCGAGCTGTACAGGCTGGCACTGAGCCGCGTCGTCTGACTGTGGCAGGCAGCTGCGCGGCCGCCGGCAGAAAGCCGGCGGCCGTTTTGTATAATCAGGCGGAGTTCGCCCTGGGGTGGGAAATGAGAGGCGCCGTTGTCCGCTTGGTGATCTTCCTGTCGCTCTTGGCTCTGGCGCTGCTGCCAGGGGGCTGTGGGCAGGACCCGACTGCCGACTTACCGCCCGTCGCGTTCGGACCGGCGCCCTGGCAGGACGGTGACAGGGTGGAGTACGTCATCCTCGATCGCAGCGGCGGTGAATTGGGCAGTAGCACCTTCTCCTATCACAAAACCGTCGAGGGTTGGAGCTTGCGCTCCGTCGACCAGGCCGGCGCGCTGAGGCAGAGCGGCGAGGTGGTGGTCACCGAGGCAGAGATGCGGCCGTTGCACGGCACAAAAGAGATAAGCACCACCGGCACCGAGGCCAGGGTGGAGTTTCGTTACGCTGAAGGCAAGGTCCGGATCAGCGCGTTAGTTAACGGTGAGAACCGCAGCGCCGAGGCGTCCGTGCCTGAGCTGGTGGTGGAGAACGACCAGATTCTGATGTCGCTGCGGGCGGCGCCGCTGGCCGCCGGTTACAAGGCGCGCGCCACCCTTTTCAACTCGGCGAGTGCCAGTGCTGTGAGTATGGGTATCGAGGTGACCGGTGAGGAGGCGGTGAGCGTGGGCGGGCAGAGCGTCAACTGCTATAAGGTGGGGTTGCGCTTCGGCGAGGTGCAGCAGACCGCCTGGTACAGCGCCGACGCAGTGCGCCGCCTAATCAAATACGATAACGGTTCCAGCCAATTGCTCCTGCGCTCACTGCCGGGAGGTTAGAGGGTCAGTTATGGGCGGGGTTAGTACGTTCATCGGCGTGCCTGACTGGCGTTCGGCGTTGCTGGCGCTGGCGCTGGTGGCGCTCTGGCTGCTGCCGTTGCTGAGACGATCCCGCCTCTTCCCGGCTCTGCTGCTGGCGCTCGTGCTCGGCGCCTTGCTCTTCGCGCCCGCCATGGGCTGGGTGCAAGTTCCACTGCAGCAGCTGCTGCCGCAGCTGCAGTCACTCTGGCTAACGCCGCCGGCTCGCGATCAACCGGCCATGCTGGTGTGGGTGTTGCCGTCGTTACTGGTGGCTAGCCTTGTGCAGGAGGCCGTCAAACTGCTGGTCAGCGGCATGGCCGCGTTGCCGGGTCGTCAGCGTGGCGCGAGGCAGCTGTCGCTTCTGGGCGCGGCGGCGGGCGCGGGCTTTGGCGGCTTCGAGGCGTTCTGGGTTTTCAATCAGATCTTCGCCAGCGGCCTCTCGCTGGCCAGTGTGCAGCTGGGTGGACCGGTGGTCCTGCTAGGCTTTCTGGAGCGGCTGCTCACGGTGGCCTTTCATTGCGGCACTGGCGCGTTGCTGGGCTACGGCCTGGGCCAGCGTCAGGTGGGCAGCTACTTCGCGCTCGCCGTTGGCTTGCACACCGCCGCCAACTACGCAGTGATGGCCCCCGTGCTCGGTGTACAGAGCCCCTGGCTGATCGAACTCTGGGTGGCTGCCTGGGCGTTGCTGACCTGGTGGCTGGCCTGGAGCCGCCTGCGTGGCAGAATCTCAGGTTAATACACTGTGAATACAGTCACAAAGACGATGATTGTTTCCCTATACCCCTGGAGGGTGCGATATGATGGCCGTGTAACGCTCATGTGAACAGTGGCTGATGGCCGGACTACGTTCGCGCCAGCAACCAATCCGGCCATCGCCGACCGCGTTTAGTCTTCGCTGGAGGTTGTTATGGATAACCCGCTTGCCGATCTCACCGCTACGAGTCCCACTGACCAGCCCGCTAACGATGGCCTCACCATGATCGTCTTCTCAGGAGATCTCGACAAGGTCCTGGCCGCCTTCATCATCGCCAATGGCGCCGCCGCCATGGAGATGGAGGTAACGATGTTCTTCACATTCTGGGGGCTCAACGTCCTGCGCAAGCCCAAGCCGCCCAAGGTGAAGAAGGAACTGATCCCCAGCATGTTCGCCATGATGATGCCGCGCGGACCCGAGAAGCTGGCCCTCTCCAGGATGCACATGTTCGGCATCGGCACCCGCCTGATGAAGAAGGTGATGCGCGAGAAGAACGTCTTCAGCCTGCCGAAACTGATGAAGACGGCGCAGGAGGCCGGCGTCACGTTGGTGGCCTGCAGCATGTCCATGGACATGATGGGCCTCACCAGGGAAGAGCTGATCGACGACATCGATTACGGTGGGGTGGCCAGCTTCCTGGACTCTGCCTACCACAGCAAGACGACGCTGTTCATCTGACTCGCAACTAATGTGAAAGGAGCGGTAAATGGACGCTGAAACCAAGGGCGACAAGATCCTCGACGTCCGTGGCAGCCCTTGTCCTGGCCCGCTGCTGGCGGCGAAGAAGGCTATGGGCTCCGTCCCTGTGGGTGGCGTGCTGGAGATCTGGTCCGATGATGTAGGGACCAAGCAAGATATCCCGCTATGGGCGAGGAAGGTGGGCCACCAGTATGTGGGCGCCATCGTCAGCGACGGCTACGAGCGTATCCTGGTGAAGCGGGGCAGGTAACGGTACCGCCGTCGTAACGACGATGGTATCTCCGTTCTCACTCACGCCGAGGGTGAGAGTATCGTTGGGGAGCGTTGACTGGCCTGCTCAAACTACGGCGCGGCGGACGAGAGCGACGCTACAGCTGGCGCCACCATGGCGCTCTATAACTCGGGAACGCCTTGGAAATAGAGCCAGAACCAGGATGGCGGAGCGAGCTTGATCTGACGCAGATACTTGAGGAAGCCATTATTGATCAGCGGCTCAAATACTGCGGCTCCCAGCTGGTGCAGCAGGGCGTCTGCTTTTTCCAGGTTGTCATCCTTCGGCAACGCGCCGTAATCCCCCAGCAGTCCGTCTTTGAAGTGCTCCAGCGATTGACGGTCGAGCAGCACCTCCAGTCGGAGATAACCCTTGTAACCAAAGTACGACAGCCCAAAGAGATCCGGCTGTCTGGACTCCCAGTATTCAACCGCTAACCTCACCCAAGTGGTGAACTAGAATGCCGAATAGCGGAAGTAGTAGTTGAGCGGTTCGTGTACGTTCGCATCGGACCATCGCCGAGAGGCGACTCGCCGTCCGAGCGGAACCGCGCCGGGCGCGGCCCGCCGCGCGGGCGCGCCGCCTTTTTCCCCTGGGTCTTCTGTCCAGCCCTTCTGGTCTCAGTTTATCAGTGAAATACACCGTGACAGATTCACGAAAACCACCTAATAGTGCCTACGCAACTCACGCTGATTTGCTAGAATGTGTGACGACCTTTAAGCCGGTCCCGAGAGACCGACAAGGAGTGTGAAAGGTATGGTTCCACGCGAGTCCCTCGCAGGCGCAGGCGGCGCCGGGCGAGGGTTTTTTATTGCCCTGATTTTGGAGGAGGACGGCCTTGGCTGAGGTATTACTGCTCAATCAAACTGAGATCCGCCGCGCACTGGTGCGCATTGCCCATGAAGTGATGGAACGCAACAAGGGCGCTGAGCATTTGATGCTGGTGGGCATTCGTAACCGCGGCGTGCCCCTCGCTCGCCGCCTGGCCGACATCATCAAACAGCTCGAGAACGTCAACGTCCCCATCGGCGAGCTGGACATAACGTTGTATCGCGATGACCTGGCGATCCGCGAGCTGCCCGAGGTGCGCAGTACCAACCTGCCGGGCAGCATCGTCGGCAAGTGCGTGGTGCTGGTGGACGACGTGCTCTTCACCGGCCGCACGGTGCGCGCCGCCATGGACGCGGTGATGGACTTTGGTCGCCCTGAGAAGATCCAACTGGCAGTGCTGATCGACCGCGGTCACCGCGAGGTGCCGATTCGCGCCGACTACGTGGGCAAGAACGTACCCACCGCCCGCAGCGAGGACGTGCAGGTGCGTCTGATGGAGGGCGACGGCAAGGACGAGGTGGTGCTCGTCAAGCCCGCTGACGCGGAGGCGACGAAATGACGCGCAAACACGTGCTCGACCTGGACGACTTCAGCCGGGACGAGATTGAACAGGTGCTAGACACCGCCCAGGTGATGAAGGAGGTGCTGGGGCGTCCGATCAGCCGGGTCCCAACCCTGCGCGGCCGCACGGTGGTCAACCTCTTCTATGAGGCCAGCACCCGCACCCGCGTCTCCTTCGAACTGGCGGCCAAGAACCTGTCAGCCGATGTCGTCAACATCGCCTCCTCGGGCAGCAGCATTGTCAAAGGCGAATCGCTGGTGGATACGGTGCGCACCCTGCAGGCGCTGGGCGGTGAGATGGTGGTGATTCGCCACGCCCAGTCCGGCGCGCCGCACGTGGTGGCGCAGCACATCGATGGCTCGGTAATCAACGCTGGCGACGGCTGGCACGCCCACCCTACTCAGGCGCTGCTCGACCTGATGACGGTGCTGCAACACCGGCCGCGCATCGACGGTATCCGCATCGCCATCGTGGGCGATATCCTGCACTCGCGGGTGGCCCGCTCCAACATCTGGGGCTTCCACAAAATGGGAGCCGAGGTGGTGCTGTGCGGCCCGCCCACCATGCTGCCGCTCTGGCAGGAGGGAGAGTATCTGCCCAAGGTGCGCATGGAAAGCTCGCTCGATAGAGCGCTGGAGGGCGCCGATGTGGTGATGGCGCTGCGGCTGCAGAAGGAACGAATGCAGGCGGGCCTGTTGCCGAGCATTCGCGAATACGTCGAGCTCTACCAGATCAACAGTAAGCGGTTGGGTATGGCCAAGCCGGATGTGCTGCTGATGCACCCGGGGCCGATGAACGAGGGTGTGGAGATCTCGCCCGAGGCCGCCTACAGCAAACGCTCCTTGATCGAGGAGCAGGTGGCCAACGGCGTGGCGGTGCGCATGGCGCTGCTCTATCTCCTGGCGGGCGGCAGCGGCCGGCCGGCGGAAGCGTGAAGGGGGTGAGGTTGGATGTCTGAGTACCTGATTAAAGGTGGTCGCCTGGTCGATCCCGCCAACAAGATAGAGAAGACGGCGGACCTCCTGCTGCGCGACGGCGTGATCGCCGCCGTGGGCACGGAAGCCGCCGCCAAGGCCGGCAAGGAGGCGCGAGTGATCAAAGCTCGCGGCATGGTGGTGGCGCCTGGCTTCGTCGACCTCCATTGCCACCTGCGCGAGCCGGGCTATGAGGAGAAAGAGACGGTGGCCACGGGCAGCCGCGCCGCCGTGGCCGGCGGCTTCACCAGCATCTGCTGCATGCCGAATACGGAGCCCACGCTCGACAACCGGGCCACGCTCGATTTTGTGCAGGCCAAAGCGCACGAGGCTGACTTGGCGCGGGTCTATTGCGTGGCCGCTGTGAGCAAAGGGCGCGCCGGCGCTGAGCTGGTGGAGATGGCTGAGCTGGCCGAGGCAGGCGCGGTGGCCTTCAGCGACGACGGCGAGGCGGTGGCCACTACCGTGCTGATGCGTAACGCCCTCACCTACGCTCGCATGCTCAACCGGCCGATCATGGACCACTGTGAGGACGCCCGCCTGGTCAAGGACGGCTACATGAACGAGGGGGCGGTGGCCACCCGCCTCGGCCTGCGCGGCCGGCCTACGGTGGCGGAGGACATCATTGTCTCGCGCGATATAGCCCTGGCCGAGTACACCGGCGGCTGGGTCCACATCCAGCACCTCAGTTCGGGGCGCAGTCTGCAGCTGGTGCGCGCGGCCAAGGCGCGCGGCGTGCGGGTGACGGCCGAGGTGACGCCGCACCATCTGCTCTGGAGCGAGGATCTGGTGGCAGGCCGTTGGCACGATTACGGGGAACCGGCGCGCCAGCATGAGCCCTACGACACCAACACCAAGGTGAATCCGCCGCTGCGCAGCCGCGATGACGTGGAGCAGCTGTTGGAGGGCCTGCGCGATGGTACGATCGACGCCATCGCCACCGACCATGCGCCGCACGACATTGTCGACAAGGAATGCGAGTACGGCTTCGCCGCCTCGGGTCTGGTGGGCTTGGAGACGGCCCTGCCTCAGCTGTTGACGCTGGTGGCAGCGGGCAAACTGTCGCTGAGCACGGTGATCAGCCGCCTGACCATCGATCCCGCCCGCCTCCTGGGCCTGCCGCACGGTACGCTTGCGCCGGGCGCGGCCGCCGACGTGGTGATCTTCGATCCCAAACGGCAGTGGCAGGTGATGGAGGAGGCGCTCTTTTCACTGGGCAAGAACACGCCGCTGTTGGGTGAAACTGTCAGCGGCCAGGTGCTCTACACCTGGCGCGACGGCAATCTGGTGCACGAGGCGGCGCCGGCAGGCAAGGGTTAGACGGTAACGGGGGTAACGGCGATGGCAGCGGAAGCGAATGCGGGCGGTCCAGGCGCGCCCATTAGATTGGGCACAGCCGTGATCAGCAGCCAGGTGGAGGCCGGTCCGGACCAGCATCTTCCGCAGCGGCGCGGCGCCGGGGGAAGGCGATGGTGAACGGATTAGTTGTGGTTCGCCGCTGGCGCTGGGGGAAGTCTCCCTCTTCTACCGGGTGGTGGGCAGCGGCACCGGCTGGCTGGCGGAGCGGCAAGCGGGCGAAGAGCTGAGCCTGATCGGTCCGCTGGGTAGTGGCTTTCGCCTCGGTGAGGAGTGCCGCCTGCTGCTGGTGGCGGGTGGCATCGGTGTGGCGCCGCTGGTAATGCTGGCTGAGCAGGCGGCCAGTGAGGGGCGCGAGGTGCGGCTGCTGGCGGGGGCGCAAACTGCGGAACAGTTACTGCCGGCGGCTCAAATGCCGTCCTGCATCAACTACGAGACGATCAGCGACGATGGCTCGTCCGGCCGGGCAGGCCTGGTGACCGACCTGCTGACGTCTCACCTGGGGTGGGCGGAGGCGCTGTTCGCCTGCGGCCCCACAACGATGCTGGCGGCGCTGGAGGCGGTGCGTCGGCAGCGGCCGCCCTGCCGATCCAGGTCTCGCTGGAAGAGCGCATGGCCTGCGGGGTGGGCGCATGCTTTGGCTGCGTCGTGCAGACCCGTCGCGGTCCGCTGCGAGTCTGCAGCGAGGGACCGGTGTTCGATTTCGACGAGGTGGTGTGGTCATGAACCTGGCGGTAGAATTGGCGCCGAGCCATCCGCGCGGCCTCTCGCTGCGCAACCCGATCATGACCGCCTCCGGCACCTTCGGTTACGGCTACGAGTACGCGCGCCTTATCGACATCCAGCAGCTGGGAGCCATCGTCACCAAGGCCACTACGCTAAGGCCGCGTGAGGGCAACCGCCAGCCGCGGTTGTACGAGACCGCCTCGGGGCTGATGAACAGCATAGGTCTGCAAAACGACGGCGTTGAGGCTCTGGTGCGCGACAAGGCGCCGCGCTGGCAGGGCTGGCAGGCGCCGGTGATTGTCAACGTCGCTGGCGAGACGGTGGACGAGTACAGCCAGGTGGCGGCGGCACTGGATGGCGTCGCCAACATCGCGGCGCTGGAGGTGAACATCTCCTGCCCCAACGTGGAGGGAGGCTATATCGCCTTCGGCTCTGATCCCGACAGCGCTGCGGCGGTGACGCGTGCCGTGCTGGCAGCCACCAGCCTGCCGGTGATGGTCAAGCTCAGTCCTAACGCGCCCGATGTAGTGGCAGTGGCGCAGGCGGTGGAGCAGGCGGGCGCGCACTGCCTCTCGCTGATCAACACCCTGGTGGGTATGGCTATTGACATCAAGCGCCGGCGGCCGGTCTTTGCCCGGGTGGTGGCGGGGCTCTCGGGTCCGGCGGTCAAACCGGTGGCGTTGCGCATGGTCTACGAGGTGAGCCGCGCCGTCTCCGTGCCGGTGGTGGGTGTGGGCGGCATCAGCACGGCGGAAGACGTTCTCGAGTTCCTGATGGCTGGCGCCACTGCCGTGCAGGTGGGCACCGCCAACTTCGGCAATCCGGAAGCTACCTTGCAGGCGCTGGCTGGTCTGCGGCGCTACCTGGAGGCGGAAGGGATCGACGACGTGCGTACGCTTGTCGGCGCCGCGTGGTGATGGGCTTGCGGCGCCATGTAGCGGTGGTGTTATCCTTAAAGCGCAACTTCTCTGAACGGGTGGGTTTGGCTCTGTTGTGACGACAAAACGGCTTGTGCTGGTTGTGGGTATAGTCTTCCTCGGCTTCTTCATGTTTTCTCTGGCCGGCCTGATGGTGCAAGGTCGTAGTATCGGCCTGCGTTCGGAGGCTATAGCCGCCGATATCGCTACCCAGAAGACAGCTAACATCAAGCTGGCCACCGAGGTAGCGCGCATGGAGACAGACGCGGCGGTTGAGGCGGCGGCGCGCGAGCAGCTGGGCTACGTCAAGGAGGGCGAGACGGCGGTGATCATCGACTACGGCCCGGCGGGGCCGCCTCAGGTGACGCCCACGCCAACGTCGACGCCGGTACCGAACTGGCAGCTTTGGGCCGATTTTTTCCGTAGCCGTTGACGTCTGGCGTTGCTGTTTACAATTTGACAGGCCGGATGCGTCCGATGTAAACTTACTGCACCGACGCGGGGTGGAGCAGTGGCAGCTCGTTGGGCTCATAACCCAAAGGTCGTTGGTTCGAATCCAACCCCCGCTACCAGGAACTGACGGCGGCTCAGACGGGCCGCCGTCTTGTTGTATGTAGTGCTGAGGAGTAGACGATGACCCTGCAGGAGCGGCAGTTGCGCCGCCTGGCGCCAGTGCGGGCGGTGCGCGAGTTTGAACAACGCAACGCCGTCCTGCGCGGACGCCGCTGGCTGGTGGGCGTCTCCGGCGGCGCCGATTCCAGCGCCCTGTTGCTGGCGCTGGGGCTGTTGCGGCCTCAGCTGGAGTTTGATCTGCAGGTGGCCCACCTGAACCATCGCCTGCGCGGCGCCGACGCGGATGCTGACGCCCTGCACGTGGAGCGCCTCAGTCAACGTCTCGGCCTGGTCTTTCATCTCGGTGAGCGAGACGTGGCCGCTGAGGCCGTACAACGGGGTCAATCGGTGGAGCTGGCAGCCCGCCAGGCACGGCGCGACTTCTTCGCCAGTCTGGTCGAGCAGACGGGCGCCGCCGGCGTGCTGCTGGCCCACACGGCCGACGACCAGGCAGAGACCCTGTTGTTGCATCTCTTGCGAGGCAGTGGCAGCGGCGGCCTGGTGGGCATGCGGGCGCTGGATAAGCAGCAGCTGGCAGACGGACGCTGCCTCACTTTGGCACGCCCCATGTTGCGGGTACAACGGACGCAGCTGGTGCAGTTCCTCAGCGCCGCCGGTGAGGACTATCGCGATGACGAGACCAACTCAGACTATCGCTATCGGCGCAACTGGCTGCGTGGCGCCCTGCTGCCTCTGATCGAAGAGGTCTATCCGGCGGCTCGCGGCAGCCTGGCGCGCACTGCGGAACTGCTGGCTGATGAGCAGGCGCTGCTTGCAGAGCTGGTGGATGGGGCCTGGCGTGAAGTGGCGGGGAGTGAGGAAGGGGCCACGAGCCTTGAGCTGACGGGTTTGCTGGCTATGCCCATGCCGCTGCAGAGGCTGCTGCTGCGTCGCGCCTATACCGCACAGGCGGGCAGCAGCGAGGGTCTGGAGCTGGCGCATGTGGAGGCGGCGCAAGCCCTGGCACGGGGTGCGTCGCCCAGCGCCGGCGTTGATCTGCCGAGTGGTCTGGCCGCCTGGCGCCGCTACGACAAACTGATGATTGGCCGTCCGCCGCGCTGGCCGTCGCTGCCCGAGCAGCCGCTGCCGATAGAAGGCGAAGGCAGTTACCAACTGCCGGCAGGCTGGCGGTTGGAGGTGACCGCTCCAGTATCGCCGGCCTCGGTGGGGGATGATCTGTATTGCGCGCATTTCGCTCGCTCTGGCGGGGCACTGGCGGTGCGCCGCAGGCTGCCGGGTGACCGTCTGCCGCTCGTCGGCGGAGCGGCCGGCCATCGCAAGCTGCAGGACGTGGCCGTTGATGCTAAAGTACCACGCTGGCAGCGCGACAGCTTGCCGGTGGTCACCCAGGCGGGTGAACCAGTCTGGCTGGTAGGCGTGCACAAGGGCATGGCCGTGCCGGTGGCGGACGCCGGTGGTCTGCTGCGACTTCGATTCAGCAAGAGGGATTGAGGATGGACAGGCTAGCCGGTCATCGTGTGGAACCACTGTTGAGCGAGGCCCAACTACGGGCTAAAGTGAAGGAACTGGGCGAGGCGATCACCCGTGACTACCGGGGCAAGGACCTGATCCTGATCGGCGTGCTCAAGGGGGCCGCCGTCTTCATGGTCGACCTGGCGCGTGAGATAGACCTGCCTTTGGCGATTGACTTCATGGCTGTCTCCAGCTATGGCGACAGCACCGAATCCAGCGGTGTGGTACGCATCACTAAGGATCTGGACGCCAGTCTGCAGGGCAAGGACGTACTGGTGGTGGAGGATATCATCGACACCGGTCTCACCCTTAAGTACATCGTCGAAATCCTGCAAGCGCATGGGCCGAACAGCGTCAAGGTCTGCGCCCTCTTCGACAAGGAGAAAGAGCGTAAGGCGGACGTGCCGGTCGAGTACATCGGCTTCAGTATTCCCAACGAGTTTGTGGTGGGCTACGGCCTCGATTTCGCCGAGACGTTCCGCAACCTCCCCTATCTTGGCATCCTGCGAGCGAACGATTGAGTGGCCGCCGGTTGATGGAGCCCCAGGCTTTCGATATAATCGGTTCAGTTGCCGTATCCCTCGGCGTAACTTGCTTTCCCGGTGTGATAAGGAGCGGTTTTTATGGATAGTCGTTGGCTCAGGAACAGCTTCATCTATTTGCTGGTCCTGGTTGCCGGCGTGGCGCTCTTCTACTCGGTGGTACCAGTGGGAGAGAAGAGCGAACCCAATGACGTGTATATCAGCGACGTCGCCCGGGAAGTGAGGGCGGGCAACGTGCAGAAGATAACGATCGATAATGAAACGTTGATCGTCAGTCTCAAGGACGGTACCGAGGTCATCTCGCATCTTCCCGCAGGAACGACAATTTACGAAGCGCTGCGGGCTTCCGGCGTCTCGGAGGATCAAATCGGCCAAACGAGCATGGACTTCCGTAAGCCCCCAGAGTACGCCAATTGGCTGCCCTTCCTCTTCCAGGTCCTGCCCTTCCTGCTGCTGGCCGGCTTCATCATATTCATGATGCGTCAGGCGCAGGGCAGCAACAACCAGGCGATGATGTTCGGCAAGAGCCGGGCGCGCATGTTCCTCGGCAACCGGCCCACCGTCACATTCGTCGATGTGGCCGGGGTGGAGGAAGCGAAGACCGAGCTTTACGAGGTAGTGGAGTTTCTCAAGTACCCCGAGAAGTTCGCCGCTCTGGGCGCGCGCATTCCGCGCGGTGTGCTGCTGGTGGGCCCTCCGGGCACCGGCAAGACGCTGCTGGCCCGGGCCGTGGCCGGCGAGGCGGGCGTGCCTTTCTTCAGCATCTCGGGCTCCGAGTTCGTCGAGATGTTTGTCGGTGTGGGCGCCTCCCGGGTGAGGGACCTGTTCGAGCAAGCGAAGCGTAACGCCCCCTGCATCGTCTTCGTGGATGAAATCGACGCCGTGGGACGTCAGCGCGGCGCTGGCCTGGGCGGCAGCCACGACGAGCGCGAGCAGACTCTCAACCAGATCCTGGTGGAGATGGACGGTTTCGATACCAACACGAACGTCATCGTCATTGCCGCCACCAACCGGCCGGATATCCTCGACCCGGCGCTACTGCGCCCGGGACGCTTTGACCGCCAGGTGGTACTGGACCGGCCGGACATCAACGGCCGCAAAGCGATCCTGGAAGTGCACGCCAAGGGCAAGCCGCTGGATCCCAACATCTCGCTGGAGACACTGGCAAAGCAGACGCCCGGCTTCTCCGGGGCTGACCTGGCCAATCTGGTGAACGAGGCCGCCATCCTGGCGGCGAGGCGCAATCTGAAGACCGTCGGCATGGCCGAGTTCGAGGAAGCGGTGGACCGGGTAGTGGCGGGACCGGAGCGGCGCAGCCGTCTGATCAGCGAGAAAGAGAAGCTGATCACCGCCTACCACGAAGGAGGG
Source organism: uncultured Dehalococcoidales bacterium (assembly GCA_964566935.1). Lineage (GTDB taxonomy): Bacteria > Chloroflexota > UBA6077 > FW602-bin22 > JAMCYS01 > CAZMKF01. The sequence goes on along the minus strand of CAZMKF010000031.1, from coordinate 10,312 downwards.
CACGCGGTGGTGGCGCGCCACCTCGATAACACCGACCCGGTGCACAAGGTCTCAATCATCGCCCGTGGCATGATGGGCGGCTACACCCGTCTGCTGCCGCGCGAGGACCGCTACCTGTGGACCCGTTCTCAGTTCGAGGATACGCTGGCCTGGGCGTTGGGCGGCTATGTGGCCGAGCAGATCGTCTTTGGCGAAAAGAGCACCGGCGCCAGCAACGACATCGAACGTGCCACTGCCATTGCGCGCAAGATGGTCACCGAGTACGGCATGAGTGATCGCATCGGGCCGGTGGCGCTTGGCCACAAGGACGAGCTGGTCTTCCTGGGGCGCGAGATCGGCGAGCAGCGCAACTACAGCGAAAAGGTGGCAGAGGCGGTGGACACCGAAGTGCGCAACTTCATCAACCGGGCGCAGGAGCGCGCCCACAACGTGCTCACGGAGCACCGGCACCAGCTCGACAAGCTGGCGCGCACCCTGGTGAAGGAAGAGACGTTGGAGTCGGAGGCATTGGAGCGCATCTTCAGCGAGCCCTCGCCGCGCAGCAGCGAGGCGGCCATCGCCGCCGATCGTGTTCACGATCCAGTTCAATAGAGCGATAGTGGAGTGGGGCGGCGTGAGCCGCCCCTTTTCTGTCTCACCACTCGCTGTGGAAGGAACACACGCGGCAGATTCCTTCGAGAAGACCCATGCGGAAGCGCATGAGACGATCGTTGTGGTAGGCTTCTCCGCCATGACCTGCGCTTCTCTAGCTTGTCTGCCGTCACCCGCAGAACAAGGGCGACCGGGCGGTACCCGTTGATCCCATGATCGAGGATAGCATGGGTGAGCAGGCGTACCTGGCCTGGCCAAGCCGGGTAGAAGGAGACGGCCCCGCACGGGGCCGTCTCAGCAGGTGGTGGGATCAGTATGCGGGCGTCACTGGCAGAGGTAGGTGACGTTGACGCTGCCCACTACCTCCATCTCGCCCGGCTCCAGGGGGGTACCCTTGCCGGAAGCGGCGCGTGTGTCCTCGGCGAAGACGATTGGTGTGCCGCCCGAAGAGACCTCGACCACCTTGAGGGTGGCGCTCACACTCATGCCCAGGCCCGTGGCGATCGCCTCGGCTTTGGCGCGCGCCTGTTTGGTGGCCTCGGTCAACGCCTGGGCGCGCTGAGCGGAGTCGTCCTTGACCGTGAAGCGCAGGTCACCCACACTATTGGCTCCAGCTGTAACCGCTGCATCCATCACCTCGCCGGTGCGGCTGATGTCGTTGATCGTCACCTGCACCTCGTTACTGGCGCGGTAGCCGGTAATCTGCGGTTCGCTGGGCTGGTCCGACGCCATCGTCTTGTCCGGATAGTGGAAGACCGGATAGATGCTGACACTGGTGGTGCGGATGTCCGTGTCAGCGATGCCCATCGCCTTCAGTATGTCGATTACCGCCTGCATGCGGCTGGCGTTCTTCTCGCTGGCGTCTTTGGCGGCAGGCGCGCTTGTCTCCACGCCCACGCGCAGCTGGGCCATGTTGGGCTTGATGCTGATGCGGGCGCTGCCGGTCACCGTCACCTCGGTGCCTGGCTTCTCCTGGGCTGCCGCTGGCGCCGCTGGGCCAGTGAGTAGCGAAGAGCCCAGGCAGGCCGCCGTTAGTACCGCTATCGCCGTCAAACCGGCGAGAATCTTATTCTTCATGATCCACCTCCGTCTCATGTAATAATACCGTCACTGCTAGAAGGACGCCCATTTACCTGGTTTTGTTCCCACCGCCATTGGAGCGGGAAACTCCGGCCGCTGTACTGTGCGGGAGAGGTCGGCGCAGTGGCGAGATTCGGCCGTTTCCTTGTGGACACTCCCCCAGCGCGATGTTAGAATCGGCTCGGTAAAACTCGCATTAAGGAGCCGAGCATGGTAGCAAAACTGACACCCGAGCAGTTCGAAGAACTGAAAGCGATCGACAGCCCCACCATCGCCAACGCGATTGAGACGTTCAAGGTTCGCCCCTTCACCAAGGGCTACGCGGGCTACGATATCCGCTGCGCCTTTCCCGAAATGGGCACTATGATGGGTTACGCTGTCACCTGCACCGCAGACAGCACCACCGAGGAGCGCCCCAAGTCGCGCGAGGGCTTCGTCAAGCTGTGGGAAGCGCTGGCCGCCGCCCCCAAGCCGGCCGTGGTGGTCTATAAGGACGTCGGCAACGACCGCGTGCACTCCTGCCATATGGGCGAGGTGATGGGCACCATCGCTAAGCGGCTGGGCGCGGTTGGCGCCGTCTCCGATGGCGGCCTGCGCGATGTCAACGAGATCAAGGCGCTCGGCCTGCAGTATTTCTGCCCTGGCTTCACCGTCTCCCACGGCAACCCGTTGATTCTTGATGTAGGGGTTGAGGTTGAGATCAGCGGCATGCTGATCAAGCCTGGCGACCTGCTGCACGGTGACATCAACGGTCTGGTTTCGATTCCGCTGGAGATTGCCGACCAGGTGGCAGCCGCAGTTGCCAAGATCCGTGAGAACGAAAGCGGCTCAATGGCCTTCTTCAACTCGCCGGACTTCACGGTAGAGAAACTGCGCGAACGCTACATCGGCCACTAGGGCCACAGTGCGGGCCACTGCCTCGGCAGTGGCCCGTCCCTTTTCTCAACCATTGCAGTCGTCCTCTCCTCACAACCGCATCAGCGGCAGACCAGGGCGGTGCGCAGCCCGGTCGTGGTCGATGGCATCCTGCGTCTTCTGGCGCCGCTGATGGCAACTCGCTCTACTACCGTAAGTCTAGGCTTGTGGGCGGCATGCGCCCTCGTCGCGCTCGGCTTTGCCCTGCGGGTGTACAACCTGGCCGGCTTTGGCCTCTGGTTCGACGACACGCATAGTATCCACATGGCGCGTCTGCCGCTGGCGCAGATGGTAGCGGAGGTGGCGCAGGACATCCACCCACCCCTCTACTTCGCGCTGCTCGGTCTCTGGCGGCAATTGGCTGGGGAAAGCGAGTTCGCCTATCGTTTCTTCACGGTGCTTACCGCCGTGCCGGCGACGCCGCTGCTCTACCAGCTGGGCCGGCGGCTCTCGGGCGAGGGAGCCGGCCTGCTGACGGCGCTGTTGCTGACGCTTTCGCCGTTGCTCGTCTACTATTCTCAGGATGTGCGCATGTACACGCCGGCGATCAGCCTGGCGGTGGCACTGGCCTACTTCGGCTGGCGCGCGCTTGAGGGTGAGCCACGCCGTCGCTGGCTCTGGCAGTACGCGCTAGCTGGCGCCGCCAGCGGCTATACGCTGCTGTTTGGCTGGGCGGTGCTGGCGGTCACCAACGCCGCGTTTATTCTGCAGCTGTGGCAGGGCAGGGGCGCCGCCGTGGTGGCTTCGCGGCGCCTCGATCTGGTCGGCTGGCTGGCAGCGCAGCTGGCGGTGCTGGCGCTGATGTTACCCTGGTTGCCGGTGATGCAGAGCAAGCAGCTGGTGGGAGCGGCGGGCGACTGGCAGCCGCTGGCCGGGCTGGGTGAGGCGCTGAACGCGGTATACGGCGCCTTCAGTTACGGATTCTCACCGGCGCCGGGGGCTCACTATCTGGGCGCGGAAGCGCTGTGGCTGGTGGCGGCCGTGGGTCTGCCGCTGGTGGCCGTGCTCTACTGGCGACGGCGGGCAGTTTCTCAGGAGGCACGTGCCCTGCTGTTCGGTGCGCTCTGGCTGGTGGTGGCCTTCGTGTTCGTCTACCTGGCGCTGGCCGGTCGCCGCGACATCGCCTTACGCTACCTGATGATGGCCTTTCCTGGCTTCGCCCTACTGGTGGGGGGAACGCTGGCTCTGGCGCTGCGGCGCCGTTCCCTGTTGGTGCTGGCCGCCGTCGTGGTCGGCCTTGGCCTCGCGCAACCGCTGTACGACTACTACGAGGACCCGGCGCGCATGCGCCCGGGCGATCGCGCTGCCCTACAGGACCTGCAGGAGATGGCGCGGCCCGGCGACGGCGTCGTTTTCAACGCCCACTACCACACCGTGAGCTACGAATACTACGGCGATCCAGCTTATCCGGCGTACGGTCTGCCCACGGCAGAGTACGCTGCCCGTAAGGCGGACGATCGCAGTATGGGCGTGGCCACCGGCCGTGCTCTGGAACAGATCGGTGCCAAACACGAGCGTCTCTGGGTGGTGTATTGGACCGAGTACTTCGCCGATCCGGATGCGGTGGTGGAACGCTGGCTGGACAGCAACTGGGTCCGTTTCAGCAGCGGCGTTTACAATGGCTGGCTGCGCTTGAAGGGTTACGAAAGACGGCCCCCGGAAGCGAACACGCTGGGCGGCGCGATTCAGCTGGCGGCCTATGAGCTGACGCCGCAGCCACTGGTGGCCGGTCACACGGCTACCGTTAAACTGAGCTGGCGCACGGTGGCGAAACCAGCGGGGGATTATCAGGTCTTTGTTCATCTGCTCGATGCCAGCGGCCGGCTGGTGGCACAGCACGACGGGCCGCCCGACAAGGGCAAGAGCCGTACCTCTGAATGGCTGCCGGGCACGAGGGTGGAGGAAGTGCACGATCTGTCGATGCCAGCGGAGGCTGTGCCGGGGGAATACCGGCTAATCGCCGGCTTCTACGAACTGGAGACCATGCAGCGGCTGCGCACAGCGGCCGACGATCACATCGTCGTGGCCCAGCCGCGCCTGGTTGTCGCCCCCTAAGAGGACTTGGGGGCAGCCTCCACTTCGGCGGCGCGCTCTGCTTCGTAGGTATCGCGCGGCAGTAGGCCTGCCTCCGCTACGATCTCGCCGACCGCCTCTTCCCAGCCCACCGCCATGATGTGCACGCCGTGAACGCCCGGGATGGCCCGCAACTGCTCAATCGTCTCCTGGCAGAGCTTGATACCCTCCGCCTGCACGTCGCTCGCCTGCTCCAGGCGACTGATGTACTCGGGGGGAATGGCCACGCCGGAGACGTAATCGCGCATGTAGTACGCCATGTTGAGCGACTTCACCGGGATCACGCCTGGCAGGATGTGCACCTGCTGGTCGATACCCTTATCCCTGACCTGCTCCATCCAGATGGCGAACTTGCGCACGTCGAACACCGCCTGGGTCTGAATGAAATCGGCGCCGGCACGCATCTTCTTGCCGAGGCGCAGGACGCGGTAGGGGAAGGGATCGGCGTAAGGGTTTTCCGCGCCGCCCAGAAAGAGAGGCGCCTTGCCAAAGAAGGTGTCGCCGCTGAGAAACTCGCTACGATTGCGCATACCGTCCAGCGTGCCGAGCAGGGAAATGGAATCAAGATCGTAAACGCCCTTGGCTTGCGGATGGTTGCCGAAGCGTTGGTGGTCACCGGTGAGGCAGAGGATGTTGCGGACGCCCAAGGCGGAGGCGCCGAGCACGTCGCTTTGGATGGCGATGCGGTTGCGGTCGCGGCAGGTGATCTGCATTACCGGCTCCAATCCCATCTGGATGAGGATGGAACAGACCGCCAGGCTGCACATGCGGGTGATCGCCGTCTGGTTGTCGGTGATATTGACGGCGTCGACGTTGCCGCGCAGCTGTTCGGCCTTGCGGCGCAGCGATTTGGTGCCGGTGCCCTTCGGTGGGCCGAGCTCGGCGGTGACGGCGAATTTGCCACTGGCAAGGGTTCGTTCCAGATTGCTGCCCGATTTCATGCTCATCCTCAACAGTTCACCGAAGCCGGTGTGGAATTTCCTATATCGTATAGGAGCCTATTCTCTCGTAAACTATCCAGTTCGGCAAGTACCAGTGGCAGCCGGTTGGCCACCTCGCTGGCGAGACTGCCACGTGATCCCAGCTCGTGTTCAAGTTGCCTGCCGGCCTGCCCCAGCGCGTAAACTGCCAACAACGCCGCCGACAACGCGGGCACGCCCTGAGCTGCCAGGCCTGCGATGGCGCCGGCCAGCACGTCGCCGCTGCCGCCGGCCGCCAGAGCCGGCGTGGTCGCCAGCGAGAGCCATAAGTCGCCGCTGGGCGAGGCGACCACCGTATAGGCGCTCTTCAGCACGAGGGTCACGCCCCAGCGGGCGGCATGAAGCGCCGCCAACTGCAGGCGGTCATGTTCCACGGTGCCGGCGTCGTTCCCCAGCAGGCGCGCCATCTCACCGGCGTGCGGGGTCAGTACCGTGCCCTGCGGCAGCCAGTGCCACCAATGCGTCGCCGTCATGCTGAGGGCGTACAAAGCATCCGCATCGAGGATCGTGGTGGAGGGCACGTGTTCACTGCGATGGAGCTGCCGTAACCAGCCCAGGACGAAAGCGCTGGTTGCAGGCTCTCGGCCTATACCCGGTCCGCAGAGGCAGCTGCCGGCGCCCGCCTGCGCGGCCACGGCCGCCTCCAGGTGTTCCTCGCTGAGATACCGTGCGTTACCATCGAGTGGCGTGTGGGTCAGCTCCCAGAGCGAGCGGGAGGCGGCATGCACACTGGCCGGCGCCAGCAGATTGACCAGGCCGGCGCCGCTGCGCAGAGCCGCCAGCGCGGCCAGGTTAGGCGCGCCGCTGTATGTATGGCTGCCGGCGATAATCAGCGCCTTGCCGTGCGTGCCCTTGTGGCTATACGGCTGCCGCCTCGGCAGTAAGGGCGCCGACGCTTCGGCAGTAAGGAGATTGGCGAGATAGTCAGCGGTGTCCTCCGGCCGCAGGCCGATATCGGCCACCTCCACTCTGCCGGCCAGCGCCGCGCCCGGCGCCTGCACCAGGCCTGCCTTAGCGTGACCGAAGGTAACGGTCAGCGTGGCGGGTAGCGTCTCAGCGGCGGCCTTGCCACTGTCGGCATCGACGCCGGTGGGCAGGTCAACCGCCAGCACGGCCGCGCCCGACGCGGCCCGTTTGACGCTGTTGAGCAGGCCTGCCAGCTCGGGATCGAGTGCCGCCCGAGCGCCGATGCCAAGCAGGGCGTCCACGATCACGCACGCCTGCGAGGCCAGCGTAGCCAATTGCTGTCGATCGGGGTCTTGTTGCGCTCGATAGATCAGGGCGCCGGTCTGTTCCGCCATCGCCAGCGGCCGGTCGGGGTCGCGCTGCCGGCGCCACAGGTAGCAGTTTACCGGGTAACCGCGCCGCCGCAGATAGTGTGCCGCCACCAGGCCGTCGCCGCCGTTGTTGCCTGGTCCCACCAGGACGAGAACGGGCGGACGCTGCCTGCCACTAAGGCGTTGCACCGCGTCCGCCAAGGCGCGGGAGGCGTTCCGCATCAGCTCGAACCCCTCCACGCCACGGGCGATGGCCGCCGCCTCGGCGCTTCTCATCTGGGCGCAGCTGACCAGCTTCACGTTTGCACCTGTTGTTTTGATGGCTCGTCCGGGTTGCGGGAAGCGACCACGCAGGCGATGGCATGGACGCGCGAGTGGGAGAGGCTGATGGCGAACCAGGTGATGCCCAGCTGCTGCGAGCGGGCGAGGGCGCGTCCGTGCAGGCGCACCGACGGTTCGCCGCTCTCGGCGCGCACTACCTCCACCTCCCGCCAGCCCACGCCGGTGGCGCCGGTGCCGAGTGCCTTGAAGATCGCCTCCTTGGCGGCGAAGCGGGCCGCCAGGGCGGGTACGCGGCCGCGGCAGTAATCCAGCTCGCCGGCGGTAAAGACCCGCCGCAGGAAGCGGTCGCCGTGGCGCACCAGGCTCCGCGCCACGCGTTCGATCTCCACGATGTCGACGCCCACCCTGGTTGAAGGGCCGAACTGTGCGTTATCCAAAGGCCTGCTGATCTCTCCTGGTGTTTCTGCGTTTCTGCGCTGCTATTGTAGTCGTTTCGCGGCGCGGTCGTTGGCTGGCGGCGAGTGAGAGCCGATGTTATACTTCGCCTCGCTTCCGGGTGGCGGCGCCGCCAGGTGCGGGCCCATAGCTCAGCGGCAGAGCGCTCGGCTCATAACCGATTGGTCGCTGGTTCGAATCCGGCTGGGCCCACCAAATCCACCCTTGCCACCGGCGCGGCAGCCAGCCTCAGCGTGTGTTGACTGAGCGGTACTGCAGCATCACCTGCGTGTCAAAAAACCAGTTGGCCGCGTTGTCCAGTTTTAGCACCCAGCGACCGCTTTGTTCACTGTAGCGGCGAAAACTGCGGCTGCCGTTTATGGTGACATTACTGTCCACCAGCGTGCCGTCTGGCTCAAAAAGCGAGCAGATGATGCTGCCGTCCAAGGTTACCGTTAGTTCGAGCAACATGCCGGCCTGTGCCGGCAGCTCCACCACCACGTACTTGCGGGCCGGCACGTCTACTGTCTGGTAGCTGAACGGGGTCACGGTAGGCGTGGGCTCCCTTGTGGCAGTTGGCGCTGGGGTGGCTGGCTCAGTTTGGCGGGCGACAGGCGCATGGCTGGGTACCACGGTTGGCCAGGGCGTCGGCGGCTCGCGCCAGAAAAGGGCAACGGAGCCGGCCATGAGGATGGCGGCAGTAGCCAGCCCCAGCACAAAACCCACCAGCATGCTGCCGCGATCAATCTGCACCAATCCACCTCACCTTGCAATTCTAGCAATGGCGTGTCCGTGTCACAACGAGCGAACGGCGTGGCATGTTAGAATCGACTGGTATGTTTTAACACCGACCGGCCGGGAGGCGCGGTGCAACCGGCTGGGCGACGCTTGCGAGCAACTCGGCAAGGGGGCGACCATGAACCAAGTCGAAGCACTGTTCCAGCTGCAGATGATCGACCATGACATCGACTCCAGGTGCAAACGCATCAGCGATCTAGAGCCCTGTATCGGTAATCGCGATAGCCTGGTGGACGCGGAGGAGGAGCGTGACCAGGCCTGCGCCGCCTGGAAGATGGCGCAGTCGCGGCTGCAGGACCTCGAATTCGAAGCGAACCGACTGAGCACCAAACTGACGGAGGTCAACGAGAAGCTCTTCAGTGGTCGCGAGCGCTCCGCGCGCGAGCTGAGCAACCTGCAGAAAGAAGCGGATATGCTCACGGCGGGCAAGTCTCGCACGGAAGATGCCCAGTTGGAGGCGATGGGCGCTGTGGAGGAGGCTCACCAGACACAGCAGCGGACGGACGAGTCATTCCAAATGAGGCTGGCAGAGTGGCAGGACGGTCAGGATACGCTGCAGCGGCTGGTGGCCGAGTACCAGGAGGAACTGAAGGAATTGCAGGAGGCGCGGCTGCGGCAGCTCCAGCTGGTGGACCCTGCCTCCCTGCGCACCTACGAAACCCTGCGCCGCCAGAAGCAGGGCAGGGCGGTGGCCAAGGTGGAGCAGGGCGTCTGCACCGCCTGCAGGGTGAGCATGGGGCCCAGTCACGTACAGAGGGCTCGCAGCGGTAAAACCCTTGTCAATTGCCCCAGCTGCGGCAGGATTCTCTACGTTGGCCGCTGACGCTGAGGGCGCCGCACTGCTGCGTGCCGATGGCGCCTCGCGCGGCAACCCCGGCGAGGCTGCCTATGGTTACCTGATCTACGACTGTGAGGGGCGTGTCCTGGCGCAGGAAGGACGCTACCTCGGCCGCATGACCAACAATGAGGCGGAGTATCACGGCCTGCTGGCCGGTCTACGCCGAGCTCAGGCGCTGGGTTTGCAGCGGCTCGACGTGCAGATGGACAGCGAGTTGGTGGTAAGACAGATGCTGGGTCAGTACCGGGTCAAGGCTGCCAACCTGCTGCCGCTCTATAGAGAGGCCAGGCAACTCATCGCCGCCTTTCGTGGCAACATCAGTCACGTGCGCCGGGGCGGCAACGCCGCCGCCGACCGTTTGGCCAATCTCGCCCTGGACGAACGGGCCAGACAGCGCTAGTCAGACAGCCCGAAAACAGAATTCCCCGACATTTCTTTAGAAAAACACCTCAAATGACCATTGCCTTAGCCCACTTTGTGCGCTAGAATGGCGTGCTAGTGGGGCCAAGTGGGGATAAGTGGTGCGATTCTGTGTATAAACCCCTGGTGGTGTGGATAAATTGAGGTTCATGGGCGAGTTCGACCACTCGGTCGATGACAAGGGCAGACTGGCCATCCCGGCCAAGTTCCGCGGCGAGTTCGCCGACGGCCTTGTCATCACCCGCGGTTTGGAGCGCTGTCTCTTCATCTACACCGCCGCTTACTGGGAAGCGCTTGCGCAACGCATCGATTCCCTGCCGCTCACCCAGGCGCGGGCCCGCGAGTTCTCGCGCCTGATGTTCTCCGGCGCCAACGACACCATGCTGGACAAGCAGGGCCGTCTGGTGGTGCCCGCTTACCTGCGCGAGTACGCCTCGCTCAAGTCCGACGCGGTGGTGATCGGCGTCAACACCCGTCTGGAGGTTTGGGACCGGGACAGCTGGCAGCAGGTGCGTGACAAGGTGGAGGCGGAGGGCGAGTTCATAGCCGAGCAGCTCGCCACGCTGGGCATTTAAACCGTATGGGAGCGGACAGGGTGAATCAGCAGCCACTGCATCTCCCCG
>CAZMKF010000030.1:20269-25096 GCA_964566935.1 uncultured Dehalococcoidales bacterium | reverse complement strand
CGACCCGCCTGCCCACAGGCGCTTCTGCTTTACACACACACACAATCTACCACCGGCCGCCTCGCTCGTGCTACCATTCTGCTACACGGGCGGCATGGCGTCGACTGGCCATGGTGTGTTTCGTTGGGTGTGCCGTCCCGTGTAATTTGGCGTTATGAAGGAAGACCGAAGACGATGAAGACCGAGCTCACATGGCAGGGGGAGATGGCGTTCAGCGCGGAATCGGAGTCTGGACATACCACCGTGATTGACGCCGCCAGCGAGTTCGGCGGCAAGAACGCCGGGCCGCGCCCACTGGAGTTAATTCTAGAAGGCCTGGGCGGCTGTACCGCCATGGATGTGGTATCCATCCTGCGCAAGATGCGTCAAGAAGTGACAGCCTACCGGGTACGCATCGACGCTGAGCGGGCCGAGGAGCACCCACGCGTTTTCACCGGAATATCGATCGAACACATCATCAGCGGCCCGGGCCTTAACGAAACTGCCGTGCGCAAAGCGGTGGAACTGTCTGACACCAAGTACTGTTCGGCCAGCGCCATGCTACGCAAGGCAGTCAACATAGAGGTCAAGGTTACCGTAATCGACACCAATAAGACGTAAACGAGGGGCCTAGCCCGATATCTTAACTAGTTGGAGAGGAGGCGCTAAATATGCGCAGTGCAGTCTGGCACGGTGGTGAGGACATTCGTATTGAGGATCTGCCCGATCCCGAACTGGCAGCGGACGACGTCCGTATCGAGGTGGCCGTAAGCGCCGTTTGCGGTACCGATGTGCATGCTCTACACGGCGGCTTTCCGCTTTTCGTGCCACCGAGAGTGCTCGGCCACGAGTTTAGCGGCACCGTCGTGGAGGTTGGCTCACAGGTCGACAAGGTGAAGGTCGGCGACCGCGTCTCTGTCGAGCCGGGCATGGTCTGCAACAGCTGCTGGTACTGCCGCAACGCACAGGAGAACATGTGCCTCGATCGCAAACTGTCGCCCGGCGCCTATTCTTCCCACATCGTCGTGCCGTCGCGCCTGGTGTGGCGCCTGCCCGAGGGAATGTCCTTTGAGAGCGCCTCCATGGCAGAACCGGTGTCCTGCGCCGTGCATGCGCTTGACCTGGTGCAAATGCGCAGCGGCTCATCGGTGGCTGTAATCGGAGCCGGCGGCATTGGCATCTCGCTGATGCAACTGAGCCGCCGTTCAGGCGCCGCCGTCACCATCCTGTCTGAACCAGACGAGCATCGCCGCCAGATAGCAAAGCAGTTGGGCGCCGACGTAGTGGTAGACCCAGGCAAGCAGGACCTCCTGGAGGAGATTCACAAGGCGACGGGCGGCCTGGGCGCCGACGTGGTCTTCGAGGCAGTCGGTTTCCCGCCAACCTGCGAAGAGGCGATCCGGGTCGCTGGTAAAGGGGCGCACATCGTTCTTGTCGGCGTCAATCCGCCCGATGCGGAGCTGGTGGTCAAACCGTTCGATCTGTTCAACCGTGAACTGACCATAAGCGCCTCCTACATGCGCCCCTACTCGTTTGGGCGGGCACTGCGCTGGCTGAACGTGCTGGACGTTTCGCCCATCTTATCCCCCAGCTTCCCGCTGGAGCAGACCCTGGATGCTATCCACGCCCTTCGCGACAAGAAGGGAGTGAAACCAATCATCCGGCCCAACCAGTAGGAAGTCAGCATCGCCATTCCACGTGGGGCGAGTCTGCCCACGTGGAATGGTGGCGCATCAGCATCAAAGTCATCACATCACCATGCCGTGGCAAAACCGCAACCAGGCATGCAAGGAGCAGATCGAATTGGAAGAGGCACGACAAACAGGTGACGAACTAAACGTCTCTGTACGCTGCGCCCGCATTGACCCGGAGCGTGAGCGCCGTAAGGGAATCCCCGAGGTCATCCTGGCCGAGGGGAAACGCAGCGAGCACACCATCGCCATGATCGGCCAATTCCTCGCATCGCGCGGGCGCGCTATCGTTAGCCGGGTCTGCCCCGAATTACGCACTGCCATAGAGAAGGAATTCAGCCAGGTGACTATCGAGTTCTGGGAGAACTCGAGGATGATGGTGCTTCGCACTGCCGGCACGACTCGGCCGCAAAGCGGCGGCAGGGTGGCCGTGATCAGTGCTGGCACTTCCGACATTCCGGTGGCGGAGGAAGCCGCCGTCATCGCCGCCGAGATGGGCTGTCATGTCACCACAGCCTATGACGTGGGCGTGGCCGGTATTCACCGCCTCTTCGGTCCACTCGAAGCCATGCAGAGAGACGGCGTTGACGCCGTAGTGGTGGCAGCAGGCATGGACGGCGCCCTGCCCTCGGTGGTTTCGGGGTTGGTCAGCGTGCCGGTGATCGGCCTGCCAACGTCGATTGGCTACGGCTACGGCGGTAAGGGCGTCGCGGCGCTCATGTCAATGCTGCAAACCTGTTCACCAGGCCTCACCGTGGTCAACATCGACAACGGCATCGGCGCCGGCTCCACCGCTGCCCTGATCGCCAACCGGGTGGCCCAAGCCAGGGGAGGTCTCAGACAATGAAAGCGTATTTCGACTGCTACTCCGGCGCCAGCGGCGACATGATCCTGGGTGCGCTGCTCGATGCCGGCCTCGAACTGGAAGCTCTGCAACAGCAGTTGGCCACCCTGGGGCTGGAGGGTTACGAGCTGAGCGCCGAACCAGTGGTTAGCAAAGGCATCAGCGGCACACGCGCCAACGTCCGCCTCACCAGGCACGAACACGCCCACCGCGGCTTGACGGATATTCTGCGCATAGTGAACGGTTCCGGCCTTAGCAGCGAGGCGAAAACCAGAATAAGCCGCATCTTCACCAGGCTGGCGCAGGCTGAGGCCAAGGTACATGGCGTTTCCACCGAGGAGATTCATTTTCATGAGGTGGGCGCGGTGGATGCCATCGTCGACATCTGCGGCGCCGTGGTCGGCCTCGAGCTGCTCGGTGTGGACGAGTTCTACTGCTCTCCCCTCGCCTCCGGCACTGGTACCACCACCTGTGCACACGGCGTAATCCCGGTGCCGGCCCCTGCCACCCTTGAGCTGATCAAGGACTCAGAGGCAACGCTCAAATATCTGAAGGTTGAGGCGGAAACGCTTACGCCTACCGGCGCGGCCATCCTGACTACGCTTTGCCGTTTTGAGCAACCGACAATGACGATCGACAGGCTCGGTTACGGCTTTGGTGGCAGACAGCTGCCCTGGGCGAACGCGTTGCGTCTGTGGATAGAGGCCGATCTGGCCGGCGACCAGGGCGCTCTGGAGCGAGATGAGGTGGTCGTAATGGAGACCAACCTCGACGACTGCAGCGGCGAGTTGATCGGCTACGCGATGAACAGATTGTTGGAGGCCGGAGCGCTCGACGTCTACCTGACATCTATCCAGATGAAGAAGAGCCGCCCCGGCACCATGCTCAGTGTGATTGCCAGGCCAGAACAGGTACCTGCTCTGGTCGAGCTGGTCTTGACGGAGACCTCCAGCCTTGGGATGCGGCTCTCACCGCGCGAACGCATCAAATGCACGCGCAGCGTCACTGAGGTGGAGACGAAATACGGCCGCCTCAAAGCGAAGGTTAAGCAGCTGGGAGAAAAGCGCATCCTCAGTCCGGAGTTCGAGGACGCTGCCAGGGCAGCCCGCCAACATAACGTGAGCCTGGGCGAAGTATACCGGGCAATCACCTGTTCCGAAGACAGCTGAGGTTCGTACCGCAGCGCTGAACTTAATTGACTGGCCTCCGGCGGTAAACTAGAATGATTGCTCAGTCACCTACCGCCGCGAGGAGCACCCCAATATGCAAAGCGCCGAAGTCAGACGCACTTTTCTCGAGTATTTCCGCGAGAAAGGGCATGTCATCATGCCCAGTTCTTCGCTTATCCCATACGGTGATCCCACTCTCCTGCTGACCAGTGCCGGCATGGTGCAGATGAAACCGTTTTTCCTGGGCGAGGCCACCCCGCCAGGTAAACGACTCACCACCTCACAAAAGTGTTTCCGCACCACCGACATTGAGCAGGTGGGCAACCAGCGCAGCCTCACCTTCTTCGAGATGCTTGGCAACTTCTCGGTTGGCGACTACTTCAAAGAAGGCGCCATCGAATTCGCCTGGGAGCTCTCCACCCAACGCTACGGCATCCCCGCCGAAGATATCTGGGTAACGGTGCATCCTGAGGATGACGAGGCTCCCAAACTGTGGCGTGAGATCGTCGGCATGCCGGAAGAACGCATCGTGATCGACCCTGAAAACTGGTGGGGGCCGGCCGGCGAGACGGGGCCGTGCGGGCCCGACTCGGAGCTCTACCTCGATCGAGGCTCGCACATCGGCTGTGGCAGGGCCGATTGCCGGCCCGGCTGCGACTGCGAGCGCTTTCTCGAGTTTTGGAACCTGGTCTTCATGCAGTACTACCAGGACATTACCGGGCACCGTGAACCGCTGGCCATGCAGAACATAGACACCGGTCTCGGCCTGGAACGCATGTCGCTGATCAAGCAGGGCACCGAGTCGGTTTACGAGACGGACCTCTTCACACCAGTAATCGAACGTGCGGAGTCATTGGCAAACGTGGCGTACGCCGACGGCGGCAGCACCGCCTTCTCGCTGCGCGTGATCGCCGACCACAGCCGCGCCGTGGCCTTCCTGATCGGAGACGGCGTCCTGCCGGGCAATGAGGGCCGGGGCTACATTCTGCGCCGCGTGCTGCGCCGCGCCGTCCGGCACGGCCGCCTGCTGGGCATCGAACGGCCCTTCCTGCGCGAGACGGTGAACGCCGTCATCGACAAGATGAAAGACGCGTACCCCGAGCTGGCTGAGCGCCGGGCCTTCATCGATCGTGTGGTGGAGGTG
>CAZMKF010000030.1:7945-20259 GCA_964566935.1 uncultured Dehalococcoidales bacterium | reverse complement strand
GCTTCAACCAGACCCTCAGCGTCGGCCTGCACGTCCTGCAGGAGATGATCGCCAATCGCCAGGCGGTTGGCGACAAGCAGCTGCCTGGCGCCGATGTCTTCAAACTGCACGACACTTTCGGCTTTCCACGAGAACTGACTGAAGAGGTGGCCGCCGAGCAGGGAATGACGATCGACCTGGCGGGCTTTGAAACCGCTATGTCGGAACAGCGCGAACATGCCCGTAAGGCAGCCAAGTTTGGATTGACCGAGAAGGACGATCTCAGCGTCTACCAGGAGCTGCCCGTGCACGACGTGAACTTCGTCGGTTACGAGCAGTTTGAGGCAGACAGCCACGTAGTTGGCCTGCTGGCCGAGGGGGAGGTGCGCGAGCGCGTCACCAGTGGCGAGGAGATCGAACTAGTGCTTGGCGATACCCCGTACTACGCGGAGGGCGGCGGCCAGGTAGCAGACACAGGCACCATTACCACCCCAACTGGCAGGCTTGATGTGCGCTCTACCAGCCGGCCCACCGGGGACCTGATCGTCCATCGTGGCGTGGTCAGCGAGGGAGAGATCCTCACCGGACAACCCGCCAGGGCAATGATCGACGTCGACCGTCGTTACGATACGATGCGCAATCATACCGCCACGCACCTGTTACACAAGGCGCTGCGCGAGGTACTGGGCGAGCACGTTCAGCAGTCGGGCTCGTACGTAGGCCCCGACCGTCTGCGGTTCGACTTTAACCACTTCGAGCCGGTGAGCAAAAGCGAGCTGCGGGAGATCTCTGAGCGGGTTAACGCTATGGTCAGGCTGGCGGCGCCGGTACGTGCCCGCGAAACCACCTATCGTGAGGCAGTAGCCGCCGGCGCCATGGCCCTCTTCGGCGAGAAATACGGCGATCAGGTGCGCATGATCAGCATCGGCGACGTATCAAACGAGTTGTGTGGTGGCACGCACCTCAGCAATACAGGGCAGATCGGCCTTTTCGAGATCATTGCCGAGGGCAGCGTCGGCGCCGGCCTGCGCCGCATTGAGGCGATAACCGGCAGAGTGGCGGAGGACCACTTCTACCAGCAGCGGGAAGAGTTGGAGAATCTGCGCCATCAACTGGGCAGCGCCGACCCCTCGGCCAAAGTGAAAGAACTGATCGCGGAGAACAACCAGCAGCGCCGTTTGCTGCAGCAGCTGCAGCGCCAGCAGTTGGGCAAGGACCTCGATAGCCAGCTTGCCCAGGCGGTTCAGGTTGGTGACAACCGCGTCCTGGCGCTGGAGATAGAGAGCGCTGACCGCGAGGCGATGCGGGAGCTGGGCGACAAGCTAAAGGCAAAGCTCGGCCGAGGAGCGGTGCTGCTGCTCGCCATCAGCGAAGGCAAACCCACCTACCTGGCGATGAGCACGAAGGGCAGTGGCATCCACGCTGGCAACCTGGTCAAGCGTTTTGCCGCTCAGGCAGGTGGGGGCGGCGGCGGCGGCCCCGAGCTGGGCCAGGCTGGCGGTGGTGACCCGCAAAAGGCACGTGCCGCACTGAGCAAGATCAGCGAGTTGTTGACCGACCAGGGATAGAGTTTGGCGGCAGTACTGATACTCGACAATGATGACGATTTCTTCACTGCGAGAGGCAAACTCGAGCAGATAGCGGAAACACGCATCTCATTGGTCATACCGGCACAGGCCACGCTGATGTATCGCTCCGTGACCTTCCAGCTGCTGCGCCGCTGGTCCTCCGACTCGGCTCGCCAAATCCTGATCGTCTCACGCGACCCCCCGCTTAAGCGCCTGGTCAGCGATTTTGGCTTCGATACCGTGCCAAGCCTGCGCGCGGCTGAGAACTACTGGCGACTCCAGGACAAGATTGCCGTGGCCTCACCGGTGCGGGCCACTTACCTGCGCTACTCGGGCCGCATTGTGCGCGAACTGTTGATGATGACAGCTGTCGTGGCGGTGCTCAGCGCACTCGTATACTTTCTGCTGCCCGAAACCACGGTCATCCTCAACGCTAACACGGCTGAAATCTCGCAGAAAGTGACAATTACAGCCGATACCAGCGCCAAGACCACAGACCCGATGCAGGCTGTGATCCCGGCGCGGACGATTTCCGCCACCATTGAGGCGAGCGACCGCCTGCCCACCACGGGCAAGCGGGAACTGAGCGCGCGAGGTTTCGTCACCCTGGCCAACCTGACTGCGGCTTCGGTCACCGTCCCGGCCGGAACCGTGGTAACCACTGGCGACGGCCGCAAGTTCACCGTCACCACCGCTTTGACCATACCGGCGCCGCGTTACAGTTCAGTCCGCACTCAGGTGGTGGCCACCGTGCCCGGACGCGCTGGCGAGGCCCTGCGCCTGACCATTAATCGGGTGGAGGGCTCACTGGCTGGATCTGTGGGGGTGGTAAACGACCAGCCCATACTGGTGGACAACACGCTGACGGCTGTGGCTGTCTCCGAGGTGGACCGGGAGAAGCTGCGCAATTCGCTTTTCGACCGCCTGAGCCGGCAGGCCGTCGCCGCCATCCACGGCCAGATGAAACAGTATGAGACACTGGTCATCCAGACGATCGAGACCGAGGTCGTGCGTGAGGAGTTCGACCGCAACGTCGGCGACGACGCTGCTACCCTCAGCCTCCACCTCTCGCTGCGCAGCACCGGCATGGTGATCGATCAGCGGCAGGCGGCCACGGTGGCGCGCCAGAAAGTGGAATCCACCCTGGCGGGTTCTCGCCAACTGGTTGCACAGACTATCCGGATGAGTCCGTTGGAGCTCGTGTCGAGAGAGGCCGGCAAGCTGGTATTCACCACTCAACTGGACGCAGTGGAGATTGAGCCGTACGACGTAGGCGAGATCAGCAGACTGGTTGCGGGCGTGGTGCCAGATGAGGCCGCCACTGCCCTTCAAACCCGTTACCACCTTGACCAGCCGCCTGAGGTGACTGTCTCGCCATCCTGGGCCAAGTCCGCCTTCAGGGTGCGGCTGATCGTGCAGGACTAACGATGACTGGCGGACGCATCATGGCGCTGGACGTGGGGGACCGCCGTATCGGCATCGCCCTCAGTGACCCGGAAGGCCTGCTCGCTTTCGCCCACTCCATCCTGCAGCGAAAGGGCCGTGAAAAGGACACCGCCGCCATCCAGCAGCTGGCTGATGAAAGCGAGGTGGCTGTGATCATCGTTGGGCTGCCGTTGAGCCTGGACGGTGGCGACTCGCAGCAGACGGAGCGGGTCCGGCGGTTTGCGGTTGACCTGAGCGCTAGAATAAGACAAAGCGTGGTCCTGCGAGATGAGCGATTGAGCACCGTGGCGGCGCAGAGGGCCCAGCGGGAGGCCGGTCACAGCAGCATCTCGGGACGCACCAGCCTGGATGCCTGGGCAGCCGCGCACATCCTGCAAGGTTATTTGGACGAACTGAGAATGAGGCAAAGTGAGTAGAAGAAAACCACCAGTCAGAGCCCCCCGCAAGTACAGCCGCCGTCGACCGCTGATCTGGTTGCTGGTGACCACGACGATCGCCATGATCAGTATCGCCGTCTTCGTGGGCATTCTCTCGCTCGTCTCGGGTGACGTGCAGCAGCGCTTCACCAGCTTCGTGATCTCCCAGGTTGAGGGGGCGCCCAGCAACGATCCAACGCCCGTTATCTTCACGGTGCACCGCGGTGAGTCGGCCAGCGAAATAGCCGACCGGCTGGAGCGGGAGCGCCTGATCAGCAGCGCTTTCCTCTTCCGCGCATTGCTGCGCACTCGCAGCGATGAGGTAGTGATTGCAGCCGGCGAGCACGTAGTGCGCCGCAACATGACGATGACCCAGCTGCTTGCCGCCCTGCGTGGCGGTTCTACCTCCAACCGCCTGACCATTCTCGAGGGTTGGCGAGCTGCCCAAATAGGCGACGAACTCGAGTATCGAGGCATTGTCCGCAAATCCGTCTTCAACTCGATCATCAGAAATCGGGATCTGCTGCCCAAGGCCCTCGACTTCCTGCCGGCGGACGCCAACTTCGAGGGATATCTGTTCCCCGACACTTACGCCATCGCTGACAATACGGAGGGCGCCGAACTGGTCAAACGAATGCTGGACAACTTCGTGCAGGAGGTGATGCCCGTCTATGAGGATCGTGCCTACGAGTCGCAGCTCAAGCTGAGCGAGGTGGTGACCCTGGCGTCAATCATCGAACGCGAGGCTCGCCTGCCCGAGGAGCGGCCCATCATGGCCAGCGTATACTTGAATCGGCTGCGCGAAGGCATGTTATTACAGGCCGACCCGACCGTGCAGTACGCCATAGCACCCGGCCAGGAGGCGCCGGTGGCCGGCTACTGGAAACAGGAGTTGAGCCTCGAAGACCTGGCCAGCAACTCTCCGTACAACACCTACCAGAGTAAGGGATTGCCGCCAGGGCCGATTTGCAGCCCCGGTCTGGCCTCAATTAAGGCGGTACTCAATCCCGCCCGCACGGATTATTTCTACTTCGTAGCCAAGGGTGACGGCAGTCACGCATTCTCGCGCACCCTGGAAGAGCACAACAAGAATGTGAGAACCTACCAGTAGGTTCGAGAAAACTTAGGAGGTTGACGTGAAACTGGAAGGCAAAGTGGCAATCGTAACCGGTGCAGGCCGTGGTATTGGCAAGGCCATTGCCCTGCGCCTGGCGCGGGACGGGGCCGATCTGTTGTTGGGCGATCTTGACGAAGCTACCGTGGCAGAGACCGCCAACGAGGTTCGGGCCCTGGGACGCAAGGCACACAGCACCCGACTCGACGTGAGCAACAAGGAACAGGCCAACGCGCTGGGCGCCATGGCGGTCAAAGAGCTGGGTCGCATCGACATCCTGGTCAACAACGCAGGCACGCAACAGGTCAAGCCCTGGACTGAGCTCAACGACGCCGACATCGACCGCATGTATGCCGTGAACATCAAGAGCGTCTTCTTCTGCACCCAAGGGGTGGAGCGCTTCCTGCGGGAACAGCAGAGCGGGCGAATCATCAACCTCGCCTCGCTGGCCGCCAAACTCGGCCGTCCCAATTTCCTCCACTACTCATCCAGCAAAGCGGCCGTGGTCAACGTCACCCGCGGCCTGGCGGACTACTTCGCCAAGTATAACGTCACCTGCAACTCAGTCTGCCCCGGCATTGTCGACACCAAGATGTGGGAGTACATCGACCAGGAGCTGGTCTCCCTGGAAGGCAGAGCGAAGAAGGGTGACGCGCTGGAGGCCCGGCGGCAG
Organism: uncultured Dehalococcoidales bacterium; assembly: GCA_964566935.1. Classification (GTDB taxonomy): domain Bacteria; phylum Chloroflexota; class UBA6077; order FW602-bin22; family JAMCYS01; genus CAZMKF01. Next base: position 15,063 of record CAZMKF010000030.1, on the reverse strand, counting down.
ACTATTCCTCTGGGGCGGTTGGAGCAAGCGGAGGATGTGGCCGACGTGATCGCCTTCCTGGCATCGGACGATTCACGCTACATCACCGGTCAGTCGATCCAGGTGGACGGCGGCATCTTTATGGAATAAGTCGTCACTCGACGGCTGGCGAGCTTCCGGCGGCCGGGCCACCCGGCCGCCGGGCTTTGCCGAACAACTATCTAAGCTGAGACGGACAACTGGGTACAGTCACGTCCAGACAGGCTGCGTGGAGGCTACGAATGACAGAGAACTTGCGCGAGCAACTGCGATTGGCGCCGGAGGAACTGCGCTGGCAGTGCGACTTCGCGAAGTTCACATTCAGGACGACTGAAGAGGTCTTGCCACTTGAGGACTTCGTTGGGCAGGACAGCGCTATTGAGGCGATAGAATTCGGTCTCGCCTTGGAGAAGCCGGGCTTCAACATATTCGTCACCGGCCTCACCGGCACCGGCAAGGCCTCGCTCATTCACTCCTACGTCAATCGCGCCGTGGCACGCCGCATCGCCGCCGGCGACACGCAACCCGTCTTCGACTGGTGTTACGTTTACAACTTCGACGACCAGGACAAGCCATTGCCTTTGCGTTTACCGCCCGGCGCGGGCGGCGAATTCAAGGACGACGTGGCCAACATTCTCCGCCGCACTCGCAAGTTTCTGTCGCAGTCCTTCAACACCCAGCGCTACGAGAAAGCCAGCCAACAACTGGCGGCCGAGCTGCAGGCCGATCAGCAGGCGCTTTGGAGCGAGGTGGACAATCTGGCGCGGGAACACGGCTTCCTCCTCCAACTCAGCGGCAACGACATGGCCTTCGTGCCACTGGTGGACGGCAAGCCGATCACTCAAGAGCAGGTGGCGAACCTCTCTCAAGAACAGCGCCACGGTTTCGACGTGGCCCATTCCGAGCTGTCGCAAAAGGTCTCCGTCAAGATGAAGCGTTTGCAGGAATTGCAGCGTGACGCGGCTGATGACATGGTAGAGCTGGAGCAACGCACGGCTGAGGCAGCCATTAAGAATGCGTTCCGACTGGCACTGGCGAAGTACGCCGAACAGAAGGACGTGAGGCGCTTCCTGGAGGGCCTGCGCCAGTTTGCTTCACGCAACGTGTCGGCCCTGCGCGGCCTCGATTCAGAAACTGATCCTCCCGCCCGGCACACGCCCAACCCAGGCGAGCCCGAGAGAGCCCTTCTGCCTTTCAATGTGGCCCTCTTCGTCGACAACAGCAAGACGGAGGGCGCTCCTATCATCTCCGAATCGAATCCCACCGCCGCCAACCTGTTCGGCCGCGTGGAGCACAGGTTCGTGGCCGGGGGCTACGTCACCGACCATACGATGATTAGAGCAGGCGCCCTGGCGCGTGCTAACGGCGGCTATCTGATCCTGCCGGCGCGGGAGGTGTTCGGCTACCTCGGCGTTTGGGCCGGCCTCAAACGCGCCCTGCGCTCGAATGAGGCCCATATCGAGGACCCCGGTGAGATAATCGGCACATCGACCATGCCGGGCCTGAAACCGGCTCCTATCCCCTTGGACGTGAAGGTGATCCTGCTTAGCGATGACGTCCTCTATCGGCTCGCCTGGATCAGCGACGAGGATTTTGCCGAACTGTTCAAGGTAAAGGCGGAGTTCGACCGCGATATAGACCGTAACGACGAGAACCTCAGCGTCTATGTATCCTTCATCGCCACCAGTTGCCGGAACGAAGAGCTGCTGCCTGCTAACCCCACTGGCGTCTGTGCGGTGCTGGAGGAGGCAGCCCGCCTCGTTCCCAACCAGCAGAAACTCTCGACGCGCTTCGGTCTTGTTCGCGACTTGCTGATCGAGGCCGATCACTGGGCCCGTCTCGCCGGCGCCACGGCCATCGCGGGCGAGCATGTAGAGCAAGCGATTACGGCGCGCCGCGGGCGGGTCAACAACGTGCAGCGCCGGGTCAGGGAGATGGTCGCCGAGGGGGTCATGCTTGATCTGGGCGATATTGCCTTCGGCGCCCCCTCGCGCATCACTGCCCGCACCTACGCTGGTAGAACCGGCGTCATCAACATCGAGCGTGAGGCCAACCTCAGCGGCAGTACTCATGACAAGGGCGTGTTGATTCTGGCCGGCCTGTTGGGAGGACTCTATGCGCAGGACACCCCGCTGGCGCTCTCTGCCACCTTGGCCTTTGAACAATCATATAGTGGCGTGGACGGCGACAGCGCCTCCTCGGCCGAGCTGTACGCCATCCTCTCATCGCTGTCGGGACTGCCAATCGATCAGTCTCTCGCCGTGACGGGCTCCGTCAACCAACGCGGGCAGGTACAAGCCATCGGCGGGGTGAACGAGAAGATCGAAGGTTTCTTCGACGTCTGCGCCAGGAAGGGGTTAACTGGCCGCCAGGGCGTGATCATCCCCAAGGCCAACGTCAGGCATCTGATGCTGCGCGGCAACGTTATCAGCGCCGTGCGAGAGGGCCAGTTCCACATCTACGCTGTCGATTCGATCGATCAGGGTATTGAGCTGCTGACCGGCGTGCCGGCCGGGGCCAGGGATGCCAGCGGCGCCTACCCGGAAGGCAGCGTCAACGCGCTGGTGGAGACGGAGATCAAGCGCCTCGCCGCGGCAGTGCGCAGACAGGACAGGTAGTCCGGTGAGCAGCCCTGTTCAGCCCGTGCTCTATTGCCGCTCGACCGCCAGTTTCTTCGCTTGGGCGCGGCTCACCGCGTAGCGTTTGACTTTCGGCAACAGCGCGCGCGGCAGAGAACCCTCCAGGAGCGTGCCACTGGCGACAAAGCGTTTTCGCTCCACCCGGCCGTTGCGGTGCAGCAACGCCGCCAAATCCTCAGATCCCCAGGGAAGAAGCAACCGTACGTCTACCCAGTTGTCTTTCAACAACTCGGCGATCCGTTCCAGCAGCACGGCAAAGCCCCAGCCCCTCGTGGCGGAAAGCAGCACACCGTTGGGATACTCCTCTCGCAAGTGGCTGAGCGTGTCCTGTAGATCCTCTTCGCCCACCAGCGCGCCCGTGTTGGGATCACCGGCCACCACCTGGTCGGCTTTATTCAACACGGTGATCATCGGCATTTCGGCCAGCTCCATTTCACGCAGAACCTGCTCCACCGCCTGACTCTGCTCGAAGGCTTGTTTGTGGCTTATATCGAGCACATGCAGCAGTAGATCGGCGTGCGTCAGCTCCTCCAGCGTGGCGCGGAAGGCGGCAACTACCGCGGTAGGCAGCTTCTGAATGAAGCCCACAGTGTCAGACAAAAGGACAGTCTGACCCTTGCCAAGATCGAGCCGCCGTGTAGTGGGATCGAGCGTGGCAAACAACTTGTTTTCAGCCAGCACCGAGGCGGAGGTGAGTGCGTTAAACAGGGTTGATTTGCCGGCGTTGGTGTAACCAACCAGCGCCACAACCGGCAACCCGGCGCGCTGGCGCCGTCGCCGGTAATGGGCACGATGAGCCCGCACGCCCTCCAACTTCTTGTTCAGCTCGGCTATCTTCTCCCGCGCTATCCGCCGGTCCACCTCCAGCTGTGTTTCACCGGGGCCGCCCCTACCACCAAAACCGCCCATCTGCCGCTCCAGGTGGGTCCAGCGGCCCGCCAGGCGCGGCAACAGGTAGCGGTAGCGTGCCAGCTCTACTTGCAGTTGCCCCTCATGGGTGCGGGCGCGCTGGCCGAATACCCTCAGGATAAGGGCGGTGCGATCAATGATCGGGCAACCGCAGGCGCGTTCCAGGTTGCGCAACTGGCTGGGCGTCAGCTCATCGTCAGCCAGTACCAGGTCGGCCTGCTTCTCCTCGCATAGGGCAACGAGCTCCTCCACCTTGCCCCTGCCGACGTAGTGGTTAACGCTGGTTTCCTTTACCTTCTGCTTGACCACGCCGACGCTATGCAGCCCGGCCGTCAGCGCCAGAAACCTCAGTTCAGCAAGGCTGTCCTCCAGCTCCCACAACTGCTGACTACCCTGCTCTTCGGCGCCAAGCAGGATCGCTTTCAGACCCGCCCAGTCGTCGGTGAATACATTCGTGCTGTTATCGGATGGCATCCGTCGTTCGCTAATCTCTATCCTCCTCCAAGACTAAACCGCCCCCTTGAGGAAACGTTCCACCAGGTCGAACATCGGCTCTGCAGTGTGCTTGCCGGCCTCAAACCAGTTGATTGCCGGATCATCCAGGCGGAACCATGTGTATTGCTGCCGCACAAAGCGGTGAGTGCGGTACTTGATCTGCTGCACCGCCTCTTCCAGGCCCAATTCGCCATGCAGATGGGCGCTCAGCTGGCGGTAACCGATGCCGGACATCGAACTCAGCTCGGGGCCATAGCCCCGCGCCAGCAGCGATTCTACTTCAGCCAGCCAACCGTCGCTCATCTGCCTGTCCACTCTGTCATCTATCCTGTCATACAGCTCGGTTCGTGGCATGGTGAGGCCAATGCGCAGCGACCGAAAGGCGGGCAACGCTTTGGCTGCTTCGCTGGGGCGGCGCTCTCTACCTGCCTCGAGCAGTTCCAGCGCGCGGATCAGGCGCCGCGGATTGTACCGGTCTATCTCCGCCGCCACCTCAGGCGCTCGCTCTTGCAGTTGCCTGAACAACGCTTCAACGCCCTCCGAGTCGACCACTTGCTCAAGTTGCCGGCGCAACGCCGGGTTCGGGGCGAGGCGCGGCAGGCTGTATCCCTCGAGCACCGCGCGCAAGTACAGGCCGGTTCCGCCTACCAGCAACACCGGCCGGCCACGACCGTGAATCTGAGCGACCGCCTCCACGGCCAGGTCCTGATAATCTGCCAGACTGAATACCTGATCCGGATCCACTACATCGATCAGATGATGGGGCGCCAGCGATCTTTCGGCAGCTGTGGCCTTGGCTGTGCCGATATCCATGTAGCGGTAAACCTGGCGAGAATCGGCTGAGACGATCTCGGCGTCGAACCACTGAGCCAGGGCGAGCGAAAACGCCGTCTTGCCAACGGCTGTCGGCCCCAGGATGGCAATCAGTGGTGCTTGCCTGTGTGTGATTGCCGATCCGAGCGTCACACGCCGCCGCCAGTATTCGTGGCGAGCGACTGCGCCTCGGACGCCGCCAACAGGGAGAGCGCCTTCTCAAGTACAAGTTGCACGGATATCGCCGACATGCAATCGTGTTTCTCCAGTTCCGCCAGCGGCCAGTCAAGTCTCCCGCAACCGGCACAATCCACCGGGCTGACCACCACAGCATGCGATCTGACATCGCCGTACGGCCCAAAGAGCGTGGGGTCGCTGGGGCCGTACAGGCGCAGCGTGGGCGCCCCCACCGCCGTGGCCAAATGCAGGGGCCCGCTATCCACACCCAGTACCAAAGCGGCGGACTTAAACACCGCCGCCAGCTGACCGAGGGTAGTGTTGCCGGCGGCCACACACGCCTGCTGCTGCATGCGCTGCTTCACCGCCTCGCAAAGCGCTCGCTCCTCATGGCTACCGGTGATCAGCACCGCCGCCTTCAACCTGCTCTGCAAAGCGTCCGCCAGTTCCGCCCAGTAATCGACTGGCCACAGTTTGGCGTTGCCACGGGTGCCCGGGTGGATGACGATCAGCGGGCCGCTGTCGAGCTCGGCACACTGCAGCATCGAACCTGCCTCCGCCCGTTCCACCTCGCTCACCGGGAACGAGAGACGCGCCGTGGCGCGCCGCAGTTCAAGCCAGTGACTGCGCTCCTGATCTGACAGCTCCACCGCATGGGAAACCAGTTCGAGGTTACGCTGCACGGCGTGTCTCTCGCCGCGCAGCGGCACGCGACAGTTCAGGAAGGGGCGGCTTTCCGGCCAGTCGTAGCCGATGCGTCTCGGTATGCCCGCCACGCAGGCCAGAAAAGCGCCCCACCAGTAATCGTGACGCAGGTTAATAGCAATGTCGTAGCGCTGGGCGCGCAGTCGTAGTGCCTCCCTTCTCAGCAGGCGGTACGGCGCCAGAAATCCACCGCCACGACGAGCGAAAGGCGGGAAGTCAACCGTCTTCAGGACGTCGATTTCGGCCATCCGCTCATAGACGGGCAGCGCCCAGGGGCCAACCAGCGCGGTTATCTCATCCTGAGGCGCCAGCTCGCGCAGCGCCCGCAATGCCGGCCCCACGAACAGAGCATCGCCCAAGTGATCGGGGCGGATCACCAGAATACGCCGACGATGGCCATCGACGCGCCGCTCAGTCCTTCTGCGGCAGAGAAAACCAACGCCCACCAGCAGCAAGCGCCGCAGCAGACGTTTCGGCGCCTGCGGCAGGGAGGACCCGCCGCCACGCCGGCTTCTCAACCTAACCATCGGCAGCCGCTTCCGCAGGCAAGGGCGCCATTACCACCATGATCTTACCCTCGGCAGCCACCTGTCCCTGCACGCTCGCCACGCCGCTCATAGTGGCCACCGTGCGCCTCAGACGCAGCAGCTTGACCTCCAGCTTCAACACGTCCCCTGGTCGGACGGTACGCCGGAAGCGGAACTCGTCCAGGCCTGCGAGCAAGCCGATGCTACCCTGCATCTCCGCTTTGGCGGCCAATAGCACCCCGCCTGCCTGCGCCAGCGCCTCAGCCATCAGCACGCCGGGCATGACCGGATAATCGGGAAAATGGCCGGCGAAGAACGGATCGTTGTGACTGACGTTCTTGTAGGCGACGATGCGGTCGTTGACCGCATCAAGCTCCTCCACGCCATCCACCAGGAGGAACGGATAGCGGTGCGGCAGGGCCTTCTTGATCTGTTCGCTATTCATCATTGCTCTCTCCCTGGCAGTTAATCGCGGCGCCCTCCTGTAGCTCTGCCTTATCTGTAGCTACCAGCTCATCTTGCTCTAACACCGCGCGCCCGCTCAAGCCGGACTCCAGCCGCTTGAGGCGAAACAGCGTGTCTTCGAGCAAGCGGCGGTTGGCGCCGATCAGATCCGCCAGCAGCCCGATCAAGAGTATCTGGAAGCCAACCGCCACCACCGCTCCGGCGAGCACCAGCGACTGGACGTGTCCCCCGCCGCTGCCACTGAAGTAGAAGTAGAGGAAGCGCGCCACGAAGAAGCCGCCTACCAGCAACACAACCAGGCCGATGTAAGTGAACACCTTAAGTGGCTCGTACATGGAGTAGACGCGCACCATGGTGGCGGCGGAGCGCT
>CAZMKF010000030.1:0-7909 GCA_964566935.1 uncultured Dehalococcoidales bacterium | reverse complement strand
GGCCACCGGCACGTAGTCCACCCGCAGACGTTTAGCGCCGGCCTGAATCAGCGTTTCCAGGGTGTAGGTGTATTTGGAGACCACGTTAATCTGCATGGCCGCCTCACGCGAGTAGGCGCGGAAGCCGCTCGGCGCATCGGGCACGTTCATGCCCGATAGCTGGCCGACCGTCCAGCTGCCGACCGCCTGCAGCAGCTTCTTGGTAGCGGAGAACTCAGCGATGCTGTTGGTCTGCCGGTCAGCCACCACCATGTCCGCCCGGCGCTCGACTATCGGCGCGATCAGGCGCGGTATGTCGGCCTGGGGGTACTGATTGTCTCCGTCGGTATTGACGATGATGTCCGCGCCCAGGCGCAGGCAGGCGTCGATACCCGTCTGGAAGGCCATCGCCAGGCCACGGTTACCGGCGTGGGAGACGATGTGATCCACGCCCAGCCGGCGCGCCACCTCGACCGTGCCATCGGTCGAACCGTCATCGATCACCAGGATCTCCACCTGGTCCACGCCGGCAATGCGGCGCGGTATACCCGCCACCACCGCCGGCAGCGTGTCTTCCTCGTTAAAGCAGGGAATCTGTACGATCAATCGCAAAGCGCCGAATTCTCCGCTGTATTGTCAATTGGATTGCTCGCCATTGTAGTCAGCGTGACGTAAGCGCGTCAATTCCCGCCGCAGTCCCTATGCCTGCGACGCCTTACCACGGCGGGCAGCGATGGCCGCCGCCAGCGGCGCCTCCCAGGCGGCGGCCATCGCTGCCTCATTGAACCGCGCTCGCATCAGCTGCTCGCCACCACGACCCAGGCGCTGCCTCAAGTCGGGATCATCCGCCAAGCGAAGCAGCGCCGCCGCCAGTGCCTGAGGGTCGGCCGGCGGACAGTAGAGCGCGTGCACGCCGTCGACAAACAGTTCGCGGTTGGCCGGGCCCTCGCCGAGCACGGTTGGCTTCGCCATCGCCATAAACTGGAACGTCTTGCCGGCGATGGTACGCCTGGCTTTATCGTTGGCCCCGAAGTGCCCGCCCAAACAGATGCCGGCCCGCGCCATAGCCCTTGGCAGCTGCTGGTAGGGAATCCATTCGACAAAGCGCACGTTGCTGTTTCCTTCTTGAGCCTGGCTCAGTCGCCGGCCCCCGCCGACGATGGTGAAACGCAATCGCGCTTCCTGCCTCAGCAGCCTTGCCGCCGCCAGAATATGCTCCACCCCATGCAATGGCAGGAAGGAACCGTAAAAGAACACCTCCAAACCATCCTCGTCATTCACCGGGGCGACCGGGCGTCGCTCCGGTCTGAACAGGGCATTGTCGTAACCGACGTAGACCACGTGGAAACGGTCGCGACTGACACCGAACAGACGGCTGAAATGATCGGCGTTGCTGACCGTGTCCACTACGATGGCGCTTGCCTTACTCATCGCCAACTTGTCAATGGCGAAGGCCAGGCGCCCCAACGGCGATCGGGCTCCGGCCTGGCGCCTGTCCACCACCAGCGAATCGTAGAGCGAGATGAAGGCATCAAGCACCCAGGGCGTGCGGTCGAACAGGAAAAGAGGCGTATACACCTGGCCGAGAAAGCCGGCCACCTTCACATCCACTGCCGGCCTTTGACGCAGGTAACGCCACCACGTTTCCAGCAGCCTTTGAGGGTAGCGTGCCCGACCCGAGCTGATCTCCCTCAGCTGCCAGCGGGCCTGCAGGGCACGGATGGAGCCTGCCACCCGCACGTACTGCGGCTCCCGCGAGGCAATGTAAAGCGCCGTACCTCTGTCCTTCAAAGAAACCTCCACCGATCGGCGAGAGCATTCGCTGCCACCTCGCCAACTGCCGCGCTCAAATTGTGGAGCCGGCAGGCAACCCGCTATAATCGCGCCGACCGCATTGTCGCACACTACAGCGCAGAGGATAACTGTTGACCGCCCCACTACCGCTGCACATCGTCATCCCCAACTGGAACGGCTACGCCACCACGGTGGAGTGCATGGATTCCCTCCTGCTGGCGGCGGAGCGCAGCGGCCGAGCCGGCGAAATCAGCATCACGGTGGTGGACAACGGTTCGAGTGACGATTCGGCCACCAAACTGGGTGAGCGTTACGGCGCTGCCCTCACCGTGCTGTCACTAGCGCAGAACAGAGGCTTCGCCGCCGCCGTCAACGCCGGCATGCGTCACGCCTGGCGGGAGGGGGCGGCCTCCGTGCTGCTGCTTAACAACGACACCGTGGCCCACGCCGACATGCTGCTGAACTTGATGCGCTGTGCTGGCGTGACGCGGGACGCGTTGCTCTCAGCGGCTGTCTACTATCACCACGAGCCAACCCGGGTTTGGCGCCTGGGTGACCGCTTTGTGCGCCTCATGCCGCTCACTCGCGCCGTGCGGCTGAAACGCGGTCTCCGCAGCCTGCTCGAGGTCGACCTGGCCACAGGCTGCGCGCTCTTCGTGCCGCGCGCCGCCGCTGAACGGGTGGGGGAGTTCGACGAGGGTTTCTTCCTGTATTTCGAGGATGCCGATTACTGCGTGCGCGCCAAACGCGCCGGTCTGCGCATCTTCTGTTGTCTGGATGCCATCGTGTGGCACAAAGTGTCCGCTTCAAGCGACAGCCGCACGCGCACCTACTGGCAGTCGCGTAGCCGTCTCCATTTCTACCGCAAGCACTGGCGCGGCAGGCAGCTATTGGTGGCATCGAGTTATGTAGCCATACGCAGCACGCTGAGTTTGGCCTCCGCGCTGTGGCGACGCGATACGGCTGAAATCTCCGCTCTGGGGCGCGGCCTGTTCGCCGGCTTGACGGCGCCATGACCACTGAACCGGCGCTGGAAACTGAGCGCGTCCCTTGCCCCGCCTGTGGCGCTGACCAGCCCACCTTGCTCATGCTCACGCGTGACCGCATGTGTGGAGTTCCCGGTGCATTCGCTCTGCAGCGTTGCGGCCGGTGTGCGCAAGTGTATCTCAGCCCCAGACCCAGCCTCAGCGCCATGCCAGCCTACTACCCAGCTCACTACTTTCCCCATGCCGGCGTGCCGCTCCATCGACAGCGCCGTCTCACTCAATGGCTAAGGCGCTACGGCTTGCGCAGGCGTTGTCGCGCCGTGCCCGAGCTCAGGCGTGGCGGCAACCTGCTTGACGTCGGCTGTGGCACGGGCGAGTTCCTCACCGAGATGCGGCGGTACCGGGGCTGGCAGGTACAGGGGCTGGAATCAGGCCAACGAGCGGCGGCCTTCGCCAGGCAGGAATACGGCTTGGCGGTGGAGACAGCTGATCTCGCAACCACCGCACTGCCTGCGGGGCACTTCGACGTGATCACGATGTGGGATGTACTGGAGCACCTGCCGGACCCCGCCGGCGGCCTGGCGACGGTTGCCCGCCTGCTCAAACCAGGGGGCCGACTGGTTTTGCGCACGCCGAACCGGAGGAGCGTGGCGGCGAGAGTCTTCGGTAAATACTGGGCGGGATACGACTCACCCCGCCACCTGACGGTCTTCGACCCAGCCACGCTGGAAGCCCTACTGCGAAAAAGCGGTTTCACCTTGGAGTCCTGGCGCGCCGGCGGGAGCGAACAGGCGATGGTTTCGATCAGCCTGCAATTCAAGCGGGAAGCAGGGAATAAGCTCGCTACCATTCTGCTGAAGACGCTTGACTCGCTACCATTACAGGCGCTGCTTGCCGTTCCGTTCGCGCTCGTTGGCAGGATCGGCCTGGCTTCAGAACAGCTTGTTACGGCCCAAAAGCAGGTTTCCCGGTAAAATGTTCACTTCTCTAACAGGATGACCAAGATACGAGCCAAACCTAGAACCACCCTGACGATCGTCGGAGCGCTCGCAGTTGCCGCGCTGACCTTTGGCATTCTGGTGTGGCTGATACTGCGAGACAGCGACACCATACTGCCCCTGCTTCATACGGTTCAGCCCATCTGGCTGGCGCCAATTGTCCTCGCTTACGTAATCGACATGTTTCTATTCTCTTACGTTTGGCACTCTCTCCTCACCAGCGTAGCGAGCCCCAGACCATACGCAGAAAGCATCGCTCTCTACTCGATAGCGAACATGGCTAAACGCCTGCCTGGCACGATCTGGTACGTGGGCGGCCGCGCCGCCCTATATGCGAAAGCAGGTGTCAGTACCCGGTCAGTACTACTTGCCAGCGCCTATGAGTACGCGCTCCATACGTTGAGCTGCATGACTCTGCTGGGTCCGTTTGTACTGCTCAGTCTGCCGGAGCAGTCCGGCCGGATACTGCCCTGGCTGGTACTGCTAGTGGCGCTGTCTTTGAACCCGTGGACTGTCAGGAAAGTCATTACATTTGCGCAAGAAAAGACAGCTGAAGGCGAGGCGAGGCAGGTGAGTCTCCGGCAGTTCTATCAACTGCTGGCCCTCTGTGCCGCTGGCTGGCTGATCGGCGCCGTCATCCTCTATGCCACCCTATCGGCCATCGGTCATCACTACACGCTCAACCCGCTACCCGTGACTACAGCCTGGCTGGCGGCGGGCGCAGCAGGCTACCTGGCCACGTTTCTGCCATCGAACTTTGGCGTGTCCGAGCTGACAACCACAGCTGTACTCTCAGTCGTTGTTGCCAGCAGTGTGGCTGCTCTCTCGGCCATTGTCGTGCGCATTCTCACTACTGCGATGGATCTGATGGCAGGGTTCTTGTTTCTTGCTTTTTCTCAACGCCATGTACGATAATGATTGCGTTCTGCTGGCAAAAGGCCTATAGTGTAGGCAAGCCAGCGGCTTACGCAACATGGCATCTATACGCGAGAAAAGCGTTGCCGCCAAACAAAAGTGAACTCCTCAATTCGGATGGAGGTTGCAGGATGAAAAAGACCACCCTTGTTGTCGCTCTTGTAGTGATTGCCCTGATCGCCAGTATCATCCCGGCTCAAGCCCAGGCGGGCGTGACCTGGACCAGCGGCGTTCAGGTCAGGAACCTAGAGAACACCACCTCAACAGTGTCTCTACGTCTGTTCAAGCAGGACGGGTCGCTGGCCGGCAACCCCACGGCCACTATTGGCCCTGAGGCGTCGCTCAACTTCTATCCTCTGCCTGTGGCGGCTGGTTTTAACGGGTCTCTGATTATCGACTCGACGACTAATGTCCGGGTCGTCCACAACATGCAGGACGTTAACAACACTCGCTTCCTGGCATCGTCAACGGGATTTCAGAGCGGCACCACTACCGTCAACCTGCCTCTGATCATGTGCAACAACAGTGGCTTTAACTCCTACTTCAACGTTCAGAATGTGGGCACTGCCGACGCCAACTTCACCGTTGATTATATTCCCGGCTCGAACGGCACAGCCCGCACCGAGCAAACCAACGGCGTCAAGCCTGGCGCGGCGCGCACCTACGATCAGACGGTGGGTAGTAGCACCGTGAACTGCAGCACACTGAAGGATGGCTCCGGCAAGTTCATTGGCTCCGCTCGCGTCACCAGCACTCAGCCTATCGTTGCTTCCGTGAGTGAGCTGAATGCCACCAACTTCCCGGTGCTCCTCGCCTACGGCGGCTTCGGCGTTGGCTCAAGTAAGGTAGAGCTGCCACTGATCCAGGCAAACAACGCTAACTTCTATACCAGCATCCAGGTGCAGAACACTGGCAACGCTGCCACCCAGGTTACAGTCAAGTACAGCGCCAACACGGTGGCGGGCGGCAAACAGCCGCAGGACGAAGTGTTCAACCTAGCCGCCGGTGCATCCAAGACGATCATTAACAACGCAGGCCCCGGAGGGGCGAGCGGCAGTGTCAACAACTGGAACAACATCGGCCGTTTCATTGGCGGAGCAACCGTTACCAGCACTGGGCAGACACTAGTGGCAGTGGTCAACCAGCAGCGCCTGACGTCAGGCGCACTGGCCAGCGCTTACGAGGGCTTTAATCCGAATGTCGCCACCACCAGGGTGAGTACGCCATTGATTCAGGCCAATAACGCTACGTACTACTCTAGCATCCAGGTACAGAACGTAGGCGATGCGGCTACAACGGTTACCATCGATTACGGTCCCAATACGGCAGGTACCTTCAATCCTGTGAACGAAGTGTTCACGCTGCAACCCGGCCAGATGAGGAATGTCATCCAGGACGGCGCCCCGCCGACCAACAACGGTGCAAACAACTGGGGCACAAACCGCTACGTCGGTTCTGCCATGATCTCATCGTCTGGTCAGAAGATCGTGGCAAACGTGAACCAGATGAGTTTCCTTCGCTCGGGTGATCAGCTCTCCACCTACAACGGATTCAACTACTAAACCCGACCACCGCAGTGGCGGTGTGGCGAGGATAATGGAGCGAGCGCCGATCACTCGGCGCTCGCACACTTTAGCGGCTGTTATTCGGCCAGCTTGGCGTTTCCAGATAGTTTAGATGGCGGTGTGGTTCGCGTGCTGATTCCTCTCTCTTCGGTCCAGAATGCTCTGGGGGTGGCTGTCGCCTGCACTTTAGTGATCATCGTCGCATGTTCTTGTGGCGCTCCGGCGACAGGCGCAACAGCGACTCAGCCCTCGGTCGCAGCCGAGGCAACCATTGTGACAGCAACGGCGCCCGTCTCTGCGGTGGATGCCCCGGGCTCAGTGACCGGGCGTATTCTGCGACTCGATGGCAAGCCGGCTATTAACGTGGTTGTTTACGCCGGCCGGGTCTCCACCGAGTCTGACTTGTCATACGCCTTGATCGATGCTCTTAACGACCGGCATGTGGACACGGGTGACGCGGGGCAGTTTGCCTTCAAGGATCTGCCTGCGGGCCAGTACGTGATCGGCCTGCTCAGCCCAGTCGGCGTAATCCTGCCTCACGACGCGGCCAACAAGCCGATCCTCTTTTCGGTCACGGCCGACAAGCCGACGCACCTGGGCGACTTGAAGGTAGGCTACGACTTCCCCGACGGATGAGCTCTATGGCGTGGTCGGCGAATCGCCTAACGCCCGCTCCATTCGCCTCACCGCTCTCTCCCAGGTGAAGCCGGCCGCCGTCAGCCGTCCCGCCGCCCCCAAGCGCTGTTGCATGCACTGATCGGTCAGCAGTTGATCGATCGCCGTTGCCAGCGCTGGGACGCTCCTTGGAGGCGCCAGCAGGCAGTTCCGGCCATGACGGGCATAATCGCGCACGCCTCGCGAATCGGTGGCTACTACGGCGGTGCCACGAGCCATCGCCTCCAGTGGCGGCAAACCGAACCCCTCCGCCCACGATGAAGAGACGAAGACCTGGCAGCAATCGTATTCCGCAAGCAGCGCCTGTTCATCATCGGCCTTCACCAGCTCGATGGGGAACGGCCAACCCTCGACCACCAGCTGCTCAACAGCCGCATCGCGCGTGACCAGCCGGGCCCGCGCCCCCGGCCTGGCCGCTACCACCAGCGCCATGGCTGCCAGAAACTCGCGCAGCCCCTTGCGTGGTCTGGCATCACCAACGTAGAGAACCACGCCAGGCACGCGCGCAGTCAAGCAAGGCGCTTCCAGGTAGGCTGCGGCGATACCGAGGCCAACCACCCTGGTGCTGGCCATATCCCGTCCCAGGCGCCGCCGGCGCACGAAGCGCGCAGTATCCCGCGAGAGTGTCATTACCGTGGGAAAGGCGGCCGGCGCCAGCTCCAGCAGAGCCCTTTCCAGGGGCCTCCCCGCGAACATCTCCGGGTAGTCCATACACAACCAGGTTGGCCGCCCGCGTCGCCTTGCCGCCGCAGCCAGCACCGGCACAACCGACGGAGTGTGTGTGGCTATGATACGGTCGCATTGCGGTAGCGAGCGAGCCAGGGATGCAACCAGCCTCGCTTGGGCCGGCAGCAGGCCTCGCGTCAGCTGCTCGGGCGTTTCGATCACCTCGAGGCCGGAGGTTAGCTGACGCATTTCGGCACTGTTGATACGCGACGTTACTAGCCACGGCTGATGGCCGCGCTCCTGCAACAGGCGTGAGTACTGCAGCACGCAG
>CAZMKF010000029.1:17668-25138 GCA_964566935.1 uncultured Dehalococcoidales bacterium | reverse complement strand
CAGATCGGTGGCGGTGATCTCGCTCCAGCGGTAGTAGGTCATCACGTCCGGGTACTGAGCGCCCACCGTAGTCTTGGGGGTGACGTTGCTGTACTTGTCCGTTTGCACCAGGTCTGGCCTAATGGCCAGTACCGATGATGCCGCCATCTCGCTGGCGTGACCGGCTGGCAGGTTCTCGCCCTTCAGTTGCTCTCCGGCGAGGCGCAACATGAAACGCCAGAAGTCTATCTGGGCGCAGCGGATGCCACGGTCCAGGAGGTCGCGGCTAACCTCCTCCACGGCCGCCATGTTGGGGCCGTGCACGTTGAGGAAGAAGATGTGGGTGGCGCCCCAGCTGACGCCGCAATCACAGATGTCCCGCAGGAAGCGGCGCATCGTCTCAGGCGCGATGAACAGGTTGCCGACGAAGGTGCTCAGTCCGCCCGAGCAGGCCACCGGCATGGTGGGAAAGACGAGCGCGCCGGTGCGCTTACCTAGCTCGCGAGCCACGTGGTCGGCGATCAGCGCTTCGCTGCCGGTGGGCAGGTGGCGGCCGTATACCTCGGTGGCGCCCAGAGGGATGACGATCAGCCTGGATTCTGCCAGTGCCTCCTGGGCCTCTTGCCAACTCACATCTGCTAGATACATCTACAGTTTGCTCCTTTCGCGTGGGGCCGGATCGGCCCCGCCGTCGTTTCTGGCCGCTTCCCACAGGTAAAGGCTGGCCGCCGTGTTACAGGGCGAGTAGCGCCGCCTGTACCTGAGGTAGCGTTCCCGCGTGATCTCTTTGTGATGATACAGCCTCTTAAGGCCACGCTGAATGCCGAGATCGTTGAAGCTAAGCACGTCTTTGCGGCCCAGCGAGAAGATCAGGAGCATCTCGGCCGTCCAGACGCCGATTCCCGGCAGCGCTGTCAGCGCTGCAACTGTCTCTGCGTCGCTCAGCGTTCGCAGCTCCTCCGGTCGAAACGCGCCGCTTGCCACCCGTTCTGCAAAGGCGTGGATGTAACCCGCTTTGCGAAAGGTGATCCCCACAGTCTGCAATTCCTGCTCGCTGATGGCCAGTACCGCCTCCGGTGTCACCTCGCCCAGCAGCTGTTGCAGGCGAGCCCAGATCGTTCGCTGGGCGGCGGTAGATATCTGCTGGCCAACGATGTGCCTGACGATGGCGGCGAAGAGATCGGGGGTGCCGCGGCGGGACAGTGGTCCCACTCGGGCGATCAGCCCAGCCAGGCGTTTATCGCGCTTGCTGAGATACGCCATCTCTTCGCTTGTGGTTGTGATGATGAGCTGAGATTCACTCATGCCGCAAGACCGCATCCTCAAGTCAGTTGCCAGTTGGCAGACAAAAACTATGGGGCGACAGGATTGCCGCCCCACTGGTGAATTCGTCCTGTGCGCTTAGGCTTTGAGGACTTCGCGAGCCTTCTCCAGCACGCCCTCGGCGGTCAGCTTGTAACGTTCGTAAAGAGCGTCGAGCGGACCGATGGTGACGAACTCGTCGTTGATGCCCACCATACGCATGGGCACCGGGTGGTTGAGCGCCACAACCTCGGCGACAGCGCCGCCCAAGCCGCCCTTGATGCTGTGCTCCTCGGCGGTGACGATGCGGCCGGTTTCGGCAGCGGCTTTGATGATCGCTTCCGTGTCAAGCGGCTTGATCGTGTGCATGTTGAGCACGCGGGCCTGCTTGCCCTCGGCTCCACCGGGAGTGAGGTCTGTGCCCTCACGCAGGGTCACTGCTTTGCCGATCTCCACCGGGTAATCGCCCTTGTTTAACAACGGCTCGGCGCCGCGGCCACCCAGGCGCAGGTAGACCGGGCCGTCGATATCGACCATGGCCTTCGTCAGCTTGTAGGCCTCAACGCCATCGGCCGGTACCAGCACGGTGATACCGGGAATGGCGCGCAGGATAGCCAGATCGTCGATGGCGTGGTGGGTGGAACCACCAACCGAGATCGTGATGCCGCCGGAGACGGCGATCACACGCACCTTGAAGCCGGTGTAAGCAGCGTCGTTGCGGATCTGCTCCAGGCTGCGGGTGCTCAGGAACGGCGCGTAGGAAGTAGCGAACGGCAGCATGCCGGTGGAAGCCAGGCCAGCCGCCATGCCGATCAGGTTCTGCTCGGCGATGCCGATGTCAAAGGTTCGCTCAGGGAACTCGGAGCCGAAGAGGTCGATGCGGGAGAGAGTGTAGGTGTCGGCCGTAAGGGCGACAACGCGCTCGTTTTCTCTACCGAGCTCAAGCAGGGCCTCGCCGAATCCGTCACGGGTGGACTTGGTAGCCGGTGTTTGTGCAGTTGCCATCGTCAGCTCCTCTGCCCCGCTCGCGCGCGCAGCTCTTTGAGTGCGGCTTCGAGGTATTCCTTATCTACCGTCTGGTAGTGGCTGGTCACGCGGCCCTCGGAGGCGGCCAAGCCGCGGGCCTTGATCGTGTTGGCCAGGATCAGCGATGGCTTTCCCTTGACAAACGGTAACGAGTCGAAGGTGTCCACTAGGACGCCCAGGTCGTTGCCATCGATCTCGCGCACTTCCCAGCCGAAAGCGCGCCACTTGTCGGCCAGCGGCTCGAGGCGCATCGTGTCCTCGGTGGCGCTACCCAGGCAGAAGAAGTTTCGGTCCACGATGCCGGTCAAGTTATCCAGGCCGAAGTGGGCGCCGGCCATGGCGCTTTCCCAGATGGAGCCCTCGTGGATCTCGCCATCGCCCATAATGACGAAGGTGCGGAAATCCTTTTTCTGCAGGCGGGCGCCCAGCGCCATGCCCACGCCAATCGCCAGGCCGTGGCCGAGCGCGCCGGTGCTCATATCCGCGCCCGGTATCTTGCGCATGTCAGGGTGCATGCCAAAGGGCGAATCGAGCAAATTGAAGGTGTGAATCAGGTCCTTTTCGTAGAAGCCTGCCTCGGCCAGCGCCGGTACCAGAGCCGCATTCGCATGCCCCTTGGAAAGGATCATGCGGTCTCGGTCCTCCCATCGCGGGTTGTTAACGTCGTAACGCATGGTGTGGAAATAGAGGGTGGCCAAAACGTCGGCAATTGACATCGAACCACCAACGTGACCGGCGCCGACGGCACTGAGCGACACCATTACGCCTTCGCGAATCGCTTGTGCCTTTTCTTCGAGCCGGGCCAGAATCGCTTCTCTGCTCTCGCCCATCCGGCTTGAACTCCTTTCATGGATTGTTGTTTGCGGACTGAATCGATTCTATTACCCGTACTTGGGGGGTGTCAATGGAAAGGTTTTGCGCGGCGCCTCGGAGCACTAAAAGGGGGGAGGTCGAGACGCTGCTTGCCCACGATCTCCAGCCGGGATTGTTGACACGCCCGGCACTAGCTATAATCAACCTGTGAATCGGCGCTGCGGGCCCGCACGGGTATCAACCGTCTGCGTTCGTCAACTTTAGTTAGGGGGCAAGGGAATGTTCAAAGGTATTCACCACATCGGTTACTGGGTCAGTGATCTGGACGCCACGGTTAAAGCGTACGAGGAACTGTACGGCGGCAAAGTGGAGTTCACCACCTTCATCGAGGAGTCGAAGACCAAGGTAGCGTTCGTGGTCAGTGGTAACACCATGGTGGAGTTGATGGAGCCGGGTGACAAGTCCGTGCTTAAGGGCGAGAAGGCGCAGGTTCTTCATCACGTTGGTTACCTGGTGGACGATATCCAGCAAGCGGCGGAGGAATTGCGCTCACGTGGCGCCCGGTTCCTCACCGAGGCGCCCGGCAAGAACGCCATCGGCTGGCAGATCTGGTACTACGACGGTGGTGAGATGTTGGGGGTGCGCCAGCACATCGCCCAGTACTAGGCAATCATGCTGCGCGGCCCCTGGCAGTAAACGCCGGGGGCTCGCGTTGCGCATGACATCGCGGCGGCCAACAATGGCCTCGTACGATGTTATGATGGTCCCAAGTAATCAGGGTGCGGCCCACAACGATGATGGCCGCGCGGTGAGGAGGCGTTGATGTCTGAGGCAATTGAGGCGCTGCGGTCTTTCATGGATGGAGATATCGCCGCCACTAATAGCCCCGAGCTGGCCGCGCTCTGCTACGAGCAGAACCGCCAGTACGAGAAGTTGATCCTGATTCCCTCGGAAAGCATCGCGCCGAAGGCGGTGCAGCAGGCTCTGGGCACCGTCTTCACCAACATCTACGCTGAGGGCTACCCTTCGCTGCGTACCCTGGTGGAGAACGAGGCGCAGCTGGGCGACATCGATATGGAGATGGCGCTGCATCGCCGCTTTGCCGACCGGCGCCACTACCGCGGTACCGAGATGGCGAACGTGGTGGAGGCACTGGCGGCGTCCCGGGTGGCGCGCCTCTTCGCCACTGATCGCCTGGCCGGCCATGGCGCTCCCGTGCCGGCTGACAGCATCTTCGCCAATGTGCAGCCGCTTTCGGGCGCCGCCGCGAACAACGCCGTTTACGAAGCGCTGCTGCAGCCTGGCGACACCATTCTGGGTATGAATTTGACCCACGGCGGCCACCTGACCCATGGCAGTCCTTACAATCGCTCGGGCAAGTACTTCAAGGTGTTTCAGTACGGTGTGTCGCCGGAGACTGGTCGCATCGATTACGACGAGATCGAACGGCTGGCACAGGAGCACCGCCCGCGTCTGATCGTGGTTGGAGCGAGCGCCTATCCCTGGACGTTCGACTGGCCGCGCCTGCGCGCCATCGCTGACGGCACGCCGGTGCGTACCCTGCTGATGGCTGACATGGCCCATCCAGCCGGTTTGATCGTCGGTGGGCAGTTCCCCAACCCAATCGGCTACGCGCACGTGGTCACCTTTACCACCCACAAGACGATGCTGGGTCCACGTGGCGCCGTCATCCTCAGCACCAGCGGCAATATCGCCAAACGAATTGACCGCGCGGTCTTTCCTGGGGAGCAGGGCGGACCGCACGTGAATAACACCTTAGCTATGGCGGTTGCCTTCAGGCTGGCGGGCTTGCCGGCTTTCCGCGAGATTCAGGCGCGCATCATCAGCAACGCCGCCGCGCTGGCGCAAGGACTGCAGCAGCGGGGTGTCGGCCTTGCCTACGGCGGCACCAATACGCACCTGATGCTGATCGATCTTAAACAGATCAAATCGCCAAACGGTCAGCCGATCACCGGCGATGTGGCCGCACGCATCCTCGATATGTGCGACATCGTCTGCAACAAGAACACCATCCCGGGAGATCTCAACGCCTCTCGTTCGACGGCGATTCGCGTTGGCACCGTATGGCTCACCCAGCGCGGCGCCGACGCGGAGCACATGGACCGCCTGGCCGAGATCATCGCCGGTGTGCTCAACAACATCCGGCCTTTCTACTACGTAGGGGCGGCTGGCGAGGTGTGGCGCGGCAAGGTTGACTATCCCGTGCTGAAAGAAGCGACGGACAAGGTGGCGAGCCTAGTGGACGATCTGACCGCCCACGCCAACGAGCATCACATCCGTTGCGCCGAGCCGGAGATCGACCTTAACGGTCCCTGCACGCTGCTCGAGGTGCGCGGCCCGCGTGCCGCCGTTTTCCTGCAGGAGGCGCTGACCGCCCAGGTGATTGACCTGCCGGTGGGCGAGGCCAGGCCGGCGTTGGCCTTGGACGCTAATGGTGAGTTGATCGCCAGCGTCGTCGTCACCAGAGACTCTGGCGACGAAGATATGCCGCACTTCCTGCTGGCGGTGGCGACGGACAAGGCGCTGCCGCTACGCGATTGGCTGCGTTCGCTTTCCGACGGCTACACGGTCTTCGAGCCGGACGACCTCGAGGCCAAGATCAGCGGGCCGGTCGTGATCGCCCAGGTCAATGGATCGCCGACTGCGGTGCTTGACAGGGCCCGCTTGCAGTGCGAGAGCCTGGCGAAGCAGCTGCGGCCGTCAGGCGCGGTGGCGCTGAACGCCCTCGCTACCGATCAGCCGCAGCTGGTGCAGCGCACCAAACCGTATTTCATCGGCCGCTCTCGTCTGCAGCCTCTCAATGACGATGGCAAAGCTCGCTTCATGTTCAACCAGCCCGAGGGCGAGCTGAAACGCAGCTGCCTCTACGAGGAGCACCTCAAGCTGACGGCGGCACGCAACCTGGTACCCTTCGCCGGCTGGAGTATGCCGGTCTGGTACACAAGCATTAGCGAGGAGCACACGGCGGTACGCGAGACGGCCGGCCTCTTCGATGTCACCCACATGGGTATCATCGAGGTGCGTGGCAAGTTCGCCGCCCGCTTCCTCGACTTGGTAACCAGCAACTACGTCTGCCTGCTCAAGCCCGGCCAGACTCAGTACGGCTTCCTGCTCGACCCGGCCGGCGCCGTGATCGACGACATCCTCACCTACTGTCTTGAAGTGGACCGCTTCATGCTGGTGGTCAACGCTGCCAATCACGACAAGGACCTGGCCTGGCTGCGGGCGGTCAACCAGCGCAGCGTCCTGATTGACTACGCTGACGGCAGCCGCGAGGTGGATGTCACAGTGGACATTCGCGATCTCAAGGAGGCGGCCGCCGGCGCTGACCAACTGGTGGACATTGCTATCCAGGGTCCACGCTCGCTGGCGATCATGCGCCGCGCCATGCCGGACGATGCCAGCAAACGGGCGGTCGGCAGGCTGCGCCGCTCCGAGTTCATGCCGGCAACGATCGATGGTGTCAGCTGCCTTGTCTCGCGCACTGGTTACACGGGTGAGCAGTTCGGCTACGAGATCTACCTGCACCCCGACAAGGCGCCGCAGATGTGGAACTTCCTGTTACGTGAGGGTGAATCGCTCGGCTTGCGGCCTACCGGCCTCGGCTCGCGCGATTCCAGCCGCACGGAGGCCGGCTTGCCGCTCTACGGCCACGAGCTGGCAGGCGAGTACAACGTATCGCCCAGCGCAGCCGGTTACGGCTCCTTTGTGCGCTTGCACAAGCCGTTCTTCATCGGTCGCGACGCCTGCAAGCAGGCCGAGCTGGAGCGCAAACTGCAGATCATTCGCTTCGCCGTCAACGCCAAGGGGGTGCGCATGTTCAAGGGCGGCGACCCGGTGGTGACCAAACGTGGCGAGGCGATAGGCTACGTCACCAGCTCGGTGGCGGTGAAGGGCGCCCAGGTGGGCCTGGCGCTAGTGGATAAACGGCACAGCGAGCCGGGAACCGTGCTGGGCGTCATCTCCCTGCCGCGTGAGGGCGCGCGAGCCGAGAAGCCCAAGACAGAGTTGCAACCCGGCGACCGCGTCTTGCTGCACGAGGACGTCACGGTACTGGAGCGTTTCATGGTCAGCCAGCAGGGGCAGCGTGCGCAGTAGAGCAGGGATATCAGGTAGTTCAATGGCAAAAACGAAAGCACTGGCGCTGTTCCTGGCGCTGGCGCTGCTTGCTACGCTTAGCGGCCTGGGCGGTGGCTGGCAGGCCACGGCCCAGGCGCAGGCCAATCCCGAACAATGGCTGATGGTCAAGTTCAAGCCGGGGGTTGTCGCTGAGTCGGACTTCCACGCCCAGGCTGGAGCCAGGGTCGTGAAGCGGATGGAACGGCCCAA
>CAZMKF010000029.1:13213-17658 GCA_964566935.1 uncultured Dehalococcoidales bacterium | reverse complement strand
GGCAGTGCCCGCGACAGCGGTGGATGCGGTTATGAAGCGTTACAGCGCCAACCCAAACGTTCTGCGTGTGGAGATTGACCATCCCATAGAAGCGGCGTGGCTGCCTCCCGGCCCCTGGACGCCGAACGACCCGGGTCTTGTTCATCAATATCACCTTATCAACGCAAACGATGCCGACATCGATGCTGATCAGGCCTGGGGCTACGTCCGGGGTGATCCATCGGTCAAGATCGCCGTGCTTGATACTGGCATCGACGCGGAGCATCCGGATCTGGCGGGTAAGGTCGTACTGGCCCGGAGTTTTCTACCTGAGCCCACAGACCCGACGGACCAGAACGGTCATGGCACGCACGTGGCGGGGATCGCTGCTGCCAATACCGACAATGGACGAGGGGTGGCCGGTGTTTGTCCGAACTGCGCCTTGATCAATGGTCGCGTGCTGAACGAATCAGGCAAAGGCAAAGACTCATACCTGATTGCAGCGATCTACTGGGCGGTGGAGAACGGAGCGAGCATCATTAACATGAGCCTTACTGGTAAGGAGTCAAGTGGTTTCCTGGAGGATGCCCTGCAGGAGGCCCATGCTCATGGTGTTGTGCTGGTGGGGGCGGCCGGGAATGAGGCCACAACAGTGCCACGTTATCCAGCTGCCTATCCGCAAGTGATAGCAGTAGCAGCAACTGACTCAAACGATGATATAGCCTATTTCTCAAATCGCAATAGCTCCACTGACGAGATAGTGGACTGGGTGGACATCGCCGCGCCTGGACATGACATCCTCTCTACCTACTGCGAACCGGCAGAGCCCACGTTATCATGTCAGCATATCTACGCATGGGATTCTGGTACATCAATGGCGGCCCCGGTTGTGGCCGGCGTGGCTGGTTTGGCCAGATCGATGTACTGGTGGGAGAGCGCCCAAGAGATACGCAATCGCATAGAGTCGACCGCTGATCCTATTGCGGGCACCGGGGAGTACTGGACGTACGGCCGGGTAAACGCGTACAACGCCGTGAAGATAACCTACAACTATGACGTATTCTTGCCGCAGGTAGCCCGCTAGCCACGCAGGCCCGTCAGGAAATCCTGCAACTCCTGCGGCAGTCGTGACTTCACATCAATAGGCACACCGCTCAACGGCTGTCTGAAAGCGAGCCGCCAGGCGTGCAGGAACTGGCGCTGCAAGCCGGAAGCGTCGCCTTTGCGCCCGTAGGTGGGGTCGGCTACCACAGGATGGCCGATGGCCTGCATGTGCACCCTGATCTGGTGGGTGCGTCCCGTCTCTAGTCTCAACTCGACGTAACTATAGTCGGAAATGTGCTCAAGTACCCGGTAGTGGGTGGTGGCGGCGCGACCCCGCTCCTGGATCGACATCAGTCTGCGATTACGCTGGTCGCGGCCGATTGGCGCATCCACGCTGCCCTGCGCCGGTTCCAGGCGGCCGTGCAGCAGGGCCAGATATCGTCTGTCGATCTTATGACGCGCCATCAGCGCGCTCAGGGCGCTCTGAGCGGCGGCGTGGCGGGCGATGATGATGAGGCCGCTGGTCAGCTTGTCGAGGCGGTGCACGATGCCCGGCCGCGGCTGGTCGCCGAAGTGCGGGTCCGTCCAGTAGCGCCGGGCCAGGCTGACCAGCGTTCCCTGGCTATGGCCGGGCGCGGGATGGACGACCACACCGGCCGGCTTGTCCACCACCAGCAGGTCGTCGTCGAGATAGAACACGGGCAATGCAAGATCAGGCAAGACGTCGTCTTGGGCAGGTTCGTCAGCCGCCTGAGGAAGGATGGCTTCGACAACGGTTCCCTGTTTGAGGCGGCGGCCGCTGAGCCTCACCATCCGGCCATCGACCCGGACCGCGCCGTCTGCGATCAAACGCTGCAGGCGGTTGCGACTGTAATCTGGCATTCGTGCCTGCAGAAACTGGTCGAGCCGCATGCCCACTGCCTGCTCATCGACCGTGAAGCGCTCGCTGCTCATTCTGCGGCTGGGGCGCTCTTGCTCTGGGAAGTGTCGAAGAACAGCATCCAGGCGATCAGGGCGATGGTGCCGACGACAAAGCTGGAATCAGCCACGTTAAAGACCGGCCAGCGCAGGGCGTCGAGACCCACGTCGATGAAGTCCACTACGTAGCCCTGCCGGGCGCGGTCGATCAGGTTGCCGATGTTGCCGCACAGCATCAGGGTGAGGGCGACGCGCAGCAGCAACTGGCGCGGGTTGGCGGTGGCGTAGAAGTAGAAGAGCACCGGGATCACCAGCAGCGAGGCCACGATGAAGAGCGTCTGCTGCCCCTGCAGGATGCCGAACGAGGCGCCGCGGTTGTGCACGAGCACAAAGCGGACGAAGTCGCCCAGCACCGGCACCGTCGCCTGCGGCTGGTCGGCAAAGTAATCCACCGCCAGCTGCTTGGTGAACTGGTCAAGAACGACGATCACTAGCGCGCCCAGCACGAAACAGAGCCAGGCGCTGCCGCCTGTTTTATGTTGCGACACGTTCCACTGCGATCTGGACCGTTCCTCCCGACAGTTTGGCGCTGCTCTTGTGTGCTGCAGCCGGCGCGCTGGCCAGCTGCAGCTCGTCCGCCAACGTCTCCTGGCGGATGTATTCGCTGAAGCGTTCCACCACCCTGCCTAGCGTCTCGTCCTCGCCGAGGTAGATGCGAATGCGGTCGGTGATCTGGTAGCCGGCGGCCTTGCGGGTGGCCTGCACGGCGCGCACCAGCTCGCGTGCCAAGCCCTCGTCCAGCTGTTCCTCGGTGAGGGTAGTGCAGATGCCCACCAGCAAGTCGCCTTCGTCCACCACCGACAGCTCGGGCAGCTCGGTGCGGACTATCTCGATATCCGCAGCGTCGATCTGGAAGCCGGCGATCTCGATCGGCTGGCCGCTACGCTTGGCCTTCATCACCAGCTGGGGATCGACAGCGTCGAGCGCCTTCAGCACCGCCTGCATGTCACGACCCAGCTTCGGTCCCAGCGCGCCGAGCTTGCCCTTGAGGGAGTAGCTGACCAGCTCGGCCGGGTCATCCGTGAAACGCACCGCTTTGACGTTCAGCTCGTCCAAAATAACTGGCAGCAGGGGGCGGATGTTCTCTCGTCGTGTCTCATCCAGGCGGAAGATGACCTCGGAGAGCGGCTGCTTGACCTTAATGCTCGCTTTGTTGCGTGCCGCCCGGCCCATGCTGACCAACCTGGCCGCCAGGCGCATCGCCTCCAGGAGCGGCTGATCGATTAGGGTGGCGTCTGGCGTGGGGAAATCGCTCAGATGCACGCTATCCGGCGCCTCCGGCCGGGGGCTGCATACCAGATTCTGCCACATCGACTCGGTGAGGAAGGGTGTGAAGGGCGCCAGCAGCTGCGCCAGCTTGACCAGGCACTCGTAAAGCGTGGCGTAGGCGGCGGCCTTGTCGCGATCGCTCTCGCTCTTCCAGAAACGGCGCCGACTGCGGCGCACGTACCAGTTGGAGAGGCGATCGACGAACTCCTCGATAGCCCGCCCGGCGCCAGTAGCGTCGTAGTGATCCAGCATCTCCGTCACTTCCGTGATCAACACCTGCAGCTCGCTGAGGATCCAGCGGTCCATCTCGGAGAGGTCCTGTCGCACCGGCTCAAGGGCGTTGCCGTTGGCGGCCGGCTGCCAGTTATCGATATTGGCATAGGTGACGAAGAACGAGTAGGTGTTCCAGAGCGTGAGCATGAACTTGCGCAGCGCCTCGTCTACCAGCTCGGCTGAGAAGCGGCGCGGTGTGCCGGGCGGCGATGAGGTAAGCATGTACCAGCGCAAGGCGTCGGCGCCCTGTACGTCGAGCACGGTGTTGGGGGCGACCACGTTGCCCTTGTGCTTGCTCATCTTCTCGCCCTTGCCGTCAAGTACATGCTCGAGGCAGACACAGTTGCGGTAACTGATCTGGTCAAACAGCATGGTGGAGATGACGTGCAGGCTCAGGAACCAGCCCCGCGTCTGGTCGATCGCCTCGCAGATGTAGTCTGCCGGGAACTGCTCGGCAAAGAGGTCGTGGTTCTCGAAGGGATAGTGCCACTGGGCGACCGGCATGGAACCTGAGTCAAACCAGGCGTCGATCACCTCGGGCACACGCTTCATCTCCCCGCCACATTGGGGGCAGTTGAGCAGCACGTCGTCCACGAAGGGGCGGTGCAGGTCGAGGTCGTCCGCCACCGGCGTGACGGCCATCTCCTGCAGCTCACTGAGGCTGCCGATGCAGTGGCGCTTGCCACAGTCGGCGCATTCCCAGATGGGTAGCGGCGTGCCCCAGTAGCGCTCACGCGACAGCGCCCAGTCGATGATACCGTCAAGGAAGCCACCGAAACGGCCGTCCTTGATGTGCTCCGGATACCAGTTGATCTGCTGGTTGTTGCGGATCAACGAATCCCGCACCGCGGTGCGGCGGGCGAACCACGAGGGCTTGGCGTAGTAAAGCAGCGGCGTATCGC
>CAZMKF010000029.1:0-13154 GCA_964566935.1 uncultured Dehalococcoidales bacterium | reverse complement strand
GGTTCCACCTCGTCCACGAAGGCGCCGTGCGGATCCACCATCTCCAGGACTGGCAGGTCGTAGCGCCGCGCCATGACCATGTCGTCCTCGCCGTAGGCGGGCGCCATGTGCACGATGCCGGTGCCCTCCTCCGCGGTGACGAACTCGCCGCCCACGATGTACCAGGCGCGTTTTTCAGGCGAGGAAAAACGGTACAGCGGTTCGTAACTGACGCCCACCAGGGCGCTGGCAGGCACGGTACTGATCACCTCGTAGTCGCCGCGGATGGTCTGCTCCACCAGCTGGCGTGCCAGCACCAGGTACTGTGGCTCTCCGCCCTCGTAGGAGGCTGGCGCGTGCACCAGCACGTACTCCAGTTCGGGGTTGATCGCCAGGGCGACGTTGCCGGGTAGCGTCCAGGGGGTGGTGGTCCAAACCAGCGCATAGGCGTCGGCGCCCTCGGGCAGGCCAGGCAGTTGCGGCGCCAGCAGGCGGAACTTGATGTGGATGGCAGGGTCTTCCACCTCCTCATATCCGAGCGAGACCTCGTGTGAGGAGAGCGAGGTGCCACAGCGGGCGCAGTAGGGCACGACCTTATAGTCCTTGTAGATGTGCCCATTATCCCACATCTGGCGGATGATCCACCAGACCGACTCGACGTAGCTGTTGTGCAGGGTTACGTAGGGATCGCCCAGATCCAACCAGAAGCCCATGCGATAAGTCAGCTCGTTCCACTCGTCGACGTAACGGAAGACGCTCTCGCGGCAGCGCTGGTTGAAGTTGGCGACGCCGTACTCCTCGATCGCCTGTTTGCCAGAGAAACCTAGATCGCGTTCAACTTCGATCTCCACGGGCAGGCCGTGAGTGTCCCAGCCCGCCTTGCGGGTACTGTGAAAGCCCTTCATCGTCTTGTAGCGCGGATAGATATCCTTGAAGGCCCGCGTCAGCACGTGTCCGATGTGAGGGTGACCATTGGCGGTGGGCGGCCCTTCGTAAAAGACGTATTTCGGGCAGCCCTCTCGCTGCTTGACGCTGCGATTGAAGATGTCGTGCTCTTGCCAGAAGCGGAGGATTTCGGCTTCGAGGGCGGTGAACTTGACCTGACTTGTGACTTCTTTAAACAACGCGAAAGTACCTCCTGGCAGAGTCGCGGGCTACTTCTTTGCTTCCGGTTCGGGTGGCGGCACGAACTTCAAACTGAAGTCCGCCAGTCGCGCGGGATCGGCCGGAGAGGGCGCGCCGATCATCAAATCCGTGGCGCTCTGGGTCTTGGAAAAGGCGATTACCCCACGGATGTTCTCGGCGCCGCTGAGCAGCATGACCAGGCGATCGATGCCGGGTGCAATGCCGCCGTGGGGTGGTGTGCCGTACTCAAAGGCCTCCAGCATGTGACCGAAGAGCAACTTGGCACGCTGCGCCGACATGCCAATCAGCTGGAACACCTTCTCCTGCAGCTCACGTTTGTGGATACGGATGCTGCCGCCACCCAGTTCGGTGCCGTTGCAGACAATGTCGTACTGTTTGGCGCGCACCTTGCCCGGTTCGCTCTCCAGCAGGGAGAGGTCTTCATCCATCGGTGAGGTGAAGTGGTGATGCTTCGACTGCCAGTGACCGGCGCCGTTCGTCTCCTCTGCCCACTCGAACATGGGCATCTCCAGCACCCAGCAGAAGGCCAACAGCTCGGGGTCCACAAGGTTGTTGCGGCGACCGATCTCCAGGCGCAGCTGGCCCAGCGATTCCGCCACCACCTCGGCCGGTCCGGCCACCACGAAGAGCATGTCGCCGTTCTCGGCGCCACCGCGCACCACAATGGCCCGCAGTTGCTCTGGGGTGGCGGCTTTGGTCAGTGGGCTCTTGATGCCGCCGTTCTCGTCGATCGCTATGGTGAGCAGGCCTCTAGCGCCGTAACCCTTGACGAGGGCCGTCAACTCGTCGACCTCGCGCCTGGTATAGGCGCCCATCCCAGGTCCGCGCACCAGGCGCACCTGCCCGCCCGCCGCCAGTGCCGCCTGAAATGCGGGGAACTGCGATTCGGCGGCCAGATCAGCAATGTCAACTATCTCCAGGCCAAAGCGCAGGTCTGGCTTATCGGTGCCGTAGTGGTCCATCGCCTGGGCGTAAGTGAGGCGCGGGAAGGGGCGTTCTTGAATGCGAAAGCGGCCGAGGTGATCTACCAAATCGATCATCAGCGATTCGGTCAGCTGCAAGATATCCTCCTGGTCGACGAACGACATCTCGACGTCCAACTGGGTGAACTCCAGCTGGCGATCGGCGCGCAGGTCCTCATCGCGGAAGCAGCGCGCGATCTGGAAGTAGCGGTCGAAGCCTGCCACCATCAGGATCTGCTTGAACTGCTGCGGTGACTGCGGCAGTGCGTAGACCTCACCCGGGTGGACGCGGCTGGGCACCAGGAACTCGCGGGCGCCGCCAGGCGTCACGTTGACGAGCATCGGCGTCTCCACCTCCACGAAGTCCCTGGTATCCAGCCAGTTGCGGATGAAGCGGATGATCTGGTAGCGCAGCATGAGATGGTCGCGCATCGGCTCACGGCGCAGGTCGAGGTAGCGGTACTTAAGACGCACCTTCTCATCCACCTCTGCTGGCTCGTTGATGTAGAAGGGCGGGGTGCGGGCGCTGTTGAGGACCTCGAGCGTCTGTACTTCGAGTTCGATCTCGCCCGTCTTGAGATTGGGGTTCTCCGCGCCCTCGGGACGGACACGCACAACACCCGAGACACGGATTACGTACTCGTTATGCAGCTCAAGCGCGCCGGCGTGAGCCTCGCTGGCGGCAGCCGGGTTGAAGACGATCTGGGTGATGCCGTAACGGTCGCGAATGTCGACAAAAACAAGGCCGCCGAAAGAGCGGATTCGGTGTATCCAGCCTCCAAGGTCGCTTGTTCGCCCGAGTGCTCGCGGCGCAGACTGCCGCATGTGTGTGTACGATGCATCCCCTGGTTCACTCCTGCCACGACGCCGAACGTTCTGCGCTGGCCTTAACTATTCGCCAACAGTACCGCCACACGAATCCGTGTGGCGGTATGCCCCTAGCATTATACATACGGTGATTTAGGCTGTCATTCCACGGGCAGCCTGACTGGCTATCAGACGCCGGCCGGGAAATCCCCCACCAGTTCGGTGGCGGCTCGGGTGAGGACGCGCGCCGCCTCTTCGATCTCATCTACCAGAACGTATTCGTCGGCGGTGTGCGCCTGTTCCAGATGGCCGGGGCCGTAGAGGATGCAGTGGCGGTTGCCCGTTTGAGCGGCGATGATGCCTGCGTCTGTGTAAGCGGCGAAGCCGCCGTAGGCAGGGGTGCTGCCGGTCACTTCCTCCAGCGCGCGCACAAATGCCTGCACCACCGGCGAATCGTGGTCCGCCTCCACCGGCGGACGGTCGATCGTGGCCGGGGTGAGGCTGAGGCTGGCGCCTTTGACGGCGGCGGCGGCCGCAGTCGCCGCCTGGCGCAGCATCGTCTCCGTCTCAGCGGTCGTCATCGGCGGCACGAGGCGGGTGTCGATCTCCGCGCAGGCGAGGTCAGGCACAACGTTCGTCTTGGCGCCGCCCGACATCTGGCCGATGGTGAGGAAAGCCTTGCCCAGAATGGCATGGTCGTGCGTCAGTGCGGCAAATGTGTCCTTGCAGGCGGCCAGAGCGAGGGCCAGGGCGTGGTTGGCGTCGGCGCCCACGTAGGGGTTACCGGCGTGCGCCATCTTGCCCTGTGCCTCGAGGCGGTACCACATCACGCCCTTGCCGGCGGTGATCAGCTGGTTGGCGGTGGGCTCAGTGGCCACCACCAGACTGTTGGCGTCAACCAGCCCGTTCTCGATCAGGCGCACCGCGCCCATCATGGTTGGGCCTTCCTCGTCAATAGTGGCGCACATCAGGAAGTCCCGTTTGGGGGCGGGTACGCTCTTCACAACCTCGCGGAAGGCGATCATGATGGCGGCCAGGCCGCTCTTCATGTCGCAGGCGCCACGGCCGTACAG
The DNA here is from genome assembly GCA_964566935.1 of uncultured Dehalococcoidales bacterium. GTDB lineage: Bacteria > Chloroflexota > UBA6077 > FW602-bin22 > JAMCYS01 > CAZMKF01. Next base: position 9,187 of record CAZMKF010000029.1, on the reverse strand, counting down.
TTTGCCGTCGATGATCTCACCGCCGAAGGGGTCCTGTGTCCAGCCCGCGCCGGCGGGCACGGTGTCCATGTGTCCCAGATAGGCGAGCGCCGGTAGATCGCTGCTGCCGCGCAGGCGCGCCACCACGTTACAGCGCTGTGGGGCGATCTCGTCCCAAATCACCTCCACCCCGAACGACTGTAACCAGTTCCGGATGAAGAGGGCAATCTGCTCCTCGTTGCCATTGGGGTTTTCACTGGCTATTCGCACCAGCGCCTGGGTCAGTTCTGTGGCGCTACAGGTAGCGGGGTTGATCGTCATGATGGCGTCATTCTCCTTCGGCGGCTTACTGCGCGTAATTCTAGTGCGGCGAGCTGTCTCACTTCAACCTTGCCCGGCAGCGGTTCTGCCGTCCCGCCATGACGGTGCTATGATCGATTACATGTGTGTAGCTGAAGGCGGAGTGTACCTGCATCTGCCGTTTTGCCGAGCTAAGTGTAACTACTGTGACTTCGTTTCCTACACGGGGCGCGAGACCGAGCTGCCGGCATACTGGCAGGCCTTGCGTTGCGAGCTCAAACGCAGCCTGCCGGCCGGGTTTCGCGTGAACTCCGTCTACCTGGGTGGTGGCACGCCCTCGCTGGGCGAGCCCATGGAGGTTGCTGAGACCCTTGCGGTATTGCGGGCCCGTGCTCCGCTGAGTGAGGCGGCGGAGATTACACTGGAGGCCAACCCCGGCACCGTAGACCAGAAGCGGCTGCGGGCCTTTCGGGCAGCGGGCGTCAACCGGATCAGCCTGGGGGTGCAGTCGTTCGATGACAGCGCGCTGCGCCTGCTGGGACGCATTCACGACGCAGACACGGTGCGCCGTACCGTCCTGGAGAGTCGCCAGGCCGGGTTCGACAACGTCAGTCTTGATCTGATCTATGCCGTGCCTGGTATTACCTCTGTTGGCTGGAAGATGGTGTTGTGTGCGGCGTTGGCGCTGCGGCCACAGCACTTGTCACTTTATGCGCTCAATTGCGAGGAGGGCACGCCGCTGATGGAAGCGGTGGCGCGGGGAGAGTTGCGACTAGCCGATCAGGAAGAATCGGCCGAGCAGTTTGAGTTGGCGCACAGCCTGCTAACGGCAGCGGGCTACTGGCACTACGAGATCTCGAACTATGCCCTGGGAGACGGGCAGCGCGACTGGCGGTGTCGACATAATCTTGGTTGCTGGCTGGGCGAGCCATATTACGGTTTTGGGGTGGCTGCTCACTCGTTTGCCGCCGGGCGGCGCTGGTGGAACCACGCGACGCTCGAGGAGTATCTGGCGGCTGTCGCCGACTCAAAATCGCCTCAGGCCAGTAGTGAGGCGCTGGACGGATTGACGCAGGCTCGCGAACGGCTGATGCTGGGCTTGCGGCTTAGCGAGGGGGTGGACCTTGCGGCATTGGAGGAGCGCTACCAGGTCGATGCCATAGGCGCGTTGGCGGATGCGGTGAACGGGATGCAACGACAGGGGCTGCTGCAGCGCGAGGGTACGCGTCTGGTGGCTACACAGGGAGGTTGGCTGCTCTGCAGCGAGTTGCTTCTGCAGCTTCTACCGCTGCTGAAGCTCAGAACCGGCGATGCAGCAGCGATTCCACCGAGCGGGTAAGCAGCGAACGCGCCGGCTCCTGCAAGGGTAAGCTGCGCATCAACTGAATCGCCTCGAGGATTCTGGCCTCAGCAAGCTGCTCACAGCGTTGTCGTGCCCCGGCATGCTCCAGTAGTGGGAGCAACGCATCGACGTCTACTGCTTGCCCGGCTGGAGCGGCGAAGGCAGCGCGCAGCGCCGCTGCAGTGGCGGGCTCGGATTCTTCGATCGCCAGCAGGTAGGGGAGGGTCTTCTTGCGGTTGCGCAGGTCGTCGGCCGCTGGTTTGCCGGTGCGCTCCGGGTCGCCCCAGATACCGAGAATGTCGTCCTGAATCTGGTAAGCGGCGCCCAGTGCAAGGCCCAGCTCGTACAGTCGCTGTTGGGCCGATTCGTCAGCCCCGCCCGCCAGGGCGCCCAATTGCAGAGAGCTGGCAAGCAGCACCGCTGTCTTCCGTTCCACCATCGTGAAGTACTCAACGCTGCTCACTACCGACCGTCGCTCGAAATCCAGGTCCAGGCATTGTCCCTCGCAGATCAACAGGCAGGTGCGGTTAAGCAGAGCTGCGGCCTGCAGGGCACGTTCGGGCGAAATGCCTTGCTGTGGCAGGCGGTGGATGGCGGCGTGACTGAGGGCGTACATCGCGTCGCCCGCGTTGATCGCCTGGGCGATGCCGTAGACGGCCCAGACGGTGGGGCGGTGGTGGCGCTCGTAGCTCTTGTCCTGGATGTCGTCATGGATGAGGGTGAAATTGTGGAGCAGCTCCAGCGCCGCGGCGGCCGGCAGCGCCGCACGGTAGTCACCGGCCATGCTCGCGCAGGCCAGGAGGCAGAAGAGGGGACGCAGGCGCTTGCCCGTCTGCGGCTCGATCGGCGCGCCTTTGGCGTCCACCCAGCCGAGGTGGTAGTTCATCATGCGGTAGAGCAGGTCGCTGTCACCGGTTTGCGGTACGGCGCGCCGAAGCTCCTCCTCAATGGCCAGCAACAATTGCTGTTGCGACAGTTCTGTAGTGGTCACGGCAGATACTCCTCCGCGGGGTCGGACGCAGACTGTGCATCTACCGGCGCCGCCGGCCGGAGCTCGTGCAGCAAGTCGTTCGTAATCGAGGAGACGTCCAGGCCGTAGTTACTGCGTAGCTGGTCGGGCCTGCCGTGTTCGATGAAGCGGTCGGGATAGCCGTAAAGCCTGACTGGCGTGTTGGTGTTACGTTTCTGCAACAGTTCAAGCACAGCGCTACCGAAACCGCCGAGGACGGTGTTGTCCTCAATCGTCACCAACAGAGGCAGTCGTGCCGCCAGGTCCAGGATGAGTGCCTCGTCCAGGGGTTTGACGAAGCGGACATTAACCACAGTGGTGGAGAGGCCATGTTCTGACAGTGCTTCCGCCACCGCCAGGGCGGTTGACAGCATCGTACCCACTGCGAGGATGGCCAAGCCGTCACCTGTGCGGCGCACTTCGGCCGTTGCCAGCGGCAGCGCCTGCCATTGTTCGTCGATCTCAACGCCGGTGGCGGCGCCGCGCGGATAGCGTATCGCCACCGGCGTTTGCTGCTGCAATGCTGTGTACAACATCTTGCGCAGTTCGTTTTCGTCCGCCGGCGCCATGATCGTCATGTTCGGGATGTGCCGCAGATAAGACAAGTCGTAGAGCCCCTGGTGAGTGCGGCCATCGTCACCCACGATACCGGCGCGGTCGATGGCGAACACTACCGGCAGGTTCTGGGTGCAGACGTCGTGCACAACTTGGTCGTAGGCGCGCTGCAGGAAGGTGCTGTAGAGCGCTACCACGGGTTTCATACCGCGCGCAGCCAGGCCGGCGGCGAAGGTGACCGCGTGTTCCTCGGCGATGCCGACATCGAAGTGGCGCTCCGGAAAACGTTTGGCGAAACCGCGCAGACCGGTACCGTCGGTCATGCTAGCGGTGATGGTGACGATCCGTTTGTCTTCGGCGGCCAACTGCGTGATCGCCTGGCCGAAGACAGCACTGTAGGTAGGGGCCGCAGGGCGCTTGCTGCCGTTGGGGGCGACGCCGTGGAAGGTTGTGGCATCGTCCTCGGCAGGATCGTAGCCTTTGCCCTTGGTAGTGAGCACGTGCACCAGTACGGGCCGCTGAATGCGTTTGGCACGGCGCAAGGCGGCCTGCAGGGCGGCGATGTTGTGTCCGTCGATCGGCCCCAGGTAGTGGAAACCGAGGTCCTCGTAGAGCATGGTTGGGATGACGGCGCCCTTCAATCCATTCTTCAGTTTCTTCAGGTAGGCCAGCAGGCGACCGCCGCGCGGCGCGCGGGTGAGGGCGCGCTCCACGCCGGCTTTGGCCGAAGTGTAGCGCGGGTCGCTGCGGATGCTGTTGAGATGCTTGGCTAGCGCGCCGACGTTGCCGCCGATTGACATGCCGTTGTCGTTGAGTACTACGATCAGCCTGGTGCCCAGATTACCGGTGTGATTAACACCCTCGAAGGCCAGGCCGCCGGTCATGGCGCCGTCGCCGATGACGGCGACGACATAGCCGCCCTCGCCTTTCAGGTCGCGTGCCACGGCCATGCCGAGCGCCGCCGAGATGGCGGTGGAGGCGTGGCCTGTGCCGAAGGCATCGTGCTCGCTCTCCTCGCGGCGGGGAAAGCCGCAGATGCCACCAAACTGGCGGATGGTACAGAACTGAGCGAGACGGCCGGTTAGCAGCTTGTGCACATAGGCCTGGTGGCCAACGTCCCACACGAACTGGTCGCGCGGGCTGTCGAACACGGAGTGCATGGCAAGCGTCAGCTCAACCACGCCGAGGTTAGAGGCGAGGTGTCCGCCAGTCTGCATGACCGTGGTCAGCAGCTCCTGGCGAATCTCTCTCGCCAGCTGTTGCAGTTGTTTGGTCGTTAACGGCTTGAGATCAGCCGGTGACTTAATAGTGGATATCAGGTCTGTCATCTGGCCTGTCAGCTACCGTTGTGCCTCTCCGAAGCTTCAAATTGCTGGCGATCCGGGTGGGCTCGCCCAATCGGGAACTCTACCACAACCCGGCCTGTGGCTGTCAGCGCTGGGCAAACCACGCCGACGCAGTCTCACCAAGCATGGCAATGGTGACGCACTTAATCGTGTTGCCGATCAGGACGGCCAGATAGAAGCGCCAGGCGGGAAAGCCGCAGGAGCCGGCGGCAAGGCCAATCACGTCAAAAACGGGGTTAGGCACAGAGGAAAAGAGCAGGATAGCGAAGAAACCGTGACGAGTCACAAAGTCGCGAACCTTCAGCATCCAAGGGGGTTCCGAATCCTCCACGTAGTCACTCACCCCGCGGCCCGCCAGGTACCCCATCAGCTCTCCAGCCGAGCCACCCAGGCCGCCGGCCAATCCGACAAGCAGCGGGTTCCAAAGCGAGCCTGCAATGGCGACAGTGGCCAGGCCCGGCATCGGCAGCAGAACTGTGGCGCTGGAGATGAACATGAGCACGGTCACGCCAACGTAACCAAGCGAGGAGAATTGACTGAGGTCCGGCCGGATAATGAGAACGGCGAGCGTGATCGCCGCTACAGGAAAGAAGGCCAGTACGAGGCGAAGCCGCTTGTCTTGGAGTAAGTTTGTCACTTGTTCCCAAATGCTGAGGATACGCCGCCTGGGAGGTTGAATCATCCCGGCGACGTCAGGCCGTGGAGTATAGCATACTGATTGCTCACGGTTGGTCAAGCTCTCGGATAATGAAGGCGACTGCCGCATCCTTTGCGACAGTCGCCTTGATATTACCAGTTGCGGTGGGGTCTAGCGCTCCGGCTATTCGTCGTCGTCCTCGTCGTCGTCCTCGTCCTCGTCGTCCTCGAAGTCGTCTTCGTCGACGAACTCGTCTTCGTAGACACCCAGATCGCGACCGAAGTAGGCGCTGACAATGAAGTCGTCGCGCACCACGCTGGCCGAGATGACGAGGTCATCGTCAATCTGCTGGATCAGGTCGAGCAGGTCCTCCTCCTCCATCTCGTGTTCAACGATCAGGGTGCAGTAGACGACGCTGTCCGCGTAATGCAGCTCAGCGCGCCCTACTCGTTCTTCGCCCTCCAGGATCAGGTAACCTTCCGAACTGGCGGTGCGGTACTGGCGTTCAAACATGACTTCTGCCATAACAGGCTCCTTACTGTCGTTCATTGCGGCTTGCCGTCGTAAACTCTACCATCCCTGCAGGTGGATTGCGCAAGGCATTCTAGCGGCCAGCCAGGACCTCCGGGTTAACGATGGCGGGTGGCTTGGTGCCGTTGAAGACCGCCAGGATATTCTCGGCGCACATGGTGGCCATGCGGGTGCGGGTTTTGACGCTGGCGCTGGCGATGTGCGGCACAACCAGGCAGTTATCCAGGGTCAGCAGCGGATCGTCCATTTCGATCGGTTCGGGTTCAGTGACATCAAGGCCGGCCGCCCAGATCTTCTTGTCCTTGAGGGCTGTGTAGAGAGCCTTGGGATCGACCACCGGACCGCGTGAGCTGTTGACCAACACGGCGGTCGGCTTCATTTTAGAGAAGGCGTCCTCGCCGATCAGATGCCTGGTGTCGGGGGTGAGCGGCGTGTGCACGGAAACGAAGTCGGCTTCGCGCAGCACCGTATCCATGTCCGCGTACTCGAGGCCCATCTCTTTCTCAACATCCTCGCGCCGGAAGACATCGTAGTAGAGAACGCGCATTGAGAAGCCTTGGGCGCGGCGCGCTACCTCAATGCCGATACGGCCAAGGCCGATCAACCCAAGGGTGGCGTGGTGGATATCCTGCCCCATCAGGAGCATCGGTCCCCACGTCTTCCACTTGCCGGCACGGACATAATCGGCTCCTGGGACCACACAGCGAGCGGCCGCCATGAGCAAGGTCCAGGCGAAGTCGGCTGTGGTGTCGGTCAGCACGTTGGGGGTGTTGCAGACGGCCACGTTGCGTTTGGTGCACTCTGGCACGTCGATGTTGTCGTAACCAACCGCCATATTGGCGGCGACGCGAATCCTGGGGGCGTTCTCCAGAAACTCTGCGTCGATGCGGTCGGTAAGCAGCGAGAGGATGGCATCGCAGTCCTTCGACCGTGCCAGCAGGTCAGCGCGCGGCGGTGGCAGCTCGTCTTCCCAGACGTCGACCTCGCACTGCTCTTCCAGCATCTCGACGCCTTCGTAGGGGATCTGACGAGAGACGAACACTTTGCGTTTCAACTGTTCCGAACCTCCTTTGGTTTAGCATCCGCTATGACACCAAGCTGATTTTAGAAAGGGCTTGGGTCGCTGTCAACGCACGGGGAGGAGCGCCGGTTGTGAGTCGGCGGCGGCGACGGTAAAATGACTGGGTCGGCGCTACGGGCCCGGACCGGAGCGGCAGACAAGCGGGGGTGAGTGTGTCTGACGTAGCTGCGTGGCTCTTCTGGCTGGCGGTGTTGGGCGCCGCAGCCTTGCCGCTGTCACACTGGTTGCTGCGCGGCCTGCCGCTGGCGCCGGTTGGCCTCTCCATTCAACTGGGACTCCTCTTTACAGGCTACCTGGTATGGCTGGCAAGCAGCGTAGGCGCGCTGGCCAACACCAGTGGCAGCTGGGCCGTGGCTCTGATCGGCCTGGCGCTTGTCGGCTGGTCGTATTACGGTCGCCAAACCCTGAGCGCCCTGCGCCAGCGCCCGCAAGCGACCGTTTGGCCGCTCATCGTCTTCCTGAGCGTATTCCTCTTGTTTGCTTTCATTCGCGCACACAGCCCGGAGATCTCAGGCACTGAGAAACCGATGGACTTCGCTTTTCTCAACGCTGCCGTCAGGGATGCCGGCGTGCCGCCTCAAGACCCGTGGTTGTCCGGCTTTGGTATCAGCTACTACTACTTCGGCTACTTTCTGATGGCCGGCCTGGTGCAACTATCGGAGGTGTCTTCGGCGGTGGGCTTCAACCTCGCCCTGGCTTCGCTGGCCGGTTTGGCAGCGAGCGCGGTCTTTGTACTGGTGGTTTCACTGGCGCAGCTGGCAAGCGGTGAGACAGGGGCACGTCGCATCGCCTGGCGCTACGGCCTGGTGGCAGTGGTGATGCTGCTCCTAATGGGCAACCTTGAGGGGATGCTTGAACTGGTCCGGCTGAATCTGCGGCTTGGCGAGGGCTTCTGGCAGTGGCTGGCGATCAAGGATCTCACCTACATCGTAGAACCGCAAGTGGCGTACCCGGCAGATCCGCCCTACTTCTGGTGGTGGTGGCGAGCCAGCAGGGTGATCGGCGCCAGTGACGCGGTGACGGGCGCCACGCTCGACTACACGATCAACGAGTTCCCGGCCTTCTCGCTACTGTTGGGCGACTTGCACCCCCATGTGATGGCGCTGCCTTTCCTTCTGACCGCACTCTGTCTCGCTCTGCGACTCTGCGTAACGGGTAGCCAGCTGGTGGCGGGAGTCTGGCGGGCGCGATTGCCTCAACTGGCGGCCACTGGCGTGGTCTTTGGCGCGCTTGGTTTCATCAATAGTTGGGACTTGCCCACCGCACTGGTGGTACTGGTGTTGGCGCTACTGGTAAGCGAGCCGCTCGCGATGTACGGTTGGCGCGAGCGGCTGCTGATGGCAGGGTCGACGGGGCTTGCATTGTTTGGTTTGGCTATCCTGCTCTATTTGCCGTTCTACCTGGGCTTCCGTTCGCAGGTGTCTGGCATCGGCTTGGTTGCGTTGCGCAGTTCTCTGTCGCAGTTTCTGGTGGTCTGGCTGCCCATGATTCTTCTGGTCGCTGCCGTGCCCTGGCTGATCGGCCGTGCGCTGCCGCTGGATCAGGGCGGCCGCCTGGCCGTGCGAGTTTCCGCACTGCTGGCGCTGGCACTGCTGGTACTGACTACCTTGGCCGGTTTGGCCGCCGCGGCCGGCGCCTCAGCGGACGGGCTGGCGCCACTGTTGGCTTCCGGCGGCATCGGCACGCCACTGCTGTTGCTGGCATTAATGCTGATGGTTGCTCTGCCTTACCGGTGGCTGAGTGTTCACAGAGGCACAGGTGAGTTGGATGCCGGGAGTCGCTTTGTCTTGACGCTCGCTGGTTGCGGCCTCGGTCTGCTGCTGCTTTGCGAGTTCGTCTTTGTGCGTGACAGTTTTGGCAACCGCATGAATACCGTTTTCAAGCTCTACTATCAGAGCTGGGCGGTGTTTGCCGTCGTTTCTACCTTCGGCCTATACTTGCTCGGCCAGCGGCAGGTCGGTAGAGTCGGGCTGCGGCGTGGTTGGAGAGTGGGCTGGCGAGCAGCCGCTAGTTTTGTGGTGGCGATGGCGCTGGTTTACCCGCTGTTCGCCTTTCCCTCCCGTATGGGCCCGCTCGGCCAGGGCCTGACTCTCGATGGCCTGGCCTGGCTGCGCTCCTCCAGCCTGGCGGATTATGAGGCGATCCGCTGGCTCTCGGTGCAACCGGGACAGCCAGTGGTGCTGGAGGCTACCGGTGACGGTTACAGTGAATACGGGCGCGTCTCGGCGATGACCGGTCTGCCCACTCTGCTAGGCTGGGCAGGACATGAGCACCAGTGGCGCGGCGTCACGCTGGAGCCGGCGAAGCGCAAACAGGCGATCGATCGTGCCTATAGTGACGCCGGGGTTGAGGCTGTCAGTGAGGTTATCAGGAAGTACGATGTCAGGTTCATCTACGTCGGTCCACG
>CAZMKF010000028.1:3948-25551 GCA_964566935.1 uncultured Dehalococcoidales bacterium | reverse complement strand
GTTACCCCCTGTTTTCGCTCTGGCAAACCCCTTCGCTCGATTTAGGTACTGCGACCAGCCACGGTCGCCTGGAGGGCATGGTCTTCCTGGCATTGACGCTCGCGGTTTTCGCCATCTACGCGCTGGCTTTGCGCACGGTAGCGGCAACGCCGTTCGACCGCCAGCTGATGCGGGTGGTCTTTGTCTTCGGCCTGCTGCAGGCGGGGGCAATGATGCTTGCTTTCCCGGTCGACCGACATGGTTTCCTATACGCTGCAAGCGCGCGTTTTCACCGAGCACGGCGCCAACCCGCACCTGGTGCCGCCCTCCGCCTTTCCCGGCGATCCGCTCTACCCATACATGACCTACTGGTTCGACGAGCCGTCGATCTACGGGCCGCTCTGGACGCTGCTGATCACGCCGCTCTCACTGCTGGCCGGGGACGATATGCTGCTTCATTACCTGTTGTTCAAGCTGCTGGCGATCTTCGCCTTGCAGGGCAGCGCCGTGCTGGCCGCGCAGATAGTGGCCAGGCTGGGTAACGGCTACGCTATGGCGGCATTCCTGGGCGTGGCCTGGAATCCCCTGTTGCTTTTCGAGTGCGGCGCCAATGGCCACAACGATATCATCATGGCCTTTCTGGCCCTGCTGACGCTGCACTGCGTCGGTCTCAATCGGCCGGTGGCGGCGCTGCTATCGCTGACGGCCTCGGTGCTGGTCAAGTTCGTCACCGCGCTGCTGGCGCCCTTCGTATTGTTGGCAGTGTGTGGCGAGGCAGTCCGTAGAATCGTGTCCTGGCGACGTCTGGTGGTCGGCCTGGGGTTGAGCCTGGCGCTGGTGGTTGTCAGCTACCTGCCGTTTTGGCAAGGACTGCAAACCATCGGCTTTCTGCAGCGCAGCACCTTCTACACCACCTCACCGGCCGCAGTCGCCTACTTCTGGCTTTACGATCTGGGACAACCGGGATTAGCGGCGCTGGCCTCCTGGCCAGGCTATCTGCTGTTCGCTGCCGTGGCCGCCTGCCTCTGGGTGAGCTGGGTGCGAGGAGCAACCCTCTTGAGCGATGGGATGTTCGACGTGATGCTGGCCTATCTGCTGCTGGCTACGCCCTGGTTTCAACCCTGGTATCTCTGCCTGCTGGTGCCGCTGGCAGCGGTGACGAGCGGCGCTTTCCGCCGTCTCCTGGCCTACGTCTTCAGTCTCAGCGCAGCGCTGCAGTACTTCGCTTTCAACTTCCTCTGGTCCTGGAACCGCCAGGCGTGGGAGATGAAAGAGGGCCAACTGCTGATGACGGCAATCGTCTTCCTGCCGGTGTGGCTGCTGCTCGTCTGGCGATTCGTGGCCAGTCTGCGCCGCGGAGGCAGCAGTTTCTGAGTTTCACTACCTCTTATCTGGGTATCCTCCGCGCCGGTTAAGATTCTTGACTAATACGAACAGATGTTCTACAATAGAGTCAAGACAGCCCGGATGGAGTGTTTGAAGATGGAAGCGGAAAGAAACTCGCTGGTTCAAGGGAAGCTTTTCCCGTTTATCCGCGAACAAAACGGGGCGAGAAGCAGGGCCCGCCGTCTGCGCCGCAACCCGGCGCGCGAGACACGAGACCCGGCCGTGGCGGGCGCCTACGAGCGCTCCTACCGGCTCGCCCACGCCACCACGCTGGGTCTGGCGGCGATCTTCTCGGGGCGCTCCGCAGCCGAGTTGGAGGAGCTGAGGCAACGTCTCAGCGGCAAGCAAGTGGCATGAGAGTCCGATTGGCCGAGGGCTGGGGGTTAAGTGTGATGGATCTTGATCAGGGTGGCAGGGCCGCTTTCGAGGTTTACGCCTGGGGGCATGGTTACGTTGGCGCCCGCGCTAGTTTGGCGGAGGCGCGTCTGCTGGCGGCGGAATACGAGGGTGCGCGCATCCTGACCGTTCAGGGAGGACAGTTCACGGTGGCGGCGGTTACCGGCCGCTACCTCAGCGAGCGTACGGCTGCACGGCCGGCGGTAGCCTGACTGTAGGGAGCATGGGGGGCCGACGCACGTGCGCCGACCCCTTGCCATCTACTGGCCGCTCGGCCGCTCGCCCAGGGTGACCTCGATGGTCAGTTGGCTGTTGCCTCTAACGACCAGCATGGGGATTGTCTCCCCTGGCTTGTGTTTGCGGAGCGCACCTGCTAGAGCGGACTCCTCTTTGATCGGTATACCGTCGATCTCGATGATCACGTCACCGGGCCGCAGTCCCGCCTTATCGGCCGCACTGTTGCGCATCACGCTCCTGATCAGGGCACCTGAACGCTGCTGAGAGCCCAGCTGGGCGGCGATCGCCGGTGTGATGGGCTGGTATTCAACGCCAAGGTAAGCATGCACCACCTTACCGGTGGCCATGATCTCGTTCGCGATCGGCTTGGCGGTATTGATGCCGATGGCGAAGCCGATCCCCTGGGTATAGATGCCACTTTGAGAGGCGCCTGCCACCATGGTGTTGATGCCGATCACCTCACCGTGCAGGTTGAGCAAGGGTCCACCGGAGTTACCGGGGTTGATCGGCGCGTCGGTCTGGATCAGGTCAAACAGGTATGGTCCCGGACCGTAAGCATCGCTTGGCTGTTGTACCCTGCGCCCAAGTGCACTCACCACACCGGCAGTGACGGTAGGCCCGCCGGGCAGGGCCAGGGCATTGCCAATCGCCACCACCCAGTCGCCAACCTGCAACTGTGCCGAATCGCCCAAGGCGGCCACCGGCAGGTCCGTACCCTCCACCTTGACCACTGCGAGGTCGGTTTGCGGGTCAGTGCCCACCAGCGTTGCTGGAAAAGAACGCCCGTCTGGCAGGGTTGCCAGCAACTGCTGTGCGCCGGCTACCACGTGATTGTTGGTGAGGGCGTGACCAGCGGCATCGTAGATGACGCCGGAACCGACGCCGGAGGGGATGGAGAACGGCTCGCTCAGGCGGTCCACGCGCACCAGTTGCTCAGTGGTGATCTGAATAACGGCTGGCCTCACCCGGTCCGAAACGTTACGCACGGCACTCACGAAGCTATCCGGGCTGAGTGGCGCTATGGCAGGGGCTGCCGTAGCCTGGGCAGGGCTGGGGCTTTGGCTCTGAATGGCGGCTGCCGTTGTGGCCGTCGGTTTGGCGGCTGAGTTAGTCAGACTACCGGCGAAGTCCGAGAATTTCATGATCCCGAGGACGAGCAGCAGCAAACCCAGCATCAGCAGGGCTGTAGTGAGTCCCGAACGTCTTTCCATCTATCTACACTCCTATGCTACCGCCGTTGACGGCTCCTGCCGGACTAGTGGCCCAGCAACTCCAGCGCTGTCGTCAGCTGATTATCGGTCTGTTGCTTAAACTGACCTTCCGACATGCGCTGCTCTTCTACCGGCAACAGCGGCTGCGTGCCGGCAGTCAATTGCACTGGCCGATCAGGTTCGATGCCTTTTCGCCAAATCTCCCGGCCATTGGGAGTAAGCCAGCCGCTCGTGCCCAGGAAAACCGACGAACCATCGCTCAGGTTGAAGATGCTGAGCACGGTGCCCGTGCCAGCCGTGGTTGTGCCCGCTATCCTGGCCCGGTCGTGATCCTGCAACGCTCCGGCCAGGATCTCCGCTGAGCTGGCGCTGTTCTCGTTTACCAGTACCACCAGCGGCAGATCCGTGGCCCGTCCTTCGCTCTTGACCGGATACTCAGTGCGTTTGCCCTGTGAATCCACCTCGATCAGGACGTTGCCGCTGGCGATGAAGTGACCAGCCACCGCTACCGCCTCGTCGCGCAGGCCACCTGAGTTGTTGCGCAGATCCAGGATGAGCGAGGTAGCGCCCTGCCTTACCGCCGCAGCGATGGCGGCGCCCACTTCGGAGCCGGCCCGCTCGGAGAATTGCATCAGCAGAATGTGGGCCACGGGCTTGCCGGGCACCATGGTCCACATCACGTTCGGTGCGTTGATGCTGGCCCGCACCACGCTGATCTCGACCGGCGTCGCCTCGTCCGCGTGCAGGATAGTGAGGGTCACCGTGGTGCCGGCGGGTCCCCGCACGATCGCCACCACCTCACTCAAATGCATGCCCTCAACGTCCTTGCCATCTACTTTCAGAACAATATCGCCGGCTTTGAGACCGGCTCTCTCGGCCGGCGTATCAGGCAGTGGAGCCAGAATGGTGGGCCGGCCGTTGCGGTCCCCTAGATGAGCGCCGATGCCATCGAACTTGCCGGAGAGAGATTCCTGCTCCGCTTTGTACTGCTCGGGCGTCAGGAAGCGAGTGTGGCCGGGATCGCCAAGCGAGGCCAGCATGCCCTCGATGGCGCCGTAGGTCTGCTTAGTGGGGTCTATCATCGACTGGTCGACGTAGTAACGATCGGCCAGGTCCCATGCCTCCCAAAAGACGCCAAACTTTGGCGCCACCTCCGGCGGTGGACAGGAGGAGCCAGTGCGTAGCGGGTCGCTGCTCTGTAGGGAGAGGCCGACAAGCACCCCAACTGTCAGCATGATGAAGCCGAAAGCCATGGAAGCGACCATGGAGAGGCAACCGGGAGTTCTTCTCATCACCATCGCCTTTCGCGAGCCAGACGTGCGGTGTACTTGAGTGCGCACGCCACAGGTCCGCATTCTACCTCAGCGGCGGGGCCTCTGCCGGAGAGTAAGTTGTCCAAGTCCCGCTGCAGTTTCTCTCGCGGCGTGGCCATGCCCTGCCGATCGAGAACTCACGCCTCAGGCGCACCGGCACTTGCGCTTCGCCCAATGGATCTCGTTCCGTGCAAAGCGAATCCTGCATCACTCTCTCAAAAGTGATTCCGCCGCCTGGCGCTTGCCAAAGGACACGGCCCGGCTCAAGGCGAGTCCGGGCCGTGTCTGGACAGTAGCTGCCCGCTAGTAGACTTTACCCGGGTTCATTATGCCGTTGGGGTCGATGGTAGCCTTGATTTCTCGCATCAGCTGCAACGCCTCCGGCGTCACGCCGGTTGGCAGGAACTCCTTCTTCAACAGACCGATACCGTGCTCGCCCGAGAGGGTGCCGTTGACCGACAACGCCACCTCGAAGATGGCGGTGGCGGCGGAGAGTACCCGCGCCATTTCCTCCTCGTCACGCAGGTCACAGAGGATGTTGGGGTGCAGGTTGCCGTCGCCGATATGGCCGAAGAGCGGAATCAGCAGATTGTGCTCCTTGGCGATGTTGGCAACTGAGCGCACCACGTGCGGGATGGCGCTGCGCGGCACCGAAATATCCTCACCCAGTTTGTTCGGCCGCAGACGGGCCAGCGAAGGCGAAACACTGCGCCTGGCTGTCCAGAGCACGTCGCTTTCGGCGGCGTTGCTGGCTCGTTTCACCTGCTCGGCGCCTCCCTGGGTACAGGTCTCGGCCACGATCTCCAGCTGCTGATCGACCGAACTGCGATCGCCGTCGACATCGATCAACAGAATTGCCTCGGCCTCCACCGGCAAGCCGGCGTTGAGGTGCTGTTCAACCACGCGAATCGTAGTCTGATCCATCATTTCAATGGCCAGCGGCACGACGCCGGCGCCGAGAATCTTGGTCACCGCTTCACCCGCGTCGTCCAGTTTGGGGAAGACAGCCATAACCGTGCCCTTGTGCTTGGGCTTGGGGATGATGCGCAGGGTGATCTCGGTCACCATACCGAGGGTGCCCTCGGACCCGGTGAACAGGTGTACCAGGTCGTAGCCGGTGACGCTCTTGATCATGCGCCCACCGGTACGGATGATGCGGCCGCCAGGCAGCACCACCGTGAGGCCGAGTACGTTGTCCTTGGTGCCGCCGTACTTGAGCGCGCGCGGTCCGCTGGCGCCGGTGGCGACGTTGCCACCGATGGTGGACTGCTTCAGGCTGGCGGGATCCGGCGGGTAGAAGAAGCCGATCTCCTCCACTTTCTCCTGCAGAACGGAGTTGACGACGCCCGCCTCCACCACAGCCACCATGTCGACAGGGTTGATCTCCAGGATGTGATTCATCAGCGAGGTGCTGATCACGATGCCACCGTTCTCCGGCACCGAGCCACCAGCCAGGCCGCTGCCGCCGCCGCGGGGCACCACCGGGATACGTTCCCGGTCGGCGAGGCGCAGCACTGAGGCCACCTCCTCCGTGGTGCGCGGTACCACAACCACGTCTGGTTTCGACTCCAGCCAGGTGCCATCGTATGAGTAAACAATCAGGTCCTCCGGCGTGGTGAGCACGCGTTCGGGGGCAATGACTGCGTGAAGTTCTGCTATCAGTCTCTCTTCCACACCACTACCTCTGTATCATTGGGATCATGGCCGGCCGCAATTCGCCGATGCCGCCAATGTATGATTTTGCCAGTACTTCCATTGGGTGCAGTACCTGCACGGGCAGCTTGCGTTCTCGCACCCCGGCCTTGAGTTGTAAGAGGCAGCCCGGGTTGCCGGTGGTCAGTATCTCGGCGCCGCATTGCTCGACGTTGTCCATTTTGCGTTGCAGCACCTTCTCGCCGCGGTCGACGTGGGTGATGTTGTAAACGCCGGCGCTGCCGCAACACCAGTCGGCCTCATTCAGTTCCACAAACGAAAGGCCAGGCACCATCTTGAGCAGAGAGCGGGGCGCTTCGCGCACGCCCTGGGCGTGTACCTGGTGGCAGGGGTGATGATAGGCAACGCTGTGCTCAAAGCGTCCCAAAGGCTGGCGCAGCTCGATGCCGGCCAGGAACTCGTTGATATCGCGCACCCGAGAACTAAACTCGCGTGCTTTGGCAGCGTACTGCTCGTCCTCACGCATGAGGTGGCCGTACTCCTTGATCTCCGCGCTACAGGCCGCGCAGTCCGCCACAATGTAGTCCAACTCGTAGCTCGAGAAGAGGTCGAGATTACGTCTGGCGAGCGAACGTACTGCCTCGAATTCGCCCTCCTCGGCGTGTGGGGCGCCGCAGCAGACCTGGTCACGTGGGTAAACCACTTCACAACCGTTGGCGGTGAGCACCTCAACAGCGGCGCGGCTGCTGTCCGCCAGCATGGTGGTCATAATGCACCCGAGGAAGAAACCCACCCGGTAGCGGCGCTCGCCGATTGCCGGAGTGACCTCCGCCAGTTCGCGTCGTAGTGGCTTGCCTGGAATGGGCGGCAGGATGCCCTCCATCTTGGCCAGCGGCTTGGGGAAGAGGCGCATTATGCCCAGCTTGCGAACTAGCCACTGGATGCCGAGGCCCTCGTAGAGGCGCATAGGCCACATCATCGCCTCGAGCAGATTCGGATTGGGCAGCAGCATGTCCAGCGCCACCTTCTTGATCAGCTTTTCCAGCCAGCTGGCGTTGTACTGCTCCTCGGCGGTGGTGCGCGCCAGTAGCACTTGTTCTCCCACACGGACGCTATTGGGGCACACCGTCTGACAAGCACGGCAATCCAGGCAGTGATAGAGGTGATTCCTCAGGTTTTCAGTGAGGTCGAGCCGTCCCTCCTGCCAGGCGCGTATCAGCGCCACTCGGCCGCGGGGCGACTGCGTTTCGATGCCGTCCGTGAAGTAGGTAGGGCAGACGGAGAGGCAGAGGCCGCAGCGGATGCAGGAAAGGAGGTTGTCGTATTCGGGGCTGTCGATTGTCTCAAAGCGAGGTTTATCAGTTGCCCCCGGGCCCATAGGGATGGTCGGTGTCGCGGTAGTTACATCACCGTTAGTCAGCTCTTTCAATTACCGGAGTTCCTCGTTTCTCTCGCCGATTGTGCGCGGTATTCTAGCATCGCGGTAAGTGCCCTGTCATGCGAAGATGTGGTGGCCTTCCCCTCTCCCTCCACGATGCCAAGTGGTGTTGAAATGTGGCAAAATGTTGCGTTGAGCGGGGCGCTCTGATACGCTTTTCTGGCGTCCAGCAAACGTATAGGGAGGCAGATTGGCATGAAGACCCTGCAAGCCATCCTGGCTTGCGTCAACGGCAGCAGCGTGGATGCGGGAGTGGTGGAGTTGGCCGTTCTGGCGGCCAAACGCAACAAGATCCGTGTGAATGTCGTTTATGTGATTGAGGTTAGCCGCACCTTGCCTCTGACTGCGGAGCTGGATGCGGAGATGGACAAGGGCGAGCGCTACCTGGAAGCGGCCGAGAGTGTGGCGGCAGAGAACGGTTATCGGATCGAGACCGAGATTCTGCAGGCGCGCGACGCTGGCTCGGCGGTGGTCGACGAAGCGGTAGAGCGCGCCTGTGATTTGATCGTGATGGGCGTCCCCTACAGTATCCAGCGGGGCAGCTTTGACATAGGGCATGCGGCCAGCTACGTGCTCAAGAACTCCCCGGTGAAAGTGTGGCTGGTGCGCGGCGCGATGAGTGAGTAATCAGAGTGATTCCCATATAGAGGTCAGCTATGCGAGTTGTGATTCTGGGCTGTGGTCGGGTCGGGGCGCTCCTCGCCTCGCAACTAGACGCCGATCGCCACGTCGTGAGTGTAATCGACAGAAACCCGGATCAGTTTGATCGTCTGGAGCCTTCCTTCAGCGGCTTGACAGTGCTTGGTAATGGCATTGATCAGGACGTGTTGCGGCAAGCCGGTATTGAGCAGGCGGACTGCTTTGTTGCAGTTACCAATGGTGACAATACCAACGCTGTGGCCTCGCAGGTGGTTCGGGAGTTCTTCAGCGTGCCGCGGGTGATCGCGCGCATCTACGACCCGGTGCGAGAGAAGATGTATAAGGGTCTCGGTTTGGAGACCTACTGCCCAACAACGCTCGGTGTCTCCATTGTGCGCGGCATTATGGAAAGCGAGCCGGCGGCAGGGCCATCTGGCGAGGAGCGATAGCCATGTACATCATTGTTGTTGGTGGCGGCAAGGTGGGCTACTACCTCGGGCGCGCGCTAATCGACTCCGGTCACGAGGTGTTGATAATTGAGCGCGACAAGGCTCGGGCTGCAGAGATCGGTGACGAGCTGGGCAGCGTAGTCATGCGAGGTGATGGCTGCGAAGCGGCAGTGCTAGCGGCCGCCGGTACGGCGCGTGCCGATGTATTCATCGCCGTGACCGGCGAAGACGAGGATAACCTGGTGGCCTGCCAGGTGGCGAAAACGGCGATGCATGTGCCCCGCACGATTGCCCGCATCAACAACCCCAAGAATGAGGCCGTATTCAAGGCACTCGGGGTCGACGCTACAGTCAGCCACACTGAAATCATCCTTAACAAGATTGAAGAGCGGATCGCCAAGTACCCCATCCTACGCCTGATGCGCGATTCCGACACGGGCCTTGAGATAGTGGAACTGGTACTGAACCAGAACTCCGGTATCATCAACAAGCAGATCAAAGATCTGCCCCTGCCCCCGGAAACCAAATTGCTGGTGCTTGTGCGAGACGGCAACTGGATCATCCCGGTGGGTGACACTGTACCCCGCGCCGGCGACGGCGTGGTGGCGGTCACCCGGGTGGGCAACGAGGAGTACTTGCGCAGCCTCTTGTCCGGCAATTGAATGAGGGTCGAAAACGGTGGCCAGACTGTCCTACCTGGGACCGCAAGGTACTTTCAGTGAGGAAGCGGCGTTGCTCTACGCCGTCGCTGGCGATTGGCAGCTGGCGCCTTACCCCAGTATTGTCGCCGCGATAGCCGCCGCCGAAAGCGGCGAGGTGGAGGCGGCCATGGTACCGCTGGAGAACTCGCTGGAGGGGTCGGTAAACGCTACGCTCGATGCCCTGATCTTCGATTCCCAATTGAAGATACGCTCCGAACTGGTTTTGCCGGTGGTGCACAACCTGCTCGGTCAGCGGGGCGTTGAGGTGACTGAGGCCAGGTTGCTCTACTCGCATCCGCAGGCGCTTGGTCAGTGCCGCAGTTACATTGAGAGCAACCTGCCCGGTATCGAACTGGTAGCCGCGTTGAGCACGGCGCGCGCCGTGGAGCAGATGCTCGCTGATACCACCCCCGCCCTGGCGATCGGCACCCGCCGCGCCCAACAACTATATGGCGCCAACATGCTGGCGGAGTCGATCCAGGATGGCAGTCACAACGTGACCCGCTTCGTCGTCCTGGCGGGTGCAGATAGTGAGCCCACCGGCGACGATCTGACCTCGCTGGCTTTCACCGTGCCCGGAGAAGAGAGACCCGGTACCCTGCACCAGGTGCTACAGGAGTTCGCTGCGCGCGAGATCAATCTCACCCGCATCGAGTCGCGCCCCGGCAAGAAGATGCTCGGCCGCTACGTCTTTCTGGTCGACATGGAAGGTCATAGGCGGGACAGCAAGCTGGTGGACGCCCTGGCCGCCATTGAGCCAAACACCACGATGGTGAAGGTATTCGGCTCTTACCCGAGAGACCGGCGCCCCCTCGGGGGCTGACGCCGGCGCCACAGCTCGCCTAGAGGCTGGGCAGGAAGGCCAGCCACTCCCCTTTTGCCTCGGCTCGCTGCAGTACGCCGTGGTATGCGGACGGGTGTGGTTCAAACGGCTGGCGCAGCAGCCGCATCGACGCTTCCTCGGGTTTGCGGTTGCCCTTGCGGTGATTGCAGCTGGGACAGGCGCTGACCAGGTTCTCCCAGGTGTGGGCGCCGCCCCGGAAGCGGGGCGTCACGTGATCGAGCGTCAGCTCCCGAGTCTGTTTACCGCAGTATTGACAGGTGTAGTTATCGCGCAGGAAGACCTCGCGGCGGTTGAGGTGAACGCGGGGGCGCTGGCGACGCACCAGGTAGACGAGGCGAATCACCGAAGGGCCTGGGAAGGAGCGGCTGGGGCTGCGCAAGACGAAGTCACTGGTGAGCAGCATCTCCGCCTTACCGCAGTCGAGCAGTCTGAACGCCCGGCGGGCGTTGCAGATGTTGAGTGGCTCGTAGTTCTGGTTGAGCACCAGAACAGCCGGACTTTCCAAAAGTGAGCTCATTGCCTCGTTTGCGCCGGCCTAACGTAGATAGTGCACCACGTCTGCCAGAGGCTTTCGTGGGCAATCGCGCGGCTCCTCGCCCGGGAAGCCTACAGGAATCAGCGCAATGAAATCAAGATCGGGCGACATCTCTACGATCTGTTCGATCTCAGCTTTGGCCTGCTGGGGACCGGCCATCCAGCAGCTGGCCAGGCCCTGCAGGTGCAGGCCGAGCAGCAGTGTGTTGATGGCGGCGGCGACGCTCTGCAGGCGCGAGGCGCCGAGCGTGCGGGCCGCGGTAATGGCGGCGGCCTCTTTGTCTTCGCTGCCTCGTTGGGCCAGTATCTTGTCGGCAATGCTCTCGTAGTTGCCCATACCGACGGCAATTAACACCGACGCCCGGCGGAAGAAGTCGCTCGTTTTTCGCCAGCGGGCGACGACGTCGCCAAAACTCGCCGCCTCAGGCCAGCTGGCCATCAGCTCCGTTTTGGCCTGTACAGCGTCCGCAATGGCCGCAATCTTGGCTGGGTTCTTGACCACGTAGAACCCCCAGGCTTGCTTGTTGCCTCCGTTTGGCGCCCATACCGCCAGACTGAGCGCCCGGTTCAACAGCTCGTCCGGTACCTCGGTGGCGGCGAACTTGCGCACCGAACGCCTGGTGATCACAAGCCGCTCGAACTCCTCGTAGTTCATTCTGTCACCACCTCCCACTCCCAATCAGGTCCATTCTACCAAGATGGCGTGCGGCTGTGTACACCGTCACGAGTAAGTAATCTGTAACCGGCGGCCCGGCACCGCGCTATAATCAGCGTCGAGAGGCGCGGGATTTGAGAGGTGGGCATGAGAGCGATCGACATAAACTGTGATCTGGGTGAGAGCTACGGTCACTATCGCCTGGGTGCAGATGAAGCGATGATGCCGCTGATCACGTCAGCTAACATAGCCTGCGGCTTTCACGCCGGTGATCCCTCAGTTATGGCCGAAACGGTGGCGCTGGCAGTTTGCTACGGCGTGGGGGTGGGAGCGCACCCTGGTTTCAACGATCTGCGCGGCTTCGGACGCAACCGGATTGAGCAAAATCCGAGCGAAATCGTTGCGGACCTGATTTACCAAATGGGCGCCTTGCAAGCGTTTGCCCGGGTGAATGGGGTGAACCTTAGTCATCTCAAGCCTCACGGCGCGCTCTACAACCTGGCGGAGAGGGACACTGCGGTGGCGACGGCGATCAGCGATGCGCTGGCCAGTTTTGAGCCGGACCTGATCGTGATGATCTCGGCTACTGCCGAAGCGCAGTTGGCCGCAGCTCAGGCAAAAGGGCTGCGGGTGGCGCGTGAGGCCTTTGCCGATCGCCAGTACAATGCCGATGGCAGCCTTAGCTCGCGTAAACTGCCCGGCGCCGTGATCAGCGACCCGCAAGTGGCGGCGGAGCGCACCGTGCGTATGGTGTGCGACGGGGTGATCGTGGCGTTGGATGGCAGCGAGTTGCCGGTCAAAGTTGACACCATTTGCATCCACGGTGACGAACCTACGGCGCCGGCGGTTGCAGCTGCCGTGCGCGAAGCGCTGAGCGCCGCTGGCTGCTCACTGCGCCCTCTGGTCTCGTTCCTGGATTGAGATGGCGTCAGCCAATAGTGTGGAGGCGCGCGTCCTGGCGGCGGGGGACTGCGCCTGGAGCGTGGAGTTTGGCGAAGGCATCAGCCGGCAGCTGAGCGAACTGGTTTACCGGCTGGCGGAGCTGCTCAGCCGGGAGGATCTACCCGGCCTTGGCGAGCTAGTGCCATCGTATCGCGCCCTGCTGGTTCACTATGAGCCGTTAACGCTGGATGGTGAGCGGCTGCGCCGGCATCTGCAGTGCCTGGTCAGGGAGGTGACGGCAAGCGGCGAGGCGCACCTGCCGACTGGGCGGCTGCGCCGCATTCCGACGGTATACGGTGGTGAGTTCGGCCCGGACCTCGAAGTGGTGGCGGAGCTTGCCGGCCTCAGTACTGCCGAGGTGGTGCAGCTGCACAGCAGCGTGGACTACCATACCTACATGATCGGCTTCATGCCCGGCTTCCCCTACCTTGGTGGCCTGCCGAAGGAGCTGCATCTACCGCGCCTGACCACGCCACGACTGCGCGTGCCTGCAGGCTCTGTCGCCATTGCAGTCGAGCAGGCGGGCATTTATCCGGTGGAGAGCCCGGGCGGCTGGTATCTGCTGGGACGGACTCCCTACCGCTTGTTTGACGTGCGGCGTGACAATCCGTCTTATATCGAGCCCGGCGATAGCGTGCGCTTCGTGCCGATCGACGCTGCCAATTACGATTTCGCCGCTGAGGAGCAGCCATGGGATTGACAGTGCTGAGCCCGGGCTTGCTTACCACCGTGCAGGACGCCGGCCGGCACGGCTACCAGCGTTACGGAGTGGCGGTGGCGGGAGCGATGGACCTGTTCGCCCTGCAGGCGGGCAACCTGCTGCTAGGCAATGACCCAACCGAGGCCGGTCTTGAGCTGACCTTGGTGGGGCCGACTCTGCGTTTTGACAGCGCCGCGTTAATCGCGCTGACCGGCGCCGACCTCGGCGCCAGGATTGATGGCGTGAGCGTGCCGGGCTGGCAGCAGGTAAGGGTAGAGCCGGGCGCTGTACTATCCTTTGGTGAAGCGCGGCACGGTTGCCGGCAGTATCTGCTGGTGGCAGGCGGTCTGGCGCTGGCTCCTGTGCTGGGCTCGCGCGCCAGTCACGCTCGCAGTGGCCTGGGTGGGCTAGGTGACGGACAGCCGTTGCGTGCGGGCGACCATCTGGAGTTCCGCAGACCGATACCAGCAGGCACAATCGCCATGTTCGTCAGGCTGCCCTCCCCGCCAACTTATTCACAAGAGGTCTCTGTGCGAGTGTTGCCTGGTCCCCAGGCGGATCGCTTCAGTGAGGACAGCCTCTCACAGTTCTGCCGCGGTCAGTATCTGGTGAGCGAGAGCTCGGATCGGATGGGCTATCGCCTCAAGGGACAGGCGATCGAACATCTGGACAGCGCCGACGTGGTCTCGGAGGGGATCGCCATAGGTTCCGTGCAGGTACCGGGGGACGGCATGCCGATCATCATGCTGGCGGATCGGCAAACTACGGGCGGCTACACCAAGATCGCCACCGTGATCAGCGCCGACTTGCCAGTGCTGGCGCAGCTTGTGCCGGGAGTGGGCCGCCTGAGCTTCGACATAGTCGATCAGCAAACAGCGTTGATGGCCAGGAGGGAGCGATATACTGACCTGGCAAGACTGGCGGGCGCTGCAGCTTACGACTGCGGCCGGCTGATGCAGCTGGCAGGTGATGCGCAGATGCGTGAAAGTGAGGAAGACTAAGTGAGTTCGTCGAGAGAATATCCGCCGCGGCCGATCGTAGGTGTGGGCGGCGTCACTTTCCGTGGCGACAGGGTGTTGCTGGCCCAGCGGGGCAAGGAGCCGGGGCGCGGCAGCTGGAGTATTCCCGGCGGCGCTCTCAAAGTGGGGGAGACTCTGCGCCAGGGTGTAGCGCGCGAAGTGCGGGAAGAGTGCAGCATAGAAGTGGAGGTTGGCCCGGTTGCCGACGTCTTCGAGCGCATCATCGAGGACGAACAGGGGCGCACCCGATTCCACTATGTTGTGCTGGATTATGTGGTCGAGTACCAGTCAGGCGAGCTTATCCCCGCCACCGACTGCCTGGCGGCGGAGTGGGTATCTCTGTCGGATCTGGGCCGCTACAACCTTACGGAGGCGGCCACTGCCGTCATTCTCAAGGCTTACGCGATGAGGCAGG
Organism: uncultured Dehalococcoidales bacterium; assembly: GCA_964566935.1. GTDB lineage: Bacteria > Chloroflexota > UBA6077 > FW602-bin22 > JAMCYS01 > CAZMKF01. Next base: position 11,040 of record CAZMKF010000028.1, on the reverse strand, counting down.
CTCCCCCTCGCTAGTGAAGAAGCGATAGAGATGGTGCACCGGCCCTTGACCCTGCCCGATCTGGAAGGCGTTGGCAATCGCCTCGGTGATGTAGCGCTTGGCGGCGCTGATTGCCGCCATGGGATCCAGGCCTCGCGCTAAGTGGGCGGCAATGGCGGCCGAGAAGGTGCAGCCGGTGCCGTGCGTGTTGCGGGTGGCAAAGCGGGGCGAGCCCATCAGATTGATGCCTCTGCCGTCCCAGACGACGTCTACGGCGTCGCCCTCGCGGTGACCACCCTTGATTACCACGTACTTCGGACCCATCCCCCCTATCTCGGAGGCGGCCAGTTTGATCTCGTCTTCCGTGTTCAAGGTGCGACCGAGAATCTCCTCAGCTTCCGGAATATTAGGGGTCACCACCAGGGCCAGAGGCAGCAACTGCTCAATCAGGGCGCGTACCGCATCCCGCCGCAGTAGCGCGTCGCCGCTCTTGGCGACCATCACGGGATCGACTACCAGGTTCGGGATGTTGTGCCGTCTGATCATGTCCGCCACTACGGCGATGATCTCGGCGCTGAAAAGCATGCCTGTCTTGGCGGCGTCGGTGCCGATGTCGTTCATCACGGCATCGATCTGGGCTCCCACGAACTCAGGCGGCAGCTCTTGTACACCAAACACACCGGTGGTGTTTTGGGCGGTGATGGCGGTCAAGGCGGAGGTGCCGAAGACACCTAGCGCAGAAAACGTCTTCAGATCGGCCTGAATGCCGGCGCCGCCGCCGGAGTCCGAGCCCGCGATCGTCAATGCACGTTTCATCGCCACCACCTCACCCCTAATCTGCTTACTCGCTTAAGTGATCTTCGATCCGCGTCATCAGCTGGGCCTTAGGCATAAAGCCTACCACTCTTTCCACGGCCACGCCGTTTATGTAGACGATAAGAGTGGGAATGCCCATCACACCGTAAGACTGCGGTGTCACGGGATTGGCGTCTACATTCAGTTTCCCTACCTTCAGTCTGCCCTTCGTTTCGTTGGCTATCTCCTCAACGACCGGCGCAACGGCACGACAGGGCCCGCACCAGGCGGCCCAGAAATCGACCAGAACCGGCCCCTCGGCCTCCAATACTTCACTCTTGAAGTTGCTGTCAGTTACCTCGATTATGTTCTCACTGCTCATTTGATCGAACCTCCAAACTGTATCTGCTTTGGGTTGATTCTCTCCTGCAAATACCCCTATAAGGTATACCAGAACGCTTTCACATTTGCTCAGGCGCGCTGACGCCCATCAGCCTCAGCGTCTCTGATAGCACGATGCGGGCTGCCTCGATAAGCTTAAGACGGGAGCGGCTCAACGGTTCATCCTCCGGGCTGATCACCCTGCAGTTCTGGTAGAAGAGATGGAAAGCGCGTGCCAACTCCTGCGCGTAGTGGGGCAGGTGGTGCGGCTCCAGTCGGGCAGCAGTATCGGCAACCAGCTCCGGCAGCTGCAGCATCTGCCGGATCAGCGCCAACTCCGTTGGTTCGCCGATCAGGCTGACGTCACCGTCGGCCGCCAAGCCCTGCTGTTGGGCCAGTCTGAGAATGCTGGCGATGCGCGCGTGAGCATATTGGACATAATATACAGGGTTTTCTGCCGATTGCTGTTTGGCCAGCTCCAGATCAAAGTCCATCTGGCTGTCGGCGGAGCGGGCGAGGAAGAAGAAGCGGCAGGCGTCCCGGCCAACCTCCTCCAGCACCTCCTGCAGGGTGACGATCTCGCCGGTGCGCTTGGACATGCGCACGATCTCCTGGCCCCGTTTGAGCGTTACCAGCTGATGAAGCAGGAGAGTGAGGCGCTCCGGTTCGACGTCTATCGCCCGCATCGCCGCTTTCATGCGCGGCACGTGGCCGTGATGATCGGCGCCCCAGATATCAATCACCTGGTCGAAGCGGCGCGAACGGAACTTATCCCAGTGGTAGGCGATATCCGACATGAAGTAGGTTGCCACGCCGGTGTTGCGGATGAGAACGTTTTCTCTATCCTCCTCGCCGCCATCCCACTGGAACCAGGTGGCGCCATCGCGCAGAGCAACTTGCCCCTTCTGGCGCAGATGCGCCAGCGTCTGTTCAGCCATGCCGCTACTGAACAGCGTCTGCTCGCTGAACCAGTGATCAAAACGGACGCCGAGTGTCTCCATGTCGCGGTGGGCTGCGGCCAGCATGCGTTCGATCCCCAGCTGGCCGATGGTGTTAATCTCCTCTTGCGCCTGTGGCGATAGCGCCTGCCACAGATCACCGCTGCCTGCCGGCTGGTTGAACAGCCCGCCAACGCTCTGCCGGGCGAAGCGATCGCCATGCTCGGCAACGATCGCCTCGGCCACTTCCTTAATGTAGGCGCCCTGGTAGCCGTCGGAAGGGACACTGGCAGGTTGGCACAGTTCATTGAGGTAGCGCGCGTAAACGCTCAGGTAAAAAGCGATGAGCCTGGCGCCAGCGTCATTGACGTAATACTCGCGTTCGCAGTAATAGCCGGCCTTGTTCAGCAGGTTGGCGAGCGTGTCACCCAAAGCAGCTCCTCTGCCACTGCCGGCGTGAAGCGGACCGGTTGGGTTGGCAGAGACGAACTCGATTTGGACGCGTTTGCCGTCGCCTAGAGCCAGCTGCCCGAAGTCCGCTCCCTTGGTGACGATCTCGTCTACCTGGCTCGCCAGCCAAGCGGGGGAGAGATAGAGGTTGATGAAGCCTGCGCCGCCAATCTCCACGTTCTCCAACAAGGCGGACTGCGGCAGGCGTTCGACCAGCACGCTGGCGATCTGGCGCGGATTGGCGCGAGCCGGCCTCGCCAGTTTGAGCGCCACGGTGCTGGCGTAGTCGCCGTGCCCCGCATTCTGCGGGCGCTCCACCAGGGCCTCGGGCAGATCCAGTGGTGGCAGGGCGCCGTCGTTTTGGGCGTTGACGATCGCCTGGGTGATCAGCCCGGCGAGTTGGTCTCTCACTAAGTTCAATAGGTTACTCTGGATGTTTTAGCGGTTCTCGTGGCTGTGTGGACCAGCTTATGCCTCACAGCACCGCGGATTATAGCATCGCACTGGTATTGACGCAGAACAGATAGATGGCCGTTCCCTCATTGAGGGAACGGCCATGAATGCGCGAGTTGCGGTCGCCTCAACGTCGTTGGTAGAAGTGGATTGGACCCTCGAATTGTCCCATCGCTGCCTCGTGCATTACCTCGGGCAAGGTGGGGTGGGCGTGGATGGTAGCGACAAGGTCTTCGGCCAGGCCCTCCATCTGGATGATCAGGGTGGCCTCGGCGATCAGGTCGGTGGCGCGGGCTCCCATGATGTGTACGCCAAGTACCTGGTTGGTGGCGCTCTCGCAGATCATCTTCACCAGACCGACGGTCTCGCCCATCGTTTGGGCACGGCCAGAGGCCGCCAAGGGGAACTTGCTGACTTGCACCTCAATCCCCCGCTCTTTAGCCTGTGCCTCGGTGAGACCGACGCTGGCGATCTCCGGATTGGTGAAGATGACACCCGGTACGGCCCTGTAATCGGCCATGCGCTGATGGCCCATGATGTTCTCTACCGCGATATGACCCTGGTAGGAGGCCACGTGCGCCAGTTGGATGATGCCAGTGGCGTCACCGATCGCCCAGATGCCCGGCACGTTGGTGCGCATTGTTTCATCGACGGAGATGGCGCGTTTGTTCATAGTCAGCCCGAGCGCCGCCACGTCGATGCCATCGGTCACCGGTACACGGCCGGCCGCCACCAACACCACCTCGCCAGTGGCCACCTTCTCGCCATCGGCGCCGCTGTGAACGACCTCAAGCCCTTCGCCACCCTGGCGAATCTCCTTGACGGTGGAGTTGAGGTTGAACTCGACGCCCTTTTGGCGAACGATCTGCTGATAGCGCCTGGCCAGCTCCTCATCGGTGTTCATCAGGATGCCAGGCAGCATCTCCACCACCATGATGCGGGTGCCCATTGGTTGGAAGACAGCGGCCATCTCCATGCCGATGTAACCGCCACCGATGATGACCATTGATTTGGGCAGGGTCTCCAAACTGAGCGCTTCGTTGGAAGTAAGCACCCCCGGCAGCTCCATGCCAGGGATTGGCGGCCTGGCAGGGACTGAGCCTGTGGCAATAATGATGTTGTTCGCTGCGATCTCACCGGGGACGCCTTCGCCCTCCAACTGAACGACGCCGGGCTTGCTCACTTTGGCGGTGGCGTTGAAGACATCCACCTTATTAGATTTCAGCAGTGAAGTCACGCCGGCAACGCCCTGCTCAATGACTTTGCGCTTGCGCTCCATCACCGCACCGAAGTCGATCTCGGGCTCGGCCACTTTGATGCCGAATTCAGCGGCTTTGCGCACTACTTCCAGCGTCTCGGCGCTAATCAGCAGAGCCTTGGTGGGAATGCAGCCTACGTTGAGGCAGGTCCCGCCCAGGTGCCGGCGCTCAATCAGCGCCACTTTGGCGCCGAGTTGGGATGCCCTGATGGCGGCCACGTAACCGCCCGGGCCACCGCCGACAATAGCTATGTTGTAACTGGCGGAGTTCTCAGACATCGCATATTCCTCCAAACCGTGGCAGTTAAAGTCGTCCGCATTATATCGCCGGCCCCGCTCCCCTGCACGAAACGCCTGCGCGAGGCGAATGACAGGCTCTGTCGGGTCGGTGGTCCACACAGACCGTTTATAGTAGAATCTTGGCATCCATCACTACGAACCTTATTGGAGGCCTGAGGAGCATGCCGGCTGGTAAGGCTACTGTCTATGTCGTTCACCCCTCGGCGGAGGTTGCCCGGCTGATCGCGGACTTGCTGCGCGACGATACGGAGATATCGGTCGTCGGCGCCGCTCAATCGGTCGAGGTAGCCACCTCGGATGTGACTCTCAAGGCGCCCGCTATCATACTGGTTGCCTGTGAGTGGGAAGGAGTGGATACGGCTCAGCTGATGCGTGAGCTGCTCGAACTCTCCCCCAGCACCGGCGCCATCGCCTTGATGAACCGCGCAGAACCCTCTGAACTGAGGCGCTTCCTGCAGTCCGGCGCGCGTTCGTTTGTGGTCATGCCGTTCGACCGTGAGCAGCTAAGCAAGAGTATCACTGATGTCTACGAGAAGCTGACCGGGATGCGCCAGGCCTACGCTGCCAAGCGGGCTGCCGAACGCCTCGAGGGCAAAGGGCGCACCATCGCGGTTTTTGGGCCCAAGGGTGGAATAGGCACCACCATGGTCGCTGCCAACCTGGCTGTGTCGATGGCCAAGAAAGCCAAGGGACGCATGGTTCTGGTGGACGGCAACTTCTCTATGGGCGATCTGCACCTCTACTTGAACGTTAAGCCGCAGCACACCATCCTCGATTTTCTCTCATCTGGGGTTGAGGCAGATTCGGAGACGCTGCAAAGCGTGGTGCAACGCGACGTTATTCCCGGCCTCGATTTCCTGGCAAGGCCGCAGCGACCAGAGATGGCGGAGATGGTCACCGCCGACGGTTACCGTCGTGTGCTCTCCATGCTTGTCGACATGTACTGGCGGGTGATTGTGGACTGCCAGTCGGCCTACGATGAGAGGACGCTCTCTGCTCTGGATAAGGCAGATGTGGTGATCACCCTGGTCACTCCCGAGGTGGGCGCCCTGGTCAATGCCAGCGACTTCCTCAATCTGGCAGAGGCGCTTGGTTACCCGGAAGAGAAGATCATTATCGTCCTCAACCGCAGCGACAGCCAGGTGGGTCTGACCAATCGTGATGTGGAGCACTCGCTCAATCGCCGCATTAACTGGAGTATACCCAGTCGCGGCCGGGAGATGGCTAAGACGCTGAACCTTGGCGTGCCCATCGTCACAGCCCAACCGCATTCAGATGTGTCCAAGGTGCTGACGGCCATCGCCAACGACCTCAGTGACTGAACATCTGGCAGGAGAATCGGCACTGTCAACGCCCGACCTTGGCCGGCGGGCGTTTTGCATGTGCTTGCGTTGTGGGGGAGCGGGAACGGAAGGTCCATGAACGGTAAGGTGGTAGTTTGACTGGTGATGACCTCCCGGCTTTGATCGGGCGATTCGGGCTAGACGCGACGGCAACAGATCTGCAGATACTGCGTGCGACGAGCCTGCTGCGTCAGGCTGAGCTGTCGCGCGGTGAGCCGCTGCATCGGCCCGGCTTCAGTAGCCAGCTGCCGCTGTTGGTGCATGGCATCCCAGCGATACGCGAATTGCAGGCGATTGCTGATTACCTTAGCCCGTATTACCCTGACCAGCAGATCGTGCAGCTGCTAGACGGGAGCCACCAGGTCGTGTCGGTCAGCCTGAGCGAACTGGCTTGCCGGAAGCTGGTCTGGCCGGCGGCAGTCTTGTTGCCTGCCCTTTTGGAACAGGACGGACTGGCGGAGTTCTCAGGCCTGCGTTGGGTGGTGGCGCGCTTGCGTGCGCCGGACGGCTGTCCGTGGGATCGGGAGCAGAGCCACGAATCGCTCAAGCCGTACCTGATCGAAGAAGCCTACGAGGTGCTTGATGCGATAGATTCCGGCAGTGACGAGAAGATGGTGGAGGAGCTCGGCGATCTGATCCTGCAGGTGGTGCTGCATGCTCAACTGGGAGAAGAGGCTTGCGCCTACCGGCTTGAGGATGTCTTTGAGGCTATCAATGCCAAGCTGATCCGGCGGCACCCACACGTTTTTGGCGAGGTAGAGGTGTCGGGGTCTGGCGACGTTTTGCGTAACTGGCAACAGATTAAGCGCGATGAGAAGCAGGGTAAAGAGAAAGCGGCCTCGCTGCTGGGTGATATCCCCCGGTATCTGCCTGCCCTCTCGCAGGCGCTCACCCTACAGAAGCGCGCCGCCCGGTCGGGCTTTGATTGGAGCTCGGAGCTGGGAGTAGAAGAGAAACTCCAGGAAGAGCTGGCGGAATTCGCTGCCGCCGGCAGCGAGCAGCAACAGTGCGACGAATTGGGCGACGTGCTCTTTTCGCTGGTGAACCTCGCTCGCTGGCGCAAGATCGACCCGGAGGAAGCCTTACGCCAGGCTAATGCGCGCTTCCGCCGGCGCTTCGCCAGCATGGAGCGACGCTGCAGCGACCAGGGGCGGGAGTTCTGCAATTGCTCCGCGGAGGAAATGGATCAGCTGTG
>CAZMKF010000028.1:0-3933 GCA_964566935.1 uncultured Dehalococcoidales bacterium | reverse complement strand
CAAGGCGGAGGAGTAATACGGTGGCCGTTCTCGCCGGACATCGATTGATTGACGAGGTGTAGCATTGTCTGACGAATACGCTTTGCGCGCCGCCCGTATCCTTCTGCAGCTGGGCGCGGTGGCAATTAACACCGAAGAACCGTTTACTTACGCCTCGGGCATTCAGAGCCCCATTTATACCGACAATCGCTTGCTCATCTCCCATCCCGTGGAGCGCGGCCAGATCACGTCCATGTTTGAGCAGGTCTTCCGGTCGCATTACGGTTCGCAACGAATCGAAGTGGTGGCGGGTACCGCCACGTCCGGCATCCCATTCGCCGCCTGGTTGAGCGACCGCCTCGAGCTGCCCATGGTCTATGTGCGCGGTGCGGCCAAGACGCACGGGCTGACTCGGCAGGTCGAGGGGCGGCTGTCGCCCGGCCAAAAGGTCGTAGTGGTGGAGGATTTGATCACAAGTGGTGGCTCGGCGCTCAACACGGTGGACGCGTTACGCGCGGCGGGCGCGGATGTGGCAGGTTGTCTGGCCATCTTCTCCTATGGCTTCAAGCGGGCCGCGGCCGCGTTCGCTGAACGTAATGTCGAGCTGCTGCCGCTCACCAGCCTACCGGTGCTGTTGGCGGAGGCGGTGCGAGCAGGCTATATCAGCGAGGCCGGCAAAGAGATCGTTGAGAGCTGGGCGGCGGTTCAGCAGGCTTAGCAAACAAGGGCATGCTCGTATAAATATGCCGGTGTTATCCGGTGTATTTGACAGGAATATCCCACAATTGTTATCATCTTTTTGGAGGCCCGCGGTGATGAAGCCGCGGGCCATACGAACATAAGCTGAATAAGACGTCGCCCTGTTGCGACGTGCCAGAAAGGCGAGCGAACAGATGGACACACAACAAGTGGTGATCATCGTCGTCCTGGCTGCCGTAATCGCCTTCGCTCTCGGATACTTCCTGAAGCAGATTGCGCTTCGCGATCAGATGAAGAGCGCCGCCAACGACGCGGCAAGAATCGTCGCAGATGCCACAACTAAACAAAAAGAATTGCTTTTGGAGGCCAAGGACGAAGCACTGAAACTGCGCAGTGCGGTGGAAGCGGAACTCAGAGAACGACGCAGCGACCTGCAGCGTCAGGAACGACGGCTTCAGCAGCGTGAGGAAAACCTCGACCGCAAAGTCGAAGGCAACGAACGACGCGAACGCACGCTGCAACAACGCGAAAAAGAGATAGAGGTGATAAAGCAGGAGACTGAGGCGCTCAAGCGCGATCAGACGATCGAGCTGGAACGCGTCTCCGGCCTCTCCCGGGAAGACGCGCGCGCCCAACTATTGAAAGCAATTGAGGACGAAGTGCGTCAGGATGCCAACCGCCGGGTGCGCGAGTTGGAACAAGCCGCCAAAGACGAGGCAGACAAGAGGGGGCGCCAGGTAATCGCGCTGGCCATCCAGCGCTGCGCCGCCGAGCAGGTGGCTGAGACGACGGTCTCGGTTGTACCCCTACCCAACGACGAGATGAAGGGACGCATCATCGGCCGCGAGGGGCGTAACATTCGCGCCATCGAGGCGGCCACCGGCGTGGACCTGATCATCGACGACACACCTGACGCAGTGACGCTCTCCGGCTTTGATCCGGTGAGGCGTGAAGTGGCGCGCATGGCGCTCAGCAAGTTGATCCTCGACGGCCGCATCCACCCCGCCCGCATCGAAGAGGTGGTGCAAAAGGCCCGCGCCGAGGTCGACGGCATTATCCGTGAGGCCGGTGAACAGGCCTCTTACGCAGCCAGCGTACACGGCTTGCACGCGGAGTTGATCCGCCTGATCGGCCGGCTGAAGTACCGTACATCCTACGGCCAGAACGTGCTGCTGCACTCAATTGAGGTGTCACTGCTGGCTGCTACCATGGCGTCCGAGCTGGGGGCTGACGTCACCGTCGCTCGCACTGCAGGTCTCTTGCACGACATTGGTAAGGCGGTGGACCACGAGGTGGAAGGGCCGCACGCTTTGATCGGCGCCGATCTGGCGAAGCGCTTCGGCAAATCCTCGCGCATTGTACACGCCATCGGCAGTCACCACGCTGATGAGGAAGAACCACAAACGGTCGAGGCGATCCTGGTGCAAGCGGCGGACGCCATCTCGGGCGCCCGTCCGGGCGCCCGGCGTGAGACGGTGGAGTCCTACATCAAGCGCCTGGAGGCGCTGGAGAATATCGCAAACTCCTTCAATGGGGTTGAGAAATCGTTTGCCATTCAGGCGGGGCGTGAGGTGCGCATCCTGGTACGGCCCGACGAGGTGGATGATCTCTACGCCGTGCGCCTGGCGAGAGACATCGTCAAGAAGATCGAGGACTCGTTGGAGTATCCTGGTCAGATCAAGGTCACCGTGGTGCGGGAGACTCGGGCGGTCGACTACGCGAAATAGCGGGGCGGATCGAAAGGATTACGGCGGGCGTTACCACGCAGTCACGGGTGAGCGTGGCGGCGGCAACACCCGCTGTACGTATTTATGAGGATTCTTTTTATAGGTGACGTGGTCGGCGGCGATGGCCGGCGCGCCGTGGCCGCCCTGCTACCGCAGCTGCGCCGTCAGCACAGCATGGACTTCGTCATTGTCAACGGCGAGAATGCCGCCGGCGGGCGTGGTATCACCCAGGCAACTGCTGAGGAGCTCTTCGCGGCAGGGGTCGATGTGATCACTACTGGTAATCACATCTGGGATCAGCGTGAGGTCTACGATTACCTTGACCTCGAAAGCCGGCTGATCAGGCCAATCAACTACCCACCTGGTTTGCCAGGCCGCGGCCGTGTCCAAATGGACGGCGTGCTGGTGATTAATGTCAGTGGCCGTGCCTTTCTCGCCAACATGGATTGCCCTTTCCGCGCCATGGACGACGTGCTGGCACGCGAGGCGGAGGGCGCCAGGGCGATCATCGTCGATTTCCACGCCGAGGCAACATCGGAGAAAGTGGCGATGGGTTTCTTCCTCGATGGCCGGGTCAGCGCTGTGATCGGCACGCACACTCATGTGCCTACCGCCGATCAACGCATCCTGGCGGGAGGGACCGCCCATGTGAGCGATGTTGGCATGGTGGGCGCGCTTGATTCGGTGCTCGGCATGGAGGTGGACAGCGTGCTGCGGCACCTGACCACCCTGCAGCCAGCGCGCTTCCGGGTGGCTGAGGGACCGGTGCGCTTCAATTCGGTAGTGATAGAGGTTGATGAGGCAACCGGCCACGCTCGCAGCATCGAGCGACTGGACCTCACCTATGACGCCAATCAGGGGGTAAAGCTCAATGGCCGTTAGTCAAGCCGATCTACACGTCCACACCACTGCCTCGGATGGTACCGATACGCCTGGCGAGCTGGTAGCGAAGGCTAGCGCTCTGGGGCTGAGATATGTGGCAATTACTGACCACGATACAACTGAAGGGGTGGACGAGGCGATGCTTGCTGCTGCCGGCGGCTCGCTGCAGGTGATCCCCGGCTTGGAGATGAGCACCGACAACCCTGACGCGGAGCTGCACATTGTCGCCTACTATATCGACCATCGTTACCAGCCGTTGCAACGGAAACTACGCGAGCTGAGCGAGTCGCGCGATACGCGTGCCCGTCGCATGGTGGAGCTCCTTAATCAGCTGGGCTGTGCGGTCAGCTGGCAGAGGGTGGAGGAGATAGCTGGTGAGGGAGTGGTGGGTAGACCGCACGTGGCGCAGGCGCTGGTGGAGTGTGGCAGCTGTGTGGACGTGAACGATGCCTTCGAGCGTTACCTGGCCAGGGGCAGGCCTGCGTATGTGCCACGGCTGAAGGTGCTGCCGGTCGACGCCGTGACCCTGATTGGTGAGAGCGGCGGCCTGGCCGGTCTTGCCCACCCGGTGCTGGGTATCCACAAGGATCAGCAGACGGAACTGGCGGATTTAGAGATCGTGCTACCGCCGCTTTGCGAAGCGGGC
>CAZMKF010000027.1:11449-26104 GCA_964566935.1 uncultured Dehalococcoidales bacterium | reverse complement strand
CAGCACCCTCTCATCTATAACTGGCCGCCGCTGTTTCCGCTCTTCAAGGTGGCTGCCCTGCTGCTGCTGGCGCTGTTATGGTGGCGAGCCGGCCCGCTCGTCTCCCGCCTCACCTACCTGTGGGCGGGCATCAACCTGGCGGTCATCGCCGTATTGCAGAACGCCGGCCACACGCCAAATCACGGTTTCGCGGTGATCAGTGGTAACGTCGTCCTCGTCGGCCTGATCGCCATGCTCTTCCTGCTGGCGGCGACGCTTCCGACCGGCGCGCGACTCAACCTGCGCCGGCGGTTGCCGTGGTGGCGCCCCTGGCGCTGTTCGCCTTCTGGCTGCCGGTGAACGGGGCGGCCACGCCGCCGCAGCCGGACTTCAACCCGGCGCTGCTGGTTCTCAACGAGGCGGGGCTCACGTTCTGCATGATGCTGCCCTTCTACCTGGCATTGCTCAGCCTGGGCTACCCGGCGGTTGACGGCACGATTCTACGCGTCGGCGGTTTTATCGGCTTTGTCATCGCCCTGATGAACTTCGCCATGGCGTCCATGGCGCCTCAGTACGGCCCCTGGATGGCGACGCTGCACGTGCCGCTGCTGCTGATCTCCGCCTACGCTTTCGTGCTCGGTTGGCGGCTGCGTGCGCCGGGCGCCGTCAGACGCGATGCCAGGACCACTTCCCAAAGCGCAGGCCGGTAAGGCAGCAGTGGCGACGGTTGACCGCGCTCACCGGGTGGAACAGGGTGGCGCGGGTCAGCATTACTGGTGATGATCAGCACTGTATGGGCGTTTACCGGTCTGATGTACGTGGGTCCTGCTGGCTGGTGAGGTCTGTCTTCCTCCGGGCGACTGGAGAGACTGAGTGCCGAGGTATTTCGCTTCTGCCAAATCGTTTTGCCGACTACTGGAGTGGGACTGGGTTTACTCCACATACCTGTAAGCAATGCTGACACATGAAAGTACCGAAGTCCATGAAGCTCGCCACTCTCGCTTCAATGCGGCGAGCCCACAGGGCATCGCACTCGTCTCAGGTGGGCATCCATCCGCAGCTGCGTCATCCCCAAGTGAGCCGCCAAATCTTACTCTCAGCGCGGGCAGACTGCGTTGCCTCCCACGTCATTCTCATCGCAGATAGGGAACACGTCCCCTCGCAACAGCGCCCAATAGTGCAAACTGCGTGGATCCGGCAACCTCGCATTACTCAGAATCCGTATCCTGCTTGGCGCTAATTGCCCCAATCCGTTTCATCTATCTACCGAGGCCAAGCAAACGACGCAGGCGTCTGAACAGCGACTCTCCCTCCGTATGCTGTTTCGGTTCTGCATAATCTGAGACAACCGATTCCTCGGAGGTCGAACCATGTCGGTTGCCGCATTCCGGTCCAGTGTACACGGGCACGACTAGCATTGTTGTGGATGAGGCAAGCGGGCTTTCGTGGTCCTCCTCCGCGTCTGCCGGCCTCTGCCTGTGTAACTCCGGCCCAGCTACGTCTGAACACTCAGATTCCCGATGGGTGGCTGTCTCATCATCTGTTACAGCAGGCATTGTCGTCGAGCTGCTACCGACAGGGAATCTCTTGTCTGCGGTACTTGGCAACACAGGTAGAGCACTGACGTTTCCATCTGCGTTGGCGGTGTAAGTTAGTGTTGGTTCACTCCCAAGATCTGTACCATCGCTAGTGTCTTGCTGCTGACTAACACCTGAAGGGGCGTGAAACCGGACGTCCGTTGACATTGGTGCGAAAGACTCATTCGAATGGAGGGCTTGGCCCTCTTGTGTTGGGAGATCTAGCATTTGCGGCTGTTGAGTACGAGCTGGTGCGACATCGGGACTGAAACGCACTAGGCCGGAGGCTATCAGATCGTAACCAACACTTGTCGCCCTGCGACTGTTAAGGTCCGCTCTCTTTGTTTCTAACTCGCGCTCATGACGTGCGATGATCGACTTAAGCATCCTAACCATACGTTCCTCACGCATGGTCTCCAGTCGGTTCTTCGCAGAGGATATTCTGAATTCGTGCGACTGCTCTATACTCCTTAGCCATGTGTCAACCATAGCGTCGTTTTGTGTCTGTATCTCCGGTTCCAGGCTTCGCACGGTTTCGGCTATCATCTCTTGGGCCTTCAACTCGGCGCGTCTTACCTGATCTGCCGGGTAAGAGATCGAAGGCTGTCTTATGTTCCGCAGGGTCTGCAACTCTGGCAGGAAGTCGCTGGAGAGATCAGGCCGAAGCTCACCGGTAGCCAACTCGACTACTATCGGAATGAGAGAGTAGTTCGGAATAACCCTGTTGAAACTGCGAGCATTGTGAATGCGAAGTCTATAAACATGAAAAAGGGCATCGATCACGCTTCCATCAGGACTTCTCGCCCACAGTTTCGCACTGGGCGGTGCAGGCATTCCAGCCTTACCAAGGAAGTCAATCGCCGCCAAGGTGAGGGGATGATGTGCAGTGATGAACTCGATGGCCGGCCGTTCCAAAGCAATCTCGGGATCGAAGGTCATGGCAACGCCGTTGCGGTTTTCGCGTGCTCTATCAATGAACTGATTGTTGCGTTGATTAGTGCGATTCGTGTTGCCACGTGAAGAACCGATGTATTTGAGAATGGCATCATCTGCGGAGAGAAAGGACGTTCGGTCATCATGGTCGAACTCGATTTGGGCGTGAGGAAACTGGTCCGATTCCACAAAGCACTCGACCAGCGAACGCAATTCGTCAGGAGAGACGAACCGGCCAGACTCGACCGCACGCTTGGTCTCCTGCGCAAGGATTTCGTCCTGGCCAAGAAGAGAGTCTTTCTCTCGATCGAAATCAGCGCGGTCTAGTTTTTCACGGATCACTCGGCTGGCAGCCTCCTCTGCTTGCCTAATCTCGTCTTCCTCGGTTAGCTCCGATTGGAAGACACTCCTACTAAGCTCTTGTATGACCTTGCCCAGAATCTCCTCGATGTCTCCTACTGATTCTTCGAATAGGCGGATACGTTCAAACAGCCTCATGAAGATGCGCGTCTCGATCGTATCCTCGATGACAAGGTTGTAGATAAGGATCTTCTTGTGAGCCTGCCCAAATCGATCGAGACGACCTATGCGCTGTTCTACCTTCATTGGATTCCAAGGCAAGTCGTAGTTAAACAAGACCCCACAGAACTGAAAATCAAGCCCCTCAGCGCCGACTTCCGTTGCGAGCATGAGATGTATCTCATTGTTGTCACGAAACTCACTGATTATCTTGTCCCTGTTGACAACGCTTACATCGCCATGCAGGCTCCGAAACAGAAAACCTTCTTCTCTGAGCTTCTTCTCCAGGTAAGCCAAAGTGCCACGAAAAGAGGTAAAAACCAGCACTTTGAATTGGGGGTCCTCCAATTGCAGTTCACGCAGAGCTTTGAGGAACGAATCAAATTTGCTGTCGGTTGCGCCGAGGTCCTGGCACAGTTGAAGCATCTCCAACACACGATTTCGCTCTTCTCGGCCAACGGGCTCGGCAGCCATGTCTTCGGCAAGCTCACTGTCGCTTTGTTCCATTGTGTAGAGCTGGTTACCCTCGAGGTGAGCCTGGAGGGTGTCGCGAAGCGCCTGAATGCAGCTCGCGGCCTGACGTTCACGGATGATAACTCCGAACGCTGGATGGATGCCCTTATAAAGGCTGATGCGCCAGCGCACGAAGTCAATGACCGCCTCGTACAGTCTGCGTTCGGGCGCGCTGAAAGCGATCTTAATCGTCTTTGGGGCACGCTTGGCCGCGTCTTCCACTTCACGTTTCAAAGTACGACTGAACACCCTCGAGATCGTGTTCAGTTCCAGCAGTTGCCGCTGCAAGCTGACCGACTGCTCTCTGCTCAGTTGCTTAATCCCTTTTAACTGACGGAGTATGTCCTTGTAAGCTGGGCTTTGCGCGATTCGCTTGCCCATCGGCGTCAGTTGAATAACGTTGATCTGGTCGAGTGCGTTTAGAAGGTTGTTTCTTGAGAGGTAGCGGGAGGCTGCGTTTATGTTGCGGTTAGGCTCAATACGCTCCTGGAATTCCGGGTAGCTTGAAAACTCAGCCGGGCTTATCAGGTGCAAAAGGTTATACAAATTGCGATCACTCGTGTGCAGCGGGGTGGCAGTCAGCAATACGAGGGCGCTGGATTGACTGGCCAGGACCCTGCCGAGCTGGTAAGCTTGTGTGCCAGTGTTGCGGAGGTGGTGTGCCTCATCAATAATCACGAGGTCGAATGACACTCCAAGCTCTTGAATCTCATCGGTGAACTCCGAACGGCGAAGGGTCTCCAGCGAGCAGATCGCTCTTAAGGATGGTTTGTGGGCTCGCCGGCGGTATTCAGAAAGGAAATACCGAATAGCCGTCTTGTCCAATACGGCGAAATCCTCGTCAAACCTCGTTCTAAACTCGTAACGCCACTTGCTGGTTAGTCCGGACGGACAGACGACAAGTACACGTTCGAGCTCTAGGCGAGCCTTGAGCTCGAGGTAAATGATTCCTGCTTCAATCGTTTTGCCTAGGCCTACTTCATCGGCTATCAGGATGCGTTGTTCTCGCGAGTTAAGAAACTTTAGCGCAGGCTTGAACTGGTAGACGCGGAACTTGGTGCGTGAGGCTTGGTAGGCATATAGGCTGTCGGATAACGGCTCCCGTAGCTTGATAATGGCGAAGTCACGCAGGAAGTCACGGTGGCTGAGATTCCTGTCGGGTTCCGCCGTATGTAGGGCGAGCTTATCCTCTCCGTAGTATGTTGATTCGTGTCCGCTGAAGAAAACCTCATAGTCGAAGCCGCCGCTATGGTGCCGAATATCGCTGACAATGCCGACCCGATCGGGCTCGACTATCAAGCGAACCTTGTCCCCTTGTCGAAACTTCTGACGGTCGATGTCTGTGGGCTGGGTTCGTAAAGAGTTCGCTTGGGATGAGGAATCCGCCTGATTAAGGGCTTCGGCCAGCCTGGTGGAATCGGATGAATTAGGGTCGTGCTGTGGAGATTGAATGACCCGCGCAGTACGTGCTACCGGTCTTTTTTTGTTGCGGCAGTAGGTGCACTGGGCGATCGGCAATCCGTGCCGGCACCGTTCATTCGCAGCCAATGGGAGTCTCTCCTGAATCCTAAGAGAAGCGGCAAATAATGCAATCTCGAGACATAATAGCAATGCCTCGATGGACAGGCAAGCAGTAGGTATGGCAGTTGTCGCTGTCAGGTAAGCAACTTGCAGATGGTGCTTACTTGAACGTGTATGTCGAGAAGAGTTACTCAAGAGCAGCGTGGTCTGGAGAGTCTGTAGATAATGTATTTGCGATAAGGAGGAGATACCTCCCCCGGCTGGCGCGGGGTGTGGCGGGTGGCGCATAATTGGGTGGGATGACTACTCGGATTGACGATACTGAAGTGGCGAAGGTGGGGCCGCGCGAGCGGCTGGGGCTGGATTGCGATGGGGTGCTGGCCAACTTCGCCCTCTACACGCTGGGGCGGGTGAACCGCGAGCTGGCGCTGAAGCTGCGGGTGAGCGACTGGCAGCCCTGGCTGGAGGAGTCGCCGCTGGCGCAGCGGGTGGGCCGCCACATCTTCAAGATGATGGAGGAGGAGCGGCTCTGGCGGGAGCTGCCTCCCTACCCCAACCTGGCGGCGCGCATCGCCCAACTGCGGCAGCGCTACGATATCTACGTGGTCACCGCCATTGACGAGCGCTTCGCCGCCGTGCGCGCGGAGTGGCTCAACCGCCATGGCGTGCCCCACGAGGGGCTGGTCTGCGTGGCGGATGCCGATCTCAAAGTGGGGGTGGCGCGGGAGCTGGGGCTCTGCGCCTTTGTGGAGGACCTGCCCAGCGTCTCGGTGCAGATGGCGGGCGCGGGCATCGATTCGTACCTGGTGCGCCGCCCCTGGAACGAGCGGGTGGAGCTGGCGCCGGGCGTCAGACGCGGCGAGTGGCGGCAGATCAGCCACTGGCTGCGCAAGCGGCCGCTCCCCTAGGGGCGACGGTGTGTGGCACTCTTTCGCGTGTAGGGGCCGGTCTCAGACCGGCCCGAGGCATGTGTGGCTGTAAACGCTCACGGCGGTGAGGGTGTTCAGCGGGAGAGGCGCGGCTATGATCCGCGCGGACACCGCACGGGTGGGCCTGAGGACGGCCCCTGGATAGGACCGGATAGCGAAAGGGCGAGTCTGGGACGACCCGCCCTTTTGTGTGATTGGACGTCTATCAGGCGCCGCTGACGGAGCTGACCAGCTCGATCTCGGGCGGCTGGGCGAGATGCCGCTTGACGGTGCAGTGGTTGGCGGCGCGCAAGATGGCTTCTCTATACTGCGCCGGGAAGCCGGGCGGCAGCTGGACGTCGATGCTCACCTTGGTCACCAGGTGGGATTTCTCGTTGCGCACCATCGACTGCACCACTTTGATGCCCTCAGTGGGGATGTCGCGCTTTCTGCAGAAGGCAACGACGAAGTAGCCGATGCAGGTGGCAAGTGAGATCATGAACAGGTCCGTGGGGGTGGGGGCGCTGTCGTCACCGCCGGCAGCCTGCGGCTGGTCGGACTCCACCGTGAAGCCGCGGTACCTGGCGTGCACCTTGTAGTTGCCGGGAGAGAAGACCTCGATGTTCTCCATTCACTTTTCTCTCTTATGAGTTTGGTGCAACCAGCCTCGACGACTGGTTGCACCATGTGAGTTATACCTCCCAGCGGTATACGATGCAAGTTGTCCCTAGCCGCGTCCCTTGGGGAAGGGCACACCGATCTCCTCGCCGGTGACGATCAGCTCCTTGACCACCGCCTCCGGCACGGGGATGCCGTCGCGACGGCGCGCCTCGGTCATCTCCGCCTCGATCTCGCCCGGGATGTAGATGCGCTTGCTGCCCTCCGCCAGTGGCGATGACTTGATCTTGCGCAGCGCCTCGTCCATGCGCGCCTGGTAGTCGGCCAGGTCCATGAAGGCGGTGACGTCGATGGCGGAGAAGATGCTGCCCACGCCGGTCGGCCGGCTGAAGTCCTCGGCCAGGAAGCCGGGGAAGAGATCGCCGTAATTGGCGCCGCTAAGCACGCCGGCGGTGAGGTCGATCATCAGCGAAAGGCCGTAGCCTTTGTAGCCGGCCATCGGCGCCAGCAGACCCTTGAGGGCGGCCTGGGCATCGGTGGTAGGCACACCACGGTCGTCGAAGGCCCAGCCGTTCTCCAGCGGCAGGTTCTGCTTGGCATAGAGCACGATGCGGCCGCGGGCCACGGTGGTGGTGGCGAGGTCAAGCACGAAGGGCGGCTCTTTGCCGGCCGGGATCGCCCACGAGATGGGGTTGGTGCTGAGCATCGGCTTGCGGCCACCCCAGGGGGCCACGCCGGCGGGGCCGTTGGTGGCGGACATGCCGATCATGTTGTGTGGCAGCGCCATCATCGTCCAGAAGGCGGCGGCGCCGTAGTGGTTGGCGTTGTGCTGGGTGACGAAGCTGACGCCGGCCGTCTTCGCCTTCTCGATTGCCAGCTCCATGCAGTAGCGGGCGGAGACCTGGCCGATGCAGTTGTTGGCGTTGACCTGCGCCGTGCCGGCGCGCTCTCGTTCGATAAACGGCTGCGCCTTGGGGTCCATCAGGCCCTTCTCAATGCGCTTGACGTAGGTGGAAAGCATGCGGGTGATGCCGTGGGTATCCACTCCGCGCAGGTTGGCGGCGATCAGCGAATCGGCGATCGTGGCCGCGTCCTTGGCGCTGGCGCCCACCTTCTGGAAGGCCTTGACGGTGAACTCGTGCAGTTCGGCCTCCGTGAACATGATTCCGCTCTCAACTCCAGGCATATGCCCACTCCTTTGTCAGTTGCCTCAGATTTGGTCTCACCGCGCGAGGCTGCTACGCGCCATTCTATCACGCGTACCCGCGCCCTCCGGCGCATCCGGTGGCGCGAAAACAGAAAACGGGGCAGTCGATTATCGACTGCCCCTTCGTATTGCCGTACGCCTTTCAGGCGTCTGAGTTATCCTGCAGATGCTCCTTCATGACGCCGTCCAGGTCGCGCACCAGGGCGTTGCGGTCCGCCTCGGGCAGCACGCCGAAGACCGAGCGGGTAGTGTTGAGCACCACCTGGCGCGCCGCCTCCAGCAGGAAGCCTTGCACATCGCTCGTCTTGCTATCCAGCCAGAGGGTGGTCTGCCCGTCGCGCTCCTCCCGCCAGCGCAGGCTGACGATCTCCTCGTCTTTGGAGAAGACCTGCACGTCGGGGCCGGGCACGCGCACCGCCTCGATGAAGCCGGCTGCCTTGAGCGCCTGGGCAAGGCGGAAAGTCATCCGCTCGGCCAGAAACGTGGGTAGGGTTATCGTCAGTTCCATCTTCAACTGCCTCCTTCCGTTGCGGGCCGCGCGCCGCGCCGTCCGTATCCGCCGCGCTTGAAGGCGGCCACCAGCAGTGGCGGCGCCAGCACGGTGGTGACAAAGGTCATCATGATCGCCACGCCGAAGATGTCGAGGCCGATGATGCCACGGCCCAGGCCCACGCCGGCCACGATCAGCGCCACCTCACCGCGCGGCATCATGCCGAAGCCGACGCGCCAGGCGCCGCTCATGTTGAAGCCAACCGCCAGCGCTGGCAGGCCGCAACCGATGATTTTGCCCAGCACCGCCAGCAGGCTGATCACCAGGCCGAAGATCAACACCGGCTGCATGGCGCCGAAGTTGACCAGCATACCCATCACCACGAAGAAGGCCGGTACCAGGGCGTGGTAGACGTTCTCGATCGGCTCGCGCAGCTGCTCGGCCACCTCGGTGCGGGAGAGCGCCAGGCCGATGGTGTAGGAGCCGATGATCATCGCCAGACCGAACATCTCGGCCAGCGCCGCCGCCAGGAAGGCGATGGAGAGCGCCAGGGTGAGGGCCGCGCCCGCCGATTGGAAGTAGTTGAGGAAGCGCGAGATGACGCCCGAGAGCAGGATGCCGATGCCCAGCAGGCCGAGCCAGAAGCCGACAGCCTTGCCGCCGATGATCGCCAGGTCACCCATGGCGACCATGCCGCTGGCGGCTACGCTGACCGCGATGGCCAGCACGATGATGCCAATCACGTCGTCAAGCACCGCCGCCGCCAGGATGGTGACACCCTCGGGTGTATCCAGCTTGCGGATATCGCCCAGCACGCGGGCGGTGATGCCCACCGAGGTGGCGGTCATGATGGCGCCCATGAAGAGGGCGGGCGGATCAAGCGGACCGGTGGCGGCGCCGAAAGCCACCGTGGCCAGGTTACCGAAGATGAAGGGCAGGATGACGCCGCCCAGGGCGACGATCAGGGCCGGCGCGCCGTACTTGAAAAAGAGATCGAAGTCGGTCTCCAGACCAGCGTGGAAGAGCAGGATGACGGCGCCGATCTGAGCAAAGGCCCACAGCTCGTTGCTCACCGGGATGACGGTGGTGACGCCAGGCGCCGCCACGTGGCCGAAGATGGCGCCGATGAAGGGCAGCTCAATACCACCGAGAGCGTAGGGACCGATGATCACGCCGGCCAGCAGTTCGCCCAGCACCCCCGGCTGTTTGAAGACCCGCTCCATCAGCTCGCCACCCACTTTGGCGGCGAAGAGGATTACTGCCAGCTGCAGCACCAGATGGGCGACGAGTTCGGTAATGTTGACTTCTTCCAAGCGGGCACCTCCAACAACAGGATTCAAATACCAGGGAGATCAGTAATAAGGAGACCACAAACGCAGTCTCCACCATAGCTTCATGCCATTAAGGGGCTTGGGCGGCCCGGTTGGCTCATTGTTGGCAGTATAACAGAAAATTGACTTAGTTCACGCAAGTCTAACCGGCGCCTATGTTAAGCTTATGCAAATGACGGTGGGAGGCGTGCCATGGAGGCGGCAATCCTGAAGTCCCTGTACGCGCCCTCGGCCAAAGAGTTCAGCCGGGTGGACGTGCCGGCGATGAACTTCCTCATGGTTGACGGTGAGGGTGACCCCAACAATAGTGAGTCTTTCAAGCAGGCGGTGCAGGCGCTTTACTCGCTCTCCTACACGCTCAAGTTCGCCGCCAGGGCACAGAAGGGCGTCAACTTCCGCGTCTCGCCCCTGGAGGGGCTGTGGTGGAGCGACGATTGGGATGCTATTCGCCTCGACGAGCGCGCCAGCTGGCGCTGGACGCTGATGATCATGCAGCCCGAGGCTGTGGACGAGAAGATGTTTACCGAGGCGCTGGCTGCCGTGCGCCAGAAGAAGGGTGCCTCGCCGGCGTTGGGCGTCGTCCGCTTCGAGCGTTTCGAGGAGGGGCCGAGCGTACAGATCATGCACATCGGGCCCTACAGCGCTGAGGGGCCCGTGATCGCCCGCCTGCATGAGCAGTACCTGCCCGAGCACGGCCTGACGCCAGCCGGCAAGCACCATGAGATCTATATAGGAGATCCGAACCGCGCCGCGCCCGAGAAGCTGAAGACCATCCTGCGCCAGCCGGTGCGAGCCGCCTAGGTTGAGACCGCCTCGGCAGGGCGGCGCGCCTCGCGCATCAGCAGGCTGATGGCCACGCCCGCCAGCGGCAGTAGCTCCTGCCCCATCACCGTGGTGATCGGCACGGTGGCGCCGATGCCGGCCCCCAGCAGCGCCAGCGAGAACACGGCGGGCAGTCCCTCCAGCGCCAGGAAGCCCAAGAGCGCCGGCGCCGCCAGCAGGAAGGAGGCCACCAGCACCGGGCGGTGGCCGAAGCGGTCCGAGGCGGCGCCGCCCAGCACACCCACGCTTACCTCCACAATGATCATCAGAAACAGCATCTGGCTGGCCTCGGTCTGCGCCATGCCGCGCTCCAGGTAGAGCAGCGGCAGGTAGGTGATCACGCCCATCTCCAGCCAGGAGCGCGCCAGAATGGCCAGAATCACCAAAAGGGCGGCGCCGTAACTGATGCGCTGTTCACCCACTAACTGGGCGCGACGCATCATGTGCTGGGCCCGTTCACGGTCCACAGCGCTCAGCAGGCGGTAGAGCAGCACCGCCAGCAACAGGCCGGGCGCCGCCAGCCAGGGAATGCCGCCCAAGCCGAAGGGCGAGGCGAGCGTATAGGCGGCCAATACCGGTCCGAGCGCGTAGCCGATGCCGCCGCCGAACATGAAGAGCGCCATGCCCAGGCCGGCGCGGCGGCCGCTGAGTAGCAGCGTATTCACCGCCCCTTGCGGATGGAAGGCGGCGGAGCCGAGGCCGGCCGCCAGCACCAGCAGCAGGATGGTGTTGAAGTCCGGCGCCAGGGCGGTGGCGGTGGCGCAGACGGCTATCCAGGCCACGCCGAGCGCGCCGAGCCAGCGGCCACCGTGACGGTCGCCCAGCCAGCCGAAGAAGGGCTGCGAGAGCGAGGCGGCGCCGGTGTAAACGGCCGCCGCGAAGCTCACCTGGCCGTAGTCAAGGTTGTGGATGACCACGTAGGCAGGCCACAGTAGAGGGAGCAGCCTGGCGTAGGTGTCGACCGAGAAATGCCCGAGGGAGAGCGTAAAGAGATGACAGTTGGTGAGCAGCGACATCTTGTTGAGCAGATTCTTTTCGCAGGAAATGGCCGTGGGTTGTATCCGAAACGGTTGGCCAAAAGCGAGATCGGGAGCGGAAGCGAGGCGGACGGAAGCAGCTTGTCGTCGGCAGCGGGAGAAGGTATAGGATAAGAGAGATGAGAGGTGGCGATGATCCTGATCGACCGGTTGCGGCGTTACTCCAGGGGACCGTTTGGGGTGGACGAGTGGTGCCACATGATGACCGACAATCTGGGGCCTGACGGCTTGCAGGAGTTGCATTGTTTCGCCCAGCGGGCGGGGTTGCCGGCGCGCGCCTATCAACCGCACCGGCGCTTTCCACATTACGACCTCACCGCCGAGCGGCGGGAGCAGGTGCTGGCGCTGGGGGCGCAGGAGGTGGACTCGCGCGAGCTGATCCGCCGCTGCCGGCGCGACGGCGTGACGCGCGGCAGGTGATGGCGCTGCCCCGGCACCGCTCAGGCGCGTTCGCGTCAGGATTGGATGGGCCTGCCGCGCTCGTCCACTGCGTCGAACCGCTCAAGCAGAACGCGCTTGCCGCCCGCCAGCACATCGCCGATGGCGTAGAACATAGTTTGCAGATCGTGCTCGCGTGGGTCGTCCCAAACCTTAAAAAGGCGGTCGAGCGGCCAGTGGGTGAGCGTGCCCCTCATCAGGCAGGATGAAGACGAGGCCCGGCATCTCCGGCTCCTCGAGGTCGAGCCACTTGCCGCCATGGGCCCGTGCCAGTGCCTCGCCGTAGTAGGCGGCGGCCTCGGCAGCGAAGCGGGGTGGCAGCGGCCCCTGATACTCTTCCCAGGTGCTGGCGAGAAACGTGTCGAGCTGCTCCACGCCAGCGAGTGAGTACTCGAGTTCGTCGCGCTCCGGGAATACCAGTTCTTACAGTTTGCTCGAGGAACCGCCGTATTCCCGCCACTCCCGGAGGATGGTGATCGCCAGCTGCTCCGCGCTTGCGCAGAGACGGTTCTTCGCCCGGGTGGTTCCTGTGTTTCTGATTCACCTGTTGTGCTGTCCTGCCTCCCTTTTTCTCATGCACTGTGGCGATGTCTAGACAAAAGTACAGACAAGTGCTACAGTACTGAGTGCAGGTACCAGTCAGTATTCTAGTGAGGGAGGAAGACGATGTCGATAACCGCGCCGTTGGCCGGCATCAGTCCCCGCTCCCTGCGCGATGAGCTGGGCCTCTCGCGCGAGCGCATGAGTCGCCTGCTTGATGTCTCCGCCAAGACGATCGAGCGTTGGGAGCGGGGCGGGCGCGCCGCCTCCAGCCGTCCGGTGCGCGAGCGGCTCGGCCAGTTGGACGAGATTACCACTCTGGGGCTGCTTATCTACGACGCCGAGGGCTTCCGTTCCTTCCTCAGCACGCCGCTCCCCGTCTTCGATGGGCGCACGGCGTTGCAGCTGATCGAGCTGGGCGAGAGCGAGCGGGTGCTGGCCAGCCTGGCAGCCGACTACGAGGGCCTGGGCTTCTAGGATGGGGCTGGAGCGTTTTCTCCAGCCATGGTCCGGCTGGGCCTTCCGCCACATTCCAGCAAACTCACCTTACGACGTGCTCGATTTTCGTTTTGCCGGCAAGGGAGCTGACAATCGCTGGAACGAGAGAGGCCAGCCCACTCTCTATCTGGCGGGCGACCGCGGCGTGGCGGTGGCGGAGTTCTCGCGACACATGGCCGAGGGGCGCAAGCTGCACAGTGGCGAACTACTGGTTGAGAGGGAGCTGTTCCGCCTCGCTGTGAAGCTGACCCGGGTGCTCGATTTACGGTTGCCCGCCGTGCAGGAGGCTATCTCGTTGCGGGGCGCCCCGCACTGCCTGTTGGAGCGCTCACTGGCGCGCGCCACTGCCAACTACCTGCGTCAGAGCAGCACGGCGCAGGCGCTGCTGGTGCCCTCAATGTCGTTTCTGGACGACCCCGAGCGGTTTCTCTTGGTGCTGTTTCTGGAGAAGATGCCAACAGAGAGCCAGCAGTATATCCTGTGGGCGCGCAGTGAGGGAAGTATTCGGGTTCAGTTGGCGGCGCCTGGTGAGACCGAGGCGGCCGAGCGGGCTTAGTCGGGCCGCACCAGCGGTCCCAGCTGGGCGCGGTTCATCTGCTTGGTCAGTTGCAGGCGGGCCAGTTGCTCGCGCGCGTAGCTGATCTGGTCGACCAGCAGGGTGATGCCGCTCAGGCGCTCGCCCTCGCGCGGACTGTAAAGGGCGTCGAGTTTGCTGCTGTCGATGTTGGCCGCCAGCCGGGTGAGCAGGGCGTCGGTGGCGTCGATCTCCTGTAACAGGGGCTCGTTGCTCTCCACCTCAAACGGTTCTTCCTCGTCCTCTTCGTCCAGGGCCACCGGTGAGGAGGTTTCGCCCGCCAGCAGGGACCAGTATTGTCGCTGGCTGGCCAGCGCCCCCCACACTATCTGGGCCACCGAAGCGGTGTCGGTGGCGGCTACGTAGTTCAACTGTGGGCGGCTCAACACCCGCACCTCGTCGCGCATGACGCTGTTGATCCATTGCGAACGCTGCAGAATGGTCTGCACAACGTTTTCCATCGAGACCTCCTTGCCCTCTCAGAGCTGCGGCAAGCAGTAGTCGCTGCTTCGCGGCATGGTGATTGCGTAGCTGATCGTGGGCCTACCTGTTAACCATTGTAATGTCAGAAAACCTTTTGTCGAGTGTTGTGAGCCTTTTAAGCAAAACGTTTACAGAACGATTGCGAAAGCGGCAGTTCGTGACTAAGCTTGTGATGAGGGGAGGTTCCCATTTTGGAGAGGAGGCCTGACTAATGAGTATGAATTACGACGCCTTGGCGCCGCTCAGGCAGGCGCTCAACCAGACAGGCGAGGTGATCGCCGGCATCAGGCCAGAGCAGCTGGGCCTGGCCACACCCTATCGCGAACGCAGTGTGCGGGAGCTGATCTACCATATCATCGGCAGCATCGACCACGCAGCCAGGCGGGTGCTCGGCGAGGAAGTGGACCTCTATAGCGAGCCGAATCTGGAGGCGCCGGATTGGCCTAACGCCTATAAGTACGCTTGTGAGGCGTTGATCGCCGCCTTCGAGCGGCCGGGGGCGCTGCTCAACAAATACCCCACCCCGTTTGGACCGGCCGCCGCCGGGGTATTGCTCAACCTGATTACGCTCGAGATTGTGCTGCACGGCTGGGATTTGGCCAAGCCTACCCAGCAACTGGAGAAGCTAGACGATCAGCTGGGGGAGACGGCGCTTATCCTCTCCCAG
>CAZMKF010000027.1:9964-11439 GCA_964566935.1 uncultured Dehalococcoidales bacterium | reverse complement strand
CGTTGACAGCGTGGGCAGTCACATGAAGACCGACAAACCTTTCCCGGTGCCGTTGAACGCCAACGTTTACGATCGTCTGGCGGGCT
The DNA here is from genome assembly GCA_964566935.1 of uncultured Dehalococcoidales bacterium. GTDB lineage: Bacteria > Chloroflexota > UBA6077 > FW602-bin22 > JAMCYS01 > CAZMKF01. The sequence continues at coordinate 11,353 of CAZMKF010000027.1, read as the reverse complement.
CGATGGGCCGGCACCTATAGACCACACATACAGGAGGATACCCTTGGCAGTTGCGCTGCCAGCGGGTATCCTCTCTTCATTAACCAACGATGGTGGCCGCCCGACCAGCCGTGTTTGGAGGAGTACGTATGTCTTTCAGCGGTAGATGCTGTGACGGCGCGACGCGCCGGCATCACGGAGAAGGAGGGGAGGGCCAGGAAGGGCGCCATCACCACGGCCACGGTGGCGGCGAGCACGCGCATTCGCATGAGCATGCCGATGGCAGCAGGCACGAGCACAGTCACAGCCATGGCGATGGTGACCACCATCATCACCATGGCGGCGAGCACGCGCATTCGCATGAGCACGCCGATGGCAGCAGGCACGAGCGCAGCTCGCAACACGCGCCCGCAAGCATGGCCGCCGCACCCGTGGCCGGGATCAGCTATCGTCATGAGGAGCCGGCGGTGGGCGAGCCGCACGAGCACATGCACCAGCACGAACACGAGCACCGGGGCGCACATGTGCACCGGCACGTCACCGGCGACAATATAGAGGAGAATCACAGCCACGAGCACTGGCACGCCCACAGCCACCCCTACTGCCACAGTGAGGCGGATGCGGAACACGCCCATCAATTCGGTGGCCGGGAACATATCATCGATCGCGAGTGCGAGGGCTGGGCCTGCCGCATCCAGTAGTCTGAGATTGCATTACTGATCAAAAGGGGTCGGCAGTAATGCCGGCCCCTTTCGTCTGTTCGGAGAGTGCGCCGGGCTAGCGTTTGCGCAGCCGCCTGCCTCGCTTCAGCTGGGGCTCGGCTTGTTCCGCGTCTTGCCCCGTTTGCCGGCGTCGCCTTGTGGCCAGTAACGGCAACAGGGTGCGTTTGAGGCTGGCGCCGCGCACCGGCATCGCCTCGCGGCGGTGGCGCTGTTTACGGTCGCGTCGTTGCCAGCGCTCCTGCTCGCTCATTCCCACTTCATTGAATCGAGGTTGCCCTCTTCGCCCGCCACCACCAGCAGGTCGCCGCTGCTCAGCGTCTCGTTACGGGAGGGGTTGAGAATGACCCGTGATCCGGAGCGCAGGATCAGCACGTTGACGTTGAAGCGGCCGCGCAGGTCCACCTCGTCCAGGGTGCGTCCCACCATGCTGGCGGGCACGTCGAACTTGGTGAGGCCGTAGCTGGGGGTGATCTCCATGTAGTCACTCACGCCTAGCGATAAGGCGAAGGAGTGGGCTAGGCGCACTGCCGTATCGCGCTCGGGGTAGACAACGCGGTCGGCGCCCAGCTTGGTCAGGATCTCGCCGTGGCGTTCGTTCTGCGCCTTGCAGACTAGCAGTGGCACGCCAATCTTCTTGAGGTTGAGGGTGACCAGGATGCTCGATTGCAGGTCGGTGCCGATGCCGACC
>CAZMKF010000027.1:0-9910 GCA_964566935.1 uncultured Dehalococcoidales bacterium | reverse complement strand
GCCTCATCGGTGGCGTCGAAGCTGAGCGCCTGCGTGGCGAAGTCGGCCACGTCCTCCACTCGCTGCAGCGAGCGGTCGATGGCCAGCACCTCGTGGCCCATGTCGGCCAGCGCCCGCACCAGGCTGGTGCCGAAGCGGCCCAGACCGATCACCGCGATCTGTCTTCTCTGCAAAGCGCCTCCTCCTCAGGGCGGCAAACCGGGCTCTAGCCCACCCGGATCTCGCCCGATGGGTAGTTTATGCTGGTGGCGCGGCTGCGCGCAACGAGGGCCAGCGCCAGGGTGAGCGGGCCCAGCCGGCCCACGTACATCGCTAACGATAGCAACATCTGCCCCAGCACGCTCACCTGGGCGCTGGCGCCGGTGGAGGCGCCCACGGTGCCGAAAGCCGAAAAAGCCTCGAACAGTACGTCGATCGGTTGTTGGTTCTCCAGGGCCATCAGCGAGAGCGACAGCAAGAAGACCGCCGTCAGCGAGAGGAAGGCCACGGTGCCGGCCCGGTAGACTTGGTCCTGGCTGAGCTCGCGTCCGAAGGCGGTGGCCACTCGCCGGCCACGGGCCGAGGCTATGGTGGTGGAGATCAGCACGGCCAGGGTGTTCACCTTCATGCCGCCGGCCACCGAGCCGGTCGCGCCACCCACAAACATCAGGAAGAGAGTGAGGAAGAGGCTAGCGTACATCATGTTGGGGATGGAGAGCGAAGTGAAGCCGCAAGAACGCAGCGAGACCGAGGAGAAGAACGCGTTCATCAGCTTCGTCGCCGGCGTCATCGGTCCCAGGGTGGCCGGATTTGCCCACTCGAAGAGCAGGTAGCCGATCGTGCCGCCCACGATCAGGAAGGCGGTGGTGCTGAGCACCATCTTGCTCTCCAGGGTGAGGCGGCGGAAACGGCGTTTTCGCGCCACATCCACCACGGTCAAGTAGGAGATGCTGCCGAAGATGATCATCACTGCCGCCGTCAGAATGATGAGCGGGTCGTCGTTGAAGGGGATGAGCGAGCGCGAGCCGCCGATGATGTCGAAGCCGGCGTTGTTGTAGGCGGATACCGAGTGGAACACGCCCAGCCAGAGGGCGCTGCCCCACTCGTAGTCGAGCGCGAAGCGCAGGGTCAACACCAGCGCGCCCAGCAGTTCGATCAGCAGCGTCACTCGTAGCACGTCCTGCCCCAGTTTGATCACGCCACCCAGGGCGCCACCGCCCTGCGTTTCGCTGAGCAGGACGCGCTCGCTGAGCCCCACGTTGTGGCCCGCCAACATCCAGAGGAAGGTGGTACTGGTTACGATGCCCAGGCCGCCGAACTGGATGAGCAGCAGGATGAAGGCCTGGCCGAAGGGCGACCAGTAGTCGAAGGTGTCCACCACGGTGAGGCCGGTGATGCAGACGGCGGAGGTGGAGGTGAAGAGGGCGATATGGGCGGGGGTGATCACACCGGCGCGGTTGGCGACCGGCAGCGTGAGCACGAGGGTGCCGAAGGCGATCAGTACCGCGAAGGCGATCACCAGCACAATGGGGGCGCGCATCGGCTGGTGGCGTTTTTTGCGCGCACGGGTTAGCGGTACTACCTCCGGTCTGACCACGCTGCGCCGCACCACCGGCTCGCGGCGGCGCGGGGGACGATAGGCGCTCACACTGCCCTCTTAATAGACTGCCTGGCTTGCCGCCCCGATTAGTGCGGGGGCGATTGGGCGATTATGCCACATTCCCGCCGCAGCGCAAAGGCAAGAGGCGCGCGGACCCTGGCTACGGAGCCCGTCGCGCGGTTTCGCCACCTTGGCTAATCTGCGGAGAATGACGGATTCAGCCTCCGGTCGCGGATGTTAGCGAAGGCACCATACCCCAGCCGTCTGTGATGCAGACTGACGTGAGTATTTGCCTCACAGGTTCCAGGAACTGGCGGCCCTGTGAGTATGCGATTAGGCGCTTGTGCTGCAACTGCCCCACAACGAGCGCTGGGTGCACCCCAACTTTCTTGGCGAAAGAGATGATTCGATTTCGCGAGAAATACGGCGCGACTTGTTTTGCGAAAAGAGCCAGTTCGGTTTGATCAACAACGGACTCGGAGGCATACTGGTCTGCGAGACGCTCGGCAGACGATGTCCTCGTATTCTCAGCAGTATTTGTGAACAGCTCGTCGAAGATGCTCCTTCCATCGCCATGTAGGACGTGAGCCAATTCGTGGAACAGCGTATACCAAAAGTGGTCAATGCGGTCGTAGCGCAGAGAAACAGCTATCACCGGAGATTTCTCATCTAGCCAGAGACAGGCACCGTCGATCTTTGTTCCTTGGAGGGCTTCAACGATCACAAAGCGTATCCCTGCCTTCGACAGGATGTCGGGTATCAGCGTGACCGCCTCGGTAGAACTGCGCAGCGATTTCAGCTCGAGCACCGCCGCTTCCAAGCAGGCTTTCGAGTAAACGGCTACCGGGAATTGCCTGGCGATCTGACGAACACGATGCATCCAAGTGTTCTGACTCGGTGTAGGCGCAGCCAATGCGCTCGACTTGCGCGCCGCATTGGCAATGATACTCGGGTTGGCACTGATCTCAGAAATGCCGTAGAATCGGCACACATCTCTTTCGAGCGTGTCCAAGTCCCTGGTTGCTGAGAGCCACCCTCGTTTCACCATCTCATTGATCGGTCCCAGCGTGCGGAGACGTGCCCTCCGCGACACTTGATTACCGCTCCCTCTACCCTGGCTGCGCGCGAGGAACAGACCATAAGCAGCCTCCAGGTTGAGGAAGAATTCAGCCTCAACGCCAAACGCCTCAGCCAGATCGTGGGCGATCTCGGGAGTGATCCTCCGCTTGGCATTCAGGATCTCGCTGATTGCACGTTCAGAACGACCCATGATTGAGGCTAGGTCACCTTGGCTCCAACCGCGTTCTTCAAGCTCCTCTTTGATGAAGTCGCCTGGGGGAAACACTTCCGCCGGACGTCGTTCCTCAGTCATTCCTCTAATCCTTTTTAGTCTGCGGACCGTTCGGTCTCAATGGTAGTCCTCGATTGCGACCACGATTGCAGTTATGCTGCTTTGCCCGGTTTCCAGCTCCAAAACCAGGCGAAACTGGTTGTTCAGTCGCAAAGAGTACTGGTGCTGCCTGGAGCCACGGAGCTTCTCGAAATGCAGTGACTTCCAGTTGCGCAAGGTCCTTACATCATGTGCTGCACGAATCACTAGCATGCGCTTTCGAAAAGCCTTCACGACCGCTTCGCTGAAGCCCGCAGTGTAGGATGGGTCCGCCTCCAAACGATCGAGGTCATGATCTTTGAAGATGACTCGCATAGCACCGTTATGCTATCATTTTATTCATTGTAATGCAATAACGATATTGCGGAAAACCGGAAACAAGCAAATGAGATGGTTGACGCCCAAAATGGAATGGCTCGGGCCATAATGGCTCGCCTGGTCATTACGGGTGCGTGCTATGATGCGGCCGATTGCGCTTGTGCAACGCGCGCTGGAGGTTGGCCATGGCACGTATCAGCATCGACCCGCGCCGCCGTCTGGGCGAGGTGGACCGTCGCATCTTCGGCGGCTTCATCGAGCATCTGGGCCGTTGCATCTACGGCGGCATCTACGAGGAGGGCTCGCCACTCAGCGACGAGCACGGCTACCGGCTCGACGTGCTGGAGGCGCTGCAGGCGCTGCGGATGCCGCTCTTACGGTGGCCGGGCGGCAACTTCGTCAGCGGCTATCACTGGCTGGATGGCGTAGGTCCGAAAGAACAACGGCCGCGCAAGATCGAGCTGGCCTGGCACTCGGAGGAAAGCAACCGCTTCGGTACCGACGAGTACATCGACTACTGCCGCCGCCTGGGCACTGAGCCCTACATCTGCGTCAACATGGGCAATGGCAGCATTGATGAGGCGCAGGCCTGGGTGGAGTACTGCAACGGTACCAGCGACACCCACTGGGCCAACCTGCGCCGAGCCAACGGCCACCCCGAGCCCTACAACGTGCGCTACTGGGGCCTGGGTAATGAGGTCTATGGTACCTGGCAGATCGGCGCGCTCAGCGCTGAGGACTACGTCAAGAAGGCGATTGAGTTCGCCAAGGTGATGCGCTGGACCGATCCCACGATCAAGCTGGTTGGCTGCGGTGACCTCGGTTTTACCAACTGGGACCGGGTGGTGCTGGAGGGGTTGGCGCCTTATGTCGATTACCACAGCGTGCACATCTACACCGGCAGCGATCACTACCTGAGCAACGTGCTGGCGCCGCACCAGGCGGAGCGGGCGCTGCGCATCTGCCAGGCGCTGATCGATCGGGTGCGCTACCAGCAGAAGATCGCCCACCCCATCCACGTCGCCTACGACGAGTGGAACGTATGGTACCGGGCGCGCAAGGCGGAGACGCGGCTGGAGGAGCGCTATAACCTGGCCGACGCGCTGGCGGTGGCCACCTACCTCAACGTCTTCGTGCGCCAGTGCAACACGGTCAAGATCGCCAATCTGGCGCAGGCGGTCAACGCCATCGCCCCCATTTTCACCAACCCCGAGGGGCTCTTCTTGCAGACCATCTACCATCCGTTCCAGCTGATGTCCAGCCATACGCAGGCGCAGGTAGTCGATTGTTTCGTGCAGTGCGAGCAGATTCAGCTGCCGGCGGCGGAGGAGAGTTCGCCGCGCCCCCACCGGGTGGCAGACCTCGGCCCCTTCCCGGTACTCGACGTGGCCACCACCCTGAGCGAGGATGGGCGCAGTCTGGCGCTGAGCGTGATCAACCGTGACCCGGAGCGGGCGCAGACGGCGGAGCTGGCGTTGGCCGCGGGCGGCTGGCAGGGTGAGCTGGTGGTGTATGAGGTCAACGGCGCGGCGGTGACGACTGAGAACTCGTTCGCCCAGCCGCAGGCAGTGTCGGTGGTTGAGCGGCGGCAAAGCGCGGGAGCGCAGCCACAACTGAGCTTCGCTCCCCACTCGCACACGGTGGTGCGTGCCACCCTTACCGGCTGAATGACAACGGCGCCCGGCTTCGTCTCGTCGTCCATAGGGCAGGCGGCGCGGCCGCGCGGGTTGGGTTCGCTGAGAAATGGCCGTTCTGCCGCCGCCGGGGAACTGCGAAGTTGCCCGGCCAAGCTGCTACAATGGGCATCGTTTTCATCACCCCTGATCAGGAGTGCGCAGTTGCTGTTATGAACGAACAGTTGGTTGGTGTGGATTGTCTGGCGGCGCCGGAGATCGCCGGCAAAGTACTTGATGTCGGCGTCAAGAAGGCCAGGATGGCTTTCCGGCCGATGTTCACGTTGGCCTTACTGGCGGGGGCCTACATAGGTTTGGGGGCGATGTTCGCCACCGTCGCCGGCGCCGGCGGCGCCGCCCTGCCCTTCGGTGTCTACCGGGTCCTATTCGGCTTCGTCTTCTGTCTGGGGCTGATCCTGGTGGTGGTGGCCGGGGCCGAGCTGTTCACTGGCAACACGCTAATCACCATGGCCTGGGCCAGCGGCAGGTTGGGGGTGGGTTTGCTCCTTCGCAACTGGACAATCGTCTGGATCGGCAACCTGATCGGCTCGCTGATCATGGCCCTGCTCGTCTTCTTGGCCGGCAACTACCTGATGGGCAACGGCCAGGTGGGCCAGTTGGCGCTCTCGGTGGCTAACACCAAGGCTGGCATCGGCTTCGGCCATCCTCTGCAACACGCTGGTTTGCCTCGCCGTTTGGATGGCCTACGGGGCGCGAGCCTCGGTGGATAAGGTAGTAGTGATCGTCTTCCCCATCACTGCCTTCGTGGCATCGGGGTTCGAGCACTGCGTGGCCAATATGTACTTCATTCCGGTTGGCATCTTCATCAACACCTTCGACCCTGGCTTTGCTGTCAGCCACAACGCGGACGTGGCAAACCTGACCCTGCAGGGCTTCGCCGCCAACCTGATACCAGTGACCATCGGCAACATCATCGGTGGCGTCGTCATCGTCGGTCTTGCCTACTGGTACGCTTACCTGAGGCCCGCGCAGCAGGCCTGAAGACAGCGCAGGGGAGGTCTGGAGGCTCCGGTGGTTGGGCCTGATTATGACCAGACAGGACAGGAGCGACGCTCGACAGGGGCGCGCCTGGCAGAGCCACCGGTGCGCCACGACAGAGGTTGAGCTTGGGAGTAGAGGGCGGGCGGCCGCTAGTCAAAGAGGTCGATGTCAGGGGCGTGCTGAGCAAGTCCAACCTGCCGGTGGGCGACTACTCGGTTAACCCCTACCTTGGCTGCGGCCACGCCTGCAAGTACTGCTACGCCTCTTTCATGAAGCGTTTCAGCAACCACCCCGAACCGTGGGGCGAGTTCGTCGACGTCAAGCATTGGCCGGAGATCAGGCGGCCGGAGCGCTACGCCGGCAAGCACCTGGTGATCGGCTCCGTCACCGACCCGTACCAGCCGCTGGAAGAGAAGTACGGCCGCACCCGGGCGCTGCTGGAGCAGCTGCGCGGCAGCGGTTGCCGGATCACCATCAACACCAAGTCCGACCTGATCCTGCGCGATCTCGCATTGATCAAGTCCTTCCCCAAAGCGCGAGTGGCTTGGTCGGTCAACAGTCTGGATGAGACGTTCCGGCGAGCTATGGATGGGGCGGTGAGTATTGAGCGCCGGCTGGCGGCGATGCGGGCGTTTTACGCGGCGGGGGTGCGCACCACCTGCTTTATCTCACCCATCTTCCCCGGCATCACCGAGGTCGAGCCGATCATTCTGCGGGTTAGGCGACAGTGCAACCTGATCTGGCTGGAGAATCTCAATCTGCGCGGCGCCTACAAGAGGGTCATCCTGGATTACACTGCCGGCAAATACCCGTTACTGTTGCCGCTCTATCAAGACATCTATCTCAGGGGCGACCGCAGCTACTGGGCCGAGCTGGACGACCAGTTGCGGCAGTTTGCCGCCGCCGAGGGGCTGCCCTACGTGCGCAACGACGACTCAATAGAGCGGCCGTTTGAGGCGCTGCCGCTGATCGTCAACTTCTTCTTCCACGAGGAGATCATCCCCTCCGCCCGCAAAGCCGCCAGGGGCAGCGCTGCCACGCGCGGTCGCTGAGGCTGCGCTCCACAGTCAGCGCTTGCCCTCGCAGCCGATGCCGTTCTTGTCCCCGTCGAAGCGGTGCGGGTCGGGCTGTTTGACGGTGAAACGCTGGTGCGGCGCCACGTCTTTGCAGTCGAGGTCGGGCGGCGGTGGAGGGATGCAGAAATCCGGGTAGGATGGGTCACATTTTCCGCTGGTGGCCGTGGCTTTCACGGTAGCGGTAGCGGTGGGCGTGGCAGCCCTGGTTGCCGTTTGGGTTGGCCTGCTGGTGGGCGTAGGTTTCACGGTGGCAGTTGCGGTGGGCAGGGGCTTGCTGGCGGTCGGCACCGCTGTGGCGGGGGTGGCGTCTTTTGGCCGTGAGACGCTGGTTTGCGCCTGGTTGGAGGCATCGACCAGTGATTTGGCTGCTGGCGCCGCTGGTGTGCCGCAACCAGCGATGGCCAGCAGCAGCAGGAGACAGACAAAGCGAAGCATCGACGCACCTCAGTGTGTATTCGGGCCGCCGTTGTCACCGTTCCACTGCTGCCAGTGTAAGACCGTGCACGTGCGAAAGCAATAGCGACTCTGCGGTGTGGCATTGCTTTTGTCCAGTCTCGTTGCCAACCAGTCAACGATCTCCCTGGCGTGCCTGTTTGCCTCGGGCTTTGTCGTGTGTGGTGGGTCGTCGCCCTGGCTAGGCCGGCCTGCTGGGGCGGTTTGCCTTGGCTCGTTGCTCCTGGTTGAGGATGCGCTTGCGCATGCGCAGGTGCTTGGGGGTGACTTCCAGCAGCTCGTCGTCCTCAATGAAGTCGAGGCACTGCTCCAGACTCATCGCCACGGAGGGTGAAAGGATAACGGCGATATCGGCGGTGGAGGAGCGCACGTTGCTCTGTTTCTTCTGCTTGGTCACGTTGATGACGATGTCGTTTTCGCGCGAGTTGAGGCCGATGATCTGTCCCTCGTAGACTTCTGTGCCTGGGTCGATGAAGGTCTGACCGCGCCCCTGGGCGATGTTGAGGCCGAAGGTGACGGCCTTTCCCTGCTCAGAGGCCACCAGCACGCCGTTGCGCAGGCGGGGGATGGCGCCACCGACCCGGTCGAAACGCAGGAAGAGCGAGTTCATCACCGCCGTGCCGTGGGAGAGGGTGAGCAGCGAGTTGCGCAGACCGAGGATGCCCCGGGTGGGGATCTCGAAGACCAGGCGGGTGTGGCCGTCGGCGGTATCGTTCTGAGCGATCAGGATGCCGCGCCGCTTGCCTACTTCGGCGGCCACAGGGCCAGTGTACTGCGGCGAGACGTCTACCGTCAGCTCCTCCACCGGCTCCTGGGTCACGCCGTTCACCTCGCGGGTGATCACCTGCGGCTTGCCCACCTGCAGCTCGTAGCCCTCGCGCCGCATCGTCTCGATAAACACCGAGAGGTGCAGCTCGCCGCGACCGGAGACGATGAACTCACCGCTCTCGCTCTGCTCCAGCCGCATCGAGACGTTGGTCTCCAGCTCGCGTTCGATGCGGTCGAGGATCTGGCGGCCGGTGAGGAACTGGCCGTCGCGTCCGGCGAAGGGCGAGATGTTAGGTGAGATGGCGATCTTGAGGGTGGGCTCGCCGATGGCGATAGTGGGCAGCGCCTCGGGCAGGGACGGGTCGGCCAGGGTGTTGCCGATGCCGGCGTTGTGGATGCCGGTAAGCGCCACCACGTCGCCGGCGCTCGCCTCCTTCACCTCGATGCGCTTGAGGCCGAGGCTGACGTAGACCTTATCCACCCGCGCTGTTTCCGGTTCGGCGCCGGCGCCGAGCAGAGTTAGCGTTTGCCCGGGGGAGAGGCGGCCACGGTTGATGCGGCCGATGGCGTAGCGGCCGTGGTAAGGGTCCCAATCCAGCGCCGCCACCAGCATCTGGAACGGCGAGTCGGCATCCATCGGTGGCGGCGGCACGTGTTCGAGAATGGCCTGGAAGAGCGGCTGCAGGTCGGCCGGCGCCTCAGGGTCGTCGGGCAGCTCGCGCCAGGCCTTGCCCTCGCGGCTGATGGCGTAGTAGACGGGCGCCTCCAGCTGCGATTCCTCGGTGGCCAGGTCGAGCAGCAGGTCGAACGTTTCGTCGATGGCGGCGCTGACGCGCGAGTCGCGCTTGTCGATCTTGTTGATCACCACTATCACCTTCAGCCCGAGCTCCAGCGCCTTCTTGAGCACGAAGCGGGTCTGCGGCATCGGCCCCTCCTGGGCGTCGATGATCAGGAGGGCGCCGTCCGCCATGTTGAGGGTGCGCTCCACCTCGCCGCTGAAATCGGCGTGGCCGGGGGTGTCCACGATGTTGATCTTGACGCCCTCGCCAGGATGGTGATGCCGCGCTCGCGCTCCTGGTCGTTGGAGTCGAGCAGCAGCGTCTGCGACAGCGCCGCGTCGTGGGCGCGGAAGGTATTCGATTGTTTGAGCAGCCCGTCCACCAGGGTCGTCTTGCCGTGGTCGACGTGGGCGATGATGGCGACGTTACGGATATCCATACCGGTTGGCTGTCCTCGAAAAAGAGCCAAAAGAATAGCGCACCGCGGACCGATGCGCCCTGTGCGAGATTATACAGCTAGCCAAAACGGCCTGCTTGGTGGAGCGTTCGATGCTGCCTGGGCAGGTTCCGCGCCCCTCAGGAGAGCAGTGCCAGCCAGATGGCGCCGACGAAGCAGCTGCCACCGGCAATCACGAAGAGGTGAAACAGCTCGTGGAAACCGAAGTAGCGTGGCGAGAAATCGGGCCACTTGCACGCGTAGATGACGGCGCCCAAGCTGTAGAGCAGGCCGCCGCTGAGCAAGAGAATCAGGACTAGCGGCGGCAAGACGGCCAGCATCTGCGGCAGCGAGACGACGGCCAGCCAGCCCATGCTCAGGTAGAGTGTGGTGGCCAGCCAGCGTGGCAGCTGGATGGTGAGGAAAGAGGTGGAGG
>CAZMKF010000026.1:10185-26461 GCA_964566935.1 uncultured Dehalococcoidales bacterium | reverse complement strand
GATGCGTTGTCCCCATAACGCCTGACCCGAGAGATCCCTTACCTGACCGCTGACCGCTCCCCGGTTGGGCGCCAGTCCTGGCAACGCAGCGCTGTTGCGGGGGCTCAGAGGCACAAGTGTCAGCCCGGTAACCACCGGACGCGGCGTGGGCGTCGGCGTGGGTGTGATAGTAGGCGTGGGCGTGGGCGAAGGGGTTTCGCTAGGCTTCGCGGGTATCGTCGGTATCGGTGGCAACCTGGGCATCCCGCTGGGCATGGCAACAGGAGCCTCAGTGGCGCCTGCTGGGACGGTTGCCGCAACGGGAACGGTTGCAGCCGGCGCTGGTGTAGCCTGGGCGAGCGCCTCTATTGCCCGCGGTTCAATCAGCGGCGCATGCAAGGCGCCTGCTGCTGATGGTGAAATCAGCCACACAAGCAAAAAAAGCGTCACCAGCGTCATCAGACGCGAATAGCGATTAGTAGGCATTATCATCCTTAAACGGTATCAACAGGCTGCGTAGAATGATCTTTATGTCCAGCCAGAGTGTCCAGTTCTCCACATACCATAGATCATACGCAGTTCTGTCCTCGATCGAGGTGTTACCGCGGAGGCCATTCACTGCTGCCCAGCCAGTGAGCCCGGCCTTCTCCCGGTGCCTTTCCTGATATCGAGGGATAGAGGCAGCAAACTGCTGCACAAAATACGGCCGCTCCGGTCTTGGCCCGACCAGGCTCATCTCACCAATCAACACGTTGATCAGTTGAGGCAGCTCGTCTATGGAGGTGCGACGCAGAAAAGAGCCAAGCCGGGTCCGGCGCGGATCCGACTTGACGGCCCATACCGGGCCGGTTGACGCCTCGGCGTCCGGACGCATGGTGCGGAACTTGATTACCTGGAACGGTTTGCCATCCAGCCCCACTCGCTCCTGGGTATAGAACACGGGCGCTTTAAGGTCGCTCAACTTGACGAGTATGGCGATTACCAGCAGTGGGCCAGAAAGGACGATCAGGCCGCCAGCGCTGCAAACAACATCGAGCAACCGTTTGAGCGCCAGCCTGTATCCCTTGAGGGCAATGTCTTTGACTGTGACCAGAGGCAGACCGTTCAACTCGTCGATGTTGACTTGTCCGGCCAGCAGCTGAAAAACGTCCGGGAAGACGCGGATGTTGACGTCGACAGCGCGACATTTGCCTACTAGCGCTACCAGTTCAGCGTGTGGCAGGTCGGGCACGGCCACAATGACATGCTGGACGTTCTGTCCCTGCACCACCTTGTCCACCTCATCCAGATCACCCAAGACGGGCAAACCGAGAAAGGTGGTTGCGTCGCCGCCGGACGCGCAGCGCAGAAACCCGATCGGATCGTAGCCCAGTTGGGGTGACTGGACCATCCGCTCGTAAACCATGCGCGCCGTATCGTTTGTACCGAGAATGAGCGTGCGCTCGGCGTGCACTCCCACGGCACGCAGCGCGGCAGAGATGACGTAGTGCAGGTAACGTCCCAGCGTGATCAGGACGATGCCCAGAAACCAGGCAACCAGCACCACCCCGCGCGACAAAACGAAGTCCGCCGCCACGAACAGGCTGAACACCAGGGCAAGCAGGGTACTGATAGACAGCGCGGTGAAGACGCGGTACAGCTCCTCGGTGCGGGACAAGGTGCGCCTCAGACGGTACAATCCCTGAGTGGCAAAGATGATCGGCAGCAGGACGGCCTGCACCCTAATTATGTCACTATAACTTCGCCAGCTACCGTTCTCCTGCAACGGCAAGAAGGCCAGCTCGAAACGCAGGTTGTAGGCCAGCCAGTAGGAAAGCCACAGCAAAGCAAGATCGAGCAGGATCAAGGTGCCCGTGTTAATGATAAAGCGGTAATCAATCCGCCTGTTCATACGCGTCGCACTCTCCCTACGAGGGCCTTGGCCATCATCAGCCCGCCCCGCAAGACAACCGCCAGATAGACTGCCAGCGTCACCGGCACAGGGTACCGGCGCTTGTAATGCTTATTGTAGAACAGAAGCATCGCCCGATAGAATTCGTACTCGGTGCCAAGGCGGCGTTGTTTGCTGCTCTCTCCCTTGTGGTGCAAAACCACCACTTGCGGGTAATAGTAGACCAGCCAGCCAGCCTGCCGCAGCCGGTATGCCAGATCAAGGTCCTCGCCATACATGAAAAACGACTCGTCCAGCAATCCCACCTGCTCCATGGCGGTGCGGCGCAGCAGCATGAAGGCGCCCACCACGGAATCCACGAAAGTGGGTTCGTCGGGATCAAGATAGGTGAGGTTATAACGGGCGAAACGCCTGCTGTGTGGGAAAACCTTGCTGAGCCCGAGCATGCGATAAAGTGATACTTCCGGTGAGGGGAACGAACGACGGCAGGCGAGATCGAGGCTGCCGTCTGCACGCACCAGCTTGGGGCCAGCCGCTCCCAATTGCGGCATACGGTCCATCAAATCAACCATCGCCTGCAGCGCCTGCGGTGGCAACTCCGTGTCCGGATTGAGCAGCAGCCAGTAATCGCCGCTGGCAAAGCTGAGACCGATGTTGTTGCCGTAGGCATAGCCTCCGTTGCGCGGGCTGCGCACCAGCCTTACGGCGGAGAAGTCTCTCTCAACCATCTCCGCCGTGCCATCGGCGGAGACGTTATCTACGACGATGACCTCCACCCCGAAACCGGTATCGCTTGCCGCGATGGACTGCAGACAGCGGCGCAGCAGCTCGCGCACGTTGTAGCTGACGATGACGATGCTAAGGCGTACCGCTTGCCTTGACTCGACTTCCGTATCCGTGACCCATTCTCCTTAGTTCGCGCTGGCGCCGGGACTGCCGGCGCTAGTCAGACCCGCTGGCGCCAGTCACGCCCGCCCCGCTGCCGCACTCTCCACACCAGCCCAACCGGGTAGCCGATCATCTTCGCCAAATCCCCAACAAATCGGATAACTGGTATCAACGCAAGTGCCTGCATTTTCTCCAGAAGTGGCATGCCACACCATAGACCGCGCAACCGCTTCACGGGATGATACAAGTAAGCTAGGCCCGCAGTCAGCAGACCCAGCCAGGCGGCTTTATAGCAGAATCCCCATATGAAGGCAAAGGAGCCCCCAATGTAGCTGGTGTAGCGAATAAGGTGTCGCTTGCCCCACAAGCCCGCCTTACCGTCGCCCCGCGCGTAACGATAGTACTGGCGGAAGAATGACCTCATGTCCCCCCGCGGACGGAAGAGCGCCAGTGCCTGCGGCGCGAACTGGAAGCGATTGCCCGCCTCTTTAAGGGCCAGATCGAACACGAGGTCTTCACAATAGTCCAGCCACTCCGGGTATCCACCCACCTGGCGCCACGCATCGCGTTTGAAAGCGACCGAGCGACTGGAGGGCAGGAACGAATCAGGCTTGATATCGGCCAGCTGCGGCAGCACAGTAGCGCCCATGGCCTTCTCAAAGGTGGTCGAAGTGTCAGGGGCAAAGAAACCGCTCACCACGTCCGGGGGGGAATCGCCCGTGAAGAACGGGCCAGTGAGCTGCGCCAGCCAATCTGGCGCCAGGCGCACACCGGCGTCGGTGGCGGCAATTATCGTCCCTCGGGCAGCCTCGATAGCCAGATTACGTCCACGCGAGATGTTGGCGCCAGGCGCTTCGATCACTCTCAGCGGCAAGCCCTCTCTCCGGAAACCTTCAATAACCGCCAGCGTACCGTCGGTTGAACCCCCGTCGACCAGCACAATCTCCAACGGCTGTACGCTCTGACGGGCAAGGTCGGCCAGCAGCAACGGCAACGCTCTTTCTTCGTTACGAACGGTAGTGATCACACTGACCGTATCCGCCACCAGGCGCTGACCCTCCATTGCCACCTCACCCTCGCTCTTCTGATCGAAATACCCTTTCACGGTGTCACCGTGAAGGCGTCGACGCTGACGTCACCGACGATCTTGAGCTGCAATTCGTGGAAGCCGACCGGCAAGCTGGCGGCAAGCGACAATCCCTGCGGCGCCGGGTACCGCGCCGCTCCCGTGAGAGACTGGCTATCTCGCTGGTCCAGCTTTAACTCCAATCGGGCGTTTTCACCAAGACTACCGCTCAGGGAGATGCCGCTGCCGTAAAAACGCAGCTGCAATTCTGCCTCGGAACCGCTCGTCCTGCGTACCCCTTCCACACCATCTGCTACGGTGGTTCGCTCGCTCCATCCACCGCCGTATTTGATGCCGCGCTCGTATTCCTGGCGTACGCCCGGGTAAAGCGCAGGTGCCGCATTCCCCAGCCGTGACAGATCTAGCCAGGCTTGGGTCGGCTCGAAGCCGTCTCCCACCAGACCGAAGTAGTATGACTGCTGGGTGGCCATCCGCGCATCCACCATGCGGAAGTGCCACAACGCCATACCATCCAGCCTGTACAGTGTATTCCGCTTGTCGTTCCCCTGTCACCCGGCCATAGGCCGGACGTTGCGGAAAGCTGGGCGGCAGGGTGTTCCAGCCTGTCTCTGCGGCCCAAATGGGAGTGGCCTCATCACCGAACTCAACCATGATCTCGCGTGCCCGCAAAGGGCGGGAGAAGTTGACGTCGGTCTGCGACTGACTCCGCTCCTCCGGACCAGACCTCAAGCCGTATGGATTGACCGCGATTGCATCGAAATGCCCCTTGGCGCCAGCCTCGTACATTCTGCGCAAGTAGGTGAGGTCGCTCAGGTTCGCCGGGCCGGCTTCGATGGTCGGCGCCAGAGCCGCGGCAATAACGTAGGCCCCCGGATCCGCCTGCTTGATCCGTGCGTAGCCGGTTTTGAGCAGCCTCACGTAGGCGGCCGCGTCCACGTTCTGCCGCCCCCACTCTATCGTCAAATTGGGCTCGTTCCAGATCTGATAATAGGCAATGCGACCGCGATAACGCTCTGCCAGCGTGTACACGAAGTCGCCATAGTCCTCGTAGTTTACCGGGGGAGTGGCATGCCAGGTAGTGCCGGGAGGCATCGACCAATCCGGTGGGTAGTCCACTCGTGCCATGAACTGGAGTCCATACTCCTCCACCAGGTCGATCAAGCGATCGAGGTTGTGCCAGCTGGAGCGTTGCCAGCGTTCATCCCAGTAGCTGTTCTTCTGCCCCCGTTCAAACTCCTGCCAGGCCACCTGCTCACGGACAAAACCGAAACCCGCGTCTTTGATCATCTGCAGGGTGCGCCGGATCTTCTCCTCCTCGACCTCCTGGTAGAGGAAGGTATTGATGCCCATGGGATTCATCGCCAGGCGGCGCACTACGGCGAGGTCGGCAGTGGACGGTGAAGGAGCAGCCTGGTCGGCATGCCGTTGCGCCATCAGCCCCTTCACATCGCGCAACAAATAACCTTCCTGACCAACCACCAGCCAAAGCATGCCGGCGCTGAGCAGCAGCCAGAAGAGAAAGCCCCGGGCGAACCAGCCAACGAAGCGTTTCGCCTTGATGCGCCGGTATGGCCGTTTCGGTCTGCGATACCCCGACGGGCCCTCCTCTAGTATCTCGCGCACCAGCTCGGCCTCAGCCACCACCTACTCCAATTGCTGGCTCCATGCCCAAGGCAGACTCCAGCGTCTGACAGATGACTTGCCAATCGTAGTGCATTTCCACCAACCGGCGTGCCTCTTCGACCATGCGAGTAGCAGAGGACTGGTCACGCAACAGCCGTACCACCTGTTGCACGAAGTCCTCTGCCGAATCGGCCAACAGATAATGACGGCCAGCTTCCGCCTCCACTCCCTCTATCCCCTGACTGGTGCTGACAAGCGGCACGCCGCTGGCCATGGCTTCCAGCACCGGCAGGCCGAATCCCTCGTAAAAGGAAGGATAGACGAACATGGCTTCCAGCACCTTCAGCCGCACTCCACCACCGAAGCGCATCGGCACCACGAAGACGGCCGCGCGCTGATAGTAGGGTCGGACGTCGTCGACAGCTCCGTGCACTACCACACCGGGCAGGCCACCCAACTCCCTCACCTTGGGACTTGGGCGCGCTCCCACCACGCTAAAGAACGCATCGGGGTGGAGCCGCCTGATGCCGGGCAGGATGGCGCGCGCGAACCAGTCCGCTGCATCGACATTGGGACGATAGTCCATGGTGCCCACAAAGAGGATTTCGTTACCACCACGCACCGGCGCCCGTTGGCGGTACTCGGCGCAATCGACTCCGTTAGGGATGACGGCCACGGGCTTCCTGACACCGAGCGCCAGCAGGGCATCCCTATCCTGTCTGGAGACAGCGATCGAGCTCGCCACAGAGTTGAGCAGCCAGCGCTCGTAGCGCCGCAGCTTGAGCGTCTGCAATAGCGAGTACAGCGCGGCCGGCCAACGGCGGGGCTGGCGGACGTCCGACAGGAAGGCCCGCTGCTGCAGGAGGTACTCGGCATTGTGGTTGTCGAAGACGATGCGCGCTTGCGTCATCATGTTCAACAAACCGGGCCGCGCAGCAAGCGGCCAAGTGGTCTCCATGCACTCTACCAGCAGGATGTCCGGACCGCGTGAAAGCATCGTCTGCAACTGACGCGCCAGCGCCGGCGATTGGGAACGCAACACAAGATCCGGCTCTCGGCGGCCGACGAGGTCAAGCAGGCGGGTAGTGAGGTTACGCCGTGGCGGCTCAACGGCGACTACCTCAGCACAGAGCTCGCGCAAGTGAGGATCGATTGCACCCTCCTCGCCCTGGCACAGCAGCGAAACCCGGTGAGACTGGGCCAACCAGCGCAGAAACTGATAGTTACGGATAGCAGCGCCCTGCCGGGCAGGGTAGGGTGGATGTGGCATCAGTATCAGGATTCTCACTACCTTCTGCCTCCGATCACCCGCCGGTAAAGCGCGAGCGTTTCCTCAGCTGCCCGGTTCCAGCTGAAGCGAGCCGCCTGACTGAGGCCAGCCTGGCTCATCTGGTCGTGGAGCCCCGCCTCTGATTGTACCGCCAACATGGCGCTCAGCCAGGCAGCCGGGTCCGTGGCAGGCAGCAGGATACCAGCCTCACCCACTACCTCGGGCAGAGACGAATTGTCGGCAGCGAGGACTGGCACGCCACAGGCCATAGCCTCGAGCGGCGGCAGGCCGAAGCCTTCGTAACGCGAAGGGTAGACGAACGAGGTGGCGCCATTGTACAAGCGCACAAGCTCATCCTGACCGGCCGCGCCCAGGAACCTGACCCTCTCGCCCAACTGCAACTGCCGGTATTCTTCCATGATGGGGGCGGACAGCCAGCCCTCATCACCCACTACCAGCAGGGGCAACAGCTCGGAAGCGCCGACACTGGCGTAGACCTCAAACAGCAGGCTGAGATTCTTGCGTGGCTCAATGGTGCTGACAAACAGGTGGTAGCCCTGCGGCACACCGCGCCGCGCTCGCTCCGCCTGCCGCTCCTCCTCTGGCAGACGCCGGTAAAGCTCGGCGGCGGCCTCGTGAATGACAGCGACCTTCCGCGCCGGCACGTTCAACAGCTGAATCAGGTCATCGGCGGTGTTCTGCGAGACGGCGATGATCTGGTCGGCGCTCTGGCAGGCCCGCCTGATTTGGCCATAGTACCTGGCACTCGTCTTAGTAAGCAATTCAGGAAAACGCACGAAAGCGAGGTCGTGCACGGTGATCACGGCCCGCCAGTTACGAACGAAGGACGGAATGAAGTCTGGGCTATGTACCAGCTGCGGCCGGTGTGCCGCTATCTCCAGGGGTAGCGTCAGCTGCTCCAACCTGTGATGAGGCGGAGTGAAAACCCGCACACTCTTCATAGGCAGCGGCCTGTGCAGCCTGCCAGTCCGGCGGCGGCGCGCGTCCAATACGATCAATTCGCCGTCCGGCAGCTGAAGGGTCAGTTGCCGCAGCAGTTGTTCACTGTAGGTGGCGATGCCCCCGCGCCGGTAGCCACTCAACCGGGCGTCAAACGCAAGCCTCACGTCTGCCTACCCCTCTTCTGTCGGTGACGCTGACTGCTTCGCCACCAGCTGCGAGGAACACATTGCCAACCCAAGGACAAACCAGAAAAGCACGCTCAGATGGGCAAAACTGGGATTGATGAAAGGCTGGTCGAACACACCAGCCACCATGGCGGCAAAAACCGCGGCGAGGCAGCCCAGCGCCAGCCAGCTCAGGTCAGCCTGGAGTCTGTGTCGCAGTCGCACCAGCGAGTAGATGATACCGGAAGCAATGGTCAGCAGGTATAGCGCCAACCCCAACAAACCGGCGTTTTCCGCCAGCAACAGGTAGAGGCTGGAGACACCGACGTAGAGGTCAACAGTGGGCGAGCCACCGTAACCCACGCCCAGGAACGGGTAGCGCGAGATCAGGGTTAGCGCGTCTTTGTACTCACCCAGTCGCATCAGGGTGGCCTGATCCTCGGCTCGCAACCCCATCACCAGGTGGGACAGGTATCGCCCCACCATGGGTAATCGCTCCAGGTACGCGTCAAACCCCAACAGGAAGCCCAGGACTGCGGCGAGCAGGGCGATGGCCGCCAGCGGCCGTAGCAGGCGGTAGCGCAGCATCAGCAACAACGAGGCGCCGGCGGCGGCTCCCAACCAGCTCGAACGCGACAGGCTCAAGAGCAACGCCGCTGCCGTCAGCACCACAGGCGCCAGGTACAGCCAACGCCATCGACTCGCCTTCACTGGCGACAATAGCGGTCCCAGGCAACAGAGGAACGCAATCATCATCAGCGCGCCAAGGGCGTTGGGATCGATGGAAGTGCCGATCGCACGCAATCGCTCGCTCTCGACGTGGAAACGCAGAAGATCGTCTCCCATGGGATAACCCAGCACCACAAGGTGGTTGAGGAAGGCAAGGGCGGCGCGGGGCGGCTGCAGGAACAGCCAGAGCGCCACCAGCGCCGCCAACGCTCCCCCAACGGCGATCGTCACCGCCGCCAGGCGCACCTCGAGTTCGTTCTGCAGTGTGTTGAGTGCCAGGAAGAAGGCGGTAGTGGCAATAGCGCCACGCAGAAACAACCGTAGATCGCTGAAACTGAAGGCATGGGCGCTGCCATTGATGAAGGCAACCGCGGTGACGCCGACAAAGACCACCAGCGCCAGTCCCGTCCAGGTGAGGTTCAGTTCCGCGTCTCGGTCCAGTAACATCCGCAGAAGCCAGAGTCCAAGGCTAGACAGAAGCGTCACCTCGACAATGCTGAGGGTAATGCCGGCCAAGGAGAAGGGCAGTACGCCGAACGGCACCAGCATGAGAACGAACAGCATTGTGTAGGTTGCCAGCGCGTTTCGTTGCAGAGAGCCGAGAGCCAGCGCCAAAACAACCGCCACGATCAGCCACCAGTGGGGCGCGGCAGAGAACTGGAAACCGGCAACGACAGCGGCCAGCGTCAACAGGACGAGCCACAGATACCGGTTAGCAGCCAGCCCTCGCCATTCGCCCGCGCTGAGCCGTTCAAACATCGTCTGCGTCATCGCACCTGTACCATGATGTCCTTCAGTTGTGCACAGTCGGCCGGCCCGCTAACACCTGCAGTCGTCACTGGCAGTCGTGTCCCGTTCTCGTCGTAGAGACCCACCAGCAAGCGATACTCCCCTGGCGGAACCTTGCCCGACAGAGGGATCGTCAGCTGATCCACCACATACTCGCCCGCTATCCAACCATCTGTAGGCCTTTGACCGGCGACCGGTTCAGAATCGAGCTGCGCCCAAGGCCGACCCGTCTCGTCAGCCACGTGCACGAACACCTTATACGCACGCTGCGGCGCCTGCAGCGCCTGCCACACTAGCTGCAGTTCTATATGGCCGTCGGCCGACAACGCCATCTCGCGAGCAGAATACGCGAATCCGTAGAGGATGATCTCCTCGCCGAAACGCGAATCCTGCCGCTGCTGCACCGCCGGCGCCTCGGTCAGGCGCGCCAGCGGATTCACCTCCAGCCTGCCCAACTCGAGCTCGCTGGCGCTGCCTTTTACCGTGGCGATTATGCGATACGTTCCGGCCGGGGCACTGGGGGGCACTCGCAGCACGTACTGCTGGCGCAGCGGCGCTGTCTCCGGCCAGTACGGAGCCGGGCTCGCAAGTAGCGGCCCGTCGTACAGGGCAACCGTGCCCTCCCCCACCAGCTCTACTCGCAGAGCGGGTTCCCCTGAGGGCAAGCGCAACGGCAGCCAGAGCAGCTCGAGCTCATGACTGAAACCCGGATCTAGCGCCGTAGGCAATTGAGACCAGCCAAGCAGACCGCTCTCTTGAGCCGCCCCTGCCTCCGCCTGGTTGTCTACGCGCGCCGGACCACCCCAGGCGGGTGGCAACGGCGAAAGCACGGTAAGCTCCGCCAGTTTGAGTCTGGTCCCCACCGGTTGCCCGTTGGCCATCACCCGCGAGACCTCGGCCAAGGTGCGGGCATCGTGCACGTTCAACTCAAGCTGATACTTGCCAGGTGGCGTGCCGGGCGGCACCACAAGATCGTAATTACCGCGTATCGGGTAGTGAGACGGCCACCGGGAGACTGGCAGGTAGGGGCCCGCTGCCCGCAACGTGGTGTTGGACCACACCAGGCCATCCTCGCTTTTCAGCGTCAGGCTGACGCCGAACTCTTCGGGGTTGGAAGAGAGCACGCGCCAGTAAAGACCCAGGTTGTAGCGTTCTCCCGAAGGCACCTGCTGCTGAGGCAGATCGTACCCCATCAGCTCAACCCCATTGGCGTACTGGTTTACCGTGGCAACGCTTGGGCTCCCCTGGAAGTTAACATCGGCAGGCATCTCGAACAGCCTCAGGCCCAGACCGTGGAACTCGGCCTCAACCAGTTGTGGGCGACCGTAACGCTCCAAGAGACCCGCCACGGCGCGGGTAGAATCCACCACCTCCTCCTGCCAAAGAAGCATCCAGACCCGCTTGTGGCCAGGCACTCGTTTGTTCAGTTCGTCAGCCACCTGTAACGGATTGGCGGGCTGATTGGGTCCAACGGGATCGAGCCCCAGCCAGGGGACATCCCTCGTACGGTAATAGAGGTAAGGGTGGTAGGAGTTGCGCACCAGCAAGACGAAATCGCCCGGCTGCAGACGCTTTTCGATATAGCCTACCGCCCCACGGAAATCATCCTTCGCCCACTGGCCTGAACCATAGGACTGCACGGTGGAACCAAGACTGAGTGCCACTGCCACAGCTCCCACAGATACGACGGCGCCCTTTAACAGGCTGGCAGCGCCGGGCCGATTTGCCAGCCACTCAGCCAGGCGCCAGACGAGATGCAACGCCTGGGCAAACAGCAGGTAGACGGCCGGCACGATCATGATAAGGTAGCGCTCGGCGAACTTGGGGTTGCGGGCGGTGATCGCGTAGACGACCGCCAGCGGCACGAGCGTGTAGGCGAGCAGGAAAACCAGGCCGCTCTCGCCACGAGCGGTGCTGCGCCCCAGCCACCAGGCGGCGGCGGCAAGCGCCACGAGACCAATGGCAGCAATTGCCGCCCCGGCTAAACCAATGCCGGCAGGTAAAACGCTGGCCACCATCCTCACCGCCAGGGTGAGGAAGTCCATATCACCAAACCAGTAGTCGGGCGAACGCAGCAGGTTGGCCAACTGACCACTCAAACCAAACAGCCAGGGCAGGTAGAGCAGTAGGGCGAGGCCGGCCGCAGCGGAGTACGACAAGAGCTGCCGCTTCCCCCTCACAAACACCAACAGGAAGAGGAAATGCGCAATCAGTACGAAACCACCGTAGTAATGGGTATAGGCGACCACTGCCGCAACCACGCCATACATGGCCCAATACGCGCGACCTGCCCGGTTGAGCGCGCGCCAGAAAACAAGGCTCGCCAGGACGGTGAAGAGCGCCACGAAGATGTAGTTGCGCGCCTCCTGCGAATAATAGACGAGAAATGAGGAACAGCTGGTTAGACCAGCCACCACCAGCGCCGCGCTACCGCCACCCAGCGAACGGGCACTGTAGGTAGAGAAAAGGTCAAGCGCCAGCCTGTAGCTGACGGCAACCAGCAACAATCCGGCGAGCAGCGAGGGGAAGCGCACCGCAAACTCACCGGCGCCCGCCAGCTGGATCCACACGTGCAACATTGTCTCGTAGAGCGGTGGATGGATGTCCTCGCGGGCCAGCCGCGAGAACAGCTCGGCGGTGGGTGTCTGGGCGAAGTTGACGCTCAGCGCTTCGTCCAACCAAAGGCTCTGCGTGCCGAGGGCGTGCACGCGTAACACAAAGGCCAGGGCGAGAAAGGGCAAGGCGCAACAAAGGCGAAAGCTCGCGGTCTCCGCCCTCGCCCACCAGCTACCGGCACCCGGCACTCTAGCGACCATCGGCAGCTCCGGATGCGTCAATCCTCACCCCGGATGTGAGGATAATGTGGTCTGCGCCATCTTCCGTGGTCAGCCGCTTGCCGGTCCCGGCCTCGTACCAGCCTGCAATCACGCGGTAATCATCGGCGGGGGCGCTCGCGCTTACCGGTAGCCGAAGATGCTCCACCACCACCCCTCCCGGCTGCCAGCTTTCAACGGGCAGCAAACCGTTGGCAGGTCTCACATCGAGTTGGCCGTGGATGGCGTTGTTGGAGTCCAGGAGCTGGACGAACTGGGTGACGTCCGCCGGCAGGGGCGAGAGAGCGCTCCAAACCAGTCGCAGTTCCATGCCATCTCCCGGCTGCAGCCCTGTCTGGGGCTGGGCAAGGAACTCCAGCAGCGCGATTCTCCCGCCAAACTCGGCCACCGTCTCGTTCGAAGCCAGAGGCGGCGGCGCTTGCGCATAGGCATCCGAGAGGCCCAGCAGGGCGAACTCGCCGTGGCGTTCAAAGTAGTCTGTGCGCGCCCCCTTCAGCAGCTGAGGCGGCGCCAGGTCTGGCGAGCTGTTCGGGGGCAGCCACGACAACAGCCAGACTCTCTGATACTTATCCAGGGCGGAGTTTGCCTGGCCGCCATCCAGCCAACTCTTGTTCGCCCACTTCGTCTGCTGGCCAGTGGCGGGCAAGTAGGCCAGCGCGTAGCCGGCGGCCCACGGCTCCCGCGAGACAACCAGGTCCTTCGAGCCTACAAAACCTGCCGCCGACCCCAACGGAACCAGGTAGTCAGCAGATGCGTAGGCGGTACGCTCGCTGCCGTAGTGCTCGACGAGCCCCGGCACAAACAGCGACAACAACCCCGCCACAATCACCACTCTGGCCCACACGTACCGTCTGGTGAGAAAAGCCGTTCCAACTGCGATCAGCAAGTATATGGCGAAACTGGAGAAGAGCACGAAACGCGGAAAATAGAACTGCCGCTGGGTGGCAATGAGATAGGTCAGCAGGGGCGGCGCCACCAGCCAGGTGAGCACCAAGGTGGCATCGCAGCCGTGCCGGCGTCCGATTGCGAAACCGCCAGCGGCTGCCAGAAGGATGCCCAGCAAGCCCAGCAGCTGAGCCCAAGGCTGAACCTGGTTGAAGCCAACCAGGAATGCCAGCCAGAAATCCCTCGCGAAATCGGGCAATGACGGGGGAGCGAAAGCGCCTTCGCTGACCTGCCAGGCGTTCGAACTGCCCAACATGCCGACGAAAACGATGACCCAGGGAAGGAAGAGCAGTCCTGTGAGCGCTTGAGCGGCCAACCAGCGCTTCAGGCTGGCACGGCGCCTCCAGAAATAGTGCAGGAAGGCCAGGTTCTGCGCCACCACCAGCAGGCCAATGTAATAGTAGGTCCAAAGCCCGGCGGCAGTGCTGAAGACGTAAGCCAGTAGCGAAACAACCATGCCACGCCGGGTTTTCGCCTCCCACAGCAACAGGAATGACAACTGGGACAGCAGCGCCAGCGCCGGCATCAGCGCATACATGCGTGTTTCCTGACTGTAGTAGATGTTGATGGCTGATAGAGCCAACAGCGCGGCGGCCAGCAGACCGCTAAGCTCTGAACCGAGCCGTTTACCCAGCGGGAACAGTAAGGCGATGGAACCCACTCCGCACAACACCGAGAAGAAGCGCGCCGAGAACACGGAAGTGCCGGCCGCTTGCGTCCACAGGCCCAGCAGGAGGTGGTACAGCGGCGGATGGAGATCGAGACTGAAGTCCTTACTCACGGTCATTGCCTGCCAACCCTGCTGGGAGAGGTAGAGGCTGATACCCTCGTCCCACCACATCGACTGATCAGTGAGCCTGAAAAGCCGCAGTGCGAAACCTACCGCAATTACCGCCAGGCAGGCCAAGGCGTAGTTGCTGATTCCGGCGCCTCTAGTAGTTTCTGTCCGCATCCGCTGCATTATATCCTCTGCACGCCGGGACCTGGCCAAGCCTAAGTAACCCATCCACCACCGGACGGGAGACTACTTCCTCCACACTGATAATACGACGGATCTTGCCTTTGGTTACAGGTGAAATGTGCCAGGTCTCCATACTGCTGGTAGACGCGCTGAAACTGGTTTATAGTCTTTGTCGCCAGCGATGGCCCGCAGAAGCACAGGACTGAGGATGAGGTAGTTGTCAGGCATCCAGACAGAGAACAGCGTCGGGCAAGAGGATGCACGGATGCCAGCACGGTCGACCCGCGTGGCATCCCTCACTGCCGCGGCAGTAATGTTATGTTATCTTGCCCTTGGGATCTACTACAACGTCAGCAATCCCCTCTGGGAAGCGCCGGATGAGCCCGCCCATTTCGAGCATGTGATTTACGTGCTCGACAACCGTGAACTGCCGGTGCGCCAAGTCAAACAGGGCGATCAACTGCACCAGCCACCGCTCTACTACGTACTCGGCGCAGTGGCGATCTCGAATCTCGACCTTTCGGAAATACTGCCGATCAAGCCGAACCCGAATTTCATTTGGCGAGCCGACCAACCCGGCGACGAACCGGCGATGGCGATCCACACCCTGGACGAGCTTGCCCCCTACAGAGGCTCGGTGCTGGCAGTACACCTGCTGCGCTTCCTCTCACTTGTTTTCTGCAGTGTTGCGGTTTTGTGTTCATACCTGCTCACCAGGCTGGTGGTGCCAGGCTTGCCCTGGCTGGCGGTGGCGGCAGTCGCCCTCTGTGCCTTCATACCTCAATTCCTTTTTGTCAGCGCCACGATGAGCAATGACTCGCCGGCCATCGCCTTCGGCGCACTGACCGTCTACTACAGCGTCAAGATCGCCTTGCAGGCGCGCAATGGGAGGCAACCAGGCAGGCTGGATTTCCTGATGCTCGGCCTGGCAGTGGGTTTGGGCACGCTATCCAAGCTAACCTACTTCGGGGTGGCGCCCATTGTGGCGCCGGCGTTCATCTACACGGTGCTGAAGACACGTGGCGCCTGGTGGCAGCGCCTGAGCGGTTGGCTGCTCAGCGGCATGCTGGCGGCCGTGACAGGTGGCTGGTGGTATCTGCGCAACCTGATCGTCTACGGCAACACCTTCGATGTTGTGGGCAAAGGCCGGTTCGACGCCAGGACCACCCTCGAGATCCAGGAGAAACCCGAGCAGATGGCTCAGATTCTCTCCTGGTACCCGGAACCCCTCTTCCAATCGTTCTGGCTGCGTTTCGGCTGGATGAACATCAGCCCCGACAAATGGTTCTACGATGGGGCTATTGCCCTCTCTCTGCTGGCGGGGGTTGGGCTCGCACTGTTCTTCGTGTTACAGCTGCAGCGGCGGAACGTGGCCGGCTCGGTGTTTAGCGCTGGAGTCTGGCTGGCTGCGGGCGCCGTGTTCTTCGCCTTCGCGTTGACCACCTGGCGCTTCGCCTATACGATCGGCAATCACTTCCCGCAGGGACGGTATTTGTTCCCCACCCTGCCTGCGATTGCTCTGCTGGCAGTATTGGGACTCTACACCCTGCTGCGCTTGCCGGCAGTATTACGGCGCAACTACCTATCGGGAGCGGTGGACGGGGACGGCCGGGCGACCTCCCTACTGTTGACAGCCGTCATCGTGATCACGCTTGGCTTCGTCAGTGCCGCCGCCCCCCGGCTTTACATCGAGCCAAACTACAGCACGGCGCCCCTGTGGCTGCGCTTTGATCCCTCCACTGCGCCCAATCCCGTGGACGTCCGTTATGCGGGCCAAGTCTCGCTGATCGGTCACCAGTTACAGGCTCCCAGCGCAGTTGCCGGCGAACAGATGGAGATTGACCTCTACTGGTACGCCAACAGCGAGCTGATGGTGGAACTGCAAGCGTTCGTGCACATCCTCGATGACAAGGGTCAGCCTGTAGCCCAGAAGGATGGGCCGGCCGGCGACGACTACCCCATCACCAGTTGGCGCCAGGGAGAGACGATTCGAGAGACGCGCGTTATCACCCTGCCTGAGACTATGCCGGCGGGCAAATACCGCATTGGTGTGGGCCTGTACTCGCTGCAATCGATGCAGAGGCTGCCGATTACCCGGGGCGGCGACGGCGACGTGGCGATTCTTGGGGAGGTAACTGTGCTGGCGGCCGCAC
>CAZMKF010000026.1:0-10160 GCA_964566935.1 uncultured Dehalococcoidales bacterium | reverse complement strand
GGCCTGCCAGCTGAGGCTCTCCGCAACCTGCTTTCCGGCCTGACCGATCACCCTCGTGCGAGCTGTGTCAGACAGTGCGGCCGAAATGCTCTCCGCCAGGGGGTACGTGCCACCACGAGGGGCGTAGATTATGTTCTCGCCTTCCCTCAACAGGTGCCGGTACTGCTCCCAGTTTCGCGGCAAACCCCATTGTCTGCGACCGAATGCCCCCGCTGGCACAGGCGGCGCATACGAGAGCACCGGCAAGCCGTGCGCAAGAGCGGCCAACAGCGTGCCGCGTTGCAGTGTGGCGCCATCGGCGAACGGGAATACACACAGGTCGGCAGCCAGCAAGCTGGCGCTCACCTCAGCTTCATCGCTGTATTCGGTCCAGATCACGTCGTCTGCCACACCAAGCCGGAGAGCCAACTCGCGCATCTCCTCTCGGTCCTGGCTGCGGCCGGCATTGCTGCCCTCACCACTACCACCCAGCATGAGCAGCTTGCAGGGCGCGCCTGACCTCACGATCTCCTTGAACGCGCCAAGTAAGAGGTCGACCCCCTTACTGGGGTTAATGAAGCCGAAGAAACAGAGCAACCTATCGGTCTCTGCCACACCGAGCTGATCGCGCCATTCATGTCGCGAGTAGCCGGGAGGGGTTTTGACGGCGATGTTGCTGCCGATCGGTATCAGGTAGGTCTTATCTGCCAGATTCCATTGCAGACGACCCAACCAGCGCAGTGGCGTGTCGAACCAATGCTCGGGGGTCACCAACACGATAGCGTCGCTCTTACCGGCCATGTGCATGGCCGCCAGGTGGCGGGCCGGGCCGGCCTTGGGGAAGAGATAAGGGACCCGCAGATCGTGGAAAGTGGTGACCACCTTTACGCCTGCCGCCAACCGCCGTAAAAAGGACGGCAGGAAGTTGACGGCCGGATGCATGCCGTAGGCCGCCGTTTGATACTGAATGTGGATGACCTCCGGCTGCAGGAAACTGATCGCCAGCTCCACCTCTTTGCGGCACGACCATCCCCAGCTGCGTACCGTACGCCAAATGGGAAACCCCTCAGCCGCATCACCGAAGGAGTTTGAGACACCCGTCAGGACGTGACATTCGGCTCCCGCCTGAGTCAGAGAGCGACCCAGCAGACGGGAGTAGTCTCCCACACCACCCCGGGCCGGCGGATACTCCGCCGACACTATCATCACCCTCACAGTTCCACCTCTTCTGCACCCCGCAGCACTGCGAGATGCGCCCGCAACACCCTGGCATACGTGGCCATCCGTTGCGAGCGTAGTTCCCGACGATGGCCCAGAACGAATTTTGCCGCCTCTTCCAGCCACAGATAGCCATAATTGAGGATCACCCATCGGCGCACCCTTCTACCAGCAGTGGCGCCGAAGTGCCGGGCCGCGTAGCGGCAACGACTATCGTGGAAGTAGAAGTGTCGCCGCAACAGCGCCTGCTCGCTGCTCGCCCCCTCGTGGTGGACTACTGAGACCTGCGGCAGATAGCGCACCCGCCAGCCCGCTTGCTTCAGTCGTCGACAGAGGTCCACCTCCTCCGAGTACATGAAGTAGCGTTCATCGAACAGGCTGCCCGCTGCCAGAGCGGAAGAACGCACCAGCAGGCAGGCGCCGACGAGCCAATCGACCTCTTGCGGTACTGACGCCGGCGCAGTTTCGCGGTAGAAATCGCGCAGCAGGTGACTACGACCAAACCAGCGCTGCAGAACCGTACTCTCCAACACCATCGTCACCGGGCGGGGAAAGGCGCGCCGCGAGGACTGCTCGCTACCATCACTGTTCAGCAGGCGTGGTCCAACTGCAGCCAGCGTGGCATCATCCTCCAACGCTGCCACTAACTCGACAAGAGTATCTTCTCCCAACTCCGCGTCCGGATTCAGAAGCAGGTAGTAGTCCGCCGCGTGCCGGCGCCTCGCCTGATTGTTGGCGCGCACGAAGCCAACGTTCTGCTCGTTGACAATCAGGTCGAACTCGGGAAACTCTATGGACACCATCTCCGCGCTGCCATCGCTGGAGGCGTTGTCGACCACCGTTACCCGGAGGTCGTAAGCCGGGTGGCGCGCCGCCACAAGCGAGGCAAGGCAGGCACGCAGCTTCTCGCGCACGTTCCAGCTGACTATGATGGCTGAGATTAGAGGTTTGTTTCTCACCTTCAAGGTCCCGGCTTCGGCCACGCCCACGGACCGTAGTGCTCTTTAATCACCTGCCAGGTCAGGCGTGGATTATCGAGCGTGGAGGCCCACTTACTGAGCACCTCAGTAACCGAACCGCCGTGGCCAGCGAAGTAGTTGATATAGACGAGATGGGCAAGCAGGAGGACCATGCTGAAAGCAGTGAGCAGCAACGCCAACAGGCGCATCAGGTAAGTGAATGGACTCGGCTCGCCCGTAAGCAGCACTGCCAGTCCAACCACGAAGAGCGGGTAGAGCTCACTCAGTCTACGCATGCCGTAGCTCCAGCCGGCGCCTCAGTCGGAAACGCCGCCATTGATCAGCACCTGCAAAACGAAGGCGCTCAGTGCCACCAATACGAAGGCACGGGCGCCACGACACCAGAGCAGTATCAGCCCCAATGTGGACATAGCTGTCAAAGGCGCCCAGGCGAATAGGCCGTTGTTAGCGGCGAACAGCACATCCAGCGCGTGCACCGGCCATCCCAGGAACGGGCGCGAGTTCTGGACGGCTGCCGGCACAACAAACGGGCTGCCAAACATCGAGTACCAGCTCAGCGGCACCAGCCAGGCGAGTGAGGCGATGCCCAACAGGAAGCGAAGAGTAGGCGCCAGCTGCCTTCGCCACAGCAGCAACACAAGCAAAGGCACCGCCACCAGCGCCAACTGCCAGCGTACCAGAATGGCCAACGACACGCACAAGCCGGCGAGGAACCAGGGAACGCGCCGTAGTGTCAAGAGGGCAAACAGCAGGCTCACCAGAAAGGCACCGATGGAATGCGCCATGTAAGGTTCAACCGTGCTGTAGAAGATCAGCGGCGTGCCCCAGATCAGCGCCAGGGCCGCGAAAGCAGCCCAGAAGGGGCTTGCCCTTAATCGCAGTGACGTCTTGTAGGCCAGCAGAGCAGCCAGAACTGTATAGAAGTTGGAGCCCAGCATCACGATGAAGCTATGAAAGAAGGTATCGGCCTGATACTTGGCGAAATGATCGTCATCGACATTGGTGACGTTCGGCAGCGCCTGCCCCGCCAGATACCAGGGGGACAAGAAGACCGCCGGGCCAAACGGGAAAGCGCTGGCCCATTTGCCATTGGGCGCACGGAAGATCTGATACTCGTTGACACCGCCAAACTTCGCCGCCGCGTACTCCAGTTCGAAGGAGCGGTGTACTGCTATGGGCTCCAGCCACATGTAGTAAGAGAGGCCATCACCGCGAACGAGCGGGCGGTCCAGCAGAATGAGGCTGATAAACACCGCCAGCGCCAACAACACGCCATAACGACGCTCCCGCTGACGATCTCTATCCAGTCTATCTGGTTCTATAGCGCCTGATAGCGACAAATGCCTACTACTCCTGCAGCGGCCATTGGCGAAACCGAACCCAAAGTGGGGGGAGATGGCCGCGCGCGCCCGCATTCTAGCACCCGGCAGCTGCTACGCGTTGACATGCCATTTAGGGGCCGTCTATCATCGGTAGCATAGGAGGTGCGATGTGGCGGATGGCAACGGATACGCCCAAAGAGTACTGCGTGTAGACCTCTCGCGGGGACTCTGTACAGTTGAGGAGCGCGACAGCGCGTTCTGGCGCACCTGGGTGGGTGGCAGCGGCTTTGGCGCCCGGACACTTTATGACGAAGTCCCTGCCTCAGTGACATGGAACGACCCAGATAATCGCCTTATCTTCGCCAGCGGGCCGCTGGCGGCCACTGCCGTCATGGGCTCGGGTACGGTGAGCATCGTGAGCAAGGGACCTCTTACCAACGGCGCGACAACCACTCAAGCCAATGGCTTCTTCGGAGCATATATCAAGCTGGCCGGCTTCGACGCCATCATCGTTGAGGGTGCGGCAAAGAGTTGGCAGTACCTTCACCTGCACGATGGCAAAGCGGAGTTGCGCGATGCCACCAGTCTGCTTGGCCTGGACACTTGGGAAACCCAGGACACGCTGACAGAACAATTGGGGTTGAAAGAGCGCCAGCTCAGCGTCTTTGGCATCGGTCCCGCCGGCGAGAACCTGGTTCACTATGCCGCGATCTGTGGTGACCACGGTCATGTTGCCGGCCACAACGGTGTGGGCGCGGTGATGGGCAGTAAGAAGCTGAAAGCGGTCGCCGCTCAGCGTGGTGGCGCCAGGTTCGGCGTATACGATCGTGATGGCCTGAAGGATGCGGCTAACCGCATTATTGAACATGTCAGCACCGACCCTTGGGCCTCCCCTATATTCCACTGGGGCACCAGTCTTTCCTACGCAGCAGGCGCCTTGGCAGGCTGGCTGCCGGTGAAAAACCTGACCACGAACATCTTCCCCGAATACGAGCGCTTCGGAGGGGAGTCGTACCGTCAGCGTTACGAGATGAAACGCATGCCGTGTTACTCCTGCCGCAGCCACCATCTGCATATGATGCGCATACCGGACGGCCCATTTGCCGGCTTTGAAGGGGAGGAGCCCGAGTACGAGCAGTTTGCCTCCTGGGGTTCGCTGGTGGGCAATACCGACGTGGACGCCGCGTTCGTGCTCTCCAACCAGGTGGATCGCTGGGGTATGGA
The DNA here is from genome assembly GCA_964566935.1 of uncultured Dehalococcoidales bacterium. GTDB lineage: Bacteria > Chloroflexota > UBA6077 > FW602-bin22 > JAMCYS01 > CAZMKF01. The sequence continues at coordinate 5,437 of CAZMKF010000026.1, read as the reverse complement.
GACAAATGAACTGAGCTGGACGATTGCCTGGGCAATAGAGTGCTTCGAGAAAGGCATAATCAACGAGCAGGATACAGACGGTCTCAAGCTCGCTTGGGGCGACATGGAGGCGATCACCACCCTGGCGGAGCGGATTGCCCATCGTGAGGGGGCATTTGCCGACATGCTGGCGAAAGGCGTCAAACGCGCCGCGGAAACACTAGGTAGGGGCAGCAAGGCCCTGGCCGTTTACACCGGCCGCAACACCTCACCACGTACTCACGACCATCGAGGCCGCTGGATTGAGTTACTGGACACCGTTGTCTCCAATACCGGCACGATGGAGATTGGCCAACCAACCTACACTGGCGAGCTGGGCGCGCCAGCCAACCCAGACCCGTTCTCCGTTGAAGATACGGCGCTCGTGGCTGGCAAAACGAACGGCCGCATGCTGTTTGAGGACTGCCTCGGCACTTGTCGCTTTACAACCAGGGTGCCACTGCCAATGCTGATGGACGCGCTGAACGCGGCTACCGGCTGGGATTACGATCCCGATGAAGCGATGGCAACCGGCAGGAGGGTGGCGCACATCCTGCGCGCCTTCAACATTCTGCACGGCCATTCGCCACAGCAGGAGTTCCCCTCTGCACGCTACGGCTCCGTACCACACGACGGCCCGGCGAAAGGCAGGGACTTCAGCAGTGAGATGCCGGTCATGCGGCAGACAATGTATGAGCTTATGGGATGGGACCTCGAAACCGGCAAGCCCACCGCCGAGGTCCTGAAGCAGCACGGCCTGGCGGACGTGAGCAAGGATATGTGGGGCAAAACTGGCTAGAGTGGCCAGGAGTACGTCGCGCAGGAGATGATTTGTCCATGACGAACACACTCAGTAGTTCCCCATCACAGGTTGTCGAGGTAGAAGGTCACATCATCGACTCGTTGATCCTGCCAAAGATTATGGACGAGATACTCGACAGCGATTGTGAGTTCGACCTCGAAGAGGTGAGAGTTGGCCGGTTGCGTGGCGACCCCAGTTACGCCCGCATCAGGGTTTCGGCGCCCGATCAGCAAGCCCTGCACGAAATCATCGCCCGTATCCAGCCGCTCGGCGCCAAGCCGATCAGCATGGGACAGGTGCGTACCGAACCAGCGCCCATAGACGGCGCTTTCCCTAATGGTTTCTACTCAACCACCAATCTCGTTACCGAGATCAACCTAAACGGACAACGCATTCGCGTGCAGAACACGGAGATGGACTGCGGTATCCTGGTGGAAGGGAACACCGCCCGCTGCCTGCCGGTGATCGAGGTCAAGGCGGGTCAGCAGATCGTGGTTGGCCACGAAGGCATTCGGGTGCGCCCTCTGGAGCGGCCGCGCAAAGCCTCGAGCACCTTCAGTTTCATGAACTCGGCTGTCTCCAGCGAAAAACCTCGCGCTGCCATGCTGCATGAGATCGCAGCCGAGATGAAGCGAATCCACGCCGAAGGCGGAAAGATCCTGGTAGTGGCCGGCCCCGCTGTTGTGCATACCGGCAGCGGCCCACTACTCGTCAAGTTGATCGAGTCCGGCTACGTGGATTTTCTGTTCGCCGGTAACGCGCTACCCACCCACGATATCGAATCCGCCCTCTTTGGCACCGCGCTCGGTATCTCGCTCTCTGAGGGCCGCCCTCAAGAGGCCGGTCACGAACACCATCTGCGTGCGATCAATACGATCAGACGAGCCGGCGGCATCAGAGCGGCGGTAGAGCAGGGTGTGCTGAAGAGCGGCATCATGCACACCTGCGTCACCCACGGAGTAGATTGGGTACTGTGCGGCTCCATCCGCGACGACGGTCCGCTGCCGGACGTGATCACCGACTCCATTCAGTGTCAGAACGCAATGCGGGCCCGCATCCATCAGGGAGTGCGCATGGCACTGATGATGTCCACCATGCTGCACTCGATCGCCGTCGGTAACCTGTTACCGGCCAGCGTAACCACGGTCAGCGTCGACATCAACCCGGCGGTGGCTACGAAACTGGCCGACCGCGGCACCTTCCAATCGCTAGGGCTGGTAATGGATGTGGGCAGTTTCCTGAGCGAGCTGCTCGGCCAGTTGCAGTCCCCCAGTTAGGACATGGATCTGCGTACGCCTGCTAGCGCAAGCCTTCCAGCAGGCGTACCCTGATTTTCCTCTGCGAGAGATCTATCCCCAGTACCACATCCTCGATGGCAGGTAGCAGGTACTCAGACTCGCCATCGCGCACGACATAGACATCGTTGCTGCCGGTGGCGAACACGTCAACCACTTCCCCCACCGGGTCACCGTGCTCGTCTTCGACTGCCAGGCCGATAATCTGATAACAGTAGTACTCGCCCTCGGGTAGGGGCACGGCTTCTGCGGTAGGCACGTAGATGAGGTTGTGCACCAGTTCGCGCGCCGCTTCTGGCGTATTGATACCGCGCAACTTGAGCAGCACTTCCTCATGGACGAGACGGACATCGGCTACTCGATAAGGTTTGAACTCCTCACCGACACAGACCTTCTTCAATTCGCTGAATCGCTCAGGGAAGTCGGTCAGCACATGCACACGCAGGTATCCCTGCACGCCATGTGGCGCCCCCAGCTTGCCGATGGCCAGGTAGGCGGGATCGCTGGCGGAATCGTCTTCCAGCGCATCGTTTGCGATGGGTATTCGACTGGAGGGGACTCGGCTGGAGCCGCTCACACGATCTCCAGCACCACTCTCTTGCCCTCGCGGGCGGCGGCAACCTTGACCAGGTTGCGGATGTGATTGGCTATTCTGCCCTGACGGCCGATGACGCGGCCCTTGTCCTCCCTGCCAACCTTCAGCTCGATTATGGTGGAAGAGCCACTGACCAGCTCGCGCACTTCGACCTCGTCGGGTGAGTCAACCAGGGCGCGGGCGATGTAGGTTACGAGGTCTCGCATCTCAGGAGGCTCCTTCGGCCTCCGCCTGCTTGGGCTTGCTCTGGCGAATTGGCCGCTTAGGCAGGAAGCCCTGACGCGCCAGCACACGCCAGGCGCCGTCACTGGGCACCGCGCCCTTGCTCATCCAGAAGCGCATGCGCTCTTCGTTGATGACGACAGTGGCTGGCTCGGTCAGCGGATTATAGTGTCCTAAGATCTCCAGAAAACGGCCGTCGCGCGGGCAGCGCTCGTCAGCCGCGACAAATCGATAACTAGGTTGTTTCTTGGCGCCAACTCGGCGAAGACGGATCTTTACCGCCATTTACCTTCCTCTCTGTTGTTCCGGTCATAAAGATAAGCGCCGGAAAATATAGCACGGCACTTGGCTGAGCGTCAACAAAAAGCGGTGCTTGCCGGTGTTAATGGACGGAATCATCCGGCAATTACCATGGAGCAACGGCCGGCGGCAACCGGTCATGGCTCACCAGCCCTGTGCTATAATGCCCGCTGCTCCTGCGACATTCAGAGAGGAGGTTGCTGCTTGTTAGGCGCAATCCTGGGACTCTTTTCACACGATATCGGTATTGACCTTGGCACCGCCAACACCCTGGTTACGATCAAGGGTGAGGGCCTCATCATCAACGAACCTTCTGTAGTAGCGATCAGCAAGCGAGGCAAAAGGGTACTGGCGGTCGGCGCCGACGCCAAGCGCATGGTCGGCCGCACCCCTGCCAACATCGTCGCCATTCGTCCACTCAAGGACGGCGTGATCAGCGACTTCGACATCACCGAGGAGATGCTACGTTACTTCATCAGCAAGGCGCACACCCGCGCCACCTGGCTCAAGCCACGCCCACGCGTGGTAATCGGCATCCCCAGCGGTGTCACGGAAGTGGAAAAGATGGCGGTACACGACGCTGCTCGCAACGCCGGCGCCCGCGAGGCGCACCTCATCGAGGAACCCATGGCCGCAGCGATTGGCAGCGGCCTGCCGATAACCGAACCAACAGGCAGCATGATTATCGACATCGGTGGCGGCACCGCCGAAGTAGCGGTGCTCTCACTGGGCGGCATAGTGGTCTCCCGCTCCATCCGCGTAGCCGGCGACGAGATGGACCAGGACATAGTCCTTTACGCGCGCCAGAAGCACAACCTGCTGATTGGCGAACGCATGGCCGAGGAGGTCAAGATCGCGGTCGGTTCTGCCAGCCCGCTGGAGGAAGAGAAGACCGCCCTGCTGCGCGGCCGGGACCTGGTGGGTGGTCTGCCCCGTTCGATGGAGATCAGCAGCATTGAGGTGAGGGAGGCCATTTCCGGCTCGGTTGCCGCGATCGTCGAAGCTGTTAAGGACACCCTCGAAGAAACCCCGCCAGAGCTGGTTGCCGACCTCATGGTACATGGCATCGCCCTTGCCGGCGGCGGCGCCCTGTTGCGCGGGCTGGACAAGCGCCTCACCCAGGAGACGAAGATGCGCGTCTATGTGGCCGAGGATCCGCTCAGCTGCGTGGTGCGCGGCACCGCCGAAGCACTAAACGAGATGGAGATCCTCAACAAGGTCGAGGTGCCGGTGCAGTACGCCAGAGCGCCACGGTAGCGCATGTCACGTCGCTCCTGGCTGGTGGTGGCTGCCGCCGCCGTGCTCTTACTGGCCGTCCTCTTTCAACTGCCTCAGGCCACGCGCGCTGAGGGCGCTGCGGCAGAGAGCCTGAGCCCCATCCAACGACTGCTGCACGGTGCCCTGAGCGGCATCGGTGACGTCTTTTCATCGGTCACCCGTGCCGGCGAGCTCAAACGCGAGAACGACGCTCTCCATGCCGAGCTGGATAGATTGCGCGCTGCCGCCGCGCAGCAGCAAGATCTCGAGTATGAGAATCGGCAGCTGCGCGAACAGCTGGAATACCGGCAGCAACACAACGAACAACAGTTGGTGGCCGCTACCATAATCGGGCGCGAGCCGGACAACCTGGTCCACTCCATCACCATCGATCGCGGCGATTCTCACGGCGTGCATGAGGGAATGAGCGTTGTCACACCTGCCGGATTGGTAGGACGTGTGCTGAGTAGCGGTCCCTTTACCTCCAAGGTCCTGCTGATCACAGACTCACGCTCCTCCGTTTCCGGGCTTGTGACCTCCACTCGCGCCCAGGGCGTAATCTACGGCAGGCGGCAGGCGCAGATGACCATGCGTTACCTCAGCCAGGAGGAAGACGTCAGCAACGGCCAGTGGGTCGTCACCTCAGATATCGGTGGCGGCTTCCCGGCAGGCATACCGATCGGCCAGATCATCCACGTCCAAAAGCGAGATGTCGACACCTTCCAGGAGGCCACCATCCTGCCAAGTGTCGATTTCACACGACTGGAGAAAGTGATGGTGATCACCTCCTTCCGGCCCGGCGAACAGTGACCAACCTTGTTCTCCGCGTCGGCCTCTTTTTCTTCCTGGCCGCACTGCAGTCGGTCATTGGCCAATTGGTTCCGGATTCTCCGGGCACACAACCCTTGCTGGTAACAGTTGCCGTGATCACCATCGGCGTGAGAGAGG
>CAZMKF010000025.1:10374-28565 GCA_964566935.1 uncultured Dehalococcoidales bacterium | reverse complement strand
GACGACCCATCGACCGGCACACCCGCCAACATGGGCAACGCGGCTATCGGGCGTTTGTGGCGCATTGAATAGGGAAAAGCGACCGGTAGCTGATCCGCGCACATGAGGGTGACTGCTCTCGTACAAACGACGTAGAGCACCTGCGCTGAGGGCTTAGAGAGTACTCATCGGAGAGAGAAACAATGTAACTGGCTCAGATCTCGCCGACTACACCCGGAGCTCCCTTGCTGCCAATAAGATTGCTCTCTAGAGAGATATCTGAATAGGTTGTTCTAGCTAGAAAGGTGCTCCGATGATGCCTGCCAGCACGCTCAGCGGGGTCTTCGCAGCCGTCAGCGTCTAGGCAAGCGTATCGATGATCAGCGAGAACAGCCCGCCTCAGCAGACATCGCAGGACATGGAGCATTTGATGAATTCTGACCTCACAGACAACACCAGCCAGTATCATCAATTAGTCCATAAGAACAAATTTCCCCTTTTCAACAGAATACATTTTTGTACTGAGTTTTTCACATAGGATTCTATTGTGAGAAATGAACAGAAACGATGCGTTATGACTTTTTCTGTACGCTTCAAGAATATTCAAGATCTGAACCTGAGCTATTACATCGAGCATACTTGTCGGCTCGTCCAGCACAATAAGGTCAGGTTGGCAGGTAAGAACACGAGCGATAGCCGCTCTTTGGAGTTCTCCTCCGGAGAGCTGCGACGGTTTTCGGTGGATGTGCTCTTCGTATAAACCGTATTCCGCAATATCCTCAAGCAGCTTCTCATATGAATACGGGATATTGTGGATCTTATATGGTTCCGTGAGACTTCGAATCAACGAGAGCATAGGATTAAAAGAGGTTTCCGGATGCTGAAAAATGATTTGAATGGAGCGGCGAACATCACGAGAGTATTTCATGGATATTTCAGTTCCATTCCACAGGATTCTCCCGGCAGTCGGTTTGAGAAGCCCCGCTATCATCATTCCCAGAGTGCTTTTCCCACTTCCGCTCTCCCCGAATAGTGCAACGGTTTCTCCCCTTTTAATCTCAATGTTTGCCGCGTCAACTGCTTTTACATTCTTACTCCCTGGGTAGGTTTTTGAGAGGCCTTCGGTCTTCAAAAGCATACTTCCAGCACCTCACTTTATGCCCATCCACATCAATCATCGGCGGTCTCTCTTTGCACCTTTCCATACAGTCGCGGCACCGAAGTCGGTATTTGCATCCCTGATCCTCACTTTCGTGTGAGGGAGCAAAGCCCTTGCCATCGTATCTCATTCCGTTCTCAGGCATGGCGTTGACCATATCACGAGTATAAGGATGCAGCGGGTCATTCAATATCTGTTCGGTAGATCCGTACTCCATTTGCTGGGCTGCATACATCACGCATATTCTGCTGCTAATCCTGCGCGCAAAGGCCATGTCATGGGTCACAATCAGTATAGTTTCATTTTTTAAGCGATTAAACGTGTCTAAGACCAGCGAGACACGCCGTTCGTCCAAGCCTTTGGTTGGCTCGTCTGCGAGAAGGATTCTCGCTCCGGCAGAAACACCCATGGCCACCATGGCCCGCTGTCTCATCCCTCCGCTGAACCTGTGAGGATAGCTTAACGCTAACTTTTCCTCCTGACCAAGATTAACCTTTCTTAACAGGCCTATGCTGGCTTTAATGGCATCTTTCTTCGTATAACCTTTATGCTGGATCAGAGGTTCTCCAACCTGATAACCTACTGTGAGCACCGGGTTCATGGTTGCGCCTCCGCCCTGAGGCACATAGGAGATCAAGCCCCCGCGAATTTCGCTCAACCTTTTCTTATCTGCCTTGAAAATGTTTTCTCCATCCAACAGTACTTCTCCCGTTATTCTGGCATTGGGAGCAAGTAAGCGAAGAATGGCAAGCAAGAGGATGCTTTTGCCGCTCCCTGTTTCTCCGACAATAGCGGTTTTTGTACCGTCATGGAGGGTCATTGAAACATCATCAACAGCAAGGACGCTGTTGTCAGAAACGAATTCAACCGAAACATGTTTTATTTCAAACATTCCTGTTTATGTCACTCTCTTGTGTCCCATAGTACCCTAAAAGCATAAAGCCAAGGACGCTTAAGCCAATACAAATGATTGGAGGCATGTACCACCATGTGAATCCTCGAATCACCCCTTTCTGGTAAAAGGCATAGCTCAGTATGCTCCCCCAGCTCTTTTCACCGTAATCTCCAAAACCGAGAAAACTCAATGATGATTCCATCAGCATCGCAGAAGAGACGGAGATCGCGGCACGGGTAAGGATAATATCCTTCAGATTCGGCACAATATGCTTGACCATGATTACAAAGTCGTTCATGCCAATCGCTTTTTCGCTTTTGATGAAGGGCATTTCACATAGCTGCATTACTCTGCTTCTTAGGATTCTGGAGGTACCCGTCCATGCCGTTAAAGCAATCGCAATGATTATGCTGACTTTTCCTGGATTCAAGTATGCTACCAAGAGCACCGTGAGAGCTAGACTGGGCAGCCCCATCATAATGCTTGTGAGAGATGTGATCAGTCTATCGGGAAGCCCCCTATAGTATCCGGCTATCAAAGCTACAATCGTGGCAAAGACAGTGACTATCGCGGAAGCGAACACACCGATAAGCAATGAGACTCTCGTTCCGTAGATCAACTCGCTAAGAATGTCCTGTCCGATGTCGTTAGTGCCCAAAAGATGTTCTGCACAAGGCTTGATATATGGGATTCCCGTTTTATTTGGATTGTATGGTGCCAGATACGATGCAAAAAGTGCGACAAAACAAAACCCACCAACAATAAAGAGCCCCCATTTTGCCGATGGATTCATTTTCTTCTTCTTATGTCTAAAACTCGTTTTTCTATTCACGAATTGAGTCCCCCACACGCCTATCCAAGACAGAAACAACAACGTCGCTCAACAGGATACCTAATACGATACATACTGCTGAAATCATGAAACATAGCTGAGCTGTGGGAAAATCTCTTGTTGATACAGATGTGTAGAATAGGTGCCCCATTCCTTTCCAGCCAAAAATGACCTCCACCATCATGGAACCGGAAAGCAAATTGCCCAGCTGTAAGCAGAGACTGGTTACGAAGGGAAGCATAGCGTTCTTAATGACATGTCTGAAAAGAACTTCTGTGTCCGAAAGCCCTTTTGACAACGCTGTTATGATATAGTCCTCGTTACGCACTTGCGAAATATTGCTCTTCATCAAGAGAAAGTTTCCTGCTGTACGGGAAAGAATGAGAAGAATCAATGGCAGGCAAGCATGCCACAGGATATCGACTGCCCGAGCCAACCCGGGAGTTGTTATAGTGGTCATGCCATTTATGGGAAACCAGCCCGCTCTAAAGGCAAAAGTCACAAGAAAGAGAATGGCAATACAATAGAGGGGAATCGTGTTAATTGCGATCATGACAGGCGTCATGATCTTGTCAAATCGCCCCCCGAGGTGCCATCCAGCATAAACGCCCAGAGTTCCGCCGAGGATTCCTCCGAAAACAAACGTAGGGACGCCCAGGATCAACGTCCATTTTGCGGCATTCAGGACGTTATCCAATACCGGGCGACCATTGGAATATGCCGTTCCGAAGTCCCCCGTCACAACACTCTTGAGGTAACTAATATACTGCGTGTATAGCGTATCATTCAGCCCATATAAGTTGGAGATACGTTCCAACTGTTCAGGAGATTCCCGCAACAAGTTGTAGTATGTATCAGCCCCTAGAATGTGCAAGAGCGGGTCGCCAGGCATAAAGCGAACCATGAGGAAATTTACCGTCATGATTGCATATATTGTCAGCATAGCGGCGAGTGTCTTTGTGAATGAACGTTTCAGCATACATATATCTTCTAAACTCAGGGGACCGTAACAATACGGTCCCCGGTCTGCAGTTTCGTTCCTTGATATGGTCTTATTTGGTCGTCAGCGTGTACCACGTCTCCGCATTGACAACGCCCCACGAATCATAGTTATTGAAGCCCTGGTATTTGTCGATTCTATAGGGGAAGAAGCACTTTTCCCAACATAGAGCAAATGCGAACAGATCCTCGGAACCAAGTTTTTGGAGTCCTTTAACAGCGCTAATGTACTCATCGCTATTAACTGCCGTTTGGAGCTTCTTATAAGCCGCATTCAAATCAGGATCGTTGTACGAACCGCCCCAGTCTTTTCCGCCGCTTCCCGCAACGCTGCGCGGCACGAAATACCAGAAACAAGTCTGATATGCCATTCCGGAGGTGGTTAGGCCAATAAACATGTCATAGTCACTATCCGTTATCATCTTCGCATTGATTTCATCGCTGGCTAGAGACTCGGTATCATAATAAGCATTGACCCCAATGCCTTTTAAGCTCTGAGAGATCACTTCACCGATTCTGGCAAACATCTCATTTCTCGATTTGTCAAGCTGCGATGTAATCTTGTAAGTAAAGGCCGTCCCGTCGGGCATTTCTCTGAAACCGTCGCCGTCCTTATCGAGAAAGCCCGCCTTATCAAGCAGTTGATTGGCTTCGTCGACATTCTGGTACAGTTTCCAATAGGAATCATCAAAGCCAATAGACGCCCTTGGAAGAATCCCGCTCCCCGGGATTTCTCCATATTCTCCATTGCAAAGCTGCGTAATCAGAGGCCAATTAAGAGATTTGATTGCGGCCTCTCTAAACTCACGCGTTTGATTGGGTCCATGGTCCATGCCAAACGTCACCTGATTGACGCCCCTGTACTCGCTCATTCCCGGATCAACGTCTTTATTATTGGCAATAAGATCAAGAAGCGTATAGTTGATGGGAGACGCGTATTCGAACATTACGTCGATTTCTCCGTTTGCCAGAGCCATTAGAAGAGCATCCTGATTCAAATATGTTTTTAACGTGATCGAATCGACAGTGAGTTCTCCGAGATAGTTATTCTGAGGAACGACCTCGAACTCCATCACGCCAGTTTCAAGGTCATAACTGACAACCTTATACGGGCCGCAGCCAATCAGCGCCTGGTCGCCGACGAATGTGGCGTATTCTTCTTCTTTCAGCTTTCCCCAGATGTGTTTGGGAAGCATATAGGTAGTAATTGTCGAGGAGCTCTTCAAAAAGTAAAAAGCATCCGGCCGAGAGAATGTAAGAGTCACAACATTTCCATCTACAGAAATATCGGCAAGGTTTTTCAGTGCGGCGACCTTCCAATAATCTCGCATAAACTCAAAGGTGAAGACAACGTCATCTACAGTGACAGGCATTCCGTCATGCCAAATCTTGTCGGTAGGAACCGTCAGTGAAAGTTGCGTCGCATCGTCGGAAAGCTTGTAGTCCTCAAAGAAATATGGCTTAATGTTGCCTTCTCCATCTTCATAAAAGAAGTTTGCTGAGAGTACACCATTGTAGGAAATCGTCCAGAGAGCACCTGATCCCTTTGCCGGACGAATACTCATCGAGCCAAAGGCTTTCGTGGTGCCAATCACGATATTCTTTACATGTTTTCCACTCGTTGTTTGTGCCTGGCTGGTGGCCGGGGCCGCCGTCGCAGCCCGCGAATCTGCAGCTTTCGGTGCATTGACGGCAGTGCTCGAAGCAGGTGCGGCGCCGCCACCGCAAGCAACGAGGCTCACCAACATACAGAGGGCAAGCAGGACGGAGATTGCTCGTTTCATTTTGGAATCATCCTTTCCTTATTGATTTTTTATCGCACCACAAAAAACCGGCCGCTTTCCGAAAAGAAAGCGGCCGATTCATGACACTATGCAGCCGGCGACGCAGCGTCGGCTCGAATCAGATGAACTACTTTCTGCGGAAGGTATTCACCGTTCATTCAAAGCAGGTTTCCTGGCTCGCGGATCATTACGGCGCTGCGCCTTCTCGTCTCCTTGAGACAATGGCATCTGCAGGCCGCTCCCCGTTCACAGTGACCGGATCGCTGAGGATTTGCACCTCATTCCCTATTACCCTCCCCCAAGGGAGGCACTTTGAACGTCAGTATTCAGTTTTCAAAGGATTTCTGACTTAATCCTATCCCTTTCCTGGCGGAAAAACAAGCGGCCGATGGGGCTCATAAGTAAAGCTCCCTGACGGAGTAGAGTTGCCTCAAAAGTCATGTTACCGGCGAGGAGGAGGCGAAGTGACACCTGGAAGCGTCAGGGAGTACGCGGCCAAGATGGGGGAGCGCTACTGCCGGCGAGCAGACGGGAAAAGCAACGGTTACTGGATGAGTTCTGCCAGGTCACCGATTATCACAGCAAGTCGGCGATCCGGGTCTTGAATCATGGCAGGGCGACAGGCCACAAGCGCAGCGGTCGTCCCAAGATGTACGGCGATAAGGTTGTCAAGGCGCTGCTCCGGCTGTGGTAGGTAGCCGATCACAATGTAGGATCAAGAAAAACACCGGCCAATCAAACGCGGCCGCCACCTCCAGGCGGGCAAAGCCCCGCTCCCGCGCGAGCGCCCGCAACTCATCAATCAGCGCCAGGGGATCTCACCTCAAACATGCTGCCCCTATCGTAACCGAACCACCACCGCCACGGACGACCCATCGACCGGCACGCCTGCCAACATGGGCAACGCGGCTATCGGGTGTTTGTGGCGCATTGAACAGGGAAAAGCGACCGGTAGCTCATCCCACAATATGAGGACGACTGTTTTGAGTAACTGTGCAGTTAGAGACTAGCCATCGCAAGAAGAAGTGGTCTTACTGGCTCAGATCTTGCCGACTGCATCCGAAGACCCTTGCTGCCAATGAGATTGCGGACGGCTTCCCCGGCGTCTACCGGGGGCAACCACTTCAACTCCTCGTACGCCGACTAGTTTGGCCGTGAGAAGTTCAAGCGCCGGCCGAGCGTGGAGAAGCGCTGGCCGCCGGGTGGCGATGAGGAGTCACTTGGGCCGACCGGCCGGTCCCTTTCATGTTTCCGAGATACAGGAATCGAATACGATTCACGTCCGCGACCAGAGATTCCATGACGATTGATAAACAGAAACCGAGTGTGATTACTCACACCCGGCCAAACCATCCCCACTTCAAGCACTTGGACCTTAATTCCTCTGTTCACTTGCAGGACAATTGTCTGTTCACATCTATCTTAGTACTCTTTTCTCTTTATAATAGCAACGCTTATTCTTTGAGCAATCACTAAAATGAACATCGCTATTGCAAATGTCAATCCGCAGATTACATAGCAATCTAATTGACTCATCTTCTGAAAGAGTTCTAATACCATATATACAAATCCTGGTCCTGAGACCTTCATCGCTGCAAACAACAGAAGAACAAAGCAACCACAAATTACCAAAATTATAACTGGTCCTTTTTCTACGCCGAATTCTAAGATAAGAGGTATCTGAATTACATTCAAGATTATCGGTGTAGCAAAAGCCACAGATGATAAAAGTAATACATATTTCAGATCTTGATATCTGCTGTAAAAGATGATTAGAGTAGACACGAGAGCAATTACTGCACAAAGAGCTATAAAGAGATATTTACCTCTAACATAAGTCTCACGAGATACGGGTGTGGTGAAAATGAATTTAGAGAACTCTGATTGTCTTTCAATTGTGAAAGATGAAGCAGTTACCATTCCAGAAATAAAAGCGAGTATAAAAGGGAGCGCCGACGCTTCTTTTGTGACGACAGCAAAAAGACCACACAATATAACTATCGGTACAAGTAGAGTCTTGCCTGTAACCCAATCCTTATAGAGTACTGCTCTCACTCTCTTCCTCCCTAGTTATATATACCATTATCTCTTCTATACTCGGTTTGGATAGCTTTATTCCGTCTGGCACCGAGTCTCTCATTACAAGTAAATCTTGACCGAAAGCGTGCTTACGTCTACCTACTATTGACTTGGGGTCAAGATTTTGTAGAGTATTGCTGTCTACCGAGCAAAGAGCATATTTTTCTACAAGCATATCTTTTTCGTCGATAAAGAGAAGTTTACCGTTGTGAAGAAAAGCGATATAGTCAGCCGTCTTTTCCAAATCTGATAAAATATGCGACGATATCAAGATACTATGTTCTTCTTCTTGCAGAAAATCCAAAAGTACATCTAAAATGTCATCTCTAACTACAGGGTCAAGTCCGCTCGTTGCTTCATCAAATATCAATAATTCAGCTTTATGAGAGAAGGCTATAGATAGAGAGAGTTTCATTCTCATTCCGCGGGATAATTCTCTTACCTTCTTTTCATTCGGCAATTTGAACCTTCGTACATAGTTGCCAAATGTATTACCTTCCCAAGTATCATAAGCATATTCGCATAATCTGCCGACTTCTTTAACCCTCATCTCTCCCGGAATATTTAAGTCGTCAAATACGACACCGATTCTGTTCATTACCTCGGGTTTGTGCTCTTTTATGTTCTTGCCGAAGACCTTTATCTCTCCGCTATCCGGATGTATTAGTCCCAAAATGGCTTTTAGTGTAGTAGTTTTGCCTGAACCGTTCTCTCCGATATAGCCAACCATACAACCCATAGGAACGTTGAAACTCAAAGGTCCTAGCGAGAAACCCTTGTAGTTCTTGGTTAGATTCTGTATTTCAATAGCGTTACCAGCCATCTTCAACTTCTCCCAGAGTGTCCAGTATCTCCTTCAAATCGTCTATAGATAATCCGACAAGTGCGGCTCCTTTAATGGCAGCCAACAATGAAGCCTCTACCTTGCGCAATTGCTCTTCTCGAACAAACTCCTTGTTCTGAAGAGAGACGAAGCTCCCCTTGCCCCGAACGGAGTTTATAAAACCTTCCGCTTCAAGCTCGTCATAGGCCCGTTTGGTGGTTATTACGCTGACACGCAATTCCTTTGCCAAGTACCTGATTGATGGCAATTGGTCTTCGGCCTTCAGTTTCCCGGAACTGATAGCCGCTTTCATTTGGTCCTTTATTTGCAGATAGATTGGATCGCTGCTGGCGTTACTTATCTGTATATTCAGCCTATCCTTCATCTCCACCAAGTGTTCCTTGTGTAGCTACTGTTTATAGTGTATAGGAACAGTTATTGATAGTCAAGTGTTTTTCTAGTGTCTTCCAATGCTCTTCCACTTCGTAGGGCAAGCCATTCACAGAAATCGCATTGGCGGCGTCTCGCGTGGGATGAGATCTAGAGGATGTGATTCGACTTCGCCACTCAGGAACAGGGTGGCTAGCTCGTTCCACACCAGGTCAAGCCCGCTCAGCTGGTGCTCAGCGGGCGGTTCATGGCACAGGCGTTACACTACATTGAGTACGCGAACCGAATAGGGGGCGAACCCAACCCACCACTCCACGAAAGATGCGCCCGAAGAACTTGTAACTTCGTTAAGACAAGATGGCCAAGAACAACAAAACAGAGCAGGGAGGCATCTACATCATGGACACATTCATCGTGCCCGCCAGGACTCTCAGCATGCCTAGAATGTCACGGTTGAATGGGAGCATTTGGTTCGATTACAGAGCGGAAGCGCCGAAACATCGGTTCGCCAACCGATTCATCGTGGATTGACGCGCCCAAGAACCCTAGCTAGAATGAGCCATAGACGTGCGTCGTGAAGCATACAGACATTAGGTCGCTGCTGTCCTAAACCTTCTGACACCGGCGATCTGCCCCGAAACCTGGAACGGGGCGCTCACTTCGCTCTTATAAACTGCTGGGAGGAGTCTGACACCATGGCAACAACGATTCGTTTCCTGGGCGCTGCCGCCTATGAGATCACTACCCCGAAGGGTCTAAAGATCCTGATCGACCCCTGGCTGGAGGACAACCCGGTGACGCCGGTCAAGGTGGCTGACCTGGAACAGGTGGACTTGATCCTGGTCACCCACGGCGCGGTGGACCACCTGGGCGAGGCAGGTACGATCGCCAAGAAGTTCAAGGCGCCGGTGATGTGCGGCCCGGACGTCAAGCAGCGTATGATCGCGGAGGGCGTTCCTGCCGAAGACGTGATGGCCGTGGCCTGGGGCATGGAGGTGGAGGCGCTGGGCATCAGCGTCAAGCCCGTGGAATCGCGCCACTGGTCGCAGACCTCACTGCCCGGCGGCGGCTACGCCTATGCCCTGCCGCTTGGCCTGATCATCACGACCGAGCCGGGCGTGCGCATCTACAACGGCGGCGACACCGCCCTCTTCTCCGACCTCAAACTGATCGGCGAGATCTATCGGCCCAACATCGGCCTGATGCACGTCACCCTGCCGGTGCCGATCGAGGCGCGCGGCATGAAGGTGGTGACCGGCGAACTGACCCCTTACGAGGCGGTACTGGCCACCCAGTGGCTGGGCCTGGACTACGTGCTGCCCATGCACTACATCGACGAGAATTGCGACGAGGTGAAGGAGTTCTGCGCCCTGCTGGAAACGATGCGCCAGCGCGGCGGCCCCATCGCCAAGTCCGTAGTACTGAAGGCGGGCGAATCGTTCGTCTGCCCGCCGGCCGGCTGATCCAGCCAGGCTATTCTGCCTGCGGGGCCTGACCAGGATACGTCCCCCAGCCGCTCCGTCTGTGAGTGCACGGCTGGGGGACATTCCTGTCCACGACCTTATTTGACCCTCAGATAAGCCTGCAATAGAATTAGCGCTGCCACCGGGGTGTAGCGCAGTCGGCTAGCGCGCGTGGTTTGGGACCACGAGGTCCCCAGTTCGAGTCTGGGCACCCCGACCACAATACCCTCCAGGCCTCCCCGGTCACCCTTGAACGTTCAGGCCGCCGTCAGTACGCGCATAGCCCGCCGCTGAATCCTGGCCCGTTCGCCCAAGCAAAATGTTGACGGTCAAATCCGCCCGGTGTTAGGCTTGCGCCATCGGCTCCAGCGGCCGCAACATGCGAGTAAGAGGTGCGCGAATGCCAGCGAAGATGACCCATCGCGAGCGGGTGAGGGCCACCCTCAATCACCAGGAGCCGGACCGCGTACCAAAGGACCTGAGCGGCGCTGTCGGCGACGCGATCACCGCGGTAGCCTACCGCAACCTGCTCGATCATCTCGGTCTCGGCGGCCGCGAGGTGACGATCGACAACAAGATGACCCAGACGGCCGTGGTGGACGAGGACGTGCTGCGCCGTTTCGACATCGACTTCCGCCGCCTCGAGCCGGGCGCCCCCGATGCCTGGCAGGGCAAAGGCCTGCTCGGCCCCGACCGTTACGAGGATGAGTGGCACGTGGTGCGCGCCATGCCGCCCGGCGGCTACTATTACGACCTGGTCCCAGAAGGCAGCCCGTTGCGCGAGATCGATACCATCGCTGGCCTCGACAGTTTCGATTGGCCGGACCCGCTCGACCCCGGCCGCTACCGCGGCTTGCGGGATGCGGCCCGGGAACTGCACGATGAGACCGACTATGCAGTGGTTCTGGTGCTCAACTGCTCCTTCTTCCTGCGCTGCGGCGAGCTGCGCGGCTGGGAGAACTTCTTCATGGACCTGGCGGCCGACCCCGCCTTCGCCTCAGCGCTGATGGACCGCTATCTGGACCACAAACTGGAGATCGCCCGCCGCGGCCTGGAGGAGGCCGGCGAGTTTGCCGACGTCGTGGTCTGCTCAACCGACGACCTGGCAGGTACCGACCGGCCACTGGTTTCTCCCCGCATCTTCAAGGAGCTGATCAAGCCGCGCATGCAGCGGACCTTCGACTTCTTCAAGGAGCGCACCGACGCCACACGCTTCTTCCACTGCGACGGCGCCATCTACGACCTGATGGACGACTTCGTGGAGGTCGGCGTGGAGGCGCTCAACCCGGTGCAGGTCTCCTCGGTGGGCATGGGTGACACCGCTAAAATGAAGCGTGAGTACGGCGACAAGCTGACTTTCTGGGGCGCAATCGACACCCACCGCGTCTTGCCCTACGGCAGCCCCGAGGACGTGCGCCAGGAAGTACGGCGGCGCATCCGCGATCTGGGTCCCGGCGGTGGCTATGTGGTCTGCTCGGTGCACAACATCCAGCCCGAGGTGCCGCCCGAGAACGTGGTGGCGATGTTTGACGCGGTCGACGAGTTCGGCCACTACCCGCTGCGGCACTGAGCGGTAAAAGGCGCAAGCTTCTGACGGAAAGCATGGCAGGTAGCACAACCCCGGGCCAGCGCCCGGCACAGCGTCTCTGGCTGGTGCAGATCTCGGTGGGCATCTCCACCCTGATCACCACCATGGACACCAGCTCCATCAACGTGGCAATCAACGCGGTGGCCAACGAGTTCGCAGTCGATGTCTCCTCCACCTCCTGGCTGTCGCTGATCGCCTTTCTGGTCGTCACCAGCACCCTGCTGTTATTCGGCCGTCTCTCCGATATGCTGGGCAGCAAGCGCGTCTTTCTCTCGGGTTTTGTGGTCTACGGCGCCAGCTCGTTGCTGGCTGGCCTGGCGCCCACCTTCGTGGTACTGCTGCTCTTCCGCGCCCTGCAGGCGCTGGGAGTGTCAATCCTCTCCGCCAACGCGCTGGCCATCCTCACCGAGTCGTATCCGCCCCATCGCCGTGGCTTCGCGGTGGGTGTGTTCAGCGCTATTGTCGGTCTCGGCTACTTCCTGGGACCAATGCTGGCCGGCACCTTGATCACCTGCGCCGGCTGGCGGTTCGTCTTCTTCGGCCTTGCGCCCCTGGCGGTAATTGGTTTCTTCGTCAATCTGGCGGTGTTGCCGCACTTCGAACCGGTGCAGCGCGGACGTTTTGACTTTGTCGGCGCGTTTCTCTTTGCCGTGTCCGTGACGGGGTTGCTGCTGGCGGTCTCCTTCGCTCGCTCCAACGGCCTACAGCATCCCACAGTGCTGCTGGCAGCGGCCATAGCCATCTTATTCCTGGTGCTTTTCGTACGCCAGGAGTTCCGCTTCGAATCGCCGATGCTGGCCCCTTCGCTCTTCAGCAACCGTCTCTTCACTCTGTCGCTGGTAAGCGCCTTTCTGCTCTTCCTCGGCATCACCGGCCAGGAGCTGCTTATCCCCATCTTCGTGCAGCGCATCATGGGCCAGGAGGCCAGCGTGGCGGGCGTGCTGCTGGCGATCGTGCCGCTGCTGCGCATGGTTCTCGCCACCGTGACCGGTGAACTGTCAGACCGCTTCGGCTCGCAGCGGCTGACGGTGAGCGGCGCGGCGATGACGGCGGCGGGTCTCTTTGGTCTGGCGGTGATGAACGAGGGTGTGTCTCTCTTCTACATCGCCGCCTGCCTCTTCGTGATCGGCGTGGGTCAGGGGGTGTTCTTCTCACCCAACATGCACGCCATTATGACCTCGGTGCCGGCGGGCATGGCGGGCATTGCCTCCGGCGCCATGGGTATCCGCCGCAACCTTGGCCAGTCGCTGGGGGTGGCCCTCACCGCTTACGCGCTTCAGACCGGTAGCGGTTCCACCGAGGTAAACGTGGCGGGCTTCCAGGCCGCCTTCACCCTCACCGCCGTCGCTGTAGGGCTCAGCACCGTGCTCTCCATGCTGGGTGGCTCCACCCCGATCTCGCGCAAGCGCTAGCGTCCGCTGGGTTTGCGGCGCCACTCCACTCCGCCTATATTCTATAGTGAAAGATCACACTGGCCCGCTGGCGGGCCATTTAGATTGCTGGAGGTGTGCTCATGGCTCAGGAATTGGGCAAGTTGGAGAAACCGGAGGCGGCACAGTTCCGCCCTGAACGTAAAGTCTATCTGGTGCCGCTGCTGGCCACGGCGCCGAACATGCCAGCCGAGTTCACCAGTCTGCTCGAGCGCTACTGGAGCGCCGCCGCCGATCAGGTGGCCAAACTGGAAGAGAAGGTGGGCGCCAGCAAGCACATCTTCAGCGAGCTGATCGACCGCCCCGGCGACGAGGGGCTGGCGCTGCTGGAGCAACTGGCGCCCGGCGCCAGCCGTCTGGCACGGGCCAAGGTGGAAGCCGGCGCCAGCTTCGAGGTGCTTGACGACGGAGAGCTGCTGGCGGAGACGATGGACTGGGAGCGCTGCCTGATGGTCGGTCTGGCCAGCCGTAAAGCACAGGATTATGTGAGCAACGCCTACCGCGAGGCGGGCAACGCCCGTTACCGAGGCATGGCGCAGCGACTGGACAGCGCCATCGGTGAGGGAGAAGCAGCGGTGGTGCTGCTGAGCGAACAGCACCGGGTCGCCTTCCCCGACAAGATGAGCATCTTCTTCGTCAACCCACCCGAGCTGAACGAGGTGCGCCGCTGGCTGCGCGATTTCCGCGAGAAGGGCCCCGCTGCCACCGCCGAGGAGCAGGCGCCCAGCCGCCAGTCGAACGAAGAGGAAGCTCCGCCAGCACCTGAGGAGGAGCAGTCAGCCCAGCCCGAGTAACGGCTGCAGCCGTTGCCGCAGTGGCCTGAGCGCCAATTGCGGTTCGCCCGGCGAGAAAGGTATCACCTCCACCGCCGGACCGCACGGCCGCCAGCGCTCCGGATCGGTGGGGCCAAACAAGACAAAGGCCGGCAACCCCAACAGGCCGGCCAGGTGGCTTACTCCCGAGTCGTTGCCGACAAAAGCAGTGGCGCTGCACAGCAACTTCGCCAGCTGCAGCAGCGAGAGCCCGCTGCAGAAAGTGACCGACCCGCCGAGGGCGGCGTGCATGACGCCGACAGCCTGTTCATCCGCCGGACCGCCAACTACCACTACCTGCTGACTTGGCGCCAGCCCTTTCGCCAGCTCAGCAAAAAGCGAGGCCGGCCAATTCTTGCGCGCGCTGCCGCTGCCGGGGTGGATCACCAGCGGCCGCTGCCCCGCCGGCGAGCAACCTGCCCGTGCCTGCTGGTCCGTCAGATCCAGAGTGAGAACCGCCTTCATCAGATCCGGCAGGGCGGCAAGCAGGCCCGCGTCCATCAGCGACTGGGCCAGGTGGTGGGCCACGTGCCGCCGCCGCTCAGGCTGGGATGGACGCACCATGACATGCCCAGGCGCGAGCCGCTCCAGATTGCTGCTGACAATATTGTCACTGTCAGCAAGCCAGGCGACGCAGCAGTGCGGCCGCCAGCCCGGAAGCAGGTAGGGCGACGCGCCCGGTTGCGAGGGGTTGAACAGCCAGCTCAAGCGCACATCGTCGAAGCTGAAGGCATGATCAACCAGGCCCGCGCTCAGCAACAACCGCGCCGCCTCGGGCTGCGCTGCCAAGGCGACTTCCCAATCGCCCCCGTCTCGCAGGGCGATCAGTGCCGGCGCCAGCAGCAGCGTGTCACCAAGTGCCCCGGGCCGCAACAGCATCAGATGCCGGTTCGTGGCCTCACTCACCTCAGGATTCCTCCACAATGAAGAAGGCGGCCCCCAATGGGGGCCGCCCGCCTGCGCAACTGCGCCCGGCCCGGCTAGGCCGCGCCCACCTCAGCGGCGATGCGCTCGATCTCGGCCATCACGCCCGCCGGGTAAGGGATGCCTTCCTGCGAGAGTCGCTGGCGGTTATTGTACTCGATCTCACCGGCCACCATCACGCCTTGGCCACCCTCAACGGTGCGGCCGCTCTTTACCTTGTCGATCAGCTGGCCCATGCGCTCTTTAAACTCGCTGAGCGGCATGAAGTGCTTGATGTCGACCGCCAGGAAGTACTGCGAGAACTGGTTTTCCTTCTTGTCAAACGGCTCCAGACCCTGGTTGGCGCCGAAGCGGCCACCGCTGAGCACGCCACACACGATGTCCAGCATCAGCGCCAGACCGAAACCCTTGGCCCCGCCGAGCGGCAGCAATGCGCCCTTGGTGGCGGCCTTGGGATCGGAGGTGGGCTTGCCCTCGCTGTCGATCGCCCAACCCAACGGGATCTGCTCGCCCTTCTCCATCGCCAGCATTATCTTGCTGCCAGCCACCACGCTGGTGGCCATATCAAGGTTGAACGACCACGGCTTGTTGGTGGGAGCCGCCCAGGAGACTGGGTTGAGGCCGACCAGGCGGTCAATCCCGCCAAAGGGCGCCATCATGACACCGCCGTTGCTCACTGCCTGGCCGATACAGCCCGCATCCGCCGCCATCTGGGAGTAGAAGGCCATGGCGCCACAGTGGCGGGAATTGCGTACCGTGGCCACGGCTGCGCCGGTCTGCTTCGCCTTGTCGATACAATTCTGCATGGCACGCGCCGAGATGAGGTGGCCGAGGGAGTCGTCGGCATCGTAGGCGATCATGCTGGCGGCCTCGTTCAGCACCTTCGGTTGAGGCGTAAGGTTCAGGGTGCCATCCTTGGCCCACTTGTAATAGATGGGAATGAAACGACAGCCATGAGTGAGCACGCCACGCACGTCGGCGTCCACCAGGCAGCGCCCCATGAAAGCGGCGTCGTCAGCCGGCATGCCAAGCCCCTTGAAGATGCCCTCCGTCAAGCCGCGCATACGCTCCGCAGATTCAATTCTCATTTCAGCCATTACCACTAACCCCTCTTTATTCACAGATCTCGACCGCTGCGATGCGGTCGATAACTATCGCATTCTAGGTCAATGCTGGAGGGACCGTCAATCGCACCGGTCAAGTGGCACAAGTACGGCAACTACCACGCGAGGCGATCCTGGAACCAATCCGCCGTGTCTTTCAAGCCGTCCGCCAGCGATATCTCCGCCCGCCAACCGAGATCCTTCTCGGCTCGCTCAGACTTGAGGAAGATACGATACACCTCTCCAGGCAGGGCCGGTCCGTGCACCGCTTCACGCTCGTATCGCATTATCCTGGCCAGCGTCTGCCAGATCTGGTTGACCGAGGTGCCCACGCCGGTGCCGGTGTGGTACATCGTGCCCGGCGGCGCCTGCAACGCGGCCACATTCACCCTGGCTAAATCCGAGACGTGGATATAGTCCCGCTCCTGCTCACCAGTACCGTTGATGCGGGTGGCATCGCCACGGATCATCTGTCCAAGGAAGATGGCCACCACACCGGCCTCGCCCAGCGGGTCCTGGCGGGGACCGTACACGTTCGGATAGCGCAAGATCGTGTAGTCCAGGCCGTACATCTCACGATACAGGTACAGGTAATGCTCAACCGTGTGCTTGGAGCAGCCGTAGGGGCTGAGCGGATCCACCGGGTGCTCCTCGTCTACCGGCAGGTAACGCGGCTCGCCAACGGCGGCGCCGCCGCTGGAGATGTAGATCAGCTTCCTGACGCCACTGCGCAAACAGCTCTCAATCACGTTTAGCGAGCCACCGATGTTAATATCGGCATCCAGCCGGGGCTGCTTGACCGAGAAGTTGACGCTGATCTGCGCCGCGTGGTGGTTGACCACCTCCGGTTTGAGCTCTTCCAGCAGCGCACCGAAGTCGTCGGAGCGGATATCGATCTCCCTGATCTCGATCTCACGCGGCAGGTTTTCCCGTTTGCCGCTGGACAGATTGTCCACCACGATCACCTCGTGGCCAGCCGCCAGATAAGCGTCCACCACATGCGAGCCGATAAAACCGGCGCCGCCCGTTACTACAATCCTCATGCTGTCATTTCTCCCAGCGCGCGCCTGATCCATGAAAAATGCCGCGGCGCACGCTGGAGTATAGGCACGCTTCAGCCACGGGCGCAAGACAAACCACCGCCCCCCACGCCTTTCTCCCCCTGGGCCGTCAATCTGCTAATCTATGCTCAGGAACCAAGCAGAAAAGAAGGAGTGGCAAATGTCGCTGTTAACAGGAAAAGTAGCGATCGTTACGGGCGCCAGCACTGGCATGGGCAGGGCGATCGCCGTCAGCCTGGCGCATGAGGGCGCCAAGGTTGCTATTGTGGCCCGCAGTGCCGACAAGTTGCAGGAGACTGCTACGGCAATGGGCGGTGAGCCGCTGGTCTTCTCCGCCGACGTGGCGGACGAGGAGGCGGTGGCGCGCATCGTCAATGATGTGCTGACCAAGTGGGGCAAGGTGGACATTCTGGTCAACAACGCCGGCACGAACACCCAGCATCGCAACCTGGCCGACATCAGCCTCGCCGACTGGGACAAGGTGCTGGCCACCAACTTGCGGGGCACCTTCCTCTTCACACGCGAGGTGCTACCGGCAATGCGCGAACAGCAGAACGGTTGGATCGTCTGCATCTCCTCCGGCGCCGGCCTGCAGCCTGGCGCACCGTCTGGCGTGGCCTACTCGGCCTCCAAGCACGCCGTTCACTCGCTGGTGGGCTCGATCAACCTCGAGGAACGCCGTCACGGTATTCGTGGTTGCGAGATCGCTCCAGGCGAGGTGGATACGCCGAATCTGGACTTGAGACCACTGCCTCCCACCGACGCTGATCGCTCCATCATGATGCTGCCCGAGGACATAGCTGCCGCGGTGCTTTACGCCGTCACTCAGCCGGACCGCCACCGGGTACCAGCTGCAGCTGGTCTCCCAGC
>CAZMKF010000025.1:10070-10364 GCA_964566935.1 uncultured Dehalococcoidales bacterium | reverse complement strand
ACTCAGCCGGAACGCGCCGCAGTCGAGCTGATCGTGGTGACGGCTACCAAGCCGCGCAACTACAACGCCGATTACGAGCGCTACGTAGCTGCAGGCCACACCAGTCTGCGCCAGGGCTAAACGGGGCAAGCAAAACGGCCGGGGCCATGAGGACCCCGGCCGTTGCGTCAGCTTCTTACGATTAGCGCGAGTAGAACTCGACGATCAACTGCTCGTTGATGGGCACTTCGATCTGATCGCGGGTGGGCAACGTCGCAACGGTGCCGCGCATACCGGCCGGATCCAGAACCAACC
>CAZMKF010000025.1:4068-10060 GCA_964566935.1 uncultured Dehalococcoidales bacterium | reverse complement strand
CTCCGGCGGCCCGTCCGTGTGCCAGGTCCTGAAGATGAGGCCGTCGCCCGCGAGGAGGTCGAAGCCGACCTGGTAGGCGGCGTTCTCGCGGGCCACGTCCACGTCGATCTCGACGATCAGCTGCTCGCTGATCCCAGGCTCAACTTCTGCGCGCTCGGGGTTACGCAGAATGTGGCCGACGTTGGCATCATCGCGTGATAGCCAGCCGGGCATTGTGGTACCGCGATCCGATACCGCCTCAATCACGCCTACGATCTCGTTCGCCTTCTCTTTCAGCCGCACAACGTCACCCGACTTGACCAGGTAGGAGGGGATATCAACCTTCTTACCGTTGACGGTCACATGGCCGTGGTTTACCAGCTGCCGGGCCATCGGCCGGGTGCGGCCATAGCC
The DNA here is from genome assembly GCA_964566935.1 of uncultured Dehalococcoidales bacterium. Lineage (GTDB taxonomy): Bacteria > Chloroflexota > UBA6077 > FW602-bin22 > JAMCYS01 > CAZMKF01. The sequence continues at coordinate 9,667 of CAZMKF010000025.1, read as the reverse complement.
CAGGCGATAGACGGCGTTATCGAGGCGGCGCTCCAGCAATTGCAGCAGGTTCTCACCGGTGTTGCCGCGCTGGCTGGTGGCCATGGCGAACATGCGGCGGAACTGGCGCTCCATCACTCCGTAGATGCGCTTTACCTTCTGCTTCTCACGCAGCTGCAGGCTGTACTCTGATTCTTTGCGGCGGCGCTTCATGCCGTGCACGCCGGGCGGAACCGTCAGCCGGCGCTCCAAGGTGCGCGATGTTGAACTAAAAAGGTTGTAGCCCTCCCGGCGGGAGAGCTTGTCCTTAGGACCCGTGTTACGTGCCATACCACTCCTACTCGCGATAATAAAGCTGACGCTGGCAATGCCGAATTGCGTAAAAGTCATAATAGCGCATTCGGCGGTCCGAAACAAGCGTACCGCCTCCCCTGCCAGCGATGTGCGAATCGACCTACGCTTCTTCCTCGGGCGGAGTCTCGTCTTCTCCCAGGATGAGCGCGTAAGTGCTGGCGATGACGCCGCGGCGCAACAGGTAGGCAGCTTCCTTGAGCGAGACCGACAGACTGGCCGCCGCCGGAGTGGCCTCCTCCCTGGCGGCGCTGCGCAGCTGGCCCAGCAGGTCGATCGTCTTCTGCACCAGCATGACGAAATCGCCCTCCGCTAATCGTCCCCGGCGGCAGCACTCGTGCAGGGTAGCATCGTTGGCCCAACCCCAAACAAGACCGGTCAGATCCAGAGAGAGCGGCGTGGAGAGGGCCAGTCCGTGCCGCTTCTCCACCGCCATGATCTCCAAGTGCAGAGCCATGGTCTGCTCGCGCAACTGCACCATACGGCGTGGCAGGTTGAAAACGCGCTCCGCTCCCTCGCGGTCGTGCGAGAACCAGGCCGCGAACTCACTCAGCTCGGCCGGCTGCAGATCGGCCAGCCAGCCACGGCCGATCACCTCGGCCAGGGTCAACGCATTAGCGTCGAACAACCGCGACAGGCGGTGCATGGCCGGCAGCGGCTTGCCTTTGCTCAGGTAGCCGTAACGCTCCAAAACGTTGCGCAGCCCACCGATCGTTCTACGACCGGCCCGTCCCGCTTCTTCCTGAGCCTCCTGCAGTTCGGCATCAGCGGCGGCCAGGGCTGCACTGAGCGTACGCACCTTCTTGCGAGGACGGCCGTCGGCCAGAGGCTGCGCCATCGCCTCATCCAGCGCCTGCTTCAGCTCGGCCCGCTCGCTGGTCAGAAACTCAACATCACCCTGCCGTTGGAAGCGGCGCAGGCTCATCGCTACCAACCGGGTCAATCGGCGTTCGGCATCGCCCTGCAGCCAGAGATTGGCGGCCGTGCTGTAGCCGGGCCGGAAAGCGGATTCCAGCGGCTCGAGCGGGCCGTTGGCCATACGCAACACCTGGTCGAACTCGACCCAGGGAGAGTAGAGGACCACCGCCACGCCCCGTTCGTCCATGCCGCGCCGGCCGGCGCGGCCGGTCAGTTGGCGGTACTCACTCGCCGCCAGCACCCGCCGGCTGATGCCGTCGAATTTGCTCAAATCACCAATCACCACCGAACGCGCCGGCGCGTTGATGCCCAGCGAAAGCGTGTCAGTGGCGAAGACGACCCTCAGTTTCCCCTCTACCAGCAAATCCTCCACCAGCACCTTCAGTGCGGGCAACATGCCAGCATGGTGGAAAGCGACGCCGCGCGGCAGCAACCGCTGCAACAGCCTGATCTGCTCCAGGCTGTGGTCACTCTCCGGCAGCTTCTCCAGCACGGTCGCCAGGGCACGACTGTTAGCCTCGGCATGCTCACTGGGGGCGAAGCCTGCGCACTGTTCCGCCCCGGCTTCAGTGGCTCGCCTCGAGAAAAAGAAGTAGATAGCCGGCAGCAGCTGCTGCCGCTCCAGCAAGCGCACAACATCAGATGGCGAAGGGATGTCAAGCACTCGTTGACTGCGGGAGTTGAAGGAGGTTGGCCCTCGCCGCGACGGACGTCGCGTCAGCTCGCCGCCGACCTTGAAACGGCGCAACACGCGGCCGTCGGCGCTGAGAAACGGCGTCAGATTGCCCTCCACCAGGAAACGATGCTCCAACGGCACGGCGCGCTTCTCCCAGTTAACGTGCACCAGGTCACCCACGGGCCGCAGCGAAGACAGCCAGGCGGCCAGCTCGGCAGCGTTGCCCACGGTAGCCGAGAGGCAGACCAGTTGCACCTCGTGCGGGCATTCGATCAACGCCTCCTCCCAGGTGGTACCGCGTTCCGGATCGGCGAGATAATGGATCTCGTCGAACACCACCACGCCCACTTCAGCCACGCTTTGACGGTCCTGCAGCATCAGGTTGCGCAGCACTTCCGTGGTCATCACCACCACCGGCGCCTGCGGATTCTCCACGATGTCGCCCGTCATCAGACCCACCGTCTCCTTGCCGTAGGTGCGCCGGAAATCGCGGAACTTCTGGTTGGAGAGGGCCTTGATGGGGGTGGTGTAGACGCTACGCAGGCCGCGCCCGAGGCAGTCCCAGATGGCGAACTCAGCGATCAACGTCTTGCCGGTAGCGGTGGGCGCAGTGACCAGTACCGAGCGGCGCTGTGCCAGCGCCTCAATGGCCTCCATCTGGAATTGGTCAAGCTGGAACGAGAGAGTGCGTTCGAACTCTAGCGCGAGTAGATGGGCCTTATCCTCGATGGTCATGGCGCCTCCTGACAGGAAACAAATGGCCGCTCCATCTTACCCGCGCTGCCGCTGCTCCGGCCACCACCTGCAGCGCCGGGACACCTGCAAATACGGTGCTATACTGCCGCCAACGACAGCAGGGGGAAAAGTAAGATGGCAGAGTCACTTCACGGCAGGGTAGCGCTGGTTACCGGCGCCGGACGCGGCATCGGGCGGGCTACCGCGCTGCAGCTGGCGCGTCAGGGAGCGGTAGTGGTGCTCTCCGCCAGGAGCGAGCAGCAACTGGAAGAGGTTGCCGCCGAGATCGCCACCTTCGGCGGTCGCGCCCTGGCAGTGCCCGCGGATGTCACAGACGAGACGGCGGTGAAGCGCGTGGTGGAGCAGACGGCTGAAGCGTTTGGCGGCCTGCACATTCTGGTTAACAATGCCGGCGCCAGCGTGCGCGCCACGGTGAAAGAGCTTGAGGCAGGTGTCTGGCAACGCATCCTGCAAACAAACGCCACCGGCACTTACCTCTGCAGCCGCGCAGCGCTGCCGTTTATGCGCGCGGCGGGTTGGGGGCGCATCGTCAACGTGGTTTCCGGTAACGGCCGCCAGGGTCAGGCCTGCAACTCAGCATACGCCGCTTCCAAGTTCGCCGTGATGGGATTTAGCGAGTCACTCGCCCAGGAGGTATTGGCCGACAACATCACCGTCACGGCGGTGCTACCCGGTCCTACCGATACCGATCTCCGAGCCGCCGCCGCCCCGGGGGAGGATCGCTCGCTGCTCCTCTCAGCGGAGGACGTGGCAGAGGTGATCCTCTTCATCATCACCAGACCCGACAACGTGGTGATCGCCGAGGTGCCGGTGCGTCCGCGCCGGTACGCGAGTGGCGTTGCCTGATGCCTGAGGGCACGCTCGACGTACCAGAGCTCAGGCGGCTACTGCAGTCCGCCGCTTTGAAGCCGGCCCCGACCAGCGATGCCTGACTCGTTGAGCCAGCTGCGACTACTGCAGCTGTACGTGCCGCTGGCCTTCAACTCGATACTGATGATGATTGAGATGCCTGTGGTGACCGCCGGTATCTCGCGTCTGCCCGAACCTGAGCTCAACCTTGCCGGCTACGGCATCATCGTCGCCGTGACCTTCACGCTGCAGAACCTGATCGTGCCGCTCACCCACACCGGTAACGCCTTGGGACGCAGCCGACACTCTTTCTACTTGTTGCGCAAGTTCTCCTTTGTGATGTGCCTGCTGATGGCGCTCATCTCGATCATCATCTACTACACACCAGTGTACGACTGGCTGGTCATCGGCCTGCTGGCTGTGCCCGAGCACGTGGCCCGTCACGCTCAGCCGGGCGTGCAGCTGATGGTAGCGGCCGGCTTTGCCATCGGCTGGCGCCGCTTCTACCACGGCGTGCTGATCCGGCACGGCTTCACCGGCATCGTCGGCTGGATCACGATCATCCGCGCTGCTGCCCTGCTAATCGTCACCTACAGTCTGGTCACGGCCAACAGCGTCACGGGCATCGTCATGGCCGGATACGCCCTTACCATCAGCGCCAGCATCGAGAGCCTGGTAGTGACAGTGGTAGCCGAGTGGGTTCTGCAACGCTCGCGCCGTGTGCGCTGGGCATCGAGTCACAGTTTCCGCCTCACTTACGGCCAGGCGCTGCGCTTCTTCCTGCCACTGGCTTTGGTGCTGGTACTGAACAACGGCGTCAGGCCGCTGATCACCTCGGCCATGACCCGCCTGCCGGAGCCAGTGCTCTCGCTGGCCACCTTCCCGGTAGCCTATGGCGTCTTCCACCTGGTCTACCTCCCGGTTTCGGTGCTCACCCAAATGGTGATCGCCTACGTGCGCGACCAGGCGAGCCACACGGCGATGCGGCGCTTCATCCCCACCGTCTGCCTGCTGGCGTGGGCCGGCTTGCTGCTGGCATCCTTCACACCTGTCATAGACTTCTACCTGTCGGCCATCCTCGGCGTGCCAGAGGACGTGAGGGTGGCCGCCGTGCCAGCGGTACGCATTCTCTCTCTGTATATCGTGCTCGCCATTTTTCAGGTCCGCTACCAGGGCCTGCTGGTGGCGGCGCGCCGCACCTCCTCCACCCAGCTGGCCACCTTCCTTAACGTGGGCGCTGCCTGTGTGACCCTGTTGATCGGCTACTTCATCGGCACCATCCCCGGCGTAATCCTCGGCTGCATCGCCTACGTCGTTGGTTTTGCCGTGGAGACACTGGCGCTGCGTCGCCTGGCGGGCTCGATCATACGGGCGTTGCCGGACACTGAGGAACAGGCATAATCGAGGCAGCGTGAGAGGGCGCTTCCTAAATCTCCAGCAGTACCCTTTGATCGGCGTTGATGATCACGGTGTCGCCGTACTTTTGGAAACGCGAGCCGCGCATGTAGTTCAAATGCACGTGGCCGTGCAGCCAGAGCCGCGGACGCACGTAATCAAGCAGCAAGGTAAACGCCGAGAAACCTGCGTGCGCTGCATCCGTGGGCATTTGGGTGACGCCACCCAACTCGCGGCAAGGACTCGGCCTGATCACGCCACCTGCGCCCGCCAGCTCAACCGGCATACAGTTGATGGCCTGCAAACTGGGAGGTGCGTGGGTTACCATTATGTCAATGGGGCCGCGCAGTATCATCCTCGGCAGGCTGGAGAGCACCTTGTAGTACATGTGGCTTTGCGAGTACTCGACGCCCTTGCCTCCATAGAAGGCGCTGCCCTCAAATCCCGCCAGGGTGAGCCCTTTGTAGCGCACCACCCGCCCGTCCAGGTCCTCACCCGGCACCGGATACTGCCGCCCGATGGCTGCGTCGTGGTTGCCACGCACATAAAAGAGCGGAACGCCCAGGCTGGTGGCAAGAAAGTCGAGATAAGAGGCGGATAAGTCACCACAGCTGATCACCAGATCGATGCCACGCCACTGGGCCGGATCGAAATGTGAATCGAGCGCGGGGTACT
>CAZMKF010000025.1:1558-4058 GCA_964566935.1 uncultured Dehalococcoidales bacterium | reverse complement strand
TTGTTGTCGGAAACCGCCAGGATTCTCATGGGGCACCTGCCGACTATGTGCTAGTCTCGGCAACCCATTCTAGCATGCCGTCACTGAAGCGGTCCGTTTGCCGCCCAGATCAGTCCGGCTGCGGACCGTTCCCCGGCTGCTTCCCTTCCTGTAACGCCTTGATGCGCTGTTCCAGATCCTGTAAGACGGCGTAGTCCTCATCGGCCAGGCGATAGCCGCGCTCTAGCCAGAGTTCACTCAACTTCTGGTACTGCAGCCCCGGCTGCTGTGCGGTGTCGATGAGCTCCGATATGCGGTAGTTCTCGGAGAACAGCGAGCCAAGTGTTTTCATCTCCGCCACCACTTCGCCCACGGCTCGCTGGTCGTTACCGTCCACAGCGTAGCGCAGTTTGCCCACCTGACGGGTCAGTTCGTCTAGGCGCTGACGCTCACTCATCAGTGCGTAAATGACAGCGTTAACACCTTCAGTTGAGGCAGATTCGGTCACCGGCAGAGCCTCACGCTCCTGATAGCGAAGGTAGGCCTGTTGATACTCGCGCGCCAGTTCCGCCGTCAATTGCATGCCGCGCTGTACGTCGGCCTCGTCATAGCTGCCCCCGTCGATCAGGTCGTCTGAGCGCCTCTCCGCCAGAGCCATGATGTAGGCGTAGCTTTCAACCGGTTCAGGCAGCGGCGGTAAAGGGACCACAGTGACCTGCTGAGCCTCTCCTGCTGGCAGTTGAGCGCTCATCATCGGCGGCATGTAGCGCGCCAGATTCAGGGGCACCGGTGGGATCACGAGATACGCCGCGAAGACAGCCTCGCCTCCACCCGCGGAGCGAAAGTAGACAATCGCATGCCCACACGGTTGATTCGGGTTGCCAAGCACGAAATCCACAGTCACCTCTGGGCGGCGAATACTGTCCGCCCGCCTCAATTATATAGGCAGAACGCCGTATAATCACCCGCCTGACAGCCGCGCTGCCGCTTCAATCCGATCAGATCGATAAACCGAAGCCTGGAGGAGCGTGGTATTCTAGAGGGCAGTGCGCATGTGCGCCCGCTGATGTAACCAGCTTCGCAGACGGAGTGGCAGATTGAGCAGTTATGTTGCCGCGATCGACCAAGGAACTTCCAGTACACGCTGCCTCATCTTCAATCATGAGGGCGTGCCCATCACCATCGCCCAACGGGAGCATACGCAATGCCTGCCGCAGCCTGGCTGGGTTGAGCATGACGTCAATGAGATCTGGCACAACCTAGAAGTGGTGGTTGCCGAGGCGCTGGCCAAGGCGAACATCACACCCTCTCAGGTAGCGGCGCTCGGCATTACCAACCAGCGTGAGACGGTGGTGTTGTGGGATCGCTTCAGCGGCGAGCCACTGTGCAACGCGCTGGTCTGGCAGGACACTCGTTCCGACCAGATCTGCCGCCAACTGGAGCACAAGTACGGGCAATCCATGCTGCGCAACCGCTCGGGCTTGCCCATCTCACACTACTTCTCCGGCCCCAAGATCCGCTGGCTTCTGAACACGCAGCCAGCGCTGCGCGAGGCGGTACGGAGCGGTCGCGCCCTGGCGGGCACCATGGACAGCTACCTCGCCTGGCGGTTGACCGGCGGCCCTCAGGGCGGCATCCACATCACGGATGTAACCAACGCCTCGCGCACCATGCTGATGAACCTTAACGAATTGCGTTGGGATCCACTGTTGCTCGAGATCATGGACGTGCCGCGCGAGCTGCTGCCGGAATTGCGCCCCTCCAGTGAGGTCTACGCGGAGATCAAGACGGTTCTGCCCGGCGTGCCTTTGGCGGCCATCCTCGGCGACCAGCAGGCTGCCCTGTTCGGTGAGCTCTGCTTCGAGCCGGGGCAGGCCAAGAACACCTACGGCAGCGGCTGCTTCGTGCTGATGAATTCAGGCGCCAAACCGGCGCCCTCCCGCCACGGTCTGGTGAGCACCGTAGCGTACAAGCTCGGCAACGCCCCGGCCGTCTACGCCCTTGAGGGCTCGATCTCGATGGCGGGCGCCCTGCTGCAGTGGCTGGTGGATAGCTTTCAACTGGTCGACTCCATCACCGAGGTGGAACAGCTCGCCAGTTCGGTCAGTGACAACGGGGGCGTCTACCTGGTGCCCGCCTTCTCCGGCCTCTTCGCCCCCCACTGGGACCCCACGGCCCGCGGCCTGATAGTCGGCCTCACCAGCTTCGCCAAACGCGCCCACGTTGCCCGCGCCGCCCTGGAGGCGACGGCCTTCCAGACACGCGAGGTGATAGAGGCGATGGCTCTCGACGCGGGCTTCAGCCTCAGCGCCCTCAAGGTGGATGGAGGCATGACCGTCAACGAGATGCTGATGCAATTCCAGGCGGATATCCTCAACGTGCCCGTGCAACGCGCGCGAACGACCGAAGTGACGGCCCTGGGCGCCGCCTACGCCGCCGGCCTGGCGGTGGGCTATTGGCAGGACCTCGAGGAGTTGCGGGGCCACTGGCAGGTGGCACGGGAATGGAATCCCCAACTGCC
>CAZMKF010000025.1:0-1548 GCA_964566935.1 uncultured Dehalococcoidales bacterium | reverse complement strand
CCCACCAGCGCAGCCGACCTCCTCTACGCCCGCTGGCAGAAAGCTGTCGGCCTGGCGGCAAACTGGTTGGACGATCAGCCGCCAGACGCGTTATAAAAACGGGGTTACCAGACTCCGGTTTACCGGCGTCTGCTGGCGAACCACCCTGCCAGACACAAGGTCGCAAAACCAATGGAGTTTGCCGTTTCATCACAAACAGGGAGAGACCATGAAGCGACACATCGTTACCCTGACCGTCACCCTGCTCCTGCTCGTCATGCCGCTGGCGGTCTTCGCCGACAATCCGCTCGATTTCCCGGTAGCCAACGGTCACTTCTTCAGTCAAACCGCCGGTAACGACGGCAAGTCGGGCTTCAGCGTGGTGGATGACGCTGAGGCGCGTTTCTGGAGCGAATTCCAGCGCCTGGGCGGCGTGCAAGGCGTAGGTTACCCGATCTCGCAGCGCTATCACTGGGATGGCTACGTGGTGCAAGCCATGCAGCGCGGCATCATGCAGTGGCGCCCCGAGGTAGGCCAGGCCTACTTCGTTAACGTGCTCGACCAGCTCTCGCTGGCAGGACGAGTGGCTGCTTAGCCAGCGCTCCACCCCTCTGCCACTGGGGCCTGAGTTCGACGCCGATCACTCCTGGCAGGAGATTATCTTCCACCGCCAGGCTCTGCTAGCCGCCAACCCCGCAATCAGCCGCGTCTATCACGCCGCCGCTGACCCGCTCACTCTCTACGGTCTGCCGACCTCGGCGGTGGTGGAAAACGACACCCATTATGTCATTCGGCTGCAACGTGCCGTCATCCAGCAATGGAAGGTAGCCTCCCCGTGGGCGGCCGAAGGCGAGGTGACGGTGGCTAACGGCGGCGCCCTGGCCATGGAGGCGGGGTTGATCCCGGCTGACAGCCTGGTACCATCGCCCGTGGTAGCGACGCCGGCTGCCACCACGCCCCCGGCAACGAGCACACCGGCGCCCACCGCCACCTCTGCGCCGAATCCACAGACGCCGACGCCTGCTCCGCAACCTGCGCCAACCGGCAGCTACTCCCAACAGGCGGCTGAACTGGTCAATCACTACCGCGCCCTGGCCGGCGCCGCTCCCTTGAGCGTGCATCCTCTTATAGAGGCTGCCGCTACCAACCACGCCCGTTACTACGAGCTGAACTACGGCGACCCCAACCTGGCTGGCATGGGACTGCACGAGGAAACACCAGGCAACCCCGGCTTCACCGGCGCCGGCATCTATGAACGCGCTAAAGCGGTTGGCTACAGCGGCTTCATGGATGAGAACATGGGACTGGTGGGCGACGTGCAGCGCATGGTGGACTGGTGCATGGACACGGTCAACCATCGCTGGAACATGATCCATCCCTCGGCGGTGCACATCGGTTACGGTCTCTCCAGGGTGCATCCGGTGGATGTGATGAACATCGGCTTCACGGGCGCAAGGACCTCGGTCTCGCTGCCCACCGTCTATCCCGGCGTGGGTCAGACCGGCGTGCCAACCAGCTCCTATATATATGAGGTTCCCGATCCAGCCCCCGGCGTGCCCTGGCCGCTCG
>CAZMKF010000024.1:25381-28909 GCA_964566935.1 uncultured Dehalococcoidales bacterium | reverse complement strand
AATAATCATTCCTGAGTGGAGTATTGTTCGATGAACGATGTTCAGAGGTTGAGAATTACTCGGCAGCGCCAGCTTATCCTCGACGAACTCAAAAAGGTGGTGACGCACCCCACCGCGGACGAGCTCTACCGGATGGTGCGGGAGCGGTTGCCCCGTGTCAGTCTCGGGACGATCTATAGGAATCTCGAGACGCTCTCCGGGCGGGGGGTGATACGGAAGCTCGAGCTCGCCGGGACACAGCGCCGCCGGCGAGACCAGGTGAATGAGGCTGACCGGATCGAACTCCAGCACCTTCTCCACCGATTCCATCGTCACCTCGTTGCGCCAGTTGGGCGTCATTTTGCCACCCTCGGTGAACCAATGCAGAGCCTCTGGCGGCTTTAGCCAGCTAGGCTTCTCCGGTCCGGCCACAACCTTCAGGTGGTTGATGACGCCCTGGCGGTGGCGGACCAGGCGGTCTTCGAGCGCCATGTCCAACAGTTCTTGGGCGCGCTCCGGGTAAGCGCGCATGCGGAAATCGAGGTTGACCACCGCCGGCACCTGGGCCACTGCGGCGCGGATGCGCTTCTCGTAGGTGGCGAGATAGCAGACGAGGCCGCCGCTCAACGAGGAGCCCCAGACACCGATGCGATCCGGATCAATGCCGGGCTGGTCGCACAGCCAGGTGATGGCGGCGCGGTAGTCATCCTGCTGTTGCAGGGGAAAGAGCTGGCTACGCGGTTCGCCCTCGCTATCGCCAAAGAAACGGTAGTCGAAAACCAGCACGGCGAAGCCGGCGGCGGCGAAGCGCTCGGCGAAGTTGGCAAGGTACATCTCCTTCACGGCGGAGAAGCCGTGCGCCATTACGATGGCGGGCAGGGGCGCCTTGTCGGCAGGCTGGTCAGGCCGGTAGAGCCAGCCACGCAGCCGCAGCCCTTCACTGGTAAAGCTGATATCTTCTCGCATCTTCTCCTCCTTCAGCCGATTGGCGCTTGGCCAAGCACGGCATTGACGTAGTTGACCCGAGCCTCTTCGAGTCGTTCTTCCATTTGGTCGAACTGCTGGCGCACTTCCTCGGGCAGGCCCCTGTAGCAGTCAGGGACGGGTTCGGTCGGCAGCCAGTGCCGCAGCAGCGCCGCGTGTTCCTCTTTCAGTGCTGCCCACTCGGCGTGCAATTCCGCCAGCGATTTGTTGGCCATTCTACTCCCCCACCGTTTCCGGTCCGCAGCCATCACCGTCTACGATAACAAATAGAAGCGGCGGAGTTCAATCTGGCGGCACAGCACCACACCCAACGCTGGGCGTGGTATGTTTTGTTAGTTTGTGACGGGGTGCTTGAAATGCGCCGTTGCGGCGCGATATTCTGACCGCATTCGTCGTATACATCTTTGGTTTCCCTGGGGGAAGTCTGGAGGTCTCGTTTGTCGGTATACAGTCGTGTTCTCGATGATCTACCCGTTTCACGCTTCCACTGGCGGCTGCTGTTAGTCAGTGGGTTGGGCTGGATGTTCGACGCCGCCGATATCCTGGTGGTGGGCGCGGTGGTGGCCGCCGTGGCGCGCGATTGGCAGCTCGACTCGGTGCAGGCTCAGTTCATCAACTCAGCCAACGTGGCGGGATTGTTCTTCGGCGCCCTGTTGGCGGGCTGGCTGGCGGACCGCATGGGCCGCAAGGCGGTCTTCCAGATAACCTTGCTCGTCTACAGCGTCTTCACGGGCCTTTCAGCTCTAGCAGGCAGCGTAGCGGTGTTGATGCTGCTGCGCTTCCTGGCCGGCTTTGGTCTGGGCGGCGAGTTACCGGTTGCCAGCACCATCGTCTCGGAGTTCGCGCCGGCCAAACGGCGCGGCACGATCGTGGTGTTGCTCGAGTCATTCTGGGCTTACGGCAGCGTGTTGGCGGCGCTGATCGGCTATCTGGTTATTCCAAACTTCGGTTGGCGAGCGGCGCTGCTGATCGGGGCGTTGCCAGCCTTCTACATCTTCATCCTGAGGCGCCACCTGCCGGAATCGCCGCGCTTTCTGGCCAGCAAGGGACGCCACGAGGAGGCGGCCGCCGTGGTGCAGGCGGTGGCTAAGGAGTCGGGGGTCGATGTTCCGGCCGAGAACCTCAGCCCCGATGTGCAGGTAAAGGCGGCGCCGACCCAGTCCACGCGGGTGGCCGACCTCTTTGCGCCGGCCTATCTGAAGCGCACGCTAACCCTGTGGCTGATGTGGGCAACGATGAACTTCAGCTACTACGGCATCTTTCTCTGGTTGCCCACCCAGTTCGTGCGCAAGGGGTTCTCGCTGGATCAGGCCTTACTCTACAACCTGATCATCGCCGTAGCGCAGATACCGGGCTACTTCCTGGCCGCTTACCTGGTGGAGAAGTTGGGCCGCAAGCCCACCTACGTCATCTTCCTGACTCTTGCTGGCATTGGCGCCTTCTTCTTCGGTCAGGTGGCGCTGGCGGCTACTGATGTCACCGCTATCCTGATATGGGGCAGCATTATCTCCTTCTTCAACCTGGGCGCCTGGGGCGTGGTCTACACCTACACTCCGGAGCTGTATCCCACCCGCCTGCGTGGCACGGGAGCGGGCTGGGCGGCGGCAGTGGGGCGTGCCTTTGCCTTCCTGGCGCCGCTGACCATCGCTTACCAGCTGGTGCTCTTCGGTGGCGATCAGACTGTGTTTCTCGTCTTTGCCGCCGTCATGGTGGGTGGGGCGCTGATCGTGGCGGCTCTCGGCCCGGAAACGAAGGGGCGCAGCCTGGAAGAGGTGTCAGGAACCTGACGCTGGCAAGCACGGTATAAGGGCGGGGTCCTAGCGACCCCGCCCTTATACCAGCTGACGCTATTCCTGGCGGGGCACCACTTCTACGCCTGCGTTCTGCTCCAGTACCTTGATCACAGAGTAGAAGCTGCGCTCGCCCAGGCCGGCCGCCACGCCCTCTTGCATGATCTGGCTGGCCAGGTTACCGGCCAGCAGGCGCACGCCCAGCTGGCGGGCCAGATCGGTGGCGAGGGCGACGTCCTTCGCCATCAAGGTCGTGGTAAAACCCGGCTCGAAGTTGCGTGCCAGCACCGATGGCATGGCGGCGCTGAACTGCTTACTGTCGGCCGTGCCGCTGGAGATCACCTCGAACAGCTGGGCGGGGTCGAGACCGAACTTGGCGCCCAGCACCATCGCCTCGATGAAGCCGGAGACGTTGACCGCGGAGATCATGTTGTTGACCAGCTTGGCCACCGCGCCTGAGCCGACCGGGCCGAGATGGTAGATGTTGGCGCCCATTGCCTCCAACACCGGCCGCGCGCGCTCCAGCGCTGCCGCCGTGCCTCCCACCATGATGGTCAGCGTGCCCCGCTCGGCGCCGTAGGTGCCGCCGGTGACGGGCGCGTCGAGGTAGGCGATGTCCTTGGCCGCTGCCTCAGTGGCGATGCGCTGGTGGGTAGCCGCGTCGATGGTGCTCATATCAATCCACAACTGGCCGGCGCGGCCGTTGGCCAGCACCCCGTCTGCTCCGAGATACACTTTCTCCACGTCGGCCGGTCCGGGCAAACAGCTGATCACG
>CAZMKF010000024.1:13733-25371 GCA_964566935.1 uncultured Dehalococcoidales bacterium | reverse complement strand
CGGTTTTTCAAAATTTTCAGGCAGGCCCAGCAATGCCGGGTCAGTTCCGCTGCCGAGTTCGCCGCCGTGGCGCCCTGTCCCGCCAGTTCATCCACCTTGCCGCGACTGCGATTGTGCACGGTCAGATTGAAGCCTGCCTTGAGTAGATTCAGAGCCATCGGTTTGCCCATCAGGCCCAGTCCGATGAAACCAACTTTCTCCCCGGCCATCTCAACACCTCCATAAATGTTCTCACTCTGGCCTAAGTATATTGGCTGCGCCTCCTCCTCGTTGGTTATTGCTTGACAGTGGTCAACCACGGCTACTATTGTGGCGGAGGTCTCAACGCCAGCAAAACGAGGTGACTAGTGTTCTCAGGGCGGCGCATTCTTTGGGCTTTTGTCATTGTATTCACGGGAAGTACCTGTTCGCTGGTTCTGGAGCTGGTGGCAGGGCGGATTATGGCCCCCTATCTCGGCAATTCGCTCTACACTTGGACCACCGTGATCGGCGTCGTGCTGGCCGGCATCAGCATTGGCAACTTCCTGGGTGGCCGGGTGGCGGATCGCGGCGTCTCGACGCAGATGCTGGCTAGGATCTTCATCGCCGCTGGCTTGAGCAGTGCCGCCGTGCTGGTGCTGGTGCCGCTGATCACCGCTCTGGCGCCGCCCATGCCGCTTATTCCCCGCATCGTGCTCTTCTTTAGCGCCGCCTTCTTCCTGCCCAGCCTTATCATGGGCATGATCACTCCCGTAGTGGTCAAACTGGCGATCGACAACCTGGAGAACGTTGGCAAAACTGTTGGCTCCATTTACGCTGTCTCCACCGTGGGCAGTATCCTCGGCACCTTTGCCACCGGCTTTGTGCTCATCTCCTGGCTGGGTACCCGCACCATCGTACTAATGGTTGCCGTTATTATGCTGCTGATGGGTGTGGCGATCGGTGGCTGGTGGCGGCAGCCGCGCACGGCAACGTTGGCGATGGCGCCGGCGGCGGTCTTGCTGTTGCTGGCGCAGTTAGGCGGCGAGCCGTTTGCCCTCTGGATTTCTTCGCCCGATAACAGCCAGCAGTTCATGCTGGCCACCGCTACAGTCTCGCTGATGCTGGTGTTGGTGCTGATCGGCTCCGTAGTCTGGCGAAGGCAACTGGGCACGGCCAGCGCCCTGCTGGTGAGCCTCAGCCTGGTGTCGTTGCTGGTAGGCTGGCGGAGCGGACTCTACGCCGCGCCCTGTCTGGAGGAATCGGACTACTTCTGCATCCGCACCGACGAGACCACCGTAGACGGCCACGAAGTGCGCGCGTTGGTGCTCGATCACCTCATTCACTCCTACGTTTCGCTTGATGACCCCACGGTGCTGGGCTACGGTTATGAGCAGGTTTACAAGGAACTGACGCGCGATTTTGCCACTCGCAATGGTCCACCGGACACGCTGTTCATCGGTGGCGGTGGCTACACCTTTCCCCGCTACATGGAGGTGGTGTACCCTGGCACGGAGATTGTGGTGCTCGAGATCGACCCGGCGGTGACGCGGGCCGCGCACCGCTATCTGGAGATGCCAAAGGACACCACCATCAGACCAATCAACGAGGATGCGCGGCAGGCGCTGCTGGGCTGGCAGGGCGATAAGAAGTTCGAGATCATCTACGGTGACGCCTTCAACGACCTGTCGGTGCCCTACCACCTCACCACGGTGGAGTTCAACCGCTTGGTGGCGGAGCGGCTGGAGGACAACGGCGTCTACCTGGTCAACGTAATCGACAAGTATGTGGGCGGCGAGTTCATGAAATCGTTCGCCAATTCGCTGGCCGCCGTTTTTCCCCATGTTTACCTGCTGGCGCAAGGTGAGGCCTGGCGCTTTGAAGCTTCAAATACTTACGTGCTGCTGGCCAGCCGCCAGCCGTTCGATTACCATAGCTTCCTGGCCGATCCATCTGGCCAGAAACCAGGCACTCGCATGCAGGCCGAGGCCGAGTTCGCGGAGTACCGCAACAGCGGGCGCGCCCTGACTCTGACCGACGACTACGTGCCGGTGGACCAGTTGATGGCGGCGCTTTTCGTAGAGCGCGGGGGCTAAGAGTAGACTTCTCGCACAGCAGATCTTAACGAAGAGAAAGCCGGCCACCATGGTGGCCGGCTTTCGGACTGAGTAGGTTGCGGTCTGGCGATTACCTGCGATTCATGCCGCCCATGCGCTGGGCGCGGGGCTGTGGGGCGCCATCGCCGTTTGGCGCCTGGAAGCGATTGCCACTCATGCGTTTGCCCGGCTGGAACTGGCCCCTGCTATCGTTCGAACTGTTATCACCCGATCTGTTGTCACCCGGGCGAGGGCCTACCATCGGCCCGGTCTCGGTGCGATCGACCATTGCGCCAACCCTGGTCTCCATGTTGTTGAGCATGGTTTGGGCTTGGGTCTGGGTCAGCTTGCCGTTGGCCACCAGCTCGTTGAGACGAGTTTGCCGCTCTGTCATGATCATCTCAACCAGCTGCTCGCGGGTCATGTTCCTTTCCTGAGCGATCTGGGTCAGGCTCTTACCGCTCTGGCGCGCAGCCTGCAGCTCTTCTACGGTCATGCCGAGCTTCTCAGCCATGACTGCGGTGGCGCCCCAGTTACCAGCGCCGCCGCGCATGCTACCGACCATGCCTGGCCGCTCCATCGGGCGGTCCATGGGGCGCTCCTCCCAGGCGCCACTGGCCTGACCTATGCCCCCGCGAGGGCCGATGCCCAGGCAGTCGCATGAGCAGTCGGCGTTGGTGGCTGCCGTTTGAGCTCGTGTCTCGGTGGCCTGCGGCGTTGTTTGCGCGAAAGCGCTGGCAACTCCCAGCGTGCTGATCAGCAGGGCGCCAAGTAGCACACTGGCGAACTTCTGTTTAGTGAGCATGTACTCCTCCCGTACAGGCCGTCCATGTGCCTGCAACTACACCAGGAATGTAACGCGGCTATGTAGGGATGACATCATGGATTTGTGAAGATGTTGTGGAGAACTACCGGCAGGTCTGCGTGCGCCGGCCGGTTGTGGCGCCCGTCAACTTGACCTAGAATGATGGCAGTCAGCGCAGGGGGACGTGCGGAATGCAGCAGCATGATTACTTTGAGCGGCAGCGGCGCGCCCAAAGGCTCCTGCTGGAACGCGGCCTGGATTGGTTGCTGCTGACCCCCTCCTCAGATCTCAACTACCTGACTGGTGTGAGCGACGGCCCCAGTGAGCGTTTGCTGGCGTTGCTGCTGCCGGCCAGGGGGCCCTCACGCTTACTTGTTCCCGCTTTCGAGGTCGAGCGCTTGCGGGCAGTGGCTGGCGCCGAGGTTATGATAGCCTGGCAAGAAGCTGACGATCCCTATCGTCTGCTGGCAGCAGAGCTGACGGTAGCAGGATCTGACCAGGGGGTGGGCTTGGGCGCCGAGGCGCCCGCTTCGTTGCTGCTGAGAATGCAGCAACAGCTGCCGAACGCCAGTTTCCAGCTTGCCGACGAAATCTGTGCTGCGTTACGAGTGCGGAAGTCGGTGACGGAACTGCAGTCGCTGCGTGCAGCGGCGAGCATTTGCGATGAAGCGATGGCGGCGCTGCGCAATTGGCCGCTGCTTGGTTGGAGCGAACGTGAGCTGGCCTGGCGGTTGGAGAAAACGCTGCGGGAATTGGGTCTGGACAGCGTTTCATTCATGATAGTGGCGGCCGGCGAAAATGCGGCGCGGCCCCATCACGAGCCATCGCAGCGGCGGATTGGCAGAGGCGATGCGCTGGTGCTGGACTTCGGTGGTACGCTTGCTTTCTATCAGTCGGACATCACGCGTACCTTCTTTGTAGGAGGCGCCACAGACGGACAGCGAAGCACCTATGCGGCGGTACTGGCGGCCAACGAAGCGGCGCTTTCAGCCGTGCGCGCGGGGGTGAGCGCCGCCGCGGTGGACGAAGCGGCGCGTGGCAGCCTGCGGCAGGCGGGCCTGGTGGAACGTTTCACGCACCGCACCGGCCACGGCTTGGGGCTGGATGTACACGAGCCGCCCTATATCGCGGCGAATAACTGGGAGGCGCTGGCCGAGGGCATGGTGTTCAGCATCGAGCCAGGCGTGTATCTGCCGGGATGCTACGGCATCAGGATTGAGGATATAGTGGTAGTTACCGCCACGGGCGCCGAGCGGCTGACCGGCGCCAGGCGGAACTTCGAAGCAGTGGTGATAGCGGGCTGAGAACGATCAGCGGACTACTCAGTCCACGGCAAATCTGAATGTGAGGGATGCGCGTGTCGTGTATGGATCTGTTCTCATTACGTGATAAGATCGCCCTGATTACCGGTGGCAGTCGCGGCATTGGTGAGCACCTGTCGTTGGGCCTGGCAGAGGCTGGCGCTACGATGGCAGTGACCAGTCGCAACCGCGAGCAGTCGCAGGCGATCGCGGACCAGATTGTGAAGTTGGGTGGGCAAGCCAGCGCCTTTGAGGTAGACGTGACCAGCGTCGAATCAATCAACAAGATGGTGGCGGCGGTGCACGAGCACTTTGGCCGCATAGACATCCTCGTCAATAACGCCGGCCTCAACATCGCTGAACCTGCCCTGGCGGTCACAGAAGAACACTGGGATCGGGTGATGGATACTAACCTCAAGGGCACCTTCTTCTGCGCTCAGGCGGTGGGTCGGTTGATGGTGGACCGGGGTTATGGGCGCATCGTCAACATCTCGTCGCAAATGGGCAGCGTGGGTTGGAACGACCGGGCCTGTTACTGCGCCAGTAAGGGCGGTGTCAACCAGCTGACCAAGGTGCTGGCGGTGGAGTGGGCCGAAAAGGGGGTCACCGTCAACGCCGTTGCCCCCACTTTCATCGAGACACGCATGACCGGTGGTATGCTTGCTAATGAACAGTTCCGCAAAGAGGTACTGCGCCGCATTCCGATGGGGCGGTTGGGCCAGCCGGGTGAGGTATTGGGAGCGGTCATTTTTCTCGCCTCCGATGCCGGCTCGCTGGTCACTGGTCATACCCTGCTGGTAGATGGCGGCTGGACCGCCTGGTAACAACAGCGCCAAGGCGCTGCATGGGCCATTTGGCCGATATGGGAAAGGAGTTTCGTTGATGGATCTACGACGTCTTTACACCTGGGAGATGCCAGCCAAGCTGGTCTTTGGGCCCGGCGCTGCCAGGAAGGCTGGGGAGGAGCTGAAGGCGCTGGGCGCCACCGCCACCCTGCTGGTGACCGACAAGGGAGTACGCAACGCCGGCCTCACCAAGGGTATCGAGGAATCGCTGGTCGCTGCCGGCATCACTTACCATGTCTTCGACGAGGTGGAGCCGAACCCGAGCATCGCATGTGTGCACAAATCGTTGGCCATGTACCGTGAGCATGGTTGCAACACTCTGTTGGCGGTGGGCGGCGGCTCCTCGATGGATACGGCCAAGGCCACTGGCATCCTCGTCACCAACCCCGGCCCCATCTCCGCCTATGAGGGCATGAACAAGTACCAGAATCCGCTGCCACCGCTGGTGGCGGTGCCCACAACCTGCGGCACCGGCGCCGAGGTGACCTACTTCGCAGTGGTCACCGATACCGAGCGGCAGTTCAAGATGGGCATCGGCTCTGTGCTGAGCGTGCCCAAGGTGGCCCTATTGGATGCCGAGCTATTGACCAATATGCCGGGTCACATCGTGGCCGCTACCGGCATGGACGCTCTCACCCACGCGGTGGAATCGTATACCAACCTTAACGCGCAGCCTGTCTCTGATGCGTTGGACCTGATGGCAATCCGCATGATCAGCGAAAACCTGCGCCCGGCGGTGGCCAACGCTAACCTTGAGGTGATGAGCAATATGGTCGTCGCCTCTGCCCTGGCGGGCATGGGTTTCACCAACACGCGGCTCACCTTGGTACACGCCATGTCCCATACCTTGGGCGGGCGGGCCGGCGTGCCACACGGCGTGGCCAACGCCATTCTGCTGCCGCACGTGATGGAGTGGAACCTGATCGGTAACGCGGAGCGCTTTGCCGACGTGGCCGAGGCTTTGGGTGTCGACACCACCGGCCTCAGCGTGATGGAGGCTGCCGAGCTGGCCCCGGAGGCGGTGCGCGCCCTGATGGCTGACATCGGTATCCCGATGACGATGTCCGAAGTGGGAGTCAAAGCGGAGATGATCGAGGATCTGGCCGACGACTCGCTGCTCAGTGGCAACGTGCCGCTCAACCCGCGGCGCGCCACCCGGGCCGACGTCGTCGCCCTCCTGCAGCGGGCTCTGTAAGAGTCCGGTAAGGAGAGATCGATGAAAGGCAGAATGCTGGAGCAGCAGCGCGAGGCGATGGCGCTGTTGGAGGAGATAGAGACTCGCCTGGCGGGCCTCAGCGAGAAGCAGCTGGCCTCACCGGCAACATGGCAGGGGCTCAACCGGCACGCCCGTTTCCTCATGCATCGCCTGACCGCGCACGTCAGTGACCACGGCCTGCAGCTGCGCAAGGGCCGCCAGGCGATGGGCGTGCCAATGAGCGAGGCGCAGGGTATCCTCGCCCAGTTCGCGATCGCCCAAATGGCGATGTTGGCTGAGAACTTCGGTCTCAGTGAGGAAGAGTACGTCAAGGCCCCCACCGAGGGTGAGTGGTCGGCCGAGCAGGTGATAGCACATGTGATCGAGGTGGAGCGCAGGACGCTACAGCAGATCGAGGACGCAGTCGCCGCGGCGGAAGCCGCCGAGCAGTAGGTCTTACCACAGGCGTACGAGGCCCCGCATTCGGTGCGGGGCCTCTTTTTTGATGGGTGGTTATTCGTGGGAAAGGTCTTCCAGGTCGTCCGCTGCCTCTTCCTGGCGGTACTGCTCGCGCAGGCGGTTGACGATGGAGAGCGCCTCGATGCTGGTTACGCCAAAGCGGTGCAGTGCATGGCGGGAAAGCTCCAGCGCCACCTCAATAGACGGGTTGACTACCTCGCTGGTGCCACTGTTGCGCAAGAGCTCGAGACTGCGGCGGCTGGCGGCGAAGGCGATCACATCGAGGCGGCTGTTGGCCTTCCTGGCGGCGCTGACCGAGAGTTGAGTGGCCATCGGGTCGGCGAAGGTGACGGCCAGCAGCCGTGCCCTGCGCAGGTTTCCCTCGTGCAGCAGATGGGGGTTGGCGGCGTCGCCGTATATTGCCGTCAGGCCTCGCGAACGTGCCAGTTCAACCGCTCGCGGGTCGTGATCGATCACCAGTTGGGGAATGTTGCGCATGGTGAGTACCTGCGAGAGCCGCTGCCCCACCGTGCCATAGCCCAAAAGGACCGCGTGCCCGCTGAGGGGCGCGCTTTGCGATTCTCCCTCCGGCATAACGCGCACACCCATCAGCAGGCGCAGGAACGATACCTTGTGAAGCTGCTGGTAAAGAGGCTCAGCCAACTGCATGGCCAGTGGCGAGAAGATGATGGTAAGCAGGGCGACGGTAATGATCAGCGAGAACATCTGTCGGGGCACGGCGCCGGATTGCAGGCCTGTAGTGGCGAGCAGGAAGCTGAATTCACCGATCTGCAGCAGGCTCATGCCGGTGTAGATGGCGGTGCGTGGATGGTAGGCGAAGAGCCTGACCACCAGGGTGGCGATCACGAACTTGCCGACCATTACTGCCAGTACCAGCACCGTCACCGAGGGCAGGTTGCTTAGCACGAACCACGGGTCGATCAGCATGCCCATGGTGACGAAGAAGAGCATTGAAAACAGGTCGCGCAGCGGGATAACCGAGGCGAGCGATTGGTGATTGAACTGTGAATCGGCGATCAGAATGCCGGCGAGAAAAGCGCCGATGGCTAACGACATACCAGCAGAGGAAACGGCGGCGGCCGTGCCCAAGGCCAGTAGTACGACGGCGACCAGAAACAGCTCGTTCGAGCCCGTAGCCGAGACGCGGTTGAGCAGACGCGGGATCAGGCGGGTGCCCAGCAGGTAAATGGTGGCCACCACCAACAGCGCCTTGATCATGGCAATGCCCACTTTCAGGTGGATGCCGTCGAGCGGGCCGGCCAGCGCCGGCAGGATGACCATCATCGGCACCAGGCTCAGGTCCTGCACCAGGCAAATGCCCAAGGCAATTCGTCCATGAGTGCTATCGGTTTCGCCACGCTCGGCCAGGATTTTGGCTAACACCACGGTGCTGGAAAGGGCGATCAGGGCGCCGAAGTACAGTGAACTGAGAGGGTCGAAGCTAGCCAGTCTGGCGAGTACGAAGCCAAAGGCGATGCTCAAGCCAATCTGCAGTATGCCACCGTAGATGGCAACAGCGCGCACCCGGGCCAGCGAGGAGAACGAATACTCCAGTCCCACAGTGAACATCAGCAACAATATGCCCAGCTCGGCCATCTCATTCACGCGCTCCGGCCCCAGGCCCAAGGGCGTGTAGGGGCCAACGGCGATACCGGCCAGCAGGTAGCCGATGATCGTCGGCTGCCGCAAGCGCTGGGCGATCATGCCGCCGACCAGGGCGCCGCCCAACGCGTAGCAGAGATCAATGATGATTGCCAGGTCTTCCATGATCTGTCCTCCCCGTCAGGGGGATGCCGTCGCTGGTGGCGCCTCCGGGGCTGGCGGATTGGTTGGCGCTGGTTGGGCTGGCGCCTGGGTGGTCGGCTGAGGCGCAGCTGGCGCCGGCGTCACATTGGCCGGTGGCTGGCCCGGTGTGGCGGAAGCTCCGGGCGCTGGCGTGTTGCCGGCGGCTGGTGTCCCTGCGGCCGGCGCTGTCGGCTTGGCAGACGGTGTTGGGGTTAGTGTTGGTATTGGTGTTGGGCGAATGATGTGCAGCGTGCAACTCTCGCGTGGCACCTTGTCCTGGAAATGCCAGTCCTCAACTTTAGTGGGACAGGCCGCAGTGGCCAAGTTGCCGGAGATTGAGCAGGTGGTTGCTTTGATGATACCGCTGTCCGGCACGGTGAAGGAGATGGGGGGCTCGTTGGCCAGCGCCTTCTTCATGAAGTTGCCCCAAATGTAACCCGCGCCGGAGACGCCGTAGACGTCCTTCATCGGCGTGTTATCAGCGTTGCCCACCCAAACGCCAACCACCATCTGCGGCGTGTAGCCGACCGTCCAGCCGTCGCGATAGTTGTCGGTGGTACCTGTCTTGGCGGCTGCAGGGCGGCCGATGTCGAGGAAGGAGTTGAGGCCGTAGGTTGGGGAGCGGGCGACGTCGTCGCTAAGGATGTCGGTTATCATGTAGGAGGCTTGTGGTGAGAGCACCTGCACGCCCGGGTTGGGCTGATAGCCTGCGATGGTGTTGCCCATCTCGTCGGTCACTCGTACCACGGAGACGGGTCCCAACTCGCGCATACCGCTCTGGCGCAGGTGCTCGGGCACGGGCTCGCCTACCTGCAAGCCGTTGTTGGCGAATACGGTATAGGCGTAGACCAGGTCCACCAGTTTTACCTCGCCACCGCCCAGCGTGACGGCAAGGCCAAGCGTGTTGTCCTCGTTGCGCAACGAGGTGATGCCCATGCGGTGAGCCGTGTCGAGCAACGAAGGGAGACCGATGGCCTGCAGCGCCTTGACGGCCGGCACGTTGAGTGAAGGGGCAAGCGCGGCACGCACCGTCACCGGGCCGCGGAACTGCATGTCGTGGTTGTTGGGGCTGTAGGGCGGCCGGTTGGCGCCGTCAGGGAAGTCGGTTTTTTCGTCAACTATTATCGTGGCAGGTCCCCAGCCGAGTTTCTCGAAGGCGGTCACGTATGTCAGCGGTTTGAGAGTTGAGCCGGGCTGGCGGTCGGTGGTGGCCATGTTGATCTGGCCGTTGATTGTCTCGTCCCAGTAGTCGACGCTGCCCACCATCGCCAGGATCTCAGCGGTGCGTGGATCGATCACCACCATGGCGGCGTTGTTGGCGTTGCGGTCACGGATGGTGGCGATGTGGTCGCGAGCGGATTCAAGGGCCATTTCCTGCAGTTTGGGATCGAGCGAGGTGTACACGCGCAGGCCCCCCTGCTTCATACGCTTATCACCCAATTGTTCGCGCAACTGCTCCAGAACATAGAAGACGAAATGGGGCGAGTGCAGCTCGAAATTGCGTGGCGCCAGCGCTAGAGGAGCGCTCTTCGCCTCCTCCGCTTCTGTCTCAGTGATGTACCCGTTGATCACCATGCGGTCCAAAACCACTGCTTGTCGCTCTTTGGCGGCCTTGAAAGCGGTGTAGGGGTTGTAGGCGTTGGGCGCTTGGGGGAGGCCCACCAGCAGCGCGGCCTCTGCCAGGCTGAGCTCGCGCGCGTGCTTGTTGAAAAACGACCAGGATGCCGATTCGATGCCGTAGGCAAGGTTACCGTACCAGATCTCGTTGAGATAGGTCTGCAGAATCTCGTCTTTGGAGTAGTACTGTGAGATTTGGAAGGCGAGGATGGCCTCCTTGGCCTTACGCGTGTAGGACTGCTCGTAGCGTTGCGCCTCATCGAAGAAGACGTTGCGCACCAGCTGCTGGGTGATCGTGCTGGCGCCACTGCGGATGGAACCGCTCTGCAGGTTTTGCAGCACGGCACGCAGAATGTGGCGAGGGTCGAAGCCCGGATTGTCATAGAAGTTCGGGTCTTCCACCGCCAGGGTGGCCTCGATCACGTAGGTGGGCAGGTCGGCCAGCGTCACCGACATGTGGCGGCCCTGCTCGGGATCGAAGCTCTCGTAAAGAAGGGAGCCGTTACGGTCGTAGATGAAGGTCGAGCGAGTGGCGGTAGCAGTCAGCTCGCTCAGCTTGCCGGGTGAAGGGAAGTCGCGAGTGAGATAAGAGTAGGTTCCGGCGGCGGCGGCAACTGCCACCACGGGCAGGACGAGCAGAGTCACCAGGGTGAGCGCGAACATCACCTTGAGCAGGGTGCTGGTGACGCGGGTGTTGACCATCGCCGAAAACTGGCTGCGCGACAGCAGGCTGAGGCGGGCCCGCCTCAGGGTGCGTCGCCTTTGGGGGTTGACCCCACGGCCAAAGAGGGCATTGCGAGGGTGTCTGGGTGGCAAGCTATTCCTCGATAGAATCCGTCAGATTGCCGGTTGCAGTTCATGGTTGTGCGTCGGTATCAGAAGATTATAGGCACCCGGCGGGAGAGGCGCAATTGAAGCACTTGCAGTGAGAGAGAATAATGCGGAATGATCTGGCTAAAAGGTAGTGGCGGGCGCACCAGAACCGGGTGATCGCGAGCGCCCTGTCAGCTGGCCGGTCAGGCCAGCTCAGGAGGCGAAGTAGTCGCGCAAGTTCTCGGTGTTGGTGAAGTTTCGCAGTTTCAGCAGGGCCTTGGCTTCGATCTGGCGAGCCCGTTCGCGCGTGATGCCGAGGCGATTGCCAATGTCCTCAAGGGTGCGATTGCCCCCGCCATCCAAGCCGAAGCGCAACTCTAGTAGCTGCCGTTCACGGGGATTGAGGTAGCGCATCAGGCGGTCCAGCTCCTCCCCAAGTGTGCCCTGCGATACCCCGTCCATCTCGGCGGAGGCGGCGTTATCGGCAAGGACGTCGGCGATGCTGCCCTCGTTCTCGTCGCTGAGCGGCTGGTCCAGCGACATTACCGGCTGGACGTACTGGCGCAGCTCAATCACTCGCCGTTCCGGCAGTCCGGTTGAGGCCGAGATCTCCTCGAGAGTGGGCGTTTTGCCGTTACGCATGGTGAAGGCGGACTCCGCCTGGACGATCTTGTAGACCGTATCCTGCAGGTGCAGCGGGATCCGGATGGGCCGGCAGTGCTCGGCCAGGGCCCGGTCGATAG
>CAZMKF010000024.1:10028-13699 GCA_964566935.1 uncultured Dehalococcoidales bacterium | reverse complement strand
CGTACTTCTCAACGGCGTGCATCAGGCCCATGTTACCTTCCTGCACCAGGTCGAGCATGCTAATGCTGCTGCACTGGCGGTAGTTGCGCTGACGGGCGATGCGCACGACCAGCCTCAGGTTGGCTTCGATCAAACGTCGACGGCTGGCTTCGCCGGCTAACACCTCGTTCTCCAGACGCGCTCTCTCCACCGGGTCGTCGGTCTCCTGCAATGCTTCAGCAGCGAGGCGACCGCTCTCAATCGATTTTGCTAGTTCTTGCTCCTCTTCGGCCGTCAATAGCTTGATGTTCGCTGCCTGCTGCATGTAGGTGCCAAGGATACTGACATCAGTGCTAAAGACAGTGCTTGGGCCTTCGGTGGTGGGCAACATCACGGCCCGGTTAGTGGTCTGACCAGATTGATCGGTTGTTGTCATCATCCTTACTCTCAAACTCGTCTCCCAGACGCGGGAGGAACAGGTGGTTTATCGGTACTAGTCACGATAGACTATAGAGCAAAAACGGGCGATTCACAATGACCTGCAAGGGTCTATTAGTACTAGCCCGTTAGTAGGACCGCTAGACAGTTCGGGCTTAACCGGCAATGTTACAAAACGCCGGCCGGGCGCGCTGCGCCAGGAGGGGCGCCGCCACAACCCGGCATAAGGTAAGATGTGAGGCGACATCAGCTAGAGGAGGCAAGGCTATCAGTACTTTGCTTGTAACCGGTGGCGCCGGCTTCATTGGTAGCGAGTTCGTGCGCTGGACTCTGGAGAACCGTCCGGATGACAACGTCATTGTTCTGGATAAACTGACTTATGCGGGCAATCTCGACAACCTGCTGACCGTCAAGGACCAGGCGAATTACCGCTTTGTAGAGGGTGATATCGGTGATGCCGCGCTGGTTGAGGAGCTGGTGGCGGAATGCGACGGGGTGGTGAATTTCGCCGCCGAAACGCACGTCGATCGCTCACTGCTGGATCCGGGCTCTTTTATCGATACCGATGTGCGCGGCGTCTATGTCCTGTTGGAAGCAGTGCGCAAACGCGACGGCAAGACCAGGTTTCTGCAAGTGAGCACCGATGAGGTGTACGGTTCGGTGGAGGAAGGTTCCTCACGCGAGGGCGACCGGCTGGAGCCGCGCAGCCCTTACTCCGCCAGCAAGGCCGGAGGCGAGCTGATGGTCAACGCCTACTTCGAGACCTATGGCTTGCCAGTGCTGATCACTCGCGGCTCCAACACCTACGGTCCCTACCAGTATCCGGAGAAGGTCATTCCGCTCTTCGTCACTAATGCCATCGATGACAAGCAGCTACCTTTATATGGCGATGGGCTCAACGTGCGCGACTGGCTGTACGTGACCGACCACTGCACCGGCATTGACACCGTGTTGCGCAAGGGTGTGCCGGGAGAGGCATACAACGTGGGCGGTGGCAATGAGCGCACGAACATCGAGGTGACCAGGACGATTCTCTCTATGCTGGGCAAACCAGAGAGCCTGATCAAGTACGTTGCCGACCGCCCCGGTCACGACCGCCGTTACAGCCTCAATTGCGAGAAAGTGCATGCTCTGGGTTGGCAGCCGACACATCCGTTCGCCGAGGGTCTACAGCGCACCGTGGACTGGTATCGCGATAACGAGTGGTGGTGGCGCAAGCTGCTGGACAGCGATTTCAAGGATTACTACAAGCGCAACTACGGGCATCGGGTAGGTTCCCACTAACGCAGGTAGCCTACCTGCGTGGGCCGTTGCAGACGCTGCCCAGCATCGGCTCACGATGACTGCGCAGCTTGCGAGTCTGCTCGAATTCCGCCACAGAACTGCCTGTTACCTCTGTCCCCAAACCCTGGTTCTCCGTGTCGGCATTGCCGGTTGGACCTTGAAGCCGTCATGCAGCGCATTCATGTCAATCCTTTATAGACCGCCAACTCCGGGCGGGGACGGATTGGAATGCGGGTGTCAGGCGCGCTTCAGTTTGCGTTCGGCGTAGCCTACCAGTTGCGAGAGCGGCACCGTCATCATCAGGTAGAGGATGGAGACGTAGCCGAAGATCTCGATAGAGCGAAGCGTGCTGCCGTTGATTTCCCGCCCCACCCGCATCAGGTCGCTGATGCCGATAATCGCCACCAGGGACGAGTCCTTGAGCAGGGCGATGAACTCGTTGCCCAGAGGGGGTAGGCAGAAGCGGAAGGCCTGAGGAATGATGATGTGCGACATCGCCTGCCAGTAGGAGAGACCGAGCGACCGTGCTGCCTCCATCTGGCCGCGTGGGATGGATTGGATGCCGGCGCGGAAGATCTCGGCGTTATAAGCG
This sequence comes from uncultured Dehalococcoidales bacterium, assembly GCA_964566935.1. Classification (GTDB taxonomy): domain Bacteria; phylum Chloroflexota; class UBA6077; order FW602-bin22; family JAMCYS01; genus CAZMKF01. Next base: position 11,406 of record CAZMKF010000024.1, on the reverse strand, counting down.
GCCGAGTTGAGGGTGAGCGCCAGCAGGCCGGAGGCGAAGTCCGGGATGTTGATGCCTATGCGGCCCAGGCCGAAGTAGATCATGAAGATCTGCACCAAAAGGGGCGTGCCGCGGAAGAACTCGATGTAGGCAATGGCAGGCGCCGCGATCAGGCGGTGACTGGACATGCGCAACAGGGCGAAGGCGAGGCCGAGGATGATGCCGAGGATGATGGAGGCCACGGTCAACTGGATGGTGATCCAGGCGCCGGAAAGCAGCAGTGGCAAGTAGGTGAAGAGAAAATCGAAATCCATCTGCTGTACCTCTAAGCCCGCCTTTCCTCAGGTGCGGGTGGGCCACGCAATCGTGGCCCACCTCAGGTCAGTTTACGAAGTGCGCATCCCCCACTTGTCGAGGATCTTGTCCATGCGACCGTCCTTCTTGGCCGCGTCGAGGAACTGGTTGAAGGCCTGCACCAGGTCGGTGGCGTCCTTCTTGAAAGCAGCGCCCAGCTCTTCGGTGGTGAACGGCTTGCGGTCCGCTGCTTTAACGGTATTGTGCGTCCTGATGTAGTCGAAGGCCACCATGGCGTCGATTACGCAGGCATCAACCTTCTTCTGATCCACGGCCAGCAGGGCCTCGGCGCCGCCGTCGAACTTGCGGATCTCCTTGATGCCCGCGATCTTCTCGGAGGCGATCTGTCCGGTGGTGTCGATCTGCACGCTGACGGTTTTGCCCGAGAGGTCTGCCGGGGTCTTGATGGTACTGTTGTCGCTGGGTACCACGATGATCTGACCGGCGGCGTAGTACGGGTTGGAGAATGACATCTCCTTCTTGCGCTCGTCGGTGATGGTGACGCTGGAGGTCACCAGGTCGCCCTTGCCTTGCTGCAGGGCGACGAAGATGCCGTCCCAGTTGACGTTCTGGAACTCAACCGACACGCCAAGGTGCTTGGCGAACTCGCTCGCCATGTCGATGTCGAAGCCGACTATGTTGCCCTTTTCGTCTTTGTACTCCATAGGGCGGAAGGTGGCGTCGGTAAGCACGACCAGTTTGCCGGCCTTCTTGATGCGGTCGATGCTGGGGCCACTGGCAGTGGCAGCTGCTTGGGTGGCTGCCGCCGTAGCGGCCTTAGTGGCAGCGCTGGTGGCGGCTTTAGTCGCCGCTGGGGTGGCGGCGGGCTGGCAGGCGGCCATGACGAGGCCGAGTAGCAGCACGGCGATCAGGGCGCCGCCGATGAGAGCCACACGTTTGGCCCAGTTGTCTTCTTGCAAAGTTCTCCTCCGTTTTAGCGCCGGTATGATGCGTTCTCACACCGGAGTCTTGGTTAGTGGCGCAATATCTTGCTGAGGAACTGCCGGGTGCGCAGTTCCTGCGGATTGTCGAAGAAACTGGCGGG
>CAZMKF010000024.1:9682-9958 GCA_964566935.1 uncultured Dehalococcoidales bacterium | reverse complement strand
AACCACTTTGCCGTCATCCATGAAGACGACGCGGTCGGCCACCTCGCGGGCGAAGCCCATCTCGTGGGTGACGACGATCATGGTCATGCCATCGCGCGCCAGGTCACGCATCACGTCCAGCACCTCTTTGATCATCTCCGGATCGAGGGCGGAAGTTGGCTCATCGAACAGCATCAGCTTTGGATTCATCGCCAGCGCACGGGCGATCGCCACCCGCTGCTGTTGGCCGCCCGAGAGCTGGGGAGGATAGGCGTTCGCTTTCTCTGGAATACCTAC
>CAZMKF010000024.1:0-9672 GCA_964566935.1 uncultured Dehalococcoidales bacterium | reverse complement strand
GAGCGGTTTTCTCCGCCTCTGCCGAAGTCGTCTTGCGAACTTGCTGGGGCGCCAGGGTGAGGTTTTGCAGCACGGTGAGATGGGGAAAGAGGTTGAACGATTGAAAGACCATGCCGATCTCACGCCGCAGGGCGTTGACGTCGGTTTTGCGGTTGCCTACCTCCACGCCATCTACCACGATGCGCCCGGAAGAGGCAGTCTCGAGGTGGTTGATGCAGCGCAGCAATGTGCTTTTGCCAGAACCACTGGGTCCACAGATGACCACCACTTGCCGCTGGTTGACGGCGAGGTCAACCCCCTTGAGGACGTGCAGGTGATGGAAATACTTGTGCAGGTCTTTGATGTCGACGAAGGCGCTGGCAGCTGCCGTGCTTGTCAAGGCCTAAACGAGCCACTCCAAAAAAGTCGCCCACGGAACTCGTCCGTGAGCGCCGAAGTTAATCAGGCGGGAATTATAGATATGGGTTGCGATAGTGTCAACGCAGCGGCACAGCTTTGAGCTGGCAATTGGCTGGGGTGCGTGCCAACAGCGGCACGCATCCCGATTGCCAGGTTAGCTGTTGACTGTTGCCGGCAGCAGTGGTTTAGTCCATTCGATGTTCAGTTCCACCAGCCGCGGGTGAGTGGGGATGCCGGCGGCATCCCAGCCCATCATGCCGTAGTAAGTGGCCATCGCCTGCTCGTAGGCCTCGCGGTCGACCCCAACGCCGGCCAAAGGTCCGTCGGTGAACTCCTCGAAGATGCGGTCCGGCAGCGTATCGTCGGCGGCGGTGAAGCCCTCTCGCAGGTTGAAGATGCGGGCCAGCGTGGCAGCGCGCTCGCCGGCACGGTGCAGTTCAAAGAGTGAGGTGTTCCAGCCGGTGATGGCGTTCACCACCTCGGCCAGTTTGTCCGGGCTCCAACGCACGAGCAGGCAGGTGACCAGGATGTTGAGAGTGTAACGCCACATGCCCTCGTAGTAGAAGAGGCGCGCCTTCTGGTCGCTCAGCTCCTGCGCCGGCAGCGGCTCGAGGAAGCCGTAGGCCTGGAAGCGTTCGAAGTCGACGGAGCGGCTGGCGAAGCCGGTGTCGTGGATGCTGTGACAGTGGTCGGCGCCGGTGGGCGAGACGCCGTAACCGATGCCCATGCCCTGCTTGAAGCGCGGCTCGTGCAGCGGCAGTTCCTGGTTCTTGATCACCATGGCGTACTGCTCGGAGCCCTTGCCAATCTTCTTGGCGGCGCGCGCCGCGCCCTCGGCCAGCAGATCGCCAAAGCCTTCGCGTTTGCCGATCATTTCGACCATCTTGACCATCGCTTCAGCGTTGCCGAAGGTCAGTTCGATGCCGTTTGTATCCTCTTTGCTGATCAGGCCCTTCTCGTAGCATTCCATCGCGAAGGCGATGGTGGCGCCGCAGGAGATCGTGTCGATGCTGTAAGCGTTGCAGATTTCGTGGGCGCGGCAGATGGCGCCCAGATCGTCGATGCCGCAAAGCGAGCCGAAGGCGCCCAGCGTCTCGTACTCGGGGCCGCCGTAGAGCGGGCCAACGTTCCATGGCGGGCCGGAGTTAACCTCACGTTTGCAGTGGACGGGGCAGGCGTAGCAGGTGCCGCGGCTAACCAGAATGGTGTCGCGGAAGACGTCGCCCGAGATCTTCTCAAAGCCCTCGAACTGTCCCTCCTTGAAGTTGCGGGTGGGAAGGCCGCCGCCCATTTGCAGGCCGCGCACGTTGATGGGTGTGCCCTGGTCGTACATGCCGAAGGCCCAGTCTTTCCAGTTGTCGACGAAGTACTTGGCCAGCTCCCTCACTTTGTCTTTATCGGCGAACTCTGGGCCTCCCCGGCCGCGCACCGCCACTGCCTTGAGATTCTTGGAGCCCATCACCGCACCCATGCCGGTGCGACCGGCGGCGTGCGAGATGTCGTTGATCACGCAGGCGTAACGAACCATCTTTTCGCCGGCAGGGCCGATGGCGGCAAAGCGCATGGCGCGTTCGCCGCTCTCCGCCTTGATGGCGTCCTGCGTCTCAGCGGTGGTCTTGCCCCACAGGTGACTGGCGTCCTTGATCTCGACTTTGCCATCGATGATCTGCAAATAGACCGGTGTTTTAGCCTTGCCTTCGACGATGATGGCATCGTAGCCGGCGTGCTTAAGCTCAGCGCCGAAAAAGCCGCCGGCTTGCGAGTCGCCGAAACCACCGCTTAATGGCGACTTGCCGCCCACGCTGTTGCGGCCGGCGCCGGCCAGGGGCGCACCGGTCACCGGGCCGGTGGCGAAGATCAGTTTGTTCTCCGGGCCGAGCGCGTCAATACCGGGCTCAAGCTCTTTGAGTAGGTAGTGAGCGATCATGCCGGTGCCACCCATGTAGGTGCGGTAGAAGAGCTCGTCCGGCTCTTCCACACCGACTTCACCGCTGCTGAGGTTGACCCTCAAAACCTTGCCGTTGAATCCGTAGGGCACTTTCTCCTCCAAGTGACGATATTTCAGGCCGCAAATGCGGCTCAGATCACCTTTAGCCGCCCCCCACCGGGGCGAAGACCTCCAACCGGTCGCCATCGTGCAGTTCGCTGCCCATCTGGGCCAGTTTCTCGTTGATCACCACCAGTCCCACCTCCTGGTCGGGTACACCGACCAGCTCGAGCGCCTGGGCGATGGTTGTTCCCTCCTGCAATTCGAGCGGCATGCGTTCAGCCAGGTCCGGCATGTAACGCCTCAAGTCGCCAAAGGCGACGAAGGTGATTTCGATCATGGCTGTTGCGCTCCCTCTCACAGATTTTGCCGCGATTGTAACAGCTCCGGTTAAGAGGGCTCAAACCCTGCGGCGGTGGCGCGAGGTGTGTGGCAGCTGCTAGAATTGGATCCTACCGTTTGCAGCAGCGCGAAAGGAGTGGCCACATGATTGGCATTTTTCTTCCCTACATCATGCTCGCGCTGGGCTTCGGCTGGGTCTACATGATCTCGCAGGCGCCAATACTACTGGAGGACGCCGATTTGGGTTGGCTGCTCTGGGCGCTGATAGTGTTCGCCGGCCTGATGGCGGCGGCCTCGTTCTACCTCGGTCTCGTGGGCATCTGGGCGCAGCTGCGCCGGGGACGCGACAGTGCGGTGCTGACTAGAACCGCTAAGCGTATGCAAAACGAGCCGGGCTATGATTTGCCGACCGCCACGCGTGACCTGCTTGCCGGCGGCCGCAAGGGAGAGGCAGTCAAGCTCTATTCGCGGGTTTCGGGCTTGTCAGAGGGCCAGGCCCGGATGGAAGTGGAGAAGATTGAAAACGCCCGTCCCGATTGATACGGGACAGGTGGATCAGACAAACAGCGGGCCGGACGCAACTGCGTCCGGCCAGTGTTGTTAGTGGGCGGTGTCTATTCAGCCCTGAACCACGGCGATGGCTTCCATCTCCACTAGAAAGTCCGGCCCGGCGAGACGAGCCTCCACGGTGGCGCGAGCGGGGCGATGCTCGCCGAAGAAGGCGGCGTATTCTGTATTAACCGCCTCGAAGTGAGCCATGTTTGCCACGTAGATGTTGACTTTGACGATGTCAGTCACCTTACCGCCGCCTGCTTCGACGATTTGCTGGATGTTTTCCAGCACCTGTCGCGTCTGCGCGGCAATGTCACCCCGCCCCACCAGCTTGCCACCCTGGCCCAGAGGCAGTTGTCCGGAGACATAAATGGTATCGCCGGCGCGGTAGCCGGGGACGAGGGGAGAACCAGGCCTGCCCAATCCGGCAGGCACGATGGGCTGGTTGGCCACGATAATCCTCCTCACAATATCGGTTTGAAACCGAAAGCACGAGGGCCGGTAGCCATCCTGCCGGCCCTCGTTGCGGCATTGTTGCCGGCGGGCGCTCGCTCAGTCGGCGAGGCTTGCCAGGTAGGAATTGCCGAGCTCGTTGATCAGGCGCTCGTGATTCTGGAACTCGTCCAGGTGCAACTCCTCGTCGGCGGTCAGGTCCTCGAACAGTTGGCTGGAGACCTCGTCAGCTGCCTCGGCTGATTTGGCCGCCAACTGGTTGTAAAGCGCGATCGCCTTCTCCTCGAGGCGAATAGCGTTCTTTATTGCGGCAGCTACGTCGAGCTTCTTCTTCAGCTCATGCTCGGCCAGGTTGGTGCTGACCACGCCCTCCAGAAAAAGGATGCGCTCGGCCAGTTCTTCCGCATGTTTCATCTGGGTGATCGAGGTCTTCTTGAAGAACTTGGCCAATGCGTTGTAGCCCTGGTCCTCCAGCTCATAGTAGTTGACCATGTACTGGGTGATCTTCAGCAGCTCGATCTCACGCGCTTGGTTGAGGAAGTCAACGGCGGCCAAAGTGATTCCCGCACTCTGTTCCATGTTTTCGCCCTCGCTCTGGCGCGCCTTCATTAGTCCGACCCGCCTTCAACCAGCGTGGCCAGGTAAGAGGCGCCCAGTTTGTTGATCAAGTCAAGCGTGGTCTGGAACATGTCCAGGTGCTCCTCCTCTTCCTCGGCGAGCTTCTGGAACAAGCGGCGCGAGACGTTGTCGCCCTCCTCGGCGCAGAGGCGCGCGTTCTTGTTGTAGAGGTTGATGGCCTCTACCTCGAGGTCGATCGAAGCCCTGAGCATGTCCTCAATGCTGAGGCCGCGTTTGGCTGGCTCGTGTGGATGCTCGGTCGGGGTGCCACCCAGGAAGAGCACTCGCTCGGCGAAAGCTTCGGCGTGCTTCATCTCCTGAATGCCCACGTCTTTCATGGTGGTGGCCAGTTTGTTGAACATCTGATCCGCCAGCTCGTAGTGCTGCGCCAGGTATTGGGAAACTGCCAGAAGTTCGCGCGCTCTGCCCTCGTTGAGCATATCGATGACGGCTTGATTCATCGCTTTTGCCACTCCTCTACACTTTGATCTGCATTTCGGTCCGCATCCAGATGCCGCAGGACTCGCTGACCGAGTTAGCTTGCCCAATTATAGCATTGACGCGCCGGCCGCCGTTGCCTTGATAGACACCAGGCTGTGCAGCATCGCAATGAGTATTGAATTCAGTATTAGATCAGGGTCAAATAACCTATACCGAGTATGAGTATGTAGTGTAGAATGCCGCTCAACAGGCGGCGTAGCCTGGTGGCAGGCCAGGCCACAAACGGTGATAATCAAACGAGTAAGGTGGAGGTGCACCGCATGCAGTTTGAATTCACGGCGGACGGGGTTTTCCTGGCCAGAAGCCAGTTCGCCATAACCAGCGTGTATCACTTCTTCTTTGTGCCGCTCACGCTTGGCCTTTCAGTCCTGGTGGCCCTCATGCAGACGCGCTGGGCGCTTACCGGCAATGTCAAGTACAAGCGCCTGGCCCAGTTCTGGGGCAAGCTGTTTCTGGTCAACTTCGCCCTGGGCGTCGTCACGGGCCTGGTACAGGAGTTCCAGTTTGGTCTCAATTGGTCGAACTACTCACGCTTTGTCGGCGACGTCTTCGGCGCGCCACTGGCCATTGAGGCGCTGCTTGCCTTCTTCCTGGAGTCTACCTTCCTCGGTGTCTGGATCTTTGGCTGGGATAGACTGTCCAAACCGGTGCACACTGCCAGCATCTGGATCGTTGCCTTTGCCGCCAACCTTTCCGCCCTGTGGATTCTGATCGCCAACTCCTTTATGCAGAATCCGGTTGGCTACGAGGTACGTAACGGCCGGGCGGAGATGACGGACTTCTTTGCCCTGATCACCAACCCGCACGTGTTGCTTTCCTTCCCTCACGTCTTTTTCGCCGGGGTGGCCACCGGCTCGTTCTTCGCGCTCGGCGTTGCCGCCTGGCACCTGTGGCGCAACGACAAGGATCGTGAGCTGCACCTGACCGCCTTCCGCATGACGGCGGTGACGGCGCTGGTCTCTTCCCTGTTGATTGTGCCGGTGGGCCATGCTCAGGCCCAGCGCCTGGTCACCGATCAGCCGATGAAAATGGCGGCGGCGGAGGCTCTGTGGCAGACGGAGAACCCCGCCTCCTTCTCGCTGTTCAGCTGGTTCGATGAGAACGAGCGTAAGGACATTGTCTCCATCCGCGTTTCGCCGCTGCTCTCACTGATGACCTACAACAGCCTGGAGGGTGAGGTTAAGGGCATCAACGATCTGCAGGCGGAGTACGAAGAGAAGTACGGACCCGGCGACTACGTGCCGCCGGTCTTCATCAACTACTGGTCTTTCCGGATCATGGTCGGCATGGGCTTCGCCATGATCGGCATGGCCGGTCTCGCCGTTTTGGCGGCCGTGACGCGCCGGGTGCGCCGCTATCCGCAGTTTCTGGCGCTGTTGGTGCCGTTTATCCTGGCGCCGTATCTGGCTAACACTACTGGTTGGTTCCTGGCGGAGTTCGGGCGCCAGCCCTGGGTGGTAACGGGCCTGATGACCACCAGCGAGGGTATCTCGCCCACCGTCTCCACCGGTATGATCGCCTTCTCGCTGGTCGGCTTCACCATGCTATATGGCGTACTGATGCTGGTGGACGTCTATCTGCTGGCCAGGTTTGCCAAAGAGGGCCCCGACGAGGACACGCCGGCTCAGGTGTTGAGGCAGCCTGCCACGTCTATGCCGGCCAGTGAGCTGTATTAGGAAGGAGTGAAGTAGATGGATCTGGCAAGTTTCTGGTTCCTACTCGTCACCATACTCTTCACAGGCTTCTTCCTGTTGGAGGGTTACGACTTCGGCGTTGGCATGCTGATGCCGTTCGTGGGCCGCACCGACAAGGAGCGGCAGGCCGTCTTCGCCAGCATTGGCCCATACTGGGATGCCAACGAGGTTTGGCTGATCACGGCCGGTGGCGCCATGTTCGCCGCCTTCCCCCACTGGTACGCTACCCTCTTCAGCGGCTTCTACATCGCCCTGGTGCTGATGCTGTTCGCCCTGATCCTGAGGGGGGTGGCTTTCGAGTTCCGCAACAGGTTGAAGGACAGCCACTGGCGCAGTTTCTGGACCTGGACGGCGTCAATCAGCTCGTTTCTGGTGGCGTTGCTCTGGGGCGTCGCCGTTGGCAACTTCATCATCGGTATGCCGATTGACGCCGACATGAACTACGTTGGCAGCTTCTTCGCCCTGCTCAATTGGCCGGGGCTGGTTGGCGGCAGCGCCTTTGTATTGCTCTTCCTCCTGCATGGCGCTACCTGGCTGTCGTTTCGGAGCGAGGGCGAGATTCACAAGCGTGCCATGCGGGCCGCCTGGCTCAGCTGGTTGCCGGCCGTGGTGGCGGTGGTGCTGTTCGTGAGCATCGCTTTCCTCACTCCCGGCAGGGTTTGGGGCAGCGGACCGATCGATCCTCTGCCGTTCGCCGCGCTGGCGGCAGTGGCGCTGCTGGCGGTGGGACCACTGCTGCGGGCGGGCCGCGACGGCCTCTCGTTCCTGGCCACGGCGCTCACGGTGGCACTCACCACCTTCTGTGCTTTCGCCGGTATGTACCCCAACGTGATGATCAGCAGCCTCGATCCGGAGTGGAGCCTGACGGTGTACAATGCCTCCTCCAGCCCTTACACGCTCTCGGTAATGTCGGTGATCGCCATCATCTTCGTGCCGCTGGTATTGCTCTACACGGCCTGGACTTACTGGATCTTCCGTCAACGGGTGGGAGGCGCTCGCGTCGTTGACTACTAGGCGGCGATGAGGTTCGACAGTCGCTTACTCGAGCTGGCCGCGCCTGTGCGCGGCTGGCTTCTTGTTTCCGTGCTCTGTGGACTGCTGGCCACCCTGGCCACCATCGGGTTTGCCTTTCAGTTAAGCGCTGTAATTGACGCCTCCTTTCTGGGCGGCCAAGAGCTGCCGTTGCTCTGGCCGCAACTGGGATCATTACTGCTTTTCATCGTGGTCCGCGCAGTTGCCATGCGGCTGCGGGATGCCTTCAGCGCGGCAGCCTCTGGGGAGGTGCGCTGGCGGCTGCGCCAGCGGCTGCTGGCCGCGGTGGAGCGGCGCGGACCCGTCTGGGCGGGAGGCGAGCGCAGCGGCGAGTTGGCCACCAGCCTGGGGGAGGGCGTGGATCAACTGGACGCCTACTTCTCGCAGTTCCTGCCGGCAGCGGCGCTGGCCGTGCTGGCGCCGCTGCTGATCCTTCTCTACGTGCTGCCGGTCGATCTGCTGACGGCGCTCGTCTTCGCGCTCACCGCGCCGTTCATTCCGCTGTTCATGGTGCTGATCGGGCGGCTGGCCGACCACCTGGCGAAGAAGCAGTACCAGTCGCTAACCCTGCTGGGGGCGCACTTCCTCGATTCTCTGCAGGGACTCTACACGCTGCAGCTGTTCGGCCGCAGCCGCCAGCAGGAGGCGAGGGTGGAGTCGGCGGCGCGCCTCTTCGGTGAGACCACCATGCAGGTGCTGCGGGTAGCGTTTCTCTCGGCGCTTGCCCTCGAGTTGCTGGCCACGATCAGCACGGCCGTGGTGGCGGTGGAAGTTGGCTTGCGCCTGCTCTACAACACCATACCCTTTGAGCAGGCGCTGTTCGTGCTCATCCTGGCGCCCGAGTTCTACCTGCCGCTGCGCAATCTGGGCAGCTCGTTTCACGCCGGCATGTCCGGCGTAGTGGCCGCCGACCGGCTCTTTGAGCTGCTGGACGAAACCGGAGATGCCGCGTCGGCGGCGAGCGCAATAAGACTGCCGCGGCAGGCGGAGGCGATCTTCCCCATCCGCTTTGAGGCGGTCAGTTACACCTATCCGGGCCGGCAGGCGGCGGCGCTGCGCGAGCTGAGTTTCGAATTGTGCGAGGGCGAGAACCTGGCGGTGGCAGGGCCCAGTGGCGCAGGCAAGTCCACGCTCGTGGCACTGTTATTGCGTTTCATTGAGGCGCAGGGCGGCAGCATCACGGTTGCCGGCCGTCCCCTTGCCGAGTGGGAGCGCAGCGCCTGGCTGGCGGGGGTCAGCTGGGTGCCGCAAACGCCGTACCTGATCAACGGCACGTTGGCCGAGAACCTCAGACTGGCCAGGGCGGATGCCTCAGACGAGCAGTTGCTGACCGCCTTGCGAGCCGCCGGCCTCGCCGATTGGCTGGCGGAGCAACCGGAGCGTTTGCGGCTGCGTCTGGGCGAGCAGGGCAGCCGCCTCAGTGGCGGCCAGGCGCAGCGGTTAGCCATCGCGCGCGCTTTCCTCAAGGATGCGCCGCTGCTCTTTCTTGACGAGCCTACCGCCAGCCTCGATCCAGAGACCGCGCGTCAGCTTCAGCAGGCGTTGGGCGAGTTGCGGCGCGGGCGTACTGTGATTACCGTGGCGCATCGCCTGGAGAGTCTGCGTGCGGCCGACCGGGTGCTGGTGTTGCGCGAGGGGCGCCTGGCGCAGGCGGGCAGCCACGCGCAGCTGCTGCACGCGCCCGGTCCTTACGCCGATCTGTGGCGCCGCGTGAGCTGGCAGCCATGAACGATCTGCTTAACCTGCTGCGTCATGCTCGTGGCAGCTATGGCTGGCTGCTTTTGGCGATCGTACTGGCCGCCGGTACAGTGATGGCGGCAGTGGGGCTGATGGCGACCGCCGCCTACGTGATCGCGGGCGCGGCCGTCTTCTCCTCGGTGGCCGATCTGGCGGTCGCCATCGTCGGCGTGCGCTTCTTTGGCCTGAGTCGCGGCCTGGTGCGTTACGGGGAGCGTTACATCTCTCACCGCGCGACCTTCCGTCTACTGGCGGCACTGCGCGTCCGTTGCTATCATGCCCTGGCGGCGCTGCCGCTGGCCTCGTTGCGCTTTAACCGCAGCGGCGAGCTGCTGACCCGGCTGGTGGCGGACGTGG
>CAZMKF010000023.1:21205-31941 GCA_964566935.1 uncultured Dehalococcoidales bacterium | reverse complement strand
GAGCCGGCGGCGCCCAGCAGGTGCCCGGTCATCGACTTAGTGGACGACACTGCCAGCTTGTAGGCGTGTTCGCCGAAGACTTCTCGAATGGCGGCGGTCTCGGCGCGGTCGTTCAGCGGGGTGGAGGTGCCGTGTGCATTAATGTAGTCTACCTCGCGTGGCTCAATGCCTGCTTTCCGTAGCGCCATGCGCATGGCGCGGCTGGCGCCCTCGCCGCCTTCGGGCGGCGCAGTAATGTGGAAAGCATCGGCGGTAGCGCCGTAGCCGATCAGTTCGGCGTAGATGCGGGCGCCACGCCGGCGCGCATGCTCCAGCTCCTCGAGGATGAGCACGGCGCCGCCTTCACCGGCGACGAAGCCGTTGCGTTCAGCGTCAAAGGGGCGCGAGGCGCGCATCGTTGCGCTTTGAGAGGGCCTGTGCCTGAGAGAAGGCGACGATCCCGATGGGTATAATCGGCGCCTCGGAACCACCGGCTATCATCACCTCGGCGTCGCCCCGCTTGATGATCTCGCTCGCTTCGCCGACGGAGTGGGCGCTGGTGGCGCAGGCGGAGACGACGGCGAAGTTGGGGCCCTTGGCGCCGGTGGCTATGGAGACCATGCCAGCGGCCATGTCCACGATCATCATCGGCACCAGGAAGGGGCTGATGCGGCGCGGGCCCTTTTGGTCCATCACCCGCACCTGATCGACGATCGTCTTAATGCCGCCGATGCCGGAACCTACGGCGACGCCCACGCTCTCGGCGTTATGCTCATCAATCTGCAGAGCAGAATCGGCCAGCGCTTCCTTGGCGGCAGCCACGGCAAATTGGGTGAAGCGATCCATGCGGCGGGCCTCTTTGGTATCGAGGAAATCAGTGGGTTCGAAGTCCGTCGCCTCACCGGCGATCTGCACCTCCAGTTCGGAGGGATCGAAGCTGCTGATCCGGTCGATACCGGTCACACCAGCAATGAGATTGCTCCAGCTCTTCGGCACCCCCGTGCCCACGGGTGACACTACGCCCATGCCAGTTACAACCACTCTTCTGCTCATATCCTCTCCAGCCTCCGCCGTGCATGTTCGCCAGTGATTAGAACACGAGAGACGCCTCCGCGATACGGCGCCAAGGTGTTTACCATTTGTTAAGCCGGCGTGCCGGGGTCCCCAGGGTGCCGGCAGCGGATGCGCGACGAGGAGCGGTGCAGCAGACAAACGGAGAAGCGGAGCGCGTTCAGGATTTGTTGATGAAGGATTAGCTTAGTGCTAGAATCCCAGCCGTAGTCATGGCAGCTTAAGTCATAACTGGGGATGATGAGAGTCTTCTTTGTGATGCTAGGGCAGCTCGCCTACGGTGGTCTGGCCCAGCACTCGGCGATACTCGTAAAGAACCTTAGGGATCTCGGTTGCGACGTACTTCCAGTAGTTGGCATGGCGCCGCCACACAACGACGAAGTGCCGCTTGAGGATCTCAACTACACCTTTGATGCTTTCAATGTGGCGGACTATGTGTTGCGCGAGCAGCCAGCGCCGGTTCGTTGGCTCTTTGGCCACTACGGGCGACGTTCCGTCGCCACCGGTCGGCCCCACGCCGTGCGGCGCGTCTCGGTGCCGATGAAGTTGGATTACAAGAAGATCGTGGAGCGGCTGTTTTTTGACCCCAACCGCTCCGACCTGAAGAAGATCGAGAAGCAGCGGCGCGATTTCCAGCCAGACGTCGACTACATCTGCGAACTGTCGTTGGCAGGATACTTCGGCTCTTTTTCGGATGTAGGCTGTCCCGCAGTGGTGGCTGCACAGGGTTACGAGGTGTGCCAACGACACGGCATCGACATCATGCCCGCCATCCGTGCCAACCAGCGGCGCATCGACGTCCTGCTGTCTGGCTCGGAAGCCAACGTGCGTGAGAACATCGCGCGTGATCTGCCGTTCCTGCTTGACCGCACCAAGGTGGTCCACTACGGCATCGTCAATGACGAAACTTACGAGATGAGCATGGAAGAGGCGCGCCGCCGCGCGGATCGCTTCTGTGTCCGCTCTGACGACTTCACCCTGATCGCCTTGAGCCGCATCGATGTGGAGAAGGGAACTGATTTGGCCTTGCACGCGCTGCGTATCCTGCATAACCAGGGATTGCGGGTTCGTCTGCGCCTGGTGGGCGATTCGGTGGCCGGCGCGCATTTCCGCACCACGATCAAAGAGAAGATTGACTTGATGGATCTGGGCGCATACGTCGACTACATTGGCTTTGTTGAGGAAAAGGCGGACAAGGTTGCCCTGTTGAAGACGAGCAACGCCTTCGTCGCTCCCTTCATCAAGTCAGAGCCGTTCGGACTTGTCTATCCCGAGGCGATGGCGGCCTGCCTGCCGGTAATCGCGCCGGATAACGGCGCCGGTCCCGAGATCATCGGTTGGCAGGGTAAACAGGCAGGTCTAGTTTACCCCAATCAGGATACAGGTGCGATCGCCGCGTGTGTTCGGCAGCTGTTGGAGAACCAGGAGCTGGCGCAGCAGATGGGTCAGACCGGCAAGCAGATGGTGGCGGAGCATTTCAACGCGCGGCAGATGGCCAAGAGTATCCTGAACCTGTTTGAAGAGGCGATTGAGCGCAAAGCGGCAGACAAGCGGGTGCTCGCGTCCCTCGGGGCATAATAGCCTGCCCTGTTATGGCGCCGGCGCAGGCGCGCGTGCTACAATTGAGTTCGGCTACTCTTGTGCAGCGATAGAAGATCTCGATTGATGGAGGTGGATGCCGCATGGGTAACGAAATTGGACACCTGACGATTGTGCTGCACAGCCACCTGCCCTACGTGCGCTACGCGGGCCGCTGGCCGCATGGGGAGGAGATGGTGCATGAGGCCATCGCCGAAACCTACATCCCCCTGCTCAACGCACTAAACGACCTGAGAAACGAAGGTTTATGCCCCTCGCTCACTATCGGTCTCACGCCCATCTTGCTGGAACAGCTGGCAGATCCCCTGGTCATAGATAACTTCAACCTTTACCTGCAGGAGAGGCTGGAGGGCGCGGAGCAGGCGGTCGTTCACGAGTGGGACCCCGCCAGGAAACATTTGGCGGAGTTCTACCTGGAGTTCTTTCAGAACCTTAAAGTGGACTTCAACGAGCGCTACAACCGTGATTTGGTGGCGGCCTTTCGTGATCTGCAGGAGGCAGGCTGCCTCGATATCATCGTCAGCGCCGCCACGCACGCTTATCTGCCGCTGCTGGCGCGCGATTCATCGGTCTATGCCCAACTGGTTACCGGCATCAGCACTTATCGCGAACGCTTTGGCCGCGCGCCCAAGGGCATCTGGTTGCCGGAGTGCGGCTACCGTCCCGGCTACATCACCGAAACGGATCCAAGCTACTACAAACTTGGCATTGAGGAGTTTCTCGCCTCCCTCAACCTGCGCTACTTCTTCACGGATACGCATGTGATTGAGGGCGCTGGACGGGATGAGGTGCGCACCCGTGGCCACTGGCAGGAAGTGGTGGTTGGTCGTGAGCGGATGGCGGATGCGGGCAGTGGCGGGGTGCGGAGCCAGCTGCGCACTGAGCGTCGCTGGATTGAGGGCCAGGTGATCGCTAACGAGCTGACGACCCTGCGACCCTACTTCGTGCGTGGCAGTAAAGTGGCGGTGTTGGGTCGTAACGACCGTACAAGTCACCAGGTGTGGTCGGCAGCCGATGGCTATCCCGGGGACTTCGCCTATCGTGAGTTCCATCGCAAGGACGATCGTTCCGGTCTGCAGATGTGGCGGATTACGGGAGAGGACATCGACCTCGGCGCCAAGGACCTGTACGAGCCGTCGGTCGCCGCAGCGCGTGTGCAAGTGCACGCTGAACACTTTATTGGCCTGGTGCGTGAGGAGCTGCGCAGCCACGCACAGAACAACGAGGTACCGGGCGTTGTTGTGTCGGCTTATGATACCGAGCTCTTCGGTCACTGGTGGTTTGAGGGCGTGCACTGGCTGAAAGAAGTGCTGCGTCAAGTAGCGCTCTTGGATGACATCAGCCTTACCAGCGCCGATGAATACTTGGATGCTCATCCGGCAGAGGACAGCCTGGACATCCCCGAGTCTTCCTGGGGCTCGGGCGGCACAGACTGGACGTGGCGAAACGAGCGGACCGAGTGGATGTGGCAGGCGATCCACGCCGCCGAGCTGCGGATGGAGCGGCTGGTAAAGCTCTATCCCAACGCCTATGGCGAGGTGGAGCGCATGCTACGCCAGGCGGCGCGCGAGCTGATGCTGCTACAGGCAAGCGACTGGTCGTTCCTGGTGACCACCGCTCAGGCTGATGACTACGCTTGTATGCGCTTCAACCGGCACGTCGAGCGCTTCAACCGGTTGGCTCTGGCTGCTGAATCGGTCGATCTCAGCGGCAGGTCGTTGCGCTACCTGGCGATGACGGAGGAGACGGACAACCCGTTCCGTCAGATCGATTACCATCTGTTCGCCAACCGCGAGGGCGTGTCCTAGCCAGAACAAGGCAGGTAATGAATAAGGGGCGCACCCACTGGGGTGCGCCCCTTAGCCTTGCCGCCTGGCAGTTGAGACTACATCTCCGGGAAGAAAACGACCTTGCCGCCGGAGCGCTCCTTCGCTGCCTTGAAGCCCTCTTCGAACTTCTCGAACGGCAGACGGTGGGTAATAACCTTGCGCGGGTCAATCAGGCCCGAATTGATCAACCGCGTAACCTGGAACCAGGTACCGTACATTGTGCGGCCGGTGACTCCCGAGACCTGCAGTTCCTTGTAGATTAGATCGTTGGAGAAGTCGTTGATCGTAACCGGATCGTTGGGCAGACCGATGAAGGTAACGCGTCCTGCCTTGCGGGCCATCTTGAGGGCGTTCTCCATGGCCTTCGGGTTGCCGGTTACCTCCAGAACCACATCGGCGCCGTAGCCGTCGGTCTCCCTCATCACCTCGGCCACAACGTCCACGTCACGAGCGTTGTAGAGATGGGTGGCGCCGAGCGACTTGGCCATCTCGAGGCGCACGTCTTCCATATCGGAGACCATGACCTTGTTGGCGCCGCAGACCTTGGCGGTGGCAGCCGCCAGTGCGCCGATGGGTCCGGCGCCGATCACAGCCACGTTCGCGGTGTGCAGCGGGCCTAGCAACGCTCCGTGTACGCCTACGCCCATCGGCTCAAGCACAGCGCCGATCTCCGGGTCGAAGCCCTTGGGCAGCTTCCAGGCGCACACGGCTGGCAGCAGAGTGTAGTCTGCGAAGACGCCCGGGGTGTGAATGCCGAGGATCAACATGTTCTTGCAGATGTGCGGCTGGCCGGTGCGGCAGAGGAAGCAGGTCTCGTCGGGAATATGGGTCTCGCCGGCGACCAAGTCGCCTACTTCGAAACCAACTACCTGCTCTCCAACCTCAACCACCTCGCCGCAGAACTCGTGGCCGATCGGGGTGGGTGGCTTGACGCGTGACTGGGCGTAGGGCGTCCACTCATAAATGTGAGTATCGGTGCCGCAAATAGCGGCGGCCTTAACCTTGACCAGCAGGTCTTTTGGACCGGTCTGCGGGATCGGCCAGTCGTTGACGAGGGCAGCGCCGGGGGCGGCCTCTGGCTTGATGATAGCGCGCATCTTACCTTGCACTCGACAAATCCTCCTATCCAGTAATTTGCAGGCTGCTAGCTTCTACTATTCTATCATTAGTGGCTACAGGGTAATCGACATTTGTGCGACCAGTCACAAATGTGCTAGCGCGGCTTTACCGAGATTACCCGCTGTGTCTGTTGCTGCTTGGGCAGGCTGATGAGGAGCACCCCGTCCACGAGGCGGACCTCAACCTTATCTGCTTCGGGCTCCTGGGGCACGACGATGCTGCGGCTGCCGTGCGGCGGCGCCAGCTTGTCGATCAGACTGCGCACGGGTATCAGTTGCGGCTCGTCGGCCGGCGCCAGGCTGAGTGTAAGAGTCTTTCCTCTCAAGGTCAGGCTTATCCACTCCCGCTGCGCACCTGGGACATAGGCGCGCAGCAAGTATGAGCCAGTCATGTCAAGTAGCTGAAGTGGAATGTTGCAATCCGACACTGGCGTTCACCTGCCTTTGCTGCCCTCGGCGGCAGCGATTATCTCGGAACCACCGGCCTCTCATGCCTCCATGCCGCTGCCCGCGACTGTTGTTGCGATCTGAAGAATACTTAAGAAGACCGGCTCAAGTTCACTGCGGATAAACCTTGACACGTAGGCACTCAATCTGTATATTAATTGCTGCATAACCAGCTTGGATGCCCGGCTCTCTGATGAGAGCAATCAGTTTTCATCTTTCATCGGCGTAAAGAAGGGCAAAAGATGTCAGATACAAGTGTAATTGATGAAGAGACCGCGCAGGTGGAGACCGGTGGCCTACCGGCCGACGGCTCCTTTTGCGAACAGGTTGATTGTATAGAGTTGCCCGTTATTCCTCTGCGTGAGGCGGTCATTTTCCCCAACATGGCGGTGCCGCTACGCATTGGCCGGGCGCAGTCCCTGAAGGCGCTGGAGGTCGCGCTGGCTTCTCCCAGTCGCGAGGTCTTCCTGGTCACCGAGACCACCGAGTCTTCGGAGGCTGTCAAAATCGAATCGCTATACCGGGTAGGCACCATCGCACGGGTTGGCCAGACCTGGCGGTTGCCGGAGGGCGACCTGCAGGCGGTGTTGCACGGCGACCGGCGCGCCCGGGTGGTCAAGTACCTGGCGGAGCAGCCTCACCTGATTGCCAGCGTAGAACAGGTGGAAGAGACGGTCGAGAAGACGATCGAAGTGGAAGCGCTAATGCGCACTGTGCTCAGCCAGTTTGAGACGTACGTCACGCTTGGCAAATCGATGCCGCAGGAGGCCATCCCGGCCGCCCGTAACATTCACGAGCCGGGCAGGCTGGCGGATGCCATTGCCTTCACTCCTGATCTCACCACCGAACAGCGGCAGGAAATGTTGGAGATCTTCTCCCCCGTGGACCGTCTGCGTTGGGTCGCTCTGTGGCTAGGCAAGCAGATCGAGTTGCTGGAGATCGGTTCCCGCATCCAATCGGAAGTACAGAAGGGCGTAGAGAAGAGCCAGCGCGACTACTACCTGCGTGAGCAACTGAAGGCGATTCAGAAGGAGCTGGGCGAGGGTGACCCGGAGGCAGCTGCAATTGCGGAGATGAGGGAGAAGATCGTCTCGTCCGGTATGCCGGAAGAGGTGGCCGAGCGCGCCAACAAAGAGGTAAACCGCCTCGAGCAGTTGCCGTCTGCCTCGCCTGAGGTGGGTGTTATCCGTAACTACGTGGACTGGCTGCTGGCACTGCCGTGGCAGACGGCGGACGATGAGTTTATCGACCTGTCGGCGGCGGCCCGCATCCTGGATGAGGACCACTACGGTCTCAAACAGGTCAAGGACCGCATTCTAGAGTTCCTTGCGGTGAAGAAACTGGCGGGCGACAAGATGAAGAGCCCGATTCTTTGCTTTGTCGGCCCTCCCGGTGTGGGCAAGACGAGCCTGGGAAAATCGATCGCCAGGGCGTTGGGGCGCAAGTTCGTGCGCATGTCACTGGGTGGTGTGCGTGACGAGGCGGAGATCCGCGGTCACCGGCGCACCTATATCGGCGCACTGCCGGGCCGAGTCATTCAGGGTATCCGCAACGCGGGTACGCGCAATCCGGTGTTCCTGCTGGACGAGGTCGACAAGATCGGCGCTGATTTCCGGGGCGATCCCGCTTCGGCGCTGCTTGAAGTACTGGATCCGGAGCAGAACAGCACGTTCAGCGATCACTACCTGGAAGTGCCGTTCGACCTCTCGCGGGTAGTTTTTATTACCACTGCCAATATGCTGGATACGATCCCGCCGGCGCTGCGCGACCGCATGGAGATCATCTCCCTATCCGGTTACACAGAGGACGAGAAAGCACGTATAGCGAAGGATTATCTGGTGCCGCGCCAGCTCGTCTACCACGGCCTGCAGGCCAACCAACTGCGTATTACCGACCGTGGCCTGCGTAGCCTGATCCGGGGTTACACGAAGGAGGCCGGCGTGCGCAATCTGGAACGCGAAATCGCCTCCATCAGCCGCAAGGTGGCGCGTCTTATCGCCGACGGCACGATCAGAAGTAAGGTTGTCGGCCCCAAGGAAGTGGCTGGCTATCTGGGTCCTGCCCGCTTCTCGAGCAGCGACAAGGAAGAGCGCGATGAGGTTGGCGTGGCGACCGGCGTGGCTTGGACGCAGTTCGGTGGCGACATCCTCGCTGTGGAAGCAACTGCCATGGAGGGCCCGGCGGACCTGATTCTGACCGGCCAGCTGGGTGATGTGATGAAGGAATCGGCCAGGGCGGCCCTCTCTTACGCACGCGCGAACGCGGCCGATTTCAATATCGAGCCGGAGTTCTTTGACAAGCACACCATTCACGTGCACGTGCCGGCGGGTGCGGTGCCCAAGGACGGCCCCTCGGCGGGCATCACCATGGCAACCGCTATTCTCTCTGCTCTGACGGGCAGGGCGGTGCGTAGCGACGTGGCAATGACCGGCGAGATCACCCTGCGGGGCCGGGTGCTGCCGATTGGCGGGCTCAAGGAGAAGATGCTGGCAGCCCAGGCTGCCGGGATCAAGACCTTCGTCCTGCCCAAGGGTAACGAGAAGGACCTTGCCGAGGTGCCGGCACAGGCGCGCAAGGGTATGGAGATTGTGCTGGTTGAGCACGTCTCCGAGGTTCTGAAGGTGGCGCTGCTCAACAAGGTAGATCTCGCCCAGAGAGCAGCTTAGGAGATAGTAGATGCCAGCTGTTAAGGATTTCTACGACATCCTTGGTGTGACTAGGTCCGCCAACGAAAAGGAGATTCGTCAGGCCTATCGCAAGTTGGCCCGCAAGTACCATCCGGATGTCAACCCGGGCGATAAGAGCGCCGAGGCTCGTTTTAAGGAGATCTCGGAAGCTTACGAGGTGCTGAGCGATAAGGAGAAGCGATCACAGTACGACCGCTTCGGCGCCAACTGGAAACAGGCCGGTCAGCAGCCGCCGGGTGGCTACAGCGGTAGCAGTCGCCGGCCGGGTGGTCAGACCACCTACACCGATTTCGATTTCGGAGAGGCTTATCAGCCGGGTGGAGACGGTGGTGTGGGCGACCTTGGTGGCATATTTGAGCGCCTGTTTGGTCGCGGCAGCAACCAGGGTCCGAGCCGACGGGCGCGCAAGGGCCAGGATCTCGAACAATCAGTGGAGATCACACTGGAGGAAGCCTACAGCGGCACTACGCGCATCGTGCAACTGCGCGCCGAAGAGGTGTGTCAGCAATGCGAAGGCACTGGCGTGCATAAGGGCGGCCCCTGTCTGACATGTAGTGGCCGTGGCAGTATAGACCACAGCAAACGGCTGGAAGTGAAGATCCCCGCCGGAGTGGAAACGGGCTCGCGCGTTCGCGTGGCTGGCGAGGGCGGTTATGGCTCAAACGGGGGCGTGCGCGGCGACATGTTCCTGGTTGTGAAAGTGAAGCCTTCGGAGCAATACGAACGTAAAGGCAACGATCTGTATCGTGACGTCTCAGTACCGCTGACCACTGCGGTTCTCGGCGGGGAAGTGGAGGTCAACACCCTGAAGGGAAAGGTCTCATTACGCATCCCATCCGAAACGCCCAATGGCAAGGTTTTTCGCCTTAAGGGCCGTGGCATGCCGGCATTGAAGGGCAGTGGCACGGGCGACCTGTTCGCAAGAGTTTCGGTGGCACTACCGACCGGCTTGAGCGAGAAAGAGCGCAAGCTGTTCGAGCAGTTAAGAATGGAGCGTCAGGCCAACTGAGACGGGGCGCTGATTGCGAGGAGCAAGAAACGGCATGGAAGATTGCGAGGGCTGCTACATAATCAGTATCGCAGCGCGAATCGTCAATATGCATCCGCAAACCTTGAGGTACTACGAAAGGGTTGGCTTGGTAGCGCCGACCCGTACGCGGGGACGCATACGGTTGTATTCGCAACAGGACATAGAGCGTTTGCAGCTGATTCAACGTCTGGTCAATGACCTGGGCGTGAATCTTGCTGGTGTGGACGTGATCATCAACCTGACGGAAAGGCTCGCCGCTGCCGAGCGCGAGCTGGCCGAACTGCGAGGCCAGCTGGACGCCGAGGCTGATGCGGACGACGAGTCGGACGAATCGGCTAGGGCGGGGTGAGGTAATGGAAGAGAAGAACATGGAAGAGCAAACGGGCGAGAGTCTGACGGTGCAATTGGCAGAGGTACTTGCCCAAGTGGAAGAGGAAAAGGGCAAAGCCGAAGAGAATCTGGCGATCGCCCAACGCACCCAGGCGGACTTCATCAACTACAAGCGCCGGGTGGCGGAAGAGCGTGAGGAGCTGGTGCGCCAGGCGAACGCCGGTCTAATGGAGGACCTCTTGCCAGTGCTGGATGACTTTGAACGAGCTCTGAAGGCGGCTGCGGACGATAAGGCGCTGCAGGATTGGGTGCAGGGGGTGGAGCAGATCTACCGCAAGCTGCTCGCAGCCCTGGAACGCAACGGACTGCAGCGCATCGAGTGTCTGGGCGAGGAGTTCGATCCTCGGTACCATGAAGCGGTGATGTACGAACATTGCGCTCCGGAGAACTCCGGCAAGGTAACCGAGGTCATGCAGACAGGTTACCGCCTCAATGACCGCGTGCTACGGCCCGCGATGGTTGAAGTGGGCAAGGGTCCCCAATAGGGACGTGCTCAACAGGCATAATTCAGTAATAGATTACTTTAGATAGTTTCCTGGAGGAGAGAAGAATGGCTAAGGTACTGGGTATCGACCTTGGCACTACT
>CAZMKF010000023.1:16226-21124 GCA_964566935.1 uncultured Dehalococcoidales bacterium | reverse complement strand
CGATCACCAATCCTCGGACCACCGTGTTCTCAATCAAACGCTTCATGGGCCGCAAGTTTACGGACGAGCAGGTGCAAGCGGCGCTGAAGCACGTGCCATATAGAGTCACCGCCGCCGCCAACGGCGACGTGCAGGTGCACATGGGCGGGCGCGCCTATTCGCCGCCCGAGATCGCGGCTATGGTGCTGCAGAAGATGAAGCTGGACGCCGAAGCCAAACTTGGTGAGAAGATCACCCAGGCGGTTATCACGGTGCCGGCCTACTTCAACGATAGTCAGCGTCAGGCAACCAAAGACGCCGGTCGTATCGCTGGCATGGAAGTGCTGCGTATCATCAACGAGCCCACAGCTGCCTCGCTGGCCTATGGCCTCGACAAGAAGTCGGATAAAGAGGAGACGATTGCTGTCTACGACTTGGGCGGCGGTACTTTCGATATCTCGATTCTGCGGCTCGGCGAAGGCGTCTTCGAGGTAATCTCGACCAACGGCGACACCTTCCTGGGTGGCGATGATTTCGACCAGAATATTATCGAGTGGCTGGCAGATGAGTTTAAGCGTGAGAACGGCATCGACCTTCGCCAGGACCGCATGGCTCTGCAACGTCTCAAGGAGGGCGCTGAGAAAGCCAAGATCGAGCTCTCAAGTACCATGCAGAGTGACGTCAACCTGCCATTTATCACGGCCGATGCCAGCGGTCCCAAGCACCTCAATATCACCCTCACCCGCGCCAGGCTTGAGCAGCTAGTGAATGATCTGGTGGAGCGCACCGACGCCCCTGTGCAGCAAGCGCTGAAGGACGCCGGTATGCAGGCCGGCCAGGTAGATCAGGTTGTGCTGGTCGGTGGCCAGACCCGCATGCCGCTGGTGATCGAGAAGGTGCGCAAGATCTTCGGCAAAGAGCCGCACAAGGGTGTCAACCCGGACGAGGTGGTGGCCAATGGCGCCGCTATCCAGGCCGGCGTGCTGAAGGGCGATGTCAAGGATGTGCTCCTGCTCGACGTGACGCCGCTCACCCTGGGTATTGAGACCTTAGGTGGTGTGATGACGCCGCTGATACCGCGCAACACGACCATTCCGACCGCGAAGTCGGAGGTGTTTACCACGGCGGCCGACAACCAGCCGAGCGTGGAGATCCACGTACTGCAGGGCGAGCGCCCGATGTCGGCTGAGAACAAGAGCGTGGGTCGCTTCATTCTGGACGGTCTGTTACCGGCGCCGCGCGGCCTGCCGCAGATTGAGGTCACCTTCGACATCGACGCCAACGGTATTCTTTCGGTCTCGGCCAAGGACAAGGGTACTGGTCGCGAGCAGAAGATGGTGGTGCAACCTTCTTCCGGCCTCAATAAGGACGAAATCGATCGCCTGATCAATGAGGCGCAGGCGCACGCCGATGAGGACAGGCGCAAGCGTGAGGATATCGAGGTGCGCAATCAGGCGGACAGCGCGGCCTACGGCGCCGAGAAGATGATGCGCGAGCAGGGCGACAAAGTGCCGGCGGATCTGAAAACTGAGGTTGAGGGCAAGATAGCGGCGCTGCGCTCAGCGCTGCAGAACAACCAGGATGCGGGCTACCTGCGCACCGCGCTGGACGACCTCAACGCCTCGTTGCAGAAGATCGGCCAGGCGGTCTATGGGGCTCAGCAACAGGCTGGTGGCGAGCAGCAGCCGGGGGCAGAGGGTCAGGCCTCGTCTGACGGTGGTGATGACAATGAAGGCACCGTTGAGGGCGAGTTCAGGGAAGTCTAAGATCCCTGCCAGCAAATAGGGTTCTGCGACAAAAGGGGCGAATCGGGCTGGGCTGAGGTCCGGCGCGGCTCGCCCCTCCGTCACGGCCACTAAACATGACGGCTACACAACACCGCCATTGAAGAACTCCCTAGGGAGGGTGAGTGATGTTTGACATAAATAAACTAACAGAGAAGGCGCGCGAGGCTTTGGTGAGCGCGCAACAGCTGGCCAGCGCTGGCCAGCATAGCGAAATAGACGTGGAGCACGTGGTGCTGGCCCTATTACGTCAGACGGACGGGGTGGCGCCGCAGATCGTCAGTCGCCTCGGCGGCAACGTCGAGCAACTGAGTAACCTGCTGCAAGAGCGGCTGAACCAGCTGCCCAAGGTATATGGCGCCAACCGGCAGCCTTACCTGTCTCAGCGGCTCGACAATGTACTCAACAACGCGCAGAGCGAGGCCGACCGTCTGCGTGACGAGTTCGTCAGCTGCGAACATATCCTGCTTAGCGCAGTCGATGAGGCGGAGAACGGTTTCGCTGGCCGCACCCTGCGCGCTGCCGGTGTGACGAGGGAGGCCATCTACCAGGTGCTCACCTCTATCAGAGGGGGTCAACGAGTGACCGATCAGAACCCTGAAGGGAAATACGCTTCGCTGGAGAAGTACGGCCGCGATCTGACTGAGCTGGCGCAGAACGGCAAACTGGATCCGGTCATCGGCCGCGACGAGGAAGTGCGGCGGGTGGTACAGGTGCTGTCGCGCCGCACCAAGAACAACCCGGTGCTCATCGGCGAGCCGGGCGTGGGCAAGACGGCGGTGGTGGAGGGCCTGGCCCAGCGCATCGTGCGCGGTGACGTGCCCGAGAGCCTCAAGAACAGGAAGATCGTTACCCTGGATCTGGGCGCGCTGGTGGCGGGCGCCAAGTACCGTGGCGAGTTTGAGGAGCGCTTAAAGGCGGTACTCAAAGAGGTGCAGCAGTCTGAGGGCGAGATCCTGCTCTTTATCGACGAGTTGCACACTGATGGACGCCTCCAACATGCTCAAACCGATGCTGGCACGCGGTGAGCTGCACTGCATCGGCGCCACCACGCTTAATGAGTATCGCAAGTACATCGAGAAGGACGCGGCCCTGGAGCGGCGCTTCCAGCCGGTGCTGGTGGACGAGCCGAACGTGGAGGACACAATCAGCATCCTGCGCGGTCTGCGCGAGCGCTACGAGGTGCACCATAAGGTGCGTATCACCGACTCAGCCCTGGTTGCGGCAGCGACGCTCTCAGCACGCTACATAACTGATCGCTTTCTCCCGGACAAAGCGATCGACCTGATTGATGAGGCAGCCTCCAAACTACGCATGGAGATCGATTCCATGCCGAGCGAGCTCGATGCTGTAGAGCGACGCCTGCGCCAACTGGAGGTGGAGCGCGCTGGTCTTGCCCGCGAGACGGACGAGGCCTCGCGGCAGCGCATGCAGCGCCTGGAGGGTGAGATTGAGGAGATGCGCCGCGAGAGCGCCAGCCTCAAAAGCCGGTGGGAGAGGGAAAAGAGCCAGATGCAATCGGCCGCCAGCCTCAAGGAACAGCTGGAGACGTTGCGCAGTCAGGTGGAGGCCGCCCAGCGCGCCAGCGATTGGGAGACGGCCAGCCGCCTGCAGTATCAGGCTATCCCCGAGCTTGAGCAGCAACTGCGCACCGCCGAATCCGGCGCGCACCCCGATGGCCAGCCCGCTAACGCGGACCGTCTGCTGCGTGACCAGGTGACCGAGGACGACGTGGCTGAGGTGGTGAGCCGTTGGACGGGCATCCCTGTGACCAAGATGATGGAAGGCGAGGTGCAGCGTCTGTTGCAGATGGATGAGCGCCTGCGGCAACGGGTGGTTGGCCAGGACCCGGCGATCGAAGTGATCAGCAACGCCGTGCGGCGAGCCCGCGCCGGCCTGCAGGATCCCAACAGGCCGATCGGATCGTTTATCTTCCTCGGCCCCACCGGCGTGGGCAAGACCGAGCTGGCTCGCGCCCTGGCAGAGTTCCTCTTCGACGACGAACAGGCGATGATCCGGCTTGACATGTCGGAGTACATGGAGAAGCACACCGTCTCGCGCATGGTGGGCGCGCCTCCTGGTTATATCGGCTACGATGAGGGTGGGCAGCTGACCGAGGCGGTGCGGCGGCGGCCCTATTCGGTGGTGCTGTTCGACGAAATCGAGAAAGCGCATCAGGACGTGTTCAACATCCTGCTGCAGATCCTTGAGGACGGCCGCCTGACGGACGGCCAGGGTCGCACCGTGGACTTCCGCAACACCGTGATCATCATGACCAGTAACATCGGCAGTCAGTGGCTGCTGGAGCAGGCGGGCGATGTGGAGCGGGCGCGCGAAGGCGTGATGGAGGCGCTGCGGGCGCATTTCCGGCCGGAGTTCCTCAACCGTATCGACGACGTCATCCTATTCAATGCGTTGACGATGCAACAGCTGAAGCTGATCGTCGATATCCAGATGCGGCAGCTGGCCAAGCGGCTGGCGGACCGCCATATCGAACTCGAGTTGACGCCGGAGGCTAAAGAGCTGCTGGCTCAGGAGGGCTACGACCCGGTGTACGGGGCACGGCCACTGAAGAGAACCATCCAGCGACAGATCCTCGATCCACTGGCGCTACAGGTGCTGGAGGGGAAGTTCCGCGAGGGCGACAGGGTGCTGGTGGAGGCGGAGAACGGCGAGTTCACTTTCCGCACGGCACAGTAGATCAGGCGATAGGGGCCCGCTTCACCGCCAAGTGAGGCGGGCTGCCTCTCCAACTGACCTTGGGAAGGAAGATGACCATGAACTGTGACGACGCTGTGGCCCTGTTGCTCAGTCGTGAGCAACTGCCCGAACGCAGCCGCCGCCAGCTGCAGCGGCACTTGGCTGCCTGTGACGCCTGCCGGGTGCAGGCCTCCTACCTCAAATGGGTGCGTCAGCAGCTCGTTTCTTTGCCCGAGTACGCCGCGGGCGACGCATGGGTCTCGCTGTCGGACGGAGAGCCGGCGCGGGTGGCGGAGCAGCGGCGGATCATCTACTGGTCGGCGCTCGACACGCCGCTGGGGGAGATCCTGGTGGCCCTGGGCGAGCAGCGGGGGCTGTCCGACGAGGCGCTGACGGACGCGCTTTTCAATGCATCGGCGATCGGCCTCGTGATTG
>CAZMKF010000023.1:13554-16216 GCA_964566935.1 uncultured Dehalococcoidales bacterium | reverse complement strand
CTTGAGCAGCCGTTCAACGTCTTCAATCGCGCCCTGGCGGCACAGGGTTACGTGCTGGAGCACAAGCCCGCCAGCAGTGAACTGCGAGCAGCGGTGGCCGGTTGGCTGGAGAGCGGCGAGTGGCGAGGAGTGCCGCTGGACCTCAGCGGCGTCAGCCAGTTCCAGCGCGCCGTGCTGCGCGGCGCCAGCGCCATTCCTCGTGGCGAGCTGCGCACCTACAGCGAGCTGGCGGCGGAGATAGGCAAGCCCAAGGCGGTGAGGGCGGTTGGCAATGCCCTGGCGCGCAATCCGCTGCCGCTCTTCATCCCCTGCCACCGGGTGGTGCGGAGCTCGGGGGCGTTGGGTGGTTATGCTTTCGGCCTGCCGCTGAAGATGCGTTTGCTGCAATACGAGGGTGCGTTGCCTACCAGAGGAAGAGCTGGTTGAGGGGGAGGCCAGCAGTTTGCTGGGCTCGCGTCCCACGAAGATCCACTGCGGATCCGAATGCGCGCAGGCCAAGTGGATCAAGCCAGTCAATCAGGTGTGTTTTGAGGACGAAGACGCGGCCAAGGCCGCCGGTTATCAGCCCTGCCGCGCCTGCCTGGGCTGAGGGAGTCTGTCTGCTTTACTGCATACTAGCCGCCCATCACCGCGTCCAATATGTCCATGCCGCGCTGGCGGGTGCCCTCCAGTACCTTGGCGCTGTAGATCTCAGTGAAGCCACAGTTCAGGCAGGAGGCGAACAGATACACGTGGCTCTGATAATTGATCAAACGCGACATGCCCGCGCCAGTCATGGCCAGCCGTTCCACGTTGGCGCCGTGGCTCTTGCACTTGCCGCAGACAAAACCGTCGGCTAGCTGCTTCTCCACTGTGTCCTCTCGGTTGAACATCTTCTGCCTCCTGGAGCCCTGGCTGTGTCCGATCGCTGCTCTATCGTATGTCAGCGTAAGTAAGGCGTCAATGTTCGACGAGGATAACCCGTGTCGTTTGACGCCATTGACGCAGTGGGAATAGACTGGCCAGAGCGTGCATAGAGTAGCACCAATGTGGAGCATCTGAATGAGCGGTCACGTGCCTTTTCTGCCAATTGAACCTGTCTACGAGCGGCTTGCGGAATCGCTCGATGCGCTGCCTAATGCCTACGTTCGTACTGCCAGCGGCGTCGAGTTGCAGGTACTGAAGCGTATCTTCTCGCTGCAGGAGGCGGAACTGGCGGCGGGTATGGGTAGAGAAGCGGAGACAGCTGCAACGATCGCGGCGCGCCACGACTTGCTGGAGAAGGACGCTGCCGCGATGTTGAAGGCGATGGCCAAGCGTGGCCTCGTTTGGCCGGAGTTTGATCGCGCCCGGGGCACGCGGAAGTTCCGCCTGGCGCCGTTCATCGTGGGCATCTTCGAGGCGCAACTCGAGCTGATGGACCACGACCTCTCGCACCTGATTGAACAGTACATGGATGAGGGTGGCGCCGCCGCCTTGATGGGCAGCGAACCGGCGTTGCATCGGGTGGTACCAGCAGAGGATACGGCGCCGCGTGATTGGGTGTTGCCATACGACGATGTTGTGGAGATCGTCTCCAGCGGCTCTACCTTCGTGGTGCGTGACTGCATCTGCCGCGTACAACGGGGCGCCGTACACGGACGCTGCCAATACCCGCTGGAGATGTGTCTCACTATCAGTCCCCAGAAGCGGCCCGCCCGTCCCGGCGATCTCAGCCTGGACGAGGCCCTTGCACTGATTAGAAAGGCCGAAGACGTCGGTTTGGTGCATTGCGTCAGCAACGTGGCGAAGGGCTTCTACTACGTCTGCAACTGCTGCGGTTGCTGCTGCGGTTTCCTGCGGGCCATCAACGAGCGCGGTGTGGCCAATGCCGTGGCGCGTTCCAACTACCGGGCGCGGGTGGATGAGGCAAGCTGCACCGGCTGTGAGGCCTGCCTCAGTCGCTGTCAGGTCTCGGCCATCAGCATCATTGAAGGTCAGGCCCGGGTCGACGCTGCCCGCTGCATCGGCTGCGGTCTGTGCCTGGCGGTCTGCAACTTCGAGGCGCTAGAGCTGGAACGGCTGCCTGAGGCGGAAGCGATCCATCCGCCGGCCGACTACGCGGCCTGGGAGGAAGCCCGCCTCGCCTGGCGCGCCGCTCACCAGGGCGAAACGCACTCGCACGATCATAGCGGCGCCGAGCATGAGCACGTCCATCCTCAAGAGCACGAGGGCGCTGTCAGTTGAGGTTCGTCAGTCCGGCGCGGACCGCCGCGGTGCACGTTTGAAAGCGCGATATTTCGAGTCTACCGCAACCAAGCGAGTGCGTCGGGTAGGCAACTGGGGCAGAGCCAGCGAGCACATCGGGCGCCGCTGGGAACAATTGGGTGTCGCGCTGCTGCCCATGCGGCTGGCTGGAGCGGAGCCTCCCAAGCCGGGCTGGCGCTACCAGAGTATGGTGGAACTGGTGGTAGACGATGCTTTGCAGCTCGGCCTCAATCGCGTCGGTCTCACCAGCCCGGACGTAGTGGTTGTTTACGAGACAGAGTCCGCCCAAACGGGCTTGCGTTCCTTTGACTTCAAATGGAACCTGGAGTTTGCCGAGTATCGTCAGATCTGTGCCGAGTCGCTGGCGGCGCTACTGGAGAGCACTGCCGTGGACTTGATCGCCGCCTGTCACGGCGAGGCTTGCCCATTGCTGGGC
>CAZMKF010000023.1:0-13544 GCA_964566935.1 uncultured Dehalococcoidales bacterium | reverse complement strand
CCCCGATACCGCCAGCAATCGCCAGTTTCTGGCGGCGAAGTTGAACACGCAGGCGCAGACGCCGCTCAGCCGCGAGAACGTTTGGCTGTTTGTCGTGCAGGCGCAGGAGTTCTTCGGCGATTTGCCTGGCTGGCAGATGGCACAGCGCCTGGCGGCGCTGGACGGCATTGGCCCGGCACTCCATACGCTGGAGACAGCCGAGAGCTACTACCGGCTGGGCGCCGGATTGCAGGGCGCTGTCAGTCAAATGCAGAGTTCGATCTTCGCCGAGGAAACGCGTGACTACTGCGCTGGCGAGGCGTTCGGGCGGCTGCAGGAGAGATTCGCCGCCGGCAGTAGTGAGCAGTTGGTGTCGGCGGTGGAAAGCGAGATGGTGGCCCGTACCGAACTGCTGCAGCGGCTCAGGGTGTTGGAGCGCTCGCCACTCAGTCTCACTGAGCTGGCCCGCCTGGTGCGGCGCCAAGGCGGCTCAATGCCGAAAGACATCTCCGCCAGGGACGAGAACGCTGGCCGCCTGCGCCAGTTGCTCGGTGAGGTCAAGCGGCTGCACAAGGCCGAGGTGCGGCGGCTGGGGGCGGAGCTGGTGGCCAAGGGCTTTGACGACTCCGCCGCACTGGACGCTCTGGCCAAAACCACTGCCCACTTCCACAGTTTGGCCGCCGCCAACGCCGAGAGACTGCTCGCCGTCTAAACGTCGCCTCGCCGGCAGGGTCGTGATCGTCATCGGTAGCCCAAAGTACGCAGCTCAAGTCCTCTCGGCTGTAGGGGCCGGTCTCAGACCAGCCTGATCAACTCCGACAGTAACGTTGAGAGCCACAAGGCGATCGAACCAGAATTGGGAATTGCCACCGCGCATCCATTCGGGGAAGTGATCAAGCGCCTGTCGCCTCAAGAACACCGGACAGGCGGGTCGTAGGCCTGCCCATACGTGCTGATTGACAAATGCTCGTATGGCCGCTGTCGCCTGTAGAGCGGCGAGTTGCTGAAGCCATCCGTTCGTACTTCCCCCCCAACCTCATTTCGTTGTCTGTGGGCCAAGTCCCAACCTGAATCGCAATTATCGGAAAAGCGCAATTACTGCGTGGTGGCGACCTGTGAAAGGCGTGACCCATCCGGTTAGTGGCAATTACCGTGCTATAATGGCTTGTCAGCCCATAGAGACCGTTTTTTCCGGAGGTTAACGAGATGCAGATTGCCCAGCGTGCCGAGCGGATCACCCCCTTTCTGGTGATGGAAATCCTTGAGGAGGCACAGCGGCTGGAGCATGCCGGTCAGCGGATCATCCACCTGGAGGTGGGCGAGCCGGACTTTAGCACGCCGCAGTGCGCTGTCGATGCGGCCGTGGAGGGCCTGCGTGGCGGGGAGACGCATTACACCAGCAGTTTGGGGATACTCGAACTGCGCGAGGCGATCTGTGCCGACTATTTAAGCAAGCATGGCGTCAGTGTCAAGCCCGAACAGATCATCGTCAGCCAGGGTACGTCGCCAGCGCTCTTTTCTGTCTTTGGCGTGTTGTTGGAGCCGGGCGACGAAGTGATCATCGCCAACCCTGCCTACGCCTGCTATCCGAACTTCATTAGTTTCGTGGGTGGCGTGCCGGTCAGCGTTGACGTGTTCGAGCACGAGGGCTACCAGCTGCGGCCGGAGGCGATCGCGGCGCGCATTACGCCACGTACCAAAGCCATCCTGATCAACACCGTGGCCAACCCCACCGGCACGGTGCTGGATGGCGAGCGTATGGCGGCGATCGCTGAGCTGGGGCCGCTGGTCGTGTCGGACGAGATCTACCATGGCCTCGTCTACGAGGGGAAAGAGCACAGCATTCTCGAGTACACCGATCAGGCAGTGGCGCTCAATGGCTTCTCCAAGCTGTACGCCATGACCGGCTGGCGGGTAGGCTACACGATCGCGCCACCACAGATCATTCGCGCCATGCAGAAGCTGCAGCAGAACTTCTTCATCTCCGCCAACGCCTTCGTGCAGCGTGGCGCCCTGGCGGCGCTGCAAAACGCCGCCGGCAGCGGTGAGGTGGAGCGCATGCGCCAGACCTACGCCGAGCGGCGGCTGTACATGTTGGAGAGACTCAAGGGTCTGGGGCTGGAGATTCCCTGTCCGCCCACCGGCGCTTTCTACATGCTGGTCAACTTCCGCCGCTACACGAGCGACTCGCTCGCCTTCGCCTACGAACTGCTGCGGGAGGCGGGTGTGGCGGCGGCGCCGGGCGTCGATTTCGGCAGCAATGCCGAGGGTTACCTGCGCTTCTCGTACGCTACCTCCAAGGACAACATTGCCGAAGGAATGGATCGTTTGGAACGGTTTTTACAGTCGCGTCGAAACTAGACGGCGCAGGAGGGTCAATCATGCTTACCTACCGCGTTCCCATGGTTCCCGGTCCCACCTCGGTACCGGCAAGTGTTCTGGCAGCGTATCAGACCAACTTCGGCGACCCGAACGTCGAGGACGAGTACTTCGAGCTGTACGCCCGCACCGAGCAGCAACTGCAGCAGATTATGCATACTAAAAACCGGGTGGCAATCATGAGCGGTGAGGGCATGCTTGTGCTCTGGGCAGCCCTGAAGAGCTCGCTCCTGCCGGGCGATCGCGTGCTGGCGGTGGCCACTGGTCTCTTTGGGCATGGCGTTGGTGAGATGGCGAACAGCCTGGGGGCTGAGGTGCGCACTGTTGCCTTCCCGGCTAACGCTGTTGCCGAGCCGGGGCCGATCGAGGAGGCCATTCGCGAGTTCAACCCTAAGATGGTCACACTCATCCATTGTGAGACACCTTCCGGTACGCTCAACCCGGCGGCGGCGGTGGGCGAGCTGGTGGCGCGCTATGAGGTGCCGCTCTACTACGTCGACGCTGTCTCCAGTCTCGCTGGCGAAGAGGTACTGATCGACGACTGGCACATCGATTTCTGCTTGGGTGGGGCACAGAAATGCCTTTCAGCGCCGGCCGGCATGTCTTTCCTCTCGGTCAGTCCAAGGGCCTGGGATATTGTCACGGCGGTCGGCTACCAGGGCTACGATGCACTGGCGCCTTGGCAGCATGCGTTAGAAGCCAGGTACTTCCCGTATACGCCGTATTGGCACGGCACGGCGGCGCTCTCCGAGGCCTGCCGGCTCGTCTTGGATGAAGGGCTGGAGCAGGTGATCGCGCGGCACGCCGCAGTGGCTCGGAGCTGTCGCGATGGTGTGCGCAGGCTGGGGTTGCAGCTGTTCCCCGAGCAGGAGGAGTGGAACTCGAACACCATCAGCGCCGTCGCCGTACCTGAGGGCCGCACCTGGGAGGAGCTGGACGCTGCCTTGCGTAAGCAGGGGGTGGTTGTGGGCGGCAACTACGGTGATCTGGTGGGCAAGGTGTTCCGCATCGGTCACATGGGTTCGCAGGCGCAGCCGCAGCTGGTGGAGGAGACGCTTAGCGCCCTGGCCGTGGCGCTTGGCTGAGCGCAGGGGCGTGATCGGCCTGACCTTGGTGCGCCATGGTCACAGCTCACCTGATGGGGAGCCGCGCTACTGGGGGCAGACCGATAATCCGCTCAGCGAGCGGGGCAAGAAGCAGGCCGGCCGGCTGCAGTGGACGCTGGCCGGCTTGGAGTTCCAGCACGCCTTCAGCAGCGACCTCATTCGTTGTCTCGATACCGCAGTCGCCATCCTCGGGGAGCGTAGGATCTCCGCGCTACCCTGCCCCGAGCTGCGAGAGATCTCCTTCGGCGATTGGGAGGGGCGCTCCTACGCCGAGCTCGCCGCCACAGGTCAGGACCTGAGGCGCTATTGGAACCCCGCCTACCCTCAACAGCGTTTCCCGGCGGGAGAGAGCACGGTGGATCTGGCGAACAGGGTGGATGATTTCCGGAGGCGGGTGAGTGGGCTGCCTGCCGGCGAGGCGCTGGTAGTGGCGCACGGTGGCACGCTCAAGATGCTGGCCTGTCAGCTGCTTGGTCTGTTGCCTCAACAGTGGTGGCAGTTGCGGCTCGATCTCGCCTCGATCTCTCGTTTCGAGCTGCACCCTGCGGGCGCCATCATGGTGCGCTGGAACGACACTTCGCATCTGGACTGCGAGAACCGGGCGCATCGAGCTTTCGTTCAGTGAGATCTTCTTAGCCGTGAAAGTTCTGCGCTCAGATTATGACTATTTAGAGGATTGCTCGAACAGAGCCTGCGATTTCGTCACTAGTTATTCTTCTTAATTGCAGATACTGTCCATTCAGTGCGTCGGACAGTTTCTTGGCGAGCCCAAGACGCAGATACCCCTTTTCGGTATCGAGCACGAGGCTTTTGACGCCTTCTGCCTGCAGTTTACGCGCCAGGTTCTGTGCATCAAGAAGAGCATCTTTCCCGGTCAGGGCCACATTCGCTCTGCAGTCCGATACGAGCACCAAGTATTGCAGCGCATCCGCGTTTTTGATTCGTTCAGTTTTCAATAGCTCATACGCTTTCATCAATCCTGCAGCTAGCGGGGTCTTACCGCCCGTACGAAGGTCGCGTAAACATTTCTCCGCCAGATCCACACTACGGGTGAAATTCAGAACCGCTTCAGCCTTATCGTTTCTGAATGCAACAATCCCCACGGTATCCCGCTTTTGATAAGCGTCGTTTAGTAGTGACAAGACTGCGCCCTTGACCGCCCCCATTCGTCTGTGCGCCCCCATTGAGCCGCTTGCGTCTACCAGAAACAGGATAGTTGCCCCTGTTCTGCGCTCCCGAACCTTCTCTCTTATATCGTCTTTTCTTATCTCGACCTTCAAACCTGGTATTTCACATGGATGCATGACCGCCGCGCGCAGCGTCGCATCCAAGGCAATATCGGCAGGCGCAGAAACCGGCAAACGATAACGGATATATCGTCCTGTTTTTGTGTGCGTCTTTACTTTCAGCCGTTTTCCGCTTCCCTTGGGTTCATCTGCCGTCGCCTCTCTGATTTGAAGGACAAGTTCTGCGTCAATCGGTTCAATATCCTGCCATTCATTCTGTTCTTCTACACACGATTCTCTGTTTTCTGTGAAAGTGCGATCGTTTGGCGGAAGCGGCTGCATATCTATCTGTTCAGCTTCCCGATCACCTGCATCTTCAGGCGGTTCGGTTGCTTGTTCAGGCCGCTCTGGCGTAACCGCTTCTCGCAGTCGATGTGGCAGGACGAATTTTGCAGCCATACGAATGTCCCGTTCGGTTACCTGATCCCGCTTTTCTAGTGCCGCAAGGGCTTTTCCTGTCTCGCAAAGCGCAAGTTCGGCGCGGTGTCCAGCGCATTGTCCTTCCTTCGCCAGCGTCGCCGCAAAACGCAGCTGCTTTTCAGGCACAGTTACTTCCGTCAGCATGTCTCGCGCTGACATCACTTGTGCTGAAAGTGCCTTCGTTTGCGTTTCCCATTGTTTGCGAAAAGCAGCAGGATCCTTCTCGTACTCCAAACGCTTTCTTGTAATGGAACACCGCATGCCAACATCAGTTTCGCCCTTCACACGCACATACAGCCCGAAGCGGTCTAATAACTGTGAGCGAAGCGCACCCTCTTCCGGATTCATTGAACCGATGAGAACAAACCGAGAATCATGTCTGAAAGAAACGCCTTCACGCTCGATCACGTTTTCGCCGACGCCAGCAGTTTGAATCACAACGTTAGCAACGTGCTCTGGTAATAAGTTCACTTCGTCCACATACAAGAAGCCCCCGTCCGCAAGGGCAAACAACCCCCTTTCTAAGGTTGCTTTTCCCTCAGTAACGGCGTGCTCGATGTTGATTGAACCGACCAGACGATCTTCAGTGATGTTCAACGGCAGTTCGACAAAAGGCGCATTTGGCATAAGGGCAGAGAGCCCTCTTACCAGCGTGGATTTTGCCGTCCCTTTCTCACCGGCCAGCAAAACACCGCCTACCAGGGGGTTGACCGCTGCAATTAGAAGTGCTGTTTTGGCATCTTCCTGTCCCTCTATCGCAGCAAAAGGAAAGGAAGAATCATACCGTCCCATAACTGCTGATGATCTCTCGCACATTCTCAAGATCTACAGTGCCTTCCTCGAAGGGGCGTCTGCGCATACGGTGGGGCAAGGCGAGTCTGGACGCAACCAACAGATCATCCTCTGTAACTTTCGTCCGTCCTGAAAATGCAGCATGAGTCATCGCCGTTTTAATCAGTGTAATGTCCGCACGGTGTCCGTCCACTTCTAAACGAATTGCAATGTCCGCAGCAATCAGGAGGCAACGATCGGAGTAGGTTACCTGCGCAAGTTTTCTTTCTGCTTGCCGGATCTGTTCTTTCAATGTTTCCTGCTCCTGATGATACCCTTGCAGGAAGCTCTCCGAATCTGCCTCGAAAGCCAGTCTGCGCTTTACAACCTCCATGCGCCTTTTTGCTTCCTTTTCACCACGCACATCCACGACCAGCCCGAAACGATCGATCAATTGTGGACGCAGATCCCCCTCCTCAGGGTTCATGGTGCCGACCAGAACGAAACGTGCTGGATGCGAAAAGGATATCCCCTCCCGCTCAATTGAGTTGACCCCCATCGCAGCTGAATCCAGCAAGATGTCCACAATATGATCATCCAACAGGTTTACCTCGTCCACGTACAGAATGTTTCGATTTGCTGCAGCGAGAATGCCCGGTTCAAACCGTTTCTTCCCGTGTTTCAAGGCATGTTCCATATCGAGCGTACCAACTACACGATCCTCTGTCGCACTGATCGGCAGATCCACCACACGCATGCTGCTTCGTCTTATGGAATGGGCTGCCGTGGAACGGCAGGCTTCGCACCAAAAAACAGGATTGTTCGGATCGCAGGAAAACATGCACCCGTCGATTTCGTCACGCTCCCCCAGCACTTCTGCCAGCGCCCGCACCGCTGTGGATTTCGCCGTTCCCTTTTCCCCGCGAATGAGCACGCCCCCTATATTCGGGTTGATTACATTCAGGATCAGAGCGAGCTTCATTTCCTCCTGCCCAACAATCGCACAGAAGGGGTATTGCTTTTGCCGTGTTTGATGTATTTCCTCCATCAAATCGTGCCTTCCAATTCATTCTCCATGTCAATGTAGATATCGCGAATCCTATTCAACTGTTCTTCCGTCGCTTTCCAGTATCCGCGTTCGCTGTACTCCATCATCTGTTCCAGTATTCGCATGTAGGCGTGCGGATTGTTTTCTGTCATTCGCCTACGTAGGTTTTCATCCTGAACATAGGTTTGATCCAGTGCATCATAGATCCATTCGTCCACGGCGCCGGTTGTTGCGGCCAGTCCCAATACATTTTCAAACCGATCGGCAATCTTCTGCGCCCCGTGTGCTTTATGCGCCAGCATGCCATCGACCCATTTGGGGTTCAGCACCCTTGTGCGGATCCCGCGGGCAATCGATTTGTCTACTGGTTCCGTGATCGGTTTATTCCCCGTTGTGTCGGTGACATACATTTGCACCTTTCTGCCCTTGACTAGCTCAACGGACTTCGCCAGCCCGCCAAGAAACTCGTAATAATGGTCGAGATCAGTGATTTCATATTCATGGTCGCTGCGCAACTGTGAGACAATTTCGACACATCGAAGGTTCTCCTCGTACAGTCCCGTTATGTGCCTTCCATGAATCCTGCGGCTGTAAACATGACGTAGACTTGCCGTGAAGGATAAGCCCAGTTCGCTTTCTTCCTGCCAAAGTTTGTTACCAATGATGTCGGTTAAGTCGGTTCCATACTCGCCTGCCGCTGGACCGAAAAAACGGGCGCAGGCGATCTGCTTTGCTTCGTCCGCGTCGTACCCTTCGTCAATCAGACGTCCATATCTCTTATTTGCGTTCGCTTTGAAGTAGTTCAGTTCGTCCGGCTCGTCTACGTCAAACAGGGCGCAGAAGATATCGTCCAGGTTCTCAATCAGCATCGGGAACATGTCCCGGAAGAAGCCGCAAATATTGATCGTCACATCAATACGCGGGCGTCCGAGTTCTTCAAGCGGGATCGGTTCGAACGCCTGATTCCAGATATGACTATCCTTTGCATAGCGAATACCTAAATACCCCAGTATTTGTCCGACTGTTTCGCCTTGGGTTCTGGAGGTTTCAAGCCCCCACAGGATGACTGCGGTGGCGGTTGGATAAGTGCCGTGCTCCTTACGATAGGCCTCCAGGGTATTCTCTGCTATCCGCATTCCGCGCTCCATTGCCGTTTTGGAAGGGACAAGCCTGGGATCAAACTGATAGAGGTTATAGCCGGCAGGCAGCACCTCAGGGCTTCGAAAAACATCGCCCCCCAATTTCGCCGGATTGTATCCGCCGCACAGTGCGTGCAATAGGCCTTGCATTTCATTATTACGCATGGACGCCTCGGCAGCGGCGGTAAGCATATTATCGGCGTCTCTCTTCCCGTCCATTTTCCTTTTCAGGAATGCAAGGTACTGTCCAGCTTCCTCGCGGCTGTATCCCTGGCCAAATACGTGGAGCCCCTTGGGAATCAAGCTATGTTGCATGCGGTAGAGTTCAGTCTCAATTTCTTCAATGTCTCCGGCTATTGCCATTTCCGAAGCCTTTTTCATCACCATCTGGTGTGCATCCGCTGCGCTCTCAGGCGATACTGCTTCCGCCTGCCTCAGGCTATCCAGCAAGGAGGAAAGCTCGACATAATCGTCGTATAGATCGCTTTCGACGAAAACGGGCGGCTGATAACTGACAAGATTTGCCGCTGCTCTGCGCTTGGCGATCATTGCCTCGGAGGGGTTGCCACAGTAGTACAAGTAAATATGTGGCAAATCAGCAACTAATCTGTCCGGGTAACAGGCGCCGCTCATGCCGCTTTCTTTTCCCTTCAGGAATTCAAGCGTTCCATGGGTTCCCACATGAATGATCGCGTCGGCTTGAAACTCATCGCGCAGCCATTGGTAAAAGGCCACATACTGATGGTGGGGCGGAAGCGACCGATCGTGATAGGCTGCTTCGTCAGCATCTCCTACGCCACGTGAAGGCTGAAGTCCGATAAACAGATTACCGTTTCGGATGCCCGGAATGAAGAAGTGGCCATCTTCTGCCATGATATCGCCTGGTTTTGTTCCAAAGCACGCCGTCACTTCGTCGGGCGCATGATATTCTTCTGCGTCGTACCAGATGGCATCCTGCCAGCTTGTTTCGAAATCCCCAAGGTTAACTGCCTTGCCCGCCGAGAAAACGTCTATCAGTTGGTCGACGCTCATCTGCTCCACCACGTAGCCTTCTTTCTTCATAGCGGACAGGATGTTGGAAACAGAAGTGAAGGTGTCCAAGAAGGCGCCACCGAACAGGTTTGCCTCGCCCGGCGGGTAGTTGTAACAGATAATGGCAACTCGTTTTTCGGCATTCGACTTCTTACGCAGAGCAAGATATCGGCTGACTCGAGCAGAGAGATGATTAAGACGCTCTTCTATGGGGATCAGATCGTAGGTTTCCACCCCGAATTTCGCGTCTGCTTTCGGCTCTGTCATGGCGCCGACAGGCGTGGTGTCTACAGCGCCGTCTAATTCAGGCAGCATGATGGACAGAAGCACTTCGGAGGGTGTGCAGCCGGAAACTGAATTCTCCCAGTCGGTCTTTGTCCGTCGGGTGATAAAAAAGGGATGCAAATAGGGCACATCCATTTCTTCAAGGAAACGGATTCCAAGCGATACATTGCCCCCCATCGGACCTGCTGCCAACCGAAAAGGCATGCAGTTCAAGATCAGCGATATGCCACCTGGGATTTGACCACAAAGCCTGCGAAGGTTCTTCTCAACCTCCTGAAAAGAAGCCGAAAGTCCCAACGCATACACATTGCAGATTGGTTTCAAGGCATCCCGAACAGCGGTCACACACGAGACAGTATCGGTCGGATAAGCGTAAGAGGAAAAGAGCAGCAACACATTAGGCAGTGCATTTGAGAATGCACAAGTACGCTTGTAATCTGTTGCGCTTTCGAACGGTTCCATTTGGGGTAGTGTATACAGCGCGATCGGTAGGGGAACCTGCGGCGGTGGCGCAGAGGGCAGTCCCTTCATGCGGCCATACTCATTTAGTAAAAGTAGCAGCATTGCGTAGAGATTATCATTCGTCGCATTCTGGAAATACTTCATCAGAAGCGAGTAGTTCCGCATATCCCGCATTTTTCCGGGCATGAGTTTCCCCAACGCTTCCGCAACGGTCTGCATTCTCTTCATCATTTCCATGCTGGGGGCTTTGCCGTTAGTAGACGCTTTCATCCCGTCTGCGGTGAACTTCCCGAGTCTTAGGTATTCTCTCGCCGACGCGCCAAACGGAATGATGTGCCCTGGGCAGGCTTCGCAGCCGCGATTCACTAGTTCGACCACTGCGGGTGGCGCCCCCATTAAGTCAAGGAAAACCGCATCCGCGCCTCCAATATCGCGCACGATCTTTTCCGCCTTCGCTTTGGCCGGTTCCGCAACCGCGTAATGAATGCGCAGATCAAGTGCACCCGGCGCCAACGCATTGATTCGTTCTTCAGCCAGCATCAAGTACTGCACCGCTGGCGCAGAAACCGTCATAAACGTTATTCTCATATTGGGAACCCCCTATTCTGTGTAGAAAACATGAGTGCCGTTTTCGCCCAGGCTGGCTGCCTTCACCACCGGAAAGTGCCGTGATCTTGACGAGGTCATACCGCAGTTGTTTCAAGCGCCCAATCTGTCGCTGTATTGTCCTCGCTGCTGTTTCAGTGCCACCAAGCTGCCATGCTCTGTGCTGAAAGCGACCGTGTGGGACGTAACCAATTGGAGCATAACCGGCATAACCTATATGGTATAGGCTGCGTCCCGTCAAGTGGTGTAATAGGCGCCTGTGTATTTATGTTTCGTAAGCCACGGCGTACAAGCCTGGATTGCTGTGGTGGAACCCTCCCGTAGCTAGCTTATCCTGCGCATTGAGGCTTCGGTGAAGTACTGCCGGCTCACAAGATACTCGTCATTCTGCTCGGCCAGTAGCGCCACCAGCAAGCGCACTACAGCTGCCCGGTTGGGGAAGATGTCCACAACCGTGCTGCGCCGCTCCAACTCCTTGTCCACCCGCTCCAACGGATTGGTCGAGTAGATGCGCCTCCAGTGATCTTGCGGGAAGTCGTAGAAGGCAAGTATCTCCTCTTCACACCACACCAGCAGGTCCACCAACTCCAGGGACTCTACCACCTGGCAGTGACAGACTGCCAATTAGGTGTGGACTTAATCAAAACGAGTCGCTATAATCTAATTAGGCAGATAACTAATTGGATTATAGGAGGATTACCATGGACAAGAAGACGGCACTAAAAGCAATCGCTGATGAAACACGCATGAGCATTCTGAATCTGCTTCTGCGGCACAATTACTGTGTCCGAGCGCTGGCAAACGAGCTTAACTTGACCGAAGCCACGATATCCCAGCATCTGAAAGTACTGCGGGAGGCTGGCTTGCTAGTGGGAGAAAAACGTGGGTATTTCATGCACTACTCCGTAGAGCGGTCAGCACTGCATGAACTGGCAAAGGAGATTAACGCTCTGGCGGCCATCGAACAGGCAGCCTGCCAGCCAGAGAAGCGCGATGATTGTCCCGCTGAAGAAAAGCAGGATTGCTCCAGGAAAGGCAAGTGCAGTGACGAGGTCAAGGAGTTCTGCCATGGGGTAGATCACAGTAAGGGACAGTAGAGATCATGGGAATGGTAAGTGTCACAAACCTAAAGAAGACATATGGTGACTTTACCGCCGTGAATGATATCTCTTTTGAAATTGAGAAAGGTGAGGTATTCGGCTTTTTAGGACCGAACGGAGCAGGAAAGACATCTACGATCAACATGATTATCGGCCTGTCTCGACCAACTACCGGAGAGATTACAGTTAATGGTATAGACGCAAAAAGGCAAACGAAAAAGGCACAGGCCATCATGGGAATCGTTCCGGATGAAAGCAATCTTTACAATGAAATGGACGGGTTTGAAAACCTTTGTTTTTGTGCTGCACTGTATGGGATGCGCAAGGAGGAAAGAGAGCCAAAAGCCCGTCAGCTTTTGGAGCAGTTCAGGCTAAAAGATGCAGGAAAGCGTCCGTTTAAGGCCTATTCCAAAGGAATGCGC
Organism: uncultured Dehalococcoidales bacterium; assembly: GCA_964566935.1. Taxonomy (GTDB): domain Bacteria; phylum Chloroflexota; class UBA6077; order FW602-bin22; family JAMCYS01; genus CAZMKF01. The sequence continues at coordinate 1,509 of CAZMKF010000023.1, read as the reverse complement.
CGCAAGCTGACTATTGCTTCGGCGCTTATCCATTCTCCCCTAATCCTGTTTCTGGACGAGCCGACAACAGGAATTGACGTAGAGAGTTCCAGGCAAATCCGCAATATGATACTGGACCTGAAAAAGAAGGGAACCACGATCTTCCTAACTACTCACTATATTGAGGAAGCTGAGCGCATCTGTGACCGGATTGCCTTTATAGTAGAGGGTCAAATTGTTGCGTCGGGTACCATTCCCCAATTGATGGATAGTGTTTCTCATCGTCATGCTATCCGATTTGTGACAGACAAGAACATCGAAAGCTGTGCCAGTGAGCTTCAAGCCCGTTTTAGGGGAAGCGAAGTCAAAATCCAGCCTGATCATTCCCTAGTGATGGTATCGGAGCAGCGTATCCCACTATTTCCAGCGATGGAGTTTTTTCACGATAAACAGGTTGAAGTGTATGAAGCACGCGAACTACGTCCTTCCTTAGAAGACGTGTTCGTGAAACTGACCGGCATTGAATCCTCTGTGCTGAAAAAGGACAAGGAAAAAGGGGGCCGGTGATTGAAGAGCTGGATTGCATTTTGGAGCATTCTGAAAAAGGACATAGAAAACTACTATCTAAAACCGCCTAACATCAGTTGGGGTATCATCTTCCCTCTTTCGTGGACACTAATGCAGCTCATCCGCTCTCCTGGTGAAAGCTTCTTAGAGTTGCTTCCTGGTCTGATTTCTATGAGCGTTTTGTTCGGCACTACCTCCATGCTCGCGGTCACCATTACCTTTGAGCGGAGTGGGAGGTCGTTTGAGCGGCTGCTACTGGCCCCCATAAGTCTAAGCATAATGGTGCTTGCCAAAATCACCGGAACCATCCTGTTCGGCATTCTGAACGCATTTGTCCCAGTCGTTTTCGCGCTCCTTTTTATCGACCTTAGTGCAGTGAACTGGGGAGTGCTGCTACTTGCAGTTTTGATGATTGCCATAACCTCGGCATTATTGGGGTTATTGATTGCGGTATCGGCCAAACAGGTATTTGAGGCTCAGACACTCTCTAACTTCTTCCGCTTCCCGATGTTGTTCGTCTGCGGACTGTTTATACCGATTTCGAGTTTGCCTCTTTTTCTGCAACCTGTTTCGTTTTGTTTGCCGCTCACTTACGGAACCGACATCCTGAAAGGAACGATTATCGGTGCAAACACTCTCTCTCCGGTACTATCTTTTGGGATGTTGCTGGCTTTTGCGGTGGCACTGTTCCTTATCTGCCGACACAGTATTAATCGGAAATGGATTATGTAATCGATGAATTCAGGTGTGACGGTTAACTTGCCTCGGCCATATTCACAGGGCGACATTTGGACCTGTCATCATATCGCCCTTCGTTGTTGGTTCTTGCTCAAGGTTAGTGCCTCCATACCTCCAGTGCGGGTGGATACCGTGGTCCCTGAGGGGTGACACAGAGGCATATCGGGTGGTGTAGTGGTTCAGTAGGTGCGTTACACGACCTCCTTCTGTTGATAGTACTTGATT
>CAZMKF010000022.1:31648-32738 GCA_964566935.1 uncultured Dehalococcoidales bacterium | reverse complement strand
AATCAAGTACTATCAACAGAAGGAGGTCGTGTAACGCACCTACTGAACCACTACAGCTCCTTGACAGATCTCGGCTTCGCGTTTATCCTGCACACGGTGTATGGTGCATGGAGCACTGTGAATCCAGAACCGGGCGAAACTGTAGCGCAGGGGATGTAACGGTTGAACGCTCTCTCCATCAACCAGCCCGACCTGGGAGAGCGCGTCTACGACGTGGTGCGCGACCGCATCATGACCTCCAAACTGGCTCCAGGAGCCCAGATCACCGTCACCGGTATTGCCCGTGAACTCGGGATAAGCCTTACCCCGGTGCGCGACGCCTTCAACCGTCTGGCGGCGGAACGGATCATCTCCGAAGTGCCCCGGCGTGGCTATCACATCACCAAACTGGATGCACAAGAGGCTGCCGACTTGCTGGAGGCACGCCTCATTCTGGAGCTGGGTGCCGTGAACCTTGGAATCGAACGCATCACCACCGACCAGTTGCGTAGGCTGGAAGAGTTAGTGGTGGAAATGGAGGAACTGAGGCCCCACTCCTATCTCGAGTATTCTAAACGCGACTACCTCTTTCATCAGACGCTAGTGGCGACCGCCAACAACCGGGAGCTCCTGCACCTGCACGGCACACTGGGCATTCACGTGCACGCGCACCGGCAGATGCTGCGTACCAGACCCGATGACAAGGGGACGCAGGCATTGGCAGAGCACCGTGCCATTCTCAAGGCCCTGCAAGGCAACAACCGCAGGGCGGCGCGCGCAGCCATTGAACGGCACCTACGGCGCACTGCCCAGACGCTGGCCGCGAACAGCTGTCTCTCCAAGCCATCGGGCCAGTCAACAAGAAGGAGGGCAGCGTGCGACGCTACATCATAAGGCGCCTGCTCTCTATCATTCCCACCATCATCCTGGTCAGCATGGTCTCTTTCTCAATAACCTTGCTGCTGCCGGGTGATCCGGTGATCGCCATCCTCGGCCCGGACCGCGCCGCCGACAAAGTTGCTTACGAGCAGATTCGCGACGAGCTCGGCCTCGACAAGCCCGTGGCGGTACAGTACGTAACCTGGGCCGGCAACGCGCTGCGGGGTGACCT
>CAZMKF010000022.1:5902-31464 GCA_964566935.1 uncultured Dehalococcoidales bacterium | reverse complement strand
GTACCTCAATCCGCAACCGCCAACCAGTGATGGACGGAATCCTGGAGCGCCTGCCGGTCACGCTGGTGCTGACGTTTGCCGCGATCATCGTCGCTCTACTGATCTCCATTCCAGTGGGCATCATTTCCGCCGTGCGCCCAAACTCCAAGGCTGACATCGCCGGCACCATATTCGCGCTCAGCGGGGTTGCCATGCCCCACTTCTGGCTGGGCATCATGCTCATCTTTTTCTTCGGCGTCTTTCTGCGCTGGCTGCCCCCCTCTGGTTTCGTCTCGCCCCTGGACGACCCCGGGCAATCATTCAAACTGCTGCTGATGCCGGCCTTCACGCTCGCCACCGGCACGGCGGCCGTGGTGATGCGACAGATCCGCTCTGCGTTGCTCGAAGTTCTGCAGCAGGATTTCATTGTCACCGCCCGTGCTAAGGGACTAGCCGAGGCGGTGGTGGTCAACCGCCATGCGCTCAAGAACGCGCTAATCCCGGTGGTGACGGTGATTGGTCTGCAGACCGGCCGCCTCTTCGGTGGCGCAGTGGTGGTAGAGCAGATCTTCGCCATTCCGGGCGTGGGGCGGCTGGCGGTGGATTCGATCAACTACCGCGACTTTCCCATGGTGCAGGGGGTCATTCTGGTGTTGGCGGTGGCGGTGTTGTTCGCCAATCTGATTACCGATATTCTCTACGGCTATATCGACCCGCGCATTCGCTTCAACTAGGAGTCCAAATGATGAAGTGCGCTAGTGGCTAGAGAACTGAATAACCACCAAGGCCCCGTCTTCGCCGAGCCGAAACGCTGGCAGCGAGTGCAGCGTTTCGTACAGCGGCTGCTGCAGACGCGGCTCGCCGGCTTCGGTCTGGTGGTGGTGAGCACCCTCATCTTAGCTGCGCTATTAGCCGACGTCGTTTCGCCTTACGATCCTATTGCCCAAGATTACGCAAACGTGCTCAGCGACCCCAGCCTGCAACATCCCTTCGGCACCGACGATTTGGGGCGCGACGTGCTCAGCCGCATCATCCACGGCGCACGCGTCTCGCTGCAGGTTGGCCTGGTAGCGGTGGGCATTGCCACGGTGGCAGGCGTAATCATCGGTCTGCTGGCCGGCTTCTTTGCCGGCCTGGTAGACGAGGTGTTGATGCGCTTCACCGATGCTCTATACGCCTTCCCCTCAATCATTCTCGCCTTGGCTATTACCGCCGCGCTGGGTCCCGGCATAGTCAACGCCATGATCGCAATAGGCATTGTTTACATACCGCCCTTGGCGCGCCTGGTGCGCGGCCAGGCACTTTCCGTGCGCGAGCGCGATTTTGTGATGGCGGCGCGGGTCCTGGGCGCCAGCAATGGCCGCCTCATGTGGCAGCACATCTGGCCCAACGTTACCGCACCGATCATCGTGCAGGCCTCGCTCAACGTCTCCTTTGCCATCATCGTCGAGGCTACCCTCTCGTTCCTGGGGGTGGGTGTGCGTCCACCCACCCCCAGCTGGGGCTCAATGCTCTATAACGGCTACCAGTATCTGGAGATGGCCCCTTGGCTGTCCATCTTCCCAGGCGCGGCCATCTTCATCTCGGTGCTGGGGCTGAACTTCGTCGGCGACGCCCTGCGCATTGCGCTCGACCCGCGTCTGCGCCAGCGAGGTGTCGGCTAAACCACCACGCTGCTTGCAGGACCAAAAGCAATAAAGGAAGGATAAAAATGGAAAAGCAGCGAACCGAGATCAAGCTAAGCCGCCGCAACCTGCTCAAAGTAACGGCAGGTGTAGTAGCCTCCCTAACATTGGTCGGCTGCGGTAGTGGCAGTTCCGCCACACAGGCGCCGGCCGCCACCAAGGCCAGTGGAGCAGCCACTGCAGCGCCCAAGACGGCAGCAACCGCCGCTGCTGGCGCTGCCGGCGCCATCAAACGAGGCGGTACCCTCCGCTGCGCGCTCGGCTGGACGATGCCCTCGCTCGATCCGCATCTCACCACTTCGAAGTACCACCCCACCTACCCGCTGCTATTCGACCAGCTAATGCGACGCGTGCTGGTGGACCGCGCCAAGGGTGTGTTCGAGATCAAGCCGGAATTGGCGGTCTCATGGGAGCGGCCCACGCCAACCGAGTTTGTGATGAAGCTGCGCCAGGATGTCAAGTTCCACGACGGCTCGCCCTTCAACGCCGAGGTCGCACGCTGGAACATCAACCGCTGGATGACCGATCCCAAGTTCTACACCAAGCAGTACATCAGCTCATTTGAGAAGGTGGAGGCGGTGGACGCCAACACCGTGAAGATCACGCTCAAGAACCCGCTCGTCTCACTGGAGGCCATTCTTGGCGGTGGCACCGACCCTAACTTCGCCATCATCTCCAAAGAGGCCTTCGAGAAGGCTGGCGCCGACGCCTTCGGCACCCACCCGGTGGGCTCGGGACCAATGAAGTTCGTGGACTGGAAGCGTGACGACACGCTCACCCTAGAGCGTAACGAGAACTACTGGATGATGGCGCCGGACGGCAAACCGTTCCCCTACTTCGATCGCTACGTGGAGCGCTACATCCAAGACCCGGCAGTAATCCTCGCTGAGATGCGCGCCGGCACGATCGACCTGACAGAGAACATTGAAGGCAAGGATATAGCCGCTACGAAGTCCAATCCCGAACTGGAGTACTGGCAGATCGACTGGGCGGGGCCGCACTACTTCACCGCCAGCTACTCGTTCTCTGGTGGCAGATTCCACGACAACCTGAAGTTGCGTCAGGCAGCCAACTACGCTCTCAACCGCGAGGCAATGGCCAAGACTTTCGGCTTCGGCGTGGGAACGCCCCACTACTACCCCTACTGGGGACCGGGCATGTTGGGCTACGACGAGAGCATCCCCAAGTACGACTACCAACCGGAGAAGGCGAAACAACTGCTGGCAGAGGCAGGCTTCTCAGGCGGCGTTGACGTAACCCTCTCGGTGATCACCCGTGCCCAGGAGAACCGCATCGGCGAGATGGTTAAATCGATGTGGGATGCAGTGGGCATTCGCACTACGCTCGAAAGCATGGAACGAGTTGCCTGGATAGAGAAAATCAATACAGGCAAGTACGATGCCTGCTTCTGGCGCCAGGGCCCCAACCCTGATCCCGACCTGGCAAGCCGCGGCATCGTCAGCGGCGCCGGCGCCAACTGGGCACAAGCCAAGATTCCCGAAATCGACAAACTGATGCAGGACGGTCGCCTGGAGCAGGACGATAAGAAGCGCCACGAGATCTACAAGCAGGTGCAGCAGGTGATGTACGACACCGCCTACTGGACGGTGGGCTACTTCATGCCGGAGAATAAAGTGTACCGCAAGAATGTACACGACGTCTCCGTTACTTTCCAGAACCTCGACCCGCGCTGGATCTGGATCGGCTGAGCAGCAGGCAAGACAAGAGGCGGTCCCCGCGGGGACCGCCTCTTTTACGTGCCACGGCAGTTCGTGCCTGGCAAGCCGGTGCTGTTAGCGCTCTGGAGTCGACTGCAGGAGCGCCCCGGCATCGGTCACGATGACATCGGCTGGCAGTGTGAACATGCTGTCGGCGACCGGCGCGAGGCTGACGTTCTTGTACTCCATCGTCATCACACCGTCTCTATTCCGAATCTCGGCCCTCACAGGGAACTGGTTATCCTGAGAAACCCATAGCTTCAGTTTGGAGCCCTCTGGCAGGGACTTCTCGTAAAGGTCGGTCTGCTTGCCGTTGATCGTCTCACTACCCACTTTGGTGCCGCGATCCTCAGCCCTGACCATCTCTACCGCACTGCCGGAAGCGCCGGACTGCTGCTCAGCCTGGGTGATCGGCAGTTTAAGCGCCTGTTTCTCCTCGTTCATGATCATGTAGGCGGCGCCGGCGCCCGGGTCAATGATCATCGTCACACCCTGGCCCAGTATCTCCATCTCCATGCGCAACTTGTCGTTCTTGGCCCAGATCTTGCTGGCATACGTTTCATTATCGGGCGCGGTGATGACGATCTCAAACGACAGCTCCTTGGCGCCGATGATGCTGCCGCTCGTGCTGGCGGCGGTGGCAGCCGGGGCCTTGGTAGCCGCTGCCGGGGCTTTGGTGGCGGCAGGGGCGGCGGTGGCCGCTGCCTTGGTGGCCGCAGCGGTGGCGGCGGCCTGGGTAGCTGCGGCGGTAGCAGCAGCCTTGGTGGCCGCGCTAGTGGGGGCGGCAGCCTTGGTAGCCGCGCTGGTGGCGGCGGCCTGGGTGGCCGCAGCGGTGGCGGCAGCCTTGGTGGCCGCGCTGGTGGGGGCGGCAGCAGGCGCCGTCTGGCAAGCGGACGCCAGCAGCGACAGACTCAATAGCCCTGCTACCAGTATCGCTTTCGTATTCCTCATTTTCTTTCTCGCACCTCATTCTGTGTAGATCGCCACCTCCGCTGTGGAAAGTGGTCCAGACCCAACACAATTGTAAGTACTCCGAGGATCAACAAGCAACCCGCCTGCCACGTATGGGAGTTGGCTTCCTGGTTTGCAGCACGGACGAGTTTGCGCTAGGATTTTCCAATCGTCAATCGAGGTGTCTATAAGGATCCGGCGCCTCCGGAGGATATGCCATGAGTGCCGCCGACCACCTCAGCATCGATCGCCTCATTCACGAGCCGGCGCGCCCGATCATTGTAGCCACCCTCTACGCCGCCAAAAGAGCCGATTCTCTTTACATGCTACCGGAAACCGGCCTCACAAAAGGCAATCTCTCCGCCCACCTGAGCCAGCTGGAGCAGACCGGTTACGCGGAGGGGGAGAACCGGTTCCACTGCAAGACACTGCAGACGGCGCTGCCTTTGAGCGAGGCTGGAAGTGAGGCGGACTTAGGTTACCGTCAGCAACTGCAACGGGTGATCACCGGTTTTCCGGAACACCAGGTTTAGCGAGGAGGTCTCCACCACTTGAGCGAGAGCGCAATCAGCGTGCGCAACTTGAGCCGCAGTTTCGGCAGCGTGCGCGCGGTGGACAACGTTTCCTTTGAAATCCCGCGCGGCACCGTCTTCGGCTTTCTGGGGCCCAACGGCGCCGGTAAGACGACGATGATGCATCTCCTGCTCGGCCTGCTGGAGCCCGACAGCGGCAGCGCCACCGTGCTCGGCTTCGACAGCCGCCAGCAACCGACCGAGATTCGCCAGCGCAGCGGCGCCCTGTTGGAGCACAACGGCCTCTACGAGCGGCTCAGCGCCTTCGATAACCTCGATTTCTACGGTAAGGTTTGGCATATGCCCGCCTCGGCAAGGAGTAGACGGGCGCGGGAGCTGCTGGAACACATGGGGCTGTGGGAGCGCCGCAACGAGGGCGTGGCCAAGTGGAGCCGCGGCATGAAGCAGAAGCTGGCGGTGGCTCGCACGCTCATGCACAGCCCGCAAGTTATCTTCCTTGATGAGCCCACCGCCGGCCTCGACCCGCTGGCCGCCGCCGGCTTGCGCGAAGACCTGCAGAACGTGGTACGGCAGCAGGGAGCGACTGTCTTCCTCAATACTCACAATTTGACCGAGGCGGAGAGTCTCTGCCAGTTGATCGGGGTGATCCGTGAGGGCAAGCTGATCGCACTCGACCGGCCGGATAACCTGCGCACGCACGCCGGCGCCCGCAGGGCCGAGTTTGTCGGCAGCGGCTTCAGCGACGACATGCTGGCGGCACTGCGGCTCAGGGATGAGGTGGCGTCCGTCGAGCAACAGAACGGCCGCCTGACGGTGGCTCTGCACGGTGAGGCGCCCCTGGCGCCGGTGGTACGCCAGCTGGTGCTGGCCGGCGCCGAGCTGGAAGAGGTGCGGCAGGGCACAGCCAGTCTGGAAGAGGCCTTCCTGGCCCTGATGGAGGACGAACAATGATCCTGCAAGACACGCTTACCGTGCTGCAGAAAGAGCTGAAAGAGGTGCTGCTGCCGCGCGGCCGCGCTCGCTCCACGTTGTTCGGATTACTGTTCATCATCGGTATGTTCGGCGTTTACCTGCCCTTATCCAACGGCAGCGCCTGGCTCAACAGCCTTGCGCCTCTGCTGTGGCTGACCTGGGTGCCAATGTTCATCATAACCAGCTTGGTGGCCGACTCCATCGCCGGCGAACGCGAACGCCACACCCTGGAAACGCTGCTGGCCAGCCGCCTCAGCGACGAGGCCATCCTCTTCGGCAAACTGCTGGCCAGCTTCTCCTACGCCGGCGGTATGGGGCTGCTGGTGGCCGCGCTGGGGGTGATCACCGTCAACCTGACGGCGACGGACTTGCAGGGCTGGACCTTCTACGAGCCCTGGCTGGTGGCGATGATCCTGCTGGTACCGGCGCTCCTGATAGCAATAGTCTCGCTGGTAGGCATGATCACCTCGATGCACGCCGCCAGCGTGCGCCAGGCCTCACAGCGCCTCTCCTTCGGAGTGCTGGCGGTGGCCTTCGTGCCGATGGCGGTACTGGCGGTGTTGCCGCGCCAGTACCGCGACCTGCTGTTTGCGGCAGTGGCACAGGCCGACCCAACCATGGCGATAGCGATTGGGGTGGTGGTGGCCGTTGTCACCCTGGGGGTGCTGCTAGCGGTGGCGCGGGCGCGCTTCCAACGCAATAAGCTGATCCTCGATTAAGGGAGTTAGTGCCTGCGGCAATCACGCATGAGATGCCAGGGCGCCTGGTTGGCCCGAGTGTTGCCTTTGCCTCGCCGGGCTGATTGAACTCTGATCAAACTGGCGGCCGTGAGACCGCCCCTACAGAAGGCTTGGATGCATTCGTGGCAACACAGAGTCGCTGCCACTCCAGAGCCAGTTACGCCTGCCACCCGGGCGCCGAACGGTCGTCGCGGATGACGTGGGGGCTCGTGGCCTTGAAGTCGATGGTCACCGGCTGACCGGGGCGCAAGCCGAGGTCGAGGAACGACTGGTGAGTGACGGAGGCCACCAGGCGGAAGCCGCAATCGAGCACCACCCGGGCCAGCGGCCCCAGCGAGGTCACCCGCTCCACCGTGGCCGCCAGGTGATTGCGGGCGCTGCTGTTCGACCCCTCTTCGGTAACGCCCTCACTGACAAGCCGGATGGTGACGTCCTCCGGTCTGAGGAAGACCCTCACCCGCTGGCCGGCGGGGCAATCACACACCGCCTGGATTTGCCTGCCTTCCACCTCGATGCGGGCCAGCCCCTCCGTCTGCTCCAGCACCGTGCCGCTGAGGATGTTCTCCACCCCAACAAAAGCGGCCACCTCATCATCCACCGGTTCGTTAAACACTTTCTGTGGCAGGTCTAGCTGGCGGATGCGCCCGTCCACCATCACGGCCAGGCGGTCGCTCAGCGCCAGCGCCTCGCCGCGATCGTGGGTGACCAGCACGGTGGTGACGCGCGTCTCCGCCAGGATGCGGCTCATGTCGTCCAGCAGCACGGTACGAGTGGGAGCATCGAGCGCCGAGAACGGCTCGTCCAGCATAAGCACCTCCGGCTCGAGGGCGAAAGCACGGGCAAGGCTGACCCGCTGCGCCTCGCCGCCCGACAGAGTGCGCGCCGACCGTGCCGACAGTTCCAACACGCCGAACTTACCCAGCCACCTCTCCACCCGCTCCGCCTGCTCGCGCTTATCCATGCCCCGAAAGCCAAGGCCGATGGCGACGTTATCATGCACCGAGCGGTTGAGCAGCAGCGGATCCTGCATCACCACGGCCAGGCGGCGACGCAGGTCGAGCGCGTCGCCCTGACGCAGATCGAGCTGCTGACCGGCAAACTGCAACTTGCCTGCGAGCGGCCGCTGCAGCATGGCCAGCACCCGCAAAAGGGTGCTCTTGCCGGCGCCGTTGGGGCCGATAATCCCCAACACCTCCCCCTCATAGACCTCCAGTTCGGGGACATCGAGGGTGCGACGATCGTCGTGTACCACCACGGCGCCGCTCAAGGAGAGGAAGGGCGCCATTACTGCAACCGCCCTCGCTGTTGCAGGTCAGTAAGCACGAAGTTGACCAGCCAGGCCAGGAAGATAAGGATGATGCCAAAGGCGAGCGCTAGGCCGAACTCACCACGCGAGGTGGTCTCGACGATGGCGGTGGTAAGCACCTGTGTCTCACCCCGGATGTTGCCGCCCACCATCATCACCGCGCCCACTTCGGAGATGACGCCGCCAAAGCCGGCCATCACCGCCGCCAGCAGCGCCAGACGGGCCTCACGCAGCAGCACCCAGAGCAGCTGCCAGCGCGAGGCGCCCAGGCCCAGCATCTGCAATCGCAGGCGCGGATCCAACTGAGCGACCGCCGCCATGGAAATGCCGACGATGATCGGCAAAACGATTACCACCTGGGCGACAACCATGGCCGTGGGGGTGTAGATGATACGCAGGCTGCCGAAGGGGCCACTGCGCCAAAGCATGATGCTGACCAGCAGGCCCACCACCACGGGCGGCATGCCCATGCCGGTATTGACCAGGCTGATGACGAGACGGCGCCCGGGGAAGCTGGAGAGAGCCAGCGCCGTGCCCAATGGCACACCAACGCCCACACTAAGCAAAGTAGCGGAGCCCGAGACCTGGAAGGTGAGCAGCACCACGCGCCAGATCTCCCAGCTGCCGCCCAGCATCATGGCGACAGCGCTCTGCAGACCCTCCCAGATCAGGTCCAAAGACGTCTCTCCTCGATCGGCGTTACGGCAGCGGCTTCAAAAGTATGGATTAGCTGAGGGGCGCAGGCATACCTGCGCCCCGGGAAACTGCGGTCGGTGATCGGGATTAGGGCGTGAGGCCCAGATCCTCGTACTTCTTGGTGGCATCGGGGTAGAAGAGCGGCTGACCGTACTTGTCCACCCCAAAGGTCTTGATGATCGCCTGGGTCTCCGGCGCAACCATGTACTCCGCGAAGGCTTTGGCGCCGGCGGCGTTGATCTGGCTGTTCTTGTCGGGATTGACCTGGATCACGCTGTAGACGTTGAGCAGGGCGTTATCACCCTCCACCAGTATCTTGGAGGTGAGGGCCTTCGTGGCGAGGAAGGTGCCGCGATCGCTGATGATGTAGGCTTCCTTCTCGGAAGCGATGCGCAGCGAGTTACCCATGCCCTGTCCGGTGGACTGGTACCAGCTGCCCTTGGGCTCAATGCCGGCGGCCTTCCACAGCTGCATCTCCAGCTGATGGGTACCAGAGTTGTCACCGCGGGTGATGAAGGGACTTTGCTTTTCGGCAATCTTCTTCAGCGCGTCGACGGCAGACTTCTCGCCCTTGATGCCGACGGGATCAGCCTCAGGGCCGAGGATGACAAAGTCGTTGTGCATGACCAGCGAGCGGGCAACGCCGTGCTTGGCGGCCATGAACTTCTGCTCGGAGGCAGGAGCGTGCACGAGCAGCACGTCGGCCTCGCCGCGCTCGCCAAGGGTCATAGCCTGGCCGCTGCCCACCGAGATGGGCTTGACATTGTAACCGGTCTTCTTCTGGAAATCGGGCAGCAACACGTCGAGCAGACCACTGTCTTTGGTGCTGGTGGTGGTGGCGAGAATTACGTCCTTTTCACCGGCACGCGTGACTGCCTGGGTGGCAGCCGGACTGGCTGCTTTGGTGGCTGCCGCAGTAGTGGCAGCTGCGGTAGTGGCGGCCGCTTTAGTGGCCGCACTGGTGGCGGCGGCGGTAGCGGCGGCCTTGGTGGCAGCTGGCGTAGCTTGTTGCTGGCAAGCGCCAACCAGGAGCGACAGCAGCAGCCCCACAATCAGCAGGGATGAGATGCGCTTCAAAGTTAACCTCCTAAGGAGTGATTGGGCGGTAACGGAGATAGTAGCATAACGCTCACCGCTGGTCCAACCCAAAGCGCGATGCCACCGCCTGGAAGCGTCGTTCGACCTCCTCCTCCAGCTCGGCGCTCAGTTCGTGGTAGGCTTTCACCAGCTCCTCGGCTGCCGGCGTCAGGGTGGCGCCACCGCCGCCCACGCCGCCCACCTGAGTTTTGAGCAACTTGAAGCCAAAGCGCTCCTCCATCTGGCGCACTCGTCCCCAGGCGCTGCGGAAATGGATGCCAAGTTGGTTTGCCGCCTCGCTCAGCGAGCCGGTAGCAGCCACCGCCTCCAGGAGCTCTACCCGCCAGGCCGAAAGTACCAGTTTGTCGTCCTTCTCTATCCACAGCTTCAGTTTTGCTTTCATGGGCACAGTATAAGACACCACCGGCCGATGGAGAAACCCCCGCCTACACGGGCAATTCCGTCAATTGTCCGGATTTGGGGCTTCCTTTTGCTACCCTACGTAGGTATTATAGAAAGATGAACGGCGCCTGCGGGCGCCTTTTGGTGGTAATGGTTGCATATGCCAGACCCAGGAAAAACCGACTCGTACAACGATGGCGTCCCCGAACAATACGATCAGCTGACTCGTGGAGCGCGCCTCTTCTACGTTCAGGTGGTTCTACTGGGCGGCCTGGTGCTGGTATCGGCGCTCTTTGAGCCCGTCTACGCGCGGGAGCACTGGCTGAACCTCTTTTTCCTTACCCTGGCGCTACTGCCCTTACATCTGATACCCACCTCCTATGACGTTCACTACACCACGCGTCCCATCATACCGATCATCATCGCGGGCGTGCTGGTACTGCCTTCCCCCATGCTGGAGATCCTGGTGCTGCTGGCAGTTACCATTAGCGCCTGGCAGTGCAAACGCTCTCTCTACCACCGCGTTTTTGACGCTGCCACGCTGCTCATCGCGGCGCGCGCCGCTTCCATGATCATGGCCGTGCCGCCATTCGCCCCAGCTTTGGCGGACACGCCTGTCGTCACCCTGGGGCGTTCGCTGGCGATGATGGTGTTTTTTATCCTGATCGCCCGCTTCCTGCTACGTCACCTGGCCACCAGCACGATGGCGGCCACCCGCCTGCTACCCTTCCCCCTGTTTGACCAGACGCTGATCTCGGATCTGGCCCTCGCTACCATGGGCGTCTTTTACGGTGTGCTATGGCTGAGCGACCCTTGGATGGCGCCGATCGCTCTGCTGCCTATGATCGTCCTCAGTCAGGCGCTGGCGCCACGCCCATTGGTCGATCCGGACTTGCTCGACGGTAGCGTTCTCGGCAGCTCCACCGCCACGGCGGCGTTTGAATCACGGGCCAACACCTACATCCGTAAGGCGATCAAAGAGGGCAAGCCGGTGACGGTCATTCTGGCCGACGTGGATCACCTGCGCCAGGTCAACCGCGTGCATGGCCACGTTACCGGCAACTTCTACCTGGAACAGGTGGAGCGGGTAATCAACCTGCTCCTCGATGAAGAGGCGCTCTACTGGCGCTTCGGTGGCGAGGATTATTGTGTGATCGCCGCCGGCTACGACGCCGTCAAGGGGCTGGAACTGGCCGAGCTGATCCGCGAGCGGGTCGAGATCGAGCAGGTGGCTTCGCAGTCAGGCGCCGGCAGCGTCAGTACAACACTGAGCCTCGGCGTGGCGGTTGGACCGCTGCATGATGGCAACCTGCGCAGTTTGCTGGCGGCAGCCGACGCGGCGATGCGCCGCTCAAAAATGAGTGGCCGCAACCGCACTACCTTGGCGATGGTGGACCGGCAGCTGGCAGCCCGCCCGCAAGAGCCCGACGATGCCACCAAGGCAGATGAGGCACGGCTGCGCAAAGAGATCGCCGCCGCCATTAACGTCGGCGATCAGGCCGAGCAACAACGGATGGCACGCCGCCGCCACGCCCTGGGCTTCGCCTTCGCCGTGGCAGCTACTCTCCTCGCCCTCGCTATTGCCTACCTGACCTTCCGTGTCTCGCCAATGGTAACGCCGGTGATTGATCTCTTCCTGATGGTAGCGATCGTCATCCTCTCGGAGGCCTTCGCCGTCTACGACCGTTCGGGGCGGCGCATCACACCCAGCTTCATGGTCGGCCTCACTGTGGTATTCACTTACGGCATATCAGCAGCGCTGCTGATTGCACCGGCGCTCACCGCCTACCGGGCTCTGGCCTTCAAAGACGACCGCTGGCGCCGCACCCTGCTGGAGTTTGCTGGAGTGCTGACCTGCTATTCCCTTGTGGCCTTCTTATCTATGGAAATTCAGCATGGGGTGACCGGCCTCCTGCCGCGCGAGTTCGGCCAAGTTGCCATTCGCACCGGCCTGGCAGGCATCATCGCCCAGTGGACGATACTCACTCTGGGCAATAGCATCGCCGAGTGGACCTCTCCCAGCAGCCTGTGGGTGCGCCGTTACCGCTGGCAGGCGCCACATTACCTCTTCTCGATCGTTTTCGCCTACATCTTCGCCTGGTTCCTGCCCACCAACAAGTTCCTGGTGCTGATAGGCTTCGTCTTGTTCACCCTGCTGATGCGCTTCGTCGTCGGACGGCAGATCATGGAGAGCGAGGAGCAAGTGCAGGAACTGACGCGCGCCAACCAGCTGCTGCGCGCCAGCTACGAGAACTCGCTGCTGACGCTGGTCAACGCGCTCGACGCGCGCGACCACGAGACCCTCGGTCACTCGGAACGGGTGGCTAACCTCACCGTGGCCACCGGCGAAGAGATAGGCCTGCGGGGCGAGGAACTGGCCAACCTGCGCCTGGGCGCCTTGCTGCACGACATTGGCAAGATCAGTATTCCAGACGCCATCCTGCACAAGCCGGGCAAACTGAATGACGAAGAGTGGAGTGTTATGCGTGAGCACCCACGCGCCGGCTACAACATCATTCAAGGTATCGATTTCCTCAACCAGTCGGCACAGGTGGTGGTTTGCCATCACGAGCGCTGGGACGGCAACGGCTACCCGCTGGGCCTGAAAGGCGAGCAGATCCCCATCCAGGCGCGCATCTTTGCCGTGGCCGACACCTACGACGCCATCACCTCGGATCGACCCTACCGCAAAGGGCAATCGAAAGAGGTGGCGTTGGCGGAGATCTGGCGCAACTCCGGCACGCAGTTCGACCCGGAGGTGGTAGCGGCCTTCGAGCGGGTGCTTAACCGGACGGAACAGGACGAGCAGGCTGCTTACGAGGACGCCGCACTGATGGCGAACGTCGAGCTTGGCCAGGCGAAACCCTCGTTGGCGCACCAGTTTCGTGGCCTCTCGGGCGACACCTCACCCAGCAACTGACAGCTCGCCTCACGCTTGTTGGGAAGAAATCAAAGGGCAGGGCATCTGTGATGCCCTGCCCTTATTGTTGGCAGCGGTGTAGCGCCGCCGTTGGCTTAGATCGCTTCCGTATCCAGCGGTTGCTTGAGGATAGTACCGCGGCGCAGCCACGACTCGCTGGCTGTGGCGTTGCGGCGGGCGGCCCGTCGCTCCAGCACGTAACCGAAGCCCGGCACGGTGACGATGTACTCGTCTTCGCCGCTGAACGCTCGCAGTTTCTGCCGCAGATGATAGACGTGCACCTTCATGATGTCACGCGCCTCTTCCTCGGTCATATCGTAGCCTTGCACGTCCTTGACCAGCTCGGAGCAGCTGGCTACCCGACCCTCGCGCCGCGCCAGGGCGGCCAGCAGCCGGTACTCGACCGGCGTCAGCCGCACGGGACGGTTGTTGACACTCACCCGGTGGCGATCGAGGTCGATGGTGAGCCCGCGCACCTGGATGAGGCGGTTGGCACGCGCGGCGACGGCAGTGCGGCGCAGCAGGGCCATCAGTACGGCCAGCGTCTTAGGCAGATCGAGCGGACGGCCAAGGTACTCGTCACCACCCACGCTAAGAGCGGGTACGAACCAGCGCTCATCGGAGCCGAGGACGACAATGGGCACTTCGCTTTCGTTGCGCATGTGGCCCACCAGTTTAAGGCCCTGACTCTCGGTGTCTCCCAGGTCCAGCAGCACCGCATCGGGACGAGCGTTCGCCACCTCATCAGTGCTGGCTGCATAGCTACTTTCGGTTAACGTGAAACCGTAGCCCGTCAGGCCCTGTAAGACTGGTTCTATTTCGGCGGCGCCTTCGCGCACATAAAGTAACTGGGTCAGCACTGCACCTCCATGGCATCACTGTGCCACCCATATTCTTACCTGTGCCCAGGTCCCCCGGACAATAACGTGAAACTCCCATTACGTACTGCCGGCCTGTCCGTCCGCGGTTAATTATCGTTTACCTTCAAAGCACAAAGAGCCCGCGCATCGGGTGAAACAAAAGTGGCACCCACGCGCGGGCTCTTCAGTGCCAGGCCGCTTCTCTACGTGGCGTGCAGCGGCCTGGCCAGTAACGGATCTGCTGTCGTCCTATTTGGCGATCATCACCTCAGTGGCCTTGACCACGGCGGCAACCTCGTCACCCACCTTGATACCCATGTTCTCGACCGAGGAACGGGTGATGGCGGCGACGACTTCGTTATCGCCCACCTTCACCACCACCTCCGCCATCACCCCGCCGAGGCTCACACTCGTGACGGTGCCCTTCAACTGGTTGCGTGCGCTGATTTTCATAACTTTCCCCTCTTCTAAAGATATTCTACGCTTTGTCCTCGTGAACGACCTTCGCAAGCATGCAACGCGCCGACTAAGGACTGTAAACTAGCCGCTGTTCGTACGGCTCTTTCGCTTTTCCGCCCTCTAAGCGCGCGTCTGTTTTGCAAGAAGTATTATAACGCATCGCTCAAGGCTGCGGCTTGTCGCCGCTCATCGCCCTGGGTTATGATCTCGCCAACCTCGCCTCAAAACCTTTCGGAGTACGTTCTTGAACGCCAAGCAAACGTGGCAAGCCGCTCTCGGTGAACTTGAGCTGGAACTGACCAAGCCAATATTCGAGACCTACCTGCGTCGCACCACCATCCTAAGCGCCAGCGAGAACAAGTACACGCTGGTTGCGCCCAGCACCTTTGTTAAGGAGTGGATCGAGGACAGGCTGCTGCACAAGGTAGAGGCCAGCCTTGCCCGGGTGGCGGGTCACGCCGTGGAAGTGAAGGTGGTTTTCAACCAGCGGCAGCGCCGCCAGGCGTCAGCGCAGGTCAGGCCTGCCACCAGCGAGGAGCACGAAGTGAGAGACAGCGAGCAGGAACCACAGTCGCAAGACAAGAAGACGCCCGCCGGCGGCCGCAACGACGGCACGCCGCTCAATCCACGCTACACCTTTGATTCCTTCATCGTGGGCAAGAGCAACCAGCTGGCCAACGCCGCCGCCATGGCCGTGGCTGACCGCCCCGGTCAGGCCTACAACCCCTTCTTCATCTACGGCGCCGTCGGCCTCGGCAAGACACACCTGCTGCATGCCATTGGCCATCGAGTGCTCTCCCAAGGTAAGGAGATCAACTACGTCTCCTCGGAGAGCTTCACCAACGAGCTGATCACAGCCATCCGCGAGCACCGCACCGAGGAGTTCCGCCAGCGCTACCGCCGCGCCGAAGTGTTGCTGATCGACGACATCCAGTTCATCGCCGGCAAGGAGAGCACCCAGGAGGAGTTCTTCCACACCTTCAACGCCCTGCACGAGGCCAACCGGCAGATCGTGCTTTGCAGTGATCGCCCGCCCAAGTCGATCGCCACCCTCGAGGAGCGGCTGCGCTCCCGCTTCGAGTGGGGCTTGATCGCCGACGTGCAGGCGCCCGATTTCGAGCACCGCATCGCCATCCTGCGCGAGAAGGCGCGCGAACAGGGCATAGACGTCATCTCACCTGACGTGCTGGAGATCATCGCTCGCACGGCGCTGAGTAGCATCCGCGAGCTTGAGGGTTCACTAAACCGGGTGCTGGCCTTGGCCCAGCTGCAAAACCGCGCTCTCACTACCGACCTCGTTAAGGCCGCCCTCAGCGACATCGCCGTGCCTGCCGAACGACAGTTCATTAAGCCAGAGGACGTGTTGCAGGCCGTAGCCAACTTCTATCAGGTAGACGTGCGCGCTCTGCGCGGCAAACAGCGCGATAAGGACACCGTCCTGCCCCGCCAGATCGCCATGTACCTCATGCGCAAGGAGACCGAGGCCTCGCTGGCGGACATTGGCAAGCAGCTTGGCGGGCGCGATCACAGCACTGTGTTGCATGGTTGCGACCGCATCGCCAACGAAATTGAGGTAAACAGCCGCCTGCGCAGCCAGTTGGCGGAGATCACACAGTCCGTTTACACGCAGTCCCACACATAAGCGGCCATCCCCAATAATTGTGGATAACTTATGACAATGTGTGGATAAGTACTTAACTCGGTGGACAGATGCCCGTATTTTCAGGCTTATTCTCCCCTACCAGATGAACCCAGTGTAAACGAATCCACGCTATCAGCACCGTACACAATTACTTTCCACGGCCCACGCAGCCAAAAACACCAGTACCTCATGAACGTTTCTTTCCTCTCCACAGTATCCAGTCCCCTACTGCTGCTACGTCGTTACTAATCTCTACAATAGGTACTTACGCACAACAGTGAACGAGTCCACAACCAAAGCCCTGACAGCCTCTATGATAGAATCGATCAACCCTGTCATAGAGCGAGGTGTCTAGCGATGAAGATTACTGAGCTTCACCTGTTGCTCAGTTACAACTACTGGGCGAATCGCAAGATCCTGCAAGCGACACAGAAAGCTGGTAGGGAACTGTTCGTGGCGCCTGGCGATCTAAGCCACGGTGGTTTGCGAGACACACTCGTGCACATTCTCTCCGCCGAGTATCTCTGGCGCCGCCGCTACATGGATGGTGTGTCAGAACGCCAAGGCCTGAATGCGGATGATTTCGCCGACTTAGAGAGCCTGCTGCGGTTGTGGGGCCAAGAGGAGCAACTGGTGGCGCGTTTTGTGGGCGAACTGACGGACGCCGACCTCGAAGAAAAGGTTAGTTATCAGAACCTGCAGGGAGAGTCGTTGTCATTACGGCTGTGGCAGATCTTTCTGCATGTGGTCAACCATGGCACTCAAACCAGGAGCGAGGCGGCGGTACTCCTTTCGCAAAAAGGCTTCTCACCAGGTGAGTTAGACCTCAGTCGCTTCTACGTGGAACAGGCGACGCAATGTTGCTAGCCAGACAGACATGCTACGGCGAGGGTGAGAATTAATGTCGTTCGATCGCGGCAGAATCATGGTGCGTTCCGGTAACGGCGGTAACGGAGTGGTCTCGTTTCGTCGTGAGAAGTTCGTGCCGCGCGGCGGTCCGGATGGCGGCGACGGCGGCCGTGGTGGCAGTGTCTTTCTGGTTGGTGATAACGCGCGCTCTACGTTGAGCGTTTTCGATCGAAGGCGTCATCACAAGGCGGGGAATGGCGCTCATGGCGCCGGGCAACGGAAGCAGGGCGCTCGCGGCGCCGACCTGTATCTGAAAGTGCCGCTCGGTACGATTGTGCGTAGCGAGGATGGCGAGCTCGAGGTGGACATTACCGAACATGGACAGACGGTGGAAGTAGCGCGGGGCGGTCGTGGGGGCCTCGGTAACAGTCACTTCGCTACATCGACCAATCAGGCGCCGCGCATCGCGCAGAAAGGCGAACCGGGCGAGGAGCGCTGGCTGCTGCTCGAGCTGAAACTGATCGCCGACATAGGGGTTATCGGCTTCCCTAATGCCGGGAAGTCCACTTTCCTGGCCGCCGTCACCCAGGCGCGACCGAAGATCGCCAACTACCCGTTCACAACGCTGCAGCCCAACCTCGGTGTGGTGGTGCATGACGACGGCGATTATGTGATCGCCGATATCCCTGGTCTGATCGAGGGCGCCCACCTCGGTAGAGGCTTGGGACACGAGTTCCTGCGCCACATCGAGCGCACCAAGGTGCTGATTCACCTGATCGATGGCACGTTGGATGATGTGCTCCTGGCCTATGAACAGGTGAACAGCGAGCTGAGCCGGTTTGAGCCGCCACTGTCGGACAAACCGCAGTTGGTGGCGATCAACAAGATCGACCTCGATGCGGTGCGCGCACAGTTGCCGGCAAAGCTGGCTCAGCTGGAGGGGTTGCCCTGGCCGGTCTACGCGCTCTCAGCGGCGGGCGGCCAAGGGGTGAAGCAGCTGTTGGATGCCGCGTACAGCGCTCTCGTCGTGGTACGAGAAAGGGAAGGGCGGGAGGCCCTGCAGGCGCCCGCCGGCGAGTACAAAGTGTTCAGGCCGCAGCCGCTGCGGGCGCCGGTGATGGTGGAGCGCGAGGACAACGCCTGGCGGGTGCACAATCGGCGTGCTGAGCGGCTGGCGGTGATGACCGACCTGGAGAACCCGGAGGCCGTGCGATTATTACACAAGCACTTACACCGCCTGGCACTGGCGAGGGCGGGAGCTGAGGAGGGCGCTACCGTGCTCTTGGGAAGCAGCAGTTTCGTCTGGCAGGGCGAGACGCGGCGCAGGCGCCGGCGATGAGAGTAGGCGTATTCGGCGGTACTTTTGACCCCATTCACTTTGGCCACCTGGCGGCGGTGGAGGAGTGCAGGGTGCGCCTGGCGCTCGATAAAGTACTGGTGGTGCCGGCGGCCCAACCACCCCACAAGCTGGGCCGGCAGGTTTCCTCCTCAGCCGACCGCCTGGCGATGCTGGAACTGGCGCTGCGCGACAACGAGGCGCTTACCATCTCCCACATCGAGTTGGAGCGGGAGGGCCCGTCGTACACGGTGGATACGCTGGCGTGCCTGCGGGAGAATCTGCCGCCGGCCTCCGAGCTGTTCTTTCTGGTGGGTCTGGACGCTCTGCGCGACCTGCTCTCCTGGCATGAGCCGAAACGCATCCTGCAACTGGCGCGGCTGGCGGTGGTGGCCCGGCCAGGCTACCGATTGGAGCTGGGGCCTATCCTCGATAGCATTCCCGAAGCCCGCCAGCGCATCATCTACCTGATGGGTCCGGCGCTCGACATCTCCTCCACCGACATCCGGGCGCGGGTGGCGGAAGGACTACCCATTCGCTATCAGCTGCCGGATGCCGTGGTCGATTACATCGTCAGAGAAGGGCTGTACGCGGCCGGCTAGAACGGCGCTGCCGGCCACGCTGGCGTGGCTTTATCTGCAATCTGTTGGCTTCGCCTGCCCGATCGCACTCTCAAACTGCCTTGTGGCGCGTTTCGACGCCAGCTATAATGCCGTCTGCGCCTTGCGGGGTGATTACTTTTTCGGCGATGGAGTCAATGGGATCGTGGTGAACGGGCAGAGTGACGGAGAGATAGTGGAGATTCAGCAACGCTTCGGCATCGTGGGGCGCGGCAGCGAGCTGCGGCGCTCACTAGCGACGCTGCGGGCGCGCCGGCACCTGCTATTGGAGGGCGCGGTGGGCGTGGGCAAGACGGTGCTGGCCACCGCCGTCGCCCGTTACCTGGAGCGGCCGGTGCAGCGGGTGGATGGCGACGAGCGCTTCACCGAGCAGAAGCTCACAGGCTGGTTCGACCCGCCCCTGGTGATGCGGCTCGGTTATCAGGCCGAGGCCTTCGTGCCCGGACCGCTTACCCAGGCGATGCGCGCCGGCGGTGTGCTCTTTATCAACGAGCTGAACCGCATGCCGGAGGCGGTGCAGAACGTGCTGTTGCCGGCTCTGGACGAGGGCTTGCTGGGTGTGCCGATGTATGGCGAGGTGCGCGGCGAGCCGGGCTTTGTGGTGGTGGCTACGCAGAACCCGCGCGAGTTTGTGGGCACCGGCCACCTGAGCGAAGCGCTGCGCGACCGCTTCGAGCTCGTGCGTCTCGACTACCAGAGCGAAGAGGAGGAGCGCCTGATCGTGGCGGCCAACAGTGGCGAGCGTGATCAGACGCTAGTGCGGCGGGCCGTCGCCATCACTCGCGCCACCCGGCGCCACCCGGGCATCCGGCGTGGCGCCAGCGTGCGTGCCGCCATTGCCATGGTGGAGCTGGCGCGGCAGCTGCCCGCCGGTAAAGAGGGCCTGATGGAGGCAGCCCTGATCAGCCTGCCCACTCGCATCGAGTTGAAAGAAGACGCCGAGCGCGAGGCTGAAGACATTATCTGCGACTTGGTGGAGGAGGCGGCAAAAAAAGCCTAGGGGGTTGCCCGGCGCCCAGCGAGCCGCCGCCGCGACCCCCCAGACGCTACTACCTCAACCCAGCTGTGCCCGTGGACGAGCCGGAGCCTCAACTGGCACTGGAGCAGTACTTCCGCGCCAGCGGTTCCAAGCCCGACGGCTGGGACGTGGCCGAGCAGTACCACGAGACGAAACGCCTGCTGCCCGATGACGACGTGCGCGAGAAGGTGGCAGCCATTGCCGCTCAGGCCATCCTGCGGCGGGCCGTCCAGGTGCTGGGCGCCTCCAGCAAGCGCGCTAAACTGCGCTACGAGCCTTACCTGATGCCGGGGCGAGGTGAGATCGCCCTGGAGCCGACCCTGGAGAACATGGCGGGCCGCAAGCAGGCCGAGCTGGGCGACATCGTCATGGAGCAGCGCGAGCGGCGGCGGGTGAGCGCCGTGCTGATGCTGGATACCAGCCTTTCCATGACCGGCCGCAACCTGGCACTCGCGGCGGTGGCGGCTGCGGTGCTGGCCGGCAAGCTGGAGGCTGAGGATTACGCGCTGGTCAGTTTCGAAACCACCGCCAGTCTGCTCAAGCCGATCAACCAGCGGTTGCCGTTGCAGGAGATGGTGACCAGATTGCTGGAGGTGCCTGCTTCAGGCTACACCAACATCGAGGATGGCCTCAAAGTCGGCCTGCAGCAGCTGGAGCGCGGTCGCCAGCCACGCAAGTTCGGCATCCTGATCAGCGATGGCCGCTACACCCTGGGCGGTGACCCGCTCACCGTGGCGGCCCGCTTCCCCCGACTCTATGTGCTGGCCACCGAGGATTACAAGATGGACCGTGAGCTGTGCCGGCAGATGGCGGCGCCCAGTGGTGGCAGCTCCTATCAGGTGGACAGTTACGCCGCCCTGCCCCGGGCCCTGAGCAAACTGCTGGACGCCGCGCTCCGCTAGCGCCAGGGCGGGTGTTGCCGGCTGAGGTGCACCTGGTACCGCTGAGCAGCGTCGCTGGCTCACCTGTAATGTCAGGGGTGATCGTCACGGTGATGCTGCCGGGCAGGGGCGGATAGCGAAGAGGCCGCCCGCCGCCGAACCCGTCCACTGCCGAGGGTGATTGCCACCACGTTCGCGGCGTTCTCCTCAATCGAATGTCCTCGCTCTAAAGTGGTCCGTGTGCTTGTTAACTTCGATGGCGGCGCAGCTGTATGATGTTGCGCATCCGCGTTTTGCTGAGGTGACGGACTACCACCCATGGCCGAGAATAGCACTTCTGCAACCCCTTTTTGGCGGCGAATGGCCCCCGGATTGCTGCTCTGTGCCGTGGTCGGCCTTGCCGCGATGGCGCTGGACCAATGGCAGCGGCAGGCGTTGGGCATGCCGGTGCTGGAGGCGCTTGTCGCGGCCATCCTGATCGCCATGTTCATCCGCAACGGCGTCAGATTGCCCCAATCCGTCGATGCCGGCGCCAACTTTAGCGCCAAGGAGGTGCTGGAGTTCGGCGTGATGCTGCTGGGCGCCTCGATCGACGCCCGTCAGGCGCTTGCTGGCGGGCCCGGCTTGCTGGCGGGCATCGCCCTGGTGGTGTTTGGCACAATCGGCGCCTCCTATGTTTTTGGACGCCTGCTGGGGTTGGGCAACAAGCTGGCGATGTTGGTGGCGGTCGGCAACTCCATTTGCGGCAACTCTGCCATCGCCGCCGTGGCGCCGGTAATCCGCGCCGAGAAGCGCGACGTGGCCGCCTCCATCGCCCTGACGGCGATCATCGGTGTGGTGCTGGTGCTCAGTCTGCCGCTGCTGATGCCCATCGCCCATCTGACTATGTACCAGTACGGCGTGCTGGCCGGCCTCACCGTCTACGCCGTGCCGCAGGTGATAGCCGCCTCCTTCCCGGTGGGGCAGCTGGCGGGCGAGGTGGCCACCCTGGTCAAGCTGGTGAGGGTGCTCTTCCTGGGCCCCGTGGTGCTGCTCTTCAGCCTCGGCATGAGGATGCGCGACCGCCGGCAACAGCGGGTGGAGACGGGCGGCAAGCGGCCGGCGCTGGTACCCTGGTTCATCGCGGGCTTCCTGGTGCTGGCGGTGTTGCGCTTCTTTGGTCTCATCCCGCTCGAAGTGGCGGGCGTGGCCAAAGAGGTGAGCCGCCTGCTCACTATCCTCGCTATGGCGGGCTTGGGCCTGGGGGTGGAGTTTGCGGCCCTCAAACAAGCCGGGCCGAGGGTGGCCGGCACGGTGACGATTTCGTTGCTCTTCCTGATCTCGCTCTCGCTGTTCCTCATCCTCGGTCTGAGGCTGGTGGGCTAGCGCTCCTCTTCCTGTATAGGGGACGCGCTCACGCCGGGCCACAGCTCCATGTGGCCATTATTCGCTGGCGGGATGGGCGGGTCTTAGACCCGCCCATACGGGGTTCCCTTCTCCCCTTGACCCTTACGTTACGTCATACTGTATTAGTTTGAGCGAGGTGAGAGAAATGGCGATGACGGTGCGTGAGGTGGCGGAGCTGACGGGGCTTAGCGTGCGCGCGTTGCATCACTACCACAAGATCGGCCTGCTCACGCCACGGGTGGCCGCCAACGGCTACCGCCTCTACGGCGAGGCTGAACTGGCGCGGCTGCACCAGATCATGCTCTTTCGCGAGCTGGAGTTTCCCCTGGCGACGATCCGGGAGATGCTGGCCAACCCGCAATACGACCGCGGCGAGGCGCTGCGCACGCAGAGACAGATGCTGGTGTGCAAGCAACAGCGCCTGGACAGGTTGATCGCCGCCCTGGACCGCACCCTGCAGGCGATGGAGAGAGGAACGGAGATGAATAAGGAAAGCATGTTTGACGGCCTGGACGACGCCAGGCTGAAGGAGTACGCGGCGGAGGCGAAGCAGCGCTGGGGCCAAACGGACGCCTACAAGGAGTCGACCCGCCGCGTGGCCGGCTACAGCAAGCAGGATTGGGCCGAGATCCAGGGAGAGATGGAGAGTATCTGGCGCGACCTGGCGGCGCAGATGGAGCTGGCGCCAGAAGATCCGGCGGTGCAGGCGAACGTGGAGCGCTGGTGGCGGCTGCTGAACGAGCGCTTCTACAATGCCTCACCGGCATTGTTCAAAGGCCTGGGTGAGATGTACGTGGCCGACGAGCGCTTCAAGGTCAACTACGAGAAGCTCAGGCCCGGCCTGGCCGAGTTCCTGCGCGCGGCGATGGCGGTGTTTGCTGACCGGCGGCAGACCGGGCAGTAACCGGCTGTCTGGTCTCACGCCCCGTTATTGAGCAGCGCGGCCCGCCTGACCTGGCGCCACACCAGTGCCAGGCGGCTCGGTTTCTGGAGTGTGCCGTACTAGCAAGCGCGCGGCAGGCGTGAACTTGACGCTGCCACCGCCAGCTGGCACTATCATTCCAGGCGGCAACCGGCGGCAGCGACCGCCGGCCGAGCGCGCGGGGGACAATCATGGCGAGCGAACGTAGACAGGACATCTGCGACCGGCACGAGGTCTGTCCCGACGAGAGCTGCGAGCTGACTACAAACCTCCGCCCCCAGCTACCGACGATCACCCGTGCCATCCTTGCCAGCACCCGGGATGACAGCACCTACGACCATACGAGCAGCGAAACTGTGCCCTCCTGGGAGGCCGTGGTAGATACGGTGGAGCTGCTGCGCGACCTGCTCTTCCCCGGCTACTTCGGCGAGCAGTTCATCGATCCCAGCGAGCTCGAGTACCACCTGGGTGTCGAGGTGGGGCGGGTTTTCGACCAGCTCTCCTCGCAAATCGCCCGTTCGCTGCGCCACAACTGTCTGCAGAGCTATCACGCCTGCAACCAGTGCGTCAACCGCGGCGAGCAAGAGGCGATCGCCTTCCTGCGGCGCATCCCCGAGATCCGCCGACTCCTGGGCACTGATGTGCGTGCTGCCTACGACGGCGATCCGGCCGCCTACAGCCACGACGAGGTCGTCTTCGCCTACCCCGGCCTGATGGCGGTGACCGTCTACCGCATCGCCCACGAGTTGTGGCAGCAGAGAATCCCGCTGCTGCCGCGCATGATGACCGAGTACGCTCACAGCCGTACCGGCATCGACATCCATCCCGGCGCCACCATCGACGAGTCGTTCTTCATCGACCACGGCACCGGCGTGGTGATCGGCGAGACGGCCGAGGTGGGCAAACGGGTGCGGCTCTACCAGGGCGTCACCATCGGCGCTCGTTCGCTGCCGCGCGACTCCTCCGGCGGTTATGTGCGGGGGGCGAAGCGCCACCCTACCATTGAGGACGACGTCACCATCTATGCGAACGCCACCATCCTGGGTGGCGACACGGTGATTGGGGCGCGTTCGGTGATCGGCGCCAGCGTCTTCCTCAACAAGTCGGTGCCCGCCGATACCTCGGTGATGCCGGAACACCCGCCGCTCAGCTTCCGCAATACGGCCAAGTCGAACGCGGCCGATCTGGCCTAGATCAGTTCGGCGATACTGGGCAGCACGAAGTCGGGCTGTAGAGGCGACTCCTCCAGCTCGGCGCGTGCTGTGTTGCCGCTCAACACCAGCACGGTGCCCAACCCCATCTGTTTGCCGCCCTTGATGTCGGAGAAGAGGCTGTCACCAACCATGGCCACCCGGCAGGCGCCCGGCAGGCGCGAGAGCGCCACCTCGAAGATGGGCGCCTCCGGTTTGCCGATTACCGTGGCCGGCTGGCCGCCCGCCACTTCAACAGCAGCCAGCACCGAGCCGGTGGCCGGCCAGAAGCCGTCGGGCATGGGGAAGATCGGGTCGCGATTGGTACCGTAAAGGCGGGCGCCGTTGCGGATGGCCTGGCCCGCCAGGCGCAGTTCGGCATAATCGAAGTCCTCGTGGAAGGCTACGGCTACCGCGCTGGCGTGGCGCGCTTCGTCGCCCAGCACCAGGCGCAGGCCGGCCTCGCGCAGCTCCTGCTTGATCGGCTCGGGGCCGATGGCGAAACAGGTGCGCTCGTCTTTGGCATGCTGCTTGGCGATGTAGGCGGCGGCCGCCCAGGCGGCGGTGATTACCTCGTGTTCCTCCGCTGGAATGCCCATACCCGCCAGCTTGCGCACGTAATCGCCCCGCAGGCCGCGCGAATCGTTAGTGACGAAGAGCACCGTCTTGTGCGCCGCGCGCAGCTGGGCGATGGCGCGCGCCGCGCCGGGCACCACGTTGTCGCCGACGTAGACGGCGCCGTCGAGGTCGATCAGGAAGGCATCGTAGAGGTCGCTTACGCTCAAGTCACAACTCCTGAAGCCGCGCCGGCTCGCGCTAGGGGCGGGCCGGGTGGCGGATCTGCAATAGACGCTGGTAATGGGCGGCGCCGCGGATCAGCTCGCCGTCCAGCAGGTCGGGCCGTTCGCTGAACTCGGCCAGCAACGGCCGCCACCAGCTGACGTCGAGGTAATAGGCGGCTGCTAGGTCGGCCAGATTCTGATAGCGGCTCAATCGCATCAGCATCCGCTCGGCCATCGCCTGGTGCTGCAATTGCTGCGCCGCCGGCAGTTTGAGCAGCGCCAGCTGGGCCTCTTTCCAGGTGCGGATTGTCTCGTATAGGCTGGGCAAAACTACCTGCTCTCGGCTGCTTAGCTGTTTGGTGGCTGGTGCCTGCGGCCATACGGCCATAGTAGGGGGCCCCGGGCGGAGTGTCAACGCCGGCGGGCCCGGGGGGTCACGAAACAGGTCGGGCCGATGTGTGACGGCGAAAACGTCGCCAGCGAACTGCTCGCTCTCGAGCTGCAGCGCTGCCATCGTGACAGTCGCTTCTACCTGTGCGCAGCCCGTTCGGCCACTGGCGGAGAGGGTGGGATTCGAACCCACGGAGCCTTTCGGCTCACGGCTTTTCGAGAACCGCACCATCAACCACTCGGACACC
>CAZMKF010000022.1:0-5892 GCA_964566935.1 uncultured Dehalococcoidales bacterium | reverse complement strand
CACCTCTCCGTGGCGCCATCGCTGCAGAAAAAGAGTATACCGAGCAGCCGGGGAGGTGTCAAAATGACCAAGTGGAGCGCCCGCAGGCTGGCGTGAGAGCATCAAGCGCTAGTATGATGGGCGCTGATTTCGGTCAATAGCAGGAGCGTCACTATCGCCAGCCGTCAGTCTCCCTCCGATAACGTGAGAACTCCCCCGCCAGTGCTGGATGCGCGCTGGCGCCATGCCCTGTTGCTGCTGCTGCTGACGGCGCTGGCGCTCTGGCCGCGCTGGGACCGGCTGCAATACGTCACCTTCCGCGGCGACCAGGCTTGGAGCATCAACCGCGCGCTCGACTTCGTGCTCAACGGCGACGTGCCGCTGACGGGCATCCGTTCCTCAGTGGGCACAGCGCAGGGCGCGCTGGAGATCTGGCTGCTGGCGCTGCCGGTGACGATCAACCCAGACCCGGCCTTCGTCACCGGCTTCGTTGGGCTGCTGCAGGTGGGAGCGGTGCTGTTAACCTACCTGCTGGGCACGCGCTACTTCGGCGCCGGCGTGGGCGCGCTGGCCGCTTTCTCTTACGCCATCAACCCCTGGGCGATCAATTACGCCCGCCGCATCTGGACGCAGGACATGCTGCCGCTCTTCGCGGCGCTGTTCATCCTTTGCCTCTTCCTGGCGGCGGTGGAGCGCAAGCGCTGGGCCTTCCCCGCCGCCTGTGGACTGATGGCGGCGCTCTTTCTCTTACATCCGGCGGCGGTGATATACGCGCCGCTGTTGTTGGCGGTGGCTCTCTTGTGGGGCAGAGAGTGGGGCTGGCGTTCGCTGCTGGCCGGCCCTCTGGTGGGGTTGCTGCTGATGGCGCCCTATCTGTACGCGGACGCGCAGACGGGCTACAGCAGCCTCAACACCTACCTGGCGCTTGCCAGCCAGGGCGGCCCTGAGGCCACCGCTCCCGGCCTGGATCTGAGCTTTATTGATGCCTTACCAACCCTGGCCTCGGGCGCCAACTTCCCCATGGGGCAGGGGGACGGCTTTGCCGGTGAATGGCGCCTGCCGGACTTGCGCTCGCAACATGCCCTGCTGACCGTGCTGATGTACGCGGGCCTGTTCGTTTGCGGCTGGCGGGCCTGGCGCGCACTGCGCCGGGATTGGCTTGAGCGAGAAGGGCGTGCTTACCTGCTGCCCCTGCTCTGGTACGTGTTGCCGGTGCTGCTCTCCACCCGCAACAGCGTGGGTAGTGCCAATCTCAGTTACTTCCTGATCTTCTACCCTCTGCAATTCATGCTGGTAGCGCTGTCGCTGAAGGAGTTGACCATGCTGCTCTCCAGGCTGGCGCCTGGCACTGGCGCCAAAGGGCCGATTTCCGAACGGGTGGGGGCGAAGTCGATCAGCCAGGACACGTGGTTTATCGGTCTGGCGCTGGCGATGGCGGTATGGGTGCTGCAGCCGCAGTTAATGCTCTACCAACGCTATCTGGACTACGTGCAACACAACGGCCCGCGCGGTGATCACGGCGTGCCGCTGCTCTACCAGCAATCGGCGCTGCAGGCAGCCAAGCGCCTGGCTGGCGCGGAGCAGCCGCTGTTGCTCTATTACGGCAGTGGCTCCCAGGGGAAGGCGCTTGCCTATCTGGCACGACCGGAGTTGGAACTGCGACGCATTGATGCCAACCTCGGTCCGGTGCTGCCTGCCGATCTGAGTGAGGGCAGTATCGTCATCGTAGGACCGGAGGACGAGGCGGCCTTCGATTTGCAGCCCGGCGGGCAGACGCAACGGTTACTGCCGGCGCTGGCTGCCCTCGGCTATCGCGAGGAGCTTGAGGCGGCGGTGACTGGCGCTGATGGCACAGCCTACTTCCGGCTTTTCCGGCAGGCGCCTGCCCCTGCCGATGGCCTGCCTGCAGGATTCACCGCCGTGCCCGCTGGCCCATCCCTCCCCGGCGGGCTGCGCTTGATCGGCTACTCGCTGCCGGCGGAGGCGCGCTCGGGGGAGCCGGCGCCGCTCGCTCTTCTCTGGTCGGTGGAAGGAGACCTGGAGCGCTACCGCGACAGTGGCGAGGTCTTTCTGCTCTACGCGCACCTGGTAGACGAGCTGGGCGCGGTGGTAGGGAACCAGGAATCGGACCCCTTCGTCAGTGACTCGTGGCGCAAAGGCGATCGCCTCACCACTACGGGCGTGCTCGATAGCAGCGTCTGGGAGGCGCCGGCCGTGCTTTGGTTGGAGGCAGGCGGCTTCCGCCGCTACGGGCGCGAGACTTTGCCTTGGCGCGACGCCAGCGGTAGCGAGACGCCCGCCGCCCGCTACGGCCCGATGCGATTGCTGGAGGCGGCGCCGGCGACGGCGCAACAACCGCTGGCGCTGAGTTTTGGCGGCGTGCTGCAGTTGGATGGGTACAGCCTGGCGGAGCCCGCGCTGCCTGCGGGCGGTGATCTGGAGATCAACCTGCACTGGCGGGCCCTGCAAGCTCCGGCAAGAGACTACAAGGTTTCGGTGCAGATACTCGACGCGGACGGCCGGCTGCGCGCCCAGCACGACAGCCTGCCAGCCGAGGGCCGCTACCCCACCCGTTACTGGCGCGCCGGCGAGCAGGTGAGCGATCTGCACCGCCTGGCCTTGCCGGCGGAGCTGATGGCAGGCCAGTACCAGCTGCAGGTTGTCGTCTACGGCGCTGACAACGCTGCCCGGTTGCCAGTGGACGGCGGCGCCGCGACGAGCGCGCCGCTGGGTACGCTGCGGCTCGTCCGCTAGCCGTCACCCGGCGCGGGCCGAAGGCGAGCAGCTGCGCCATCTGGCCGCCAGGACGTTCGGCTATAACATGCAGACTGTGTTCTCCTAATGCAGCGGCGCCATGGCTGGCCGATTGAGCGGTAACCGGGGCTCTAGATCTTCGCCTCCATCGCCACGCGCCTCAAGGCTCCGCGCGTCACCCCGCAATCCGTTTCGCCTTCTGCCTGGGGCGGTCGGACGTGACTCGGAGGGAGGCTACTGGGGCCCGTTCATGTCCTCGGCGGCCACCAGCTCGCCCCGCTGGAAGTAGAGGCGCGGCACGCGGTGGCTGATGCCGGTGACCACCTCGTAATTGAGCGTATCGAACCAGCCGCCGATCTCCTCGGCGGTGATCTCATCCTGCCCCTGGCGGCCCAGCAGTACCACCTCGTCACCCTCCTCCACCTGAGGCAGCGAGGTGACATCGACCGTGAACTGGTCCATCGAGACGCGGCCCACCACCGGCGCGCGTCGGCCGCGGATCAGCACCTGGCCGCCGTTGGCCAGCGAGCGGCGCAGGCCGTCGCCGTAACCGGCCGGTATCAGGGCCAAGCGGCTGGCACAGGAGAGGGTGTGGGTGCAGCCGTAGCCCACGCTCTCGCCGGCGGGCAACTCGCGCAGGCGAGCCACCACGCTCTTCAGCGACATCACGGGGAGCAGCTGCCAGCTGTGGTCCACCTCGGGCGAGGGGTAAAGACCGTAGATAGCGATGCCGGGGCGCACCAGTTCGAAGTGGGAGCCGGCCAGTTCGATCATGCCGGCGCTCGCCCCGGTGTGGCGCAGCTCCGGCCGCAGGCCTTGAGCGGCGAGCTCACGGCAGACAGTCTCGAAGCGCTCCAGCTGGCGCAGCGCGTGCGCCTTGTCGGTGGCGTCGGCATTGGCGAAGTGGGTCCAGAGACCCTGCCAGCGCAGGTGGGGCAGGCGTGCCAGCTCGGCGATGAAGGCGGGGGCCTCGCCGGGCAGGAGACCGTAGCGGCTGAGGCCGGTGTCGATCTTGACGTGAACTGGCAAAGTCAGGCCGCGTTCGCGTGCGGCGGCCGAGAGCGCCAGCGCCAGTTGGCGAGTGTTGACGGTGACGGTGAGCCGTGCCTCGGCCGCCTTGGCCGCCTCCCAGGGGGCGACGAAGCCCAAGGTCAGGATGGGACAGGTGAGGCCGGCGCGGCGCAGTTCTACCCCCTCGTCGGCGAGGTTGACTGCCAGGTAGCTGGCGCCGCCCTCCAGCGCAGCTCGCGCGCACTGCACCGCGCCGTGGCCGTAAGCGTTGGCCTTGACCACGGCGGCGATCTGCGTGCCCGGCGCCAACCGTTGTCTGATGCTGGCCACGTTGGCACGCAGCGCGTCTAGGTCGATCTCAGCGCGCAGCGGCCGCCCGCGCCAGGTGGAGGATGGTGACAAGGGATGAGAGCTCCTCTGCTTTCTACCAGGTATGCAGCCAGCAATATACATCAGAACCAGGTGACAAGGACGTTCGAAAGTCGTATCCCGAAGGCGTAGACTCGGCCGGTTGGCAGTTCTACAATACTGGACAATTGGCTGTCTTGGGCATCAGGAGTGAAAGCGAAACCCTCGTTATTGCGAATCCTCCTTTAAGGTGCGAGTGCCGAAATGAGGGCCAGCAGCAAGTTCGCTGGAGTGCTGCCCCAGAATCGACAAGTTGACGCGGATAGGCGCGAGCTGTATATTTCGGCCACTTGCAACGCAGTTGCAGAGGAGATCTCCCATGTGTAAGGCCCCGCAAACCGACCTCAATCTGGAACCGCCTGTTGGCCACGGCGAGCTGCGCAGCCAGTTTGCCGCCACCCTGCGTGAGCACGGCTACGTAGCCACGGCGCAGCGGCTGGCCCTGGCGGACGCGCTGGCGCATGCCGACGGACACATCTGCGTCAGTCACGTGCTCGACTTCGTCGTCAGCCACTACCCGCGTCTGCGCATGAACAAGACCACCGTCTACCGTGGCATGGAACTGTTCGTAACGCTTGGTCTGGTGCGGCAGATCTTCTGCGAGGAGGATCGCTCCCAGTTCGAGTTGGCGGCGCGCGGGCGCCACGCTCATCTGCTCTGTCCGCGCTGCGGCGAGCTGACCGAGGTTGAGGCGGGCATCGCCGCGACGCTGCAGCGGGAAGTCAAGGAGCGGCACGGTTTTGAGCTCGATATTGCCAGCCATCCTTTGACCGGCCTCTGCCAAAACTGCCTGAACTGAGGTTTCATTTTGCGTCGCGGTTGCAACTTAGTTGCAACCGCGACTATACCAGCCGATAGCAAAGGAGGTGTCATGAACACTGTCAGTCGCAGAAAGTTCCTCGTCGGTCTAATCATAGGTGGCGCAGCCACACCTTCCTTGCTGGCCTGCACGCAGCCTGCTGCTCCGGCCACACCTGTTGCTACTTCTGCAGCTACTGCGCCGGCAGCCACTAAGCCTGCCGCCACCACACCGGTAGCAGCCACAGCCAGCGCCGCTTCCCCAATCAGTAAGGCAACGGCCACTACCCTGTCCAAAGAACAGCAATTGGTGATCGGCACCGGCCGCGAGCTGGTTTATGGTAGCGCTAACAGGTCTTACCTGCATTGGAGCCTCAACAACTGGGAGTCACTAACCTACCTGGGCGACGACTTGAGTCCTCAACCGTTGCTGGCCGAGAGCTGGGCCCCCGCAGCTGACGGCCTCAGCTGGAGCTTCAAGTTGCGCTCTGGCGTGCGCTACCAGGATGGCGCTCCTTTCGACGCCGCCAGCGCAGTGACCAACATCGAGCGCTTGCGCAAGCACAGTGACATTGACGCGGCCGTGGCCTTTGGCGACCTCAAGAGTGTGGAAGCCGTCGACGCCGGCACCGTGCGCTTCAACCTGAACTCACCGGCGCCTGCCCTGCCGGCGATGATCAACACTTTCTTCAGCGCCATGTTCAGTCCCCGCACGATCGACGCTGAAGGCAACCTGGCCCAGCCGGTAGGCACCGGGCCGTTCCGCCTGGTCGACTGGCGCAAAGGCGAGAGCGCCACGCTGGAGGCGAACGAGGCTTACTGGGGTAAACAGGGGCAGATCAAGCGCGTTACCTACCGATTCATCGGTGACGCCAACACCCGCGTGGCCGCCCTCCAGGCCGGTGAGCTCGACGCCATTGCAGATGTGGGTGGCGTGCTGCC
>CAZMKF010000021.1:26093-32975 GCA_964566935.1 uncultured Dehalococcoidales bacterium | reverse complement strand
TCCAGCCCGCCCAGCCAGACGTAGCGATGATGGCCGGAGAGGCGCTCGCCGTTGGTGGCGATATCGAGCCAGCGGCTCTCGCCCTCAACCGTCTCGCCGGCCACGATCTGCTCCTTCATCGCCGTGATGCGGGCGCCAGCCTCCATTTTGCCCAGCAGTTCGGCGCTGCTGCTTGGCTCGCTGCGCACATGCAGATCCTCGCGCGCCACATACACAGTGGCATTGCTGCGCAGCAGGTCTCCCGGGCTGAGCTGTGGCAGCCTCACCTCGGGAAGCGCAATGCCGGGCAGCCCACCCGCCGCGGGCGCCGACGGCAGGCTTACACTGCCCCGCGCCAACTCCACCACCAGCAGCGCCAACACCGCCACCAGCGCCAAACTGAAAGAGGCGATGGCGATGAAGCGCAAGAACGAGACTAAGGGGTTGCGTTTTCTGGCAGCAGCGGGCGGATAGAATACTGCCGGCGTCGATTTGGACCCTGCCTGCGCCGCGCCAGGGCGGCGTGGCGCCGCCACCAGCGTGTCGGCCGTGCTGTACTCGTAACCCACCATCATCTGGCCTTTGCCCAGACTCTCGTCGTAGCTGACGGTGATGGGCGGCGTCTTCAGCTCGCCGGCGCCGTTGCCCAGCAGCTCAACCAGCAAGTCGCGCCAGACCTGCTCGGCGTAGACACGCACCTCGCCATCGCGCTTCTTCAGTGCGGCGGGCAGCCGCACGTACCAGCGGTCCGGCAGGTAGGGATTGCCGCTGTCTCTCGCCGAGGCCAGAAGCCGCCGCCGCAGCTCGGCGCCATCGAACGGCGGCTCACCGATGAACGGCTTCTCCACCACGTTCTGCAGGCCTTTCTCGAAGCGAGAGAGGAAACCGCCGCTCACCTACGGGCCGGTCCCGACCAGCCGTTTAAGCAGCAACAGTGCTGGCAACACGATTCGTCGCGACTGGAACAGCATCTGCAAACTTGACACTCCATACCTCCTATGATAGCATTTTCGCTTCAGTAACCGTCTACAGTGAGGTTGAGCGGTGGCTGATTCTTCGTTATCCCCATCACTGCCGCTGGGCGCGAACCGGTTGATCCCACAGAATAAGTTGCCGAAGGAAGGTATGACACGTATGGACGAGAAGAAAGTCCATCAGCTTGGACGCCGCGACTTCTTGAAGGTCGCCATCGGCGTCAGCGGCACAGCGCTGCTTGCCGCCTGCTCACAACCCAGCACGCCCGCTGCCACCAAAGCAGCCGGCACCGCCGCCGCCACCAAGGCCGCCGCCCCAGCGGGCAGCCCAGCCGCTGGCGCCGCCACCAAGGCGGCTGCCACCCAGGCTCCTGCTGGCCAGACCGGCACCGCCGCCTTGCGCATCGCTATCGGCGTCGACCCGGACAGCCTCGACCCGGTGGGTCAGACCACCACCACCGTGCAGAACATCGTCGACTACATTTGCGAGCCTCTGGTCCGTTTGGGAGAGGACTCCAAGATCCACCCCAACCTGGCGGAATCATGGGAACCGTCGTCCGACGGCCTCTCCTACACTTTCAAGCTGCGCCAGGGCGTCAAGTTCCACGACGGCGCTGATTTCAACGCCGAGGCAGTCAAGCTGAGCTGGGACCGCATCCTCAAGGACATGAAGATGCCACTGCGTGGCGTGATGAGCGTGGTTGACAAAGTGACGGCAACCGATGCCAACACCGTCAAGTTCGATCTCAAGAATCCCTTTGCCCCCTTCATTTCAGCCTTGTCGTCCACTGCCTACCACATCGTCTCGCCTAACGTGGCCAAGAACTTCCCCAAGAGCTACAACGACGAGCCGATAGGCACCGGCCCCTACAAGTACAAGAGCCGCACCAAGGGCGCCGAGCTGGTGCTGGAGCGCAACGAAAACTACTGGGGCAAGAAGCCTTACTATCAGACCCAGCAGTACAAGATCGTCCCCGAGGCAGCCACTCGCGAGAGTCTGGTGCTGGCCAACCAGGCCGACGTCATCGTCCTGCCGCCGCCGGCCGACATTCCCAAGCTGCAGCAGAACAAATCTCTCACCACGCTGCTGGCCACCTCCAACCGCACCATCTACGTCAGCATGTACTCCGCGCGCCAGGGGCCAACCGCCAACGTCAAGTTCCGCCAGGCCGTGAACTACGCCGTGGATAAAGAGGGCATTATCAAGAGCATCCTCTTCGGCGCGGCCGAGCCCATGGACGCCCCCTGCTCACCGGTGCTGTTCGGCTACAGCAAGGTAGGCGCCTACCCGTACGATCCTGCCAAGGCCAAGGCCCTGCTGCAGGAGTCGGGCTTCGCTGGGGCGGCGCTCAAGCTGCTCCATCCCACCGGCCGCTACGTGCAGGACGGCCCCTTCTCGCAAGCCATCGCCAACAACCTGCGCGACGTTGGCTTGAACGTGGAGACGCAGACCATGGACTGGCCAACCTACCAGGCCACCGTCAACGTGCCACCTGAGAAGACCACGGCCGACATGGTGGTGCTAGGTTGGGCGCCCAGCTACATGGACATCGCCCAGCAGATGGAGCAGTTCCGCAAGGGCGCCTGGCCGCCGGCCGGTCTGGCGAGCGCCCTCTACACCAACCCTACGGTTGAAGATCTGATCGCCAAGGCCAACGCGGGCACCGACCAGAACGTCCGCCTCGAGCAGTACGCCCAAGTGAACAAGATCATCATGGAGGAGGCGCCCTGGATCTTCCTGTGGGTGCAGAAGTTCCCCATCATCTCGACCACCAAGGTTAAGAACGTCAAGTCCCTGCCCAACGAGAAGTTCGCGATTCTCGATGTGGAGCCCGCCTAGGCTCCACCCAGCGGCGCCGGCCAACGCAAGAACCGGCGTCGCCGCCAGACACACGATTACGTTTCTCGGTTAACGAAACGGACCGCGGTGCGGCAGATGAGGTGATCTGCCGCATCCGCCCGTCAGAACCAGGCTCAACATGCTGCAATACATCGCGCGTCGTTTATTGGCTGCCATTCCGACCCTGTTCGGCGTGGCCACCATCGTTTTCCTCATGGTCCGCCTGCTGCCCGGCGACCCGGCACGCACCATCGCCGGTCCCATCGCCACCGAAGAGGACGTTGCCCAGATACGCGAGAGCCTCGGCCTCAACAAGCCCGTGCTGGAACAGTACCTGGCTTTCATGGGCAACCTGCTGCGGCTCGACCTGGGCCAATCGGCACGCACCTCGCAGCCGGTACTGGAAGAGGTCATGGCCCGCCTGCCCTACACCTTCGAGCTGGCGCTGATCGCCATCACCATCGCCACCATGGTCGGCGTCACCGTGGGCGTGCTGGCCGCCACCCACCAGAACACCTGGGTGGACTACCTGTCCTCCGCCATCAGCCTCTTCGGCGTCTCAATGCCGGTCTACTGGCTGGGCCTCATGTTCATCGTCATTTTCTCGATCAACCTCAACTGGCTGCCGGCAGCCGGCGCAGACGAGCCCAGCTCGCGCATCCTGCCGGCTGTTACCCTGGCGCTCTTCGGCATGGGCCTGAGCACCAGGATGACCCGCTCCAGCATGCTGGAGGTACTGCGGCAGGACTATGTGCAAACCGCCCGCTCCAAGGGCCTGGCCGAGCGCAAAGTGGTGTACATGCACGCCCTGCGCAACGCCCTGCTGCCGGTGGTCACTGTGGTGGGTCTGCAGTTCGGCACCCTGCTGGGCGGCGCGGTACTGACCGAGACTGTATTCGGTTGGCCGGGCATCGGCAGGCTGATGGTGGAGTCGATCTTCTCGCGCGATTACCCGCTGGTGCAGGGCATCGTGCTCACCTTCTCCACCCTGTTCATCTTCGTTAACATAGCGGTGGACCTGCTCTACGCCTACATAGACCCGAGGATTCGCTATGACTGAGCAGAAGACTGTGACGCAGGACGCCCTGCACAACGAAGCAAAGCCGGAGAGCTTGCTGAGCGAAACCTGGGACCGCTTCCGTCGCCATCGGGCGGCGTTGTTTGGGCTGACCGTTCTCTCCATCATCGCCATCTCTTCCACCCTGGTGCAGTTCGTCTCGCCGTACGACCCGCTGCAACAGCAGCTCTCGCAGGCCCTGAAAGACCCCTCGCTTAGCAACCCGCTCGGCACCGACTACCTGGGGCGTGACATCCTCACCCGCATCCTGTATGGCGCCCGCTACTCACTCAGTATCGGCTTCGGCGCGGTGATCATCGGTATCGGCATCGGCGTGCCGCTGGGCGCCATTTCCGGTTACTTCGGTGGCAAGATAGACCTGGTAGTGCAGCGCTTCGTCGACATCCTGCTGTCTTTCCCGGGCATCCTGCTGGCCCTCTCCCTGGTGGCCACCCTGGGCGTCGGCATCACCAACGTCGTCATCTCGGTCGGCATCAGCTCCATGCCCTCGTTCATCAGGCTGACCCGCGCCTCCACGCTGAGCATTCGCAGCATGGCTTACGTGGAGGCGGCCCGTTGCCTCGGCGCGCGGGACCGCCGCATCATCTTCATGCACGTGTTGAGGAACTCGCTGGCGCCGGTGATCGTGCAGGCCACCCTCTCGCTTGGTTCCGCCATCCTGGTGGCGGCCGGCCTCGGCTTCCTCGGCCTGGGCGTGCAACCGCCCACCCCTGAGTGGGGAGCCATGCTGGGCGAGGGGCGCGACTACATCTTCGCCAACCCCAACCTGGCTACCTTCCCCGGCCTGGCCATCTTCGCCACCGTGTTGGCCTTCAACCTGATGGGCGACGGCCTGCGCGACGCCCTCGACCCCAGACTGAGGAAGCGCTAGAGGGGGCCCCGCCCTACCGGCGTTACTCCCTAAAGAATGCGGGCCAACCTCCAGTGAACTCGAGGCTGGCCCGTTCTTGACTGACCTTGTGCTGGTTACAGTGGCGTCAGGCTCCAGTTGCCATCCGCTATCACTTCCCAGAAGCACGGCCCTTCGGCCAAACCGACTACGTCGGTAGTACTCATCCAGCCGATACTGTTCTCGACCAGATTCCAATCCTCACCGTAGCAGTGGGCGATAACAATGAAGTTGGATTCGCCATCGTGGCGGAATTGCCAGAACTCCGTTGACGGCGGATCGAACATCTTGCTGACGGAATCACCCCTGCCTGCGAACGCCGGCTGGCCACCTGGCTCAATCGCCTCGAAACGCAGCGTCCACTCTCCGTCCGCCTCGATATGGAATGTGACAGGATCGTCACCAACCCAGGGACGGCTACCCGAGTAGCTGCCGAACTCGTTTACCAGATACTGCCGATCGGTACCGGCATGGACCTCCACCGCGAATCTGGAGTGACCCCAGTGGGTGAGGTGGACCACTGACCAGTAGCCGGGGGTGGCGATGTTGCGTAACTCCTGAGAGCCGCTACCCCGATAGCTCCACTGGTAACTGGGCGGGGGCGGCGTGGTGGAGCCAGGCTCCCCAGGCACCAGCGCCCAGGCAGGTATGATGCCCGCCTCAGCTACCAACGCGCCGGCCAGGGTGCCGACCACACTGCCCCTGGCAGGCATACCGGGCACGTCCTCCACCCAAAGCTGGAAGGCGTAGCGCTGGAACCGTTGCACAACGTACGGTCCGGATTGTTCCGGCAACGAGGCAGGCAGTCCGTAACGATTGTAACCACCACCAGCACGATAGGCGGCGGCAATCGCCGGCTCTATCAACCAGGACTCGCGTTCTGCTACCACCCGCTGCCAGCTGCCACCGGAGTCTTGGGCCGGTAGCGGGATGCCCAGCGACCACAGGTAGGAATCACGACCGTAGTCAGACAACCAATCCATGGTGTTAGCAAGGTAGGCCTGCCCCACCTCGGGGCGCCACTGCAGCACTGCCCGCTGGAACGCCTGGTAGACAAACCCTTCGCTCTCAAACGGATTGCTGATCGGATAACCGAACGCATTAACCCCACCCAGACGGTCGAACTCAGACAGGAATCGGTGTTGCGAACTGTTCGTCACCGTGAAACCGGTCTCCGGATAGTAGCGTAGCGACTGTGCGCCCGCCTGCCAGGGCACTGCCATCAACAGCAGAGCAACTACGAGCAGACTGATCGCAAACCTGGTACGTCTCATAGCTTCCTCCCAGTTTATTCGCTGACCTTGACAGCAGCGGCCATCAAGGAGTCGCGCCATAATCGTATCAGCATGGTCGCGGCGCCATAGCCGATCACCGCGAGGTCCCACGTTGGCTGAGCGCTGCCAGTTGATGCCTTGCCCAAGTCAGCACAGGTCACATTTACCGGCGCCAACGGCCACACCTTTCGACCGACAAGCTGAGGGTTACTGCTCCAATCCGATTAACCCCAAGTAGAGATTAAGTAACCTCAGACTAGAACTATACCAGTTCAGTAAGCCAGGTGCCCGCTGGAATGGCAGGACCTGCATGATGAAACGCAGAACGGCGACTGGTTTGTCAGACAGTCTCCACCGGGCGGGAAAGGCGATACGTGGGTGGCAATTGTCCACGCGCCGCCGCTCT
Organism: uncultured Dehalococcoidales bacterium; assembly: GCA_964566935.1. Lineage (GTDB taxonomy): Bacteria > Chloroflexota > UBA6077 > FW602-bin22 > JAMCYS01 > CAZMKF01. The sequence continues at coordinate 26,535 of CAZMKF010000021.1, read as the reverse complement.
GCTATAATCAGCGTCTACGGGCGAGTAGCTCAGCCGGTCAGAGCGCACGGTTCACATCCGTGAGGTCGGGGGTTCGAGCCCCTCCTCGCCCACCCCACAGGCCCCCAATCACTGGGGGCTTTTCTTGTTTACAGGGGATGTGGTCTGCTTATCGGTATCCGGCACGAGCTCCCCACTGACATATGCCGTGAGAGTGCCAGCGCGAATCTCCTCTTGTTCCTGTCGCACGCTGATTGTGGCGCCACGTTCGTCGCTGCGTCCCTCTGCGTCAGAAGTCCCTCTACAGAAACATGAGAGCCTCCGGAGTTGTTCCGGGGAGGCCGCTACTGCGGATTCACTCCCAGCGTACCGCCACGCCGATCACGGCGCCGCGCCGGGCCAGCCGGCGAATCTGCTCGTCGGAGAACTGCCGATCGCCCGGCACGAGCGCGCGGCAGTTGTT
>CAZMKF010000021.1:11285-26083 GCA_964566935.1 uncultured Dehalococcoidales bacterium | reverse complement strand
GCCGATCACGGCGCCGAAGTGGAGGCGTTGTATGGGCGGTGACGCCCAGCCCGGCCAGACAGCGGTGCGCAGGGCGACGACGCGGGCGCTCGGGCCGAGCTGCCGGCGCAACAACCGCGTCAGCGTGCCGGTGGTATGGAAGCGGGCCTTGGTGTAGGGGGAGGGGCGAAAGCTGGCCACCAGCTTGCGGCGCAGGCCTAGCGGGCTAGCCAGATTGAGCACAACCGAAACCATGCCCTGACGCGCCACCCGCCGCGCCTCCCTTAGCGCCTGCCCCTGATCGGCCATGAACTCCAGGCTGGTGACCATCGCCACCGGGTCGAAAGCGCCTGCGGCGAAGGGTAGAGCCTCGGATGCGCCGCGCAAGTAGAGCGGTGGGCCGCCGCCCCGCTCGCGCGCCACCGCCAGCATACCCTCGGAAGGATCCAAACCGGCCACCCTGAGCCCCTGCCCGGCGAACCAGCGGCTGAAGTGCCCCGTGCCGCAGCCGACCTCCAATACTGACTGCCCATCGGGGAAGCGCGCCAGCAGCTCGGCCAGCAGCGCATGCTCCGCCTCAGCCATGCGCAATCCCCGCCCCGCCTCGTACCACGCGTCGTAGCGCCGGGCGGCAACTGCATCCTCGTCAACAAACGGTCTGGTCATGCTTTCGAATACCCCGACTCAAACAAAGGCCGCCACGGCAACGGCTGATCAACTGGTTGTTTGCCCTGGCGACGGCCGGCCCACTCCAAACCAGGTTAGCCGCATGATCTGCAGGCAGGCTGAACTAGTTCATCACCGTCAATGGCAGATACGTTCTCTGGGTGAACAAAGAGGGGTCAATATCGTAGTCAAACGAGCAGCCGAGATGGAGGCAGATGTTCTCCATCGTCACCACGATATCAGGGGTAATCCTGGAGCCTCGATTATGAGTCATGGTCAGGTTGCGGTTATCCACCCCAACCACTGTATCGTCGCTGGCTCGTCGCACCGCCCCGCCACGCGGAGTATGCTGTTGATCAGTGTCAATCAGGTAATCGAGCGTCTTTGGACCAACACCGTAAAAAGAAGGCGTGTTTGCCTCCATCAACGTGCCGCCACTGTACCCGGCTATTTCCGGCATGAAATATGGGCTTCGCAGCGTGGAGTCGGTGAATGCTGCCACCCTTAACCAGCCAACTTGTTCACCAAGTTCCTTTGAATACATTATGAGCATACCCCAGTTTGTACCCAGCTGAGTACTCCAGTCGCGCGGATAGTAATACCGCTTCGCCCAGGCATGTCCGAATACTTCCCCACGATCGAAGCCAGGCGCCACTCTAATGGCAACGACATCGGGCGAATGGCGAAGGCAATCAGCCGAGGTCAACACCACGTCAGGTCCAATATACGTCCCCGTACAGCTATAGTTCTCATTGAAGTTGCTGTTGTAAGTAGTTATCATAGCAATGGCCCGAGCCGGAAGTTCAGTGGTAGGCGAGACACGCCAGCGATCGTCAGGACCTATGATTTCCTCTGGCTGAAGGCCTCCAGTAGTTGCCACTGCCGGTTGCGAATCGGATTGCGGCAGCACTTGATCAAGGTCAGTTCTCAGCTCTTTCGTGACCATGCCATCGGGAGCTGGTGGCGCAGCCACGACAACACTCGCACTCCACACCGCCAAAACTGAAAGCAAAGCGCAGATCAGTAGAGCAAGCCGACGTTTAGCTGGCGCCAAGCGGAACATGGGCCACCTGACTTCGAACCACATGTCTAGCCCTCACAATTGCGAATTGAACTCCGAAACGACAGCGCCTCAGGGCCCGTAAAGAATCCTGACAACTAACGGCAGGAACGTTTGGTGCTTGGCCACCCCTGGCTCGAGATGCGCGTAGAAGCTGCACCCGGCATAGCTGCAAACGTTGGCGATCCAGCTCACCATCTCCTGCGTTACCCGCACGCCTCGGTTATAGTCTGGCGCGGCCCCAGCGGGTAGGTCCGCACTGTTAACACCAACGATCAGGTGATCCGAGGCCCGCCTGACTGCGGCGCCGTTCATCCCGGCATCCGTATCTATGACGTAGCCGAGGAATGATGGCTCCACGCTGGCAAAGGCTTGCGTGCTCCCTTCCCACTGTGTGTGGGCAGGCTTGCTCAGTGGGTAACCCGCAATTTCCACAGTAAAATCCGCAGCCGCCAGGGTACTGTCAGTTAAGACACCCAGCGTAAGCCATGGATCGCCAAACGTCCTATATATCGGAGATACATGATCTATGGTCACAATCGCCCAGTTTGCACGCGGGTCTCGACCGTATTCCCACTCCGTCGGATAAAACAGATGCCTGGCATGACCAACCCCGTACGGCGCAAGGTCGCCGTCGGCCCCTGGGACGATCTGGAGACGGAATATGTAAGTTCCCGTGAGCCTGGGGAAGCAGTCTGCCGACGTAATTAGAACATCTGGTCCAATGAAAGTGCCGGTGCAGCGGCTAACAACGTCCGATCCATCTTCGAGTGTCAGCTCCGCTATTCTCCCGGCTGGAACATGCCTGGTAGGGGTGACCTGCCAGCGGTCGTCGGCGCCGATAATCGCCGCCGGTTGCAGGTCAGTTGTTGACGCCACTGTGACATCGCCAGCGAGTGACGTAACAGTGGTCTTGGTTCCCGTCTCCAGGTCCCAGACGACGAAGCCGTCGAGCGGAGGTGGAGAGGCAGCCGTGCCTCTGCTCGGCGCGGCCACCATCAGTACCGGCAAAACCAGAATCAACAGCCAGCAACGCGCTCCCGGAAGAAAGGAACCAATCGTGGATAACGCCCTGCCCAACCGCATCCTTAGCCTCCCAACCTGCGAAGCCTGCACACTAGAAGACGAACGCATCATAGAGCTCGACCGGGCAACCACTCAACTGCGGCGCTGCGGGCGCTCGGCCAACCCCGCCTCCACCGTGCGCAGCCCCGCCCCGCACCACGCATCATAGCGCCGGGCGGCAAATACATATTAGTCCCTCATTACGCCAGGATGGGGGCACGCTGGATGGGCCTAATAGTATATCTTTATTAACGTAATAGCAACGGACTCCAGCCGCGCGAACACCATGATGCTCTCAAGAACAACGGTCACGCACGCCGGCGGAAACGGCTATGCTGTAGGCGGCGAACCTGGCGCGCCTACCGAGGCGCCGCAAGTCCATTTCGCAGGGAGGCACGAGACATGAGTGGCGGACTGAGAGAACAATACGAGCGACTGGGCACGGCGGGACTTGTTTCGGAGGAGGCCGGCGTACGGGCGGGGGCGGAGGCGATGCCGCATGCGCTGCGCGCGCTGGCTGAGGTGGCCGATATTCCCCGACCGCTGCCGGTGACGGTGCGACTGGTGGCGCCAGAAACGGCGGTGGGCGGCATCATCGTCCCGGCCTGGCCGCTGCGTGTGGACGACGGCTCGGTGGTGATCGAGATCGTGGAGGATTGGGGGGTGATCCTGGCCGCCTGGCGAACCTGGATGCAGGCGCCAGCCTGGGACGCGGATGCCATGGACGAGCTGTGCGCCTCCGGCGAGCGCCCCTGGGTGGGCGTGGCCAACGACGTGATGCAGCTCTACGTGCCCGCTCCGCCCGAGGGCGACTACAGCATGATCCGCCACCACGGACTGATGCTGGGCGGCGCCACCCTGTGGCTGGGAGCAGAACGCCGCCAACTCTGGCAGCGCGGCCACGGCTACTCGGCGCAAACCTTCCTGCGCCAGCTGAACGGCCAGCCACTCTGGCCCGCGGTTGCCGAGGCCGAGGCGGGCATCGCCGTACTGCTGGCCGATCCACGCGCCAAGCAGCCGGCGGCAAAGGTGATCGACTGGCTGGAGGCGGACCCGGCGGCGGCCAAAGCCTTCGCCGCTTACCTGGCCTGCTCCAGCCTGGGCATCGTGGCGCTGATGGAGACGGCGCCCGAGGACTACGAAGCATGGCTGAGCGAGGCAGTGGCGCGCCGGCACCCCCAGGCCGATTTCAACCGGGTCGAGATCGAGGCATACGCGCAGCGCGTGCTTGACCTGCCTGAAGGTCACGATTTCGGCTGGAGCGGCGGTGGCGCCGTGGACACCCTGCCTCGCATGTGGTAAGTCGGTACCGATAGCAACAGCCCCCAGCGATGAGGCGCTCTTACATGATTTACAGCCCGCCTGAGCCTTTCGGCCCAGGCGGGCTGCGTCTTCAACCGGGCAACTCCTCAGTAATCTACTGGCTCCTTACTAGATGCCTGCGCTACTGGAGATATGCCGCCTGGAAACCAGCGTGTATGGCATCGCCAACCTTGGCGGGATGCTGGCAGTCGCCAATGGCGTAGACGTGATCGTGAACCGCTTCGATCTCCCTGGCGAGCTGTAGGTCCGAACGCATGCCGAAGGCCACCACTGAGGTATCCGCGGTTACCTTGACCTCCTTGCCGTCCTCCATCACCGCAAGCAGGCCGTCGGGCAGGAACTGCTTCACCCGATGGCCGGTGAGAGTTTTGACGTTGTACTCGGCGAGCTTCGAGAGTAGGCTGATCCGGCTGATTACAATCATGTCGTTGGCCAGGCCATCGAGCATCTCAACGATGGTTACTGATTTGCCCTGCATGGCCAACTCAAGCGCTGCATCGCAACCTGACAGGCCGCCGCCCGCAACCACCACGTTCTGCCCTACCGGCTTGCGCTTCAGATGGGCGTCAATAACCTCGACCACGTTCTCCCCATCTATGCCGGGGATATCCGGCAGGATGGGCTTCCCACCGGTAGCGACGATCACCGCGTCGGCATCGGCGATCTCCGCCAGCTGAGCGGTAGCGGTGACACCGGTGCGTACGTCCACGCCCAGGTGCTTCAACTGAGCGTCCCACCAGTCAACCATGCTGCGCAAGCATTTCTTGAACGGTGGTGTTGCCGCGGCTGTGAGAATGCCACCCAGAACGGGTTCTTTCTCCACGAGGGTCACCTGGTGTCCCCGTTCCGCCGCCACCCTCGCGGCTTCCAAGCCGCCCGGGCCGCCGCCGATCACCAGTACGCGTTTGCTGGTCCTGGCGGGGACGGAGGGATAGAAGCGCTCGTTGCCAGCCTGGGGATTGACAGCGCAAGACATCGTGCGCAGTGCGAACACGCGCCCAATACAGTACTCGTTGCAGCGAATGCAGGGACGGATTTCATCACGCTTGCCCAAACGCAGTTTGTCAGGCAACTCGGGGTCGGCGAGCAATCCCCGCCCAATAGCAATGAAGTCGGCCTTGCCAGCCCCTATGGTCTCCTCGGCGATTTCAGGTGTCATATTACCGACGCCGATCACGGGAATGCCGACGCGCTCTTTCACGTACGCGATCTCATCAAGGAGCGGCGCGTCGCCCAGATAAGTGGGGGGGAAGATCCAATCCATGGACTCGTAACTACCGGCATCCAGGTGGATGGCATCAATGCCGGCGGCTTCGAGCTTGCGCGCGATTTCAGCGGATTCTTCCACCGTGCGCCCGTTGGGGAAGTTGTGCACCGCCGCCAGGCGGAACAGGATCGGGAAGTCCGGGCCCACCCGCCGCCGGATCTCCTGCACAATCTCGATGGCAAACCGCAATCTGCCATCCAGGTCGCCGCCGTACTCATCGGTGCGATGATTCCACTCGGCCGTCATGAACTGGTCCAGCAGATAGCCCGTGTGGCCGTGGATCTCCACCGCGTCAAAGCCGGCCATCACGGCACGGAAAGCGGCGTTGCCCATTGCCTCCACTATCGCCTTGATCTCCTCGACCTCAACCCGGGTTGGCCCCATGAAGATACCGACCTGGAGGGTTATTGGGATCAGCAGCGCTGCCCTGGCGGCCGTAACCGGCGGTCATCTGCAGAGCGATCTTCGCTCCATACGGGTGAACCGCGTACGCCAGGTCCGCCATCCTCTGCACCTGCAAATCGGAGTAGGCATGGGCCATTGGGAACGCCAGGGGAACGTCGATGTCGATCTCAACCTTGGCGGTTTCCGTGATGATCAAGCCCGCTCCACCGCGCGCCCTCTCGGTGTAATAGTCGATCTGGCGCCAAGAATAGCGGCCGTCCGGTTCCGCCAGGGCCGTGCCCATGGCGGGCATGATGATTCTATTCTTCAGCTCCATCTTTCCTATGCGGCCGGGCTTCATCAGGTTGCGGAAATCGTTAGATCTTGTCATGCTCGTTCACTCCCTTTCTCAAAACGTCCTGCTTTCGAAAAGATTGATCAAACCGAACCAAATTGCGGTACCTATATGCTACACTGTGTAGACTAAAGGAAGTCTATGTATGATACACCTGTCAGGGGGATCTGTCAGATGCGTCCGAACGCCGCTGATACTATCGCAAAGCTCCGGAAAGGGAGCGGATGCGCGTTCAGACCGGACAGACACCGTACCGGGAAGCGCCGAATTGCCCCTGGTGAGCGCCACTACATCTCCAGCGCTCAGCTCTCTATGACAACAGCGCTCGCCCCCGTGCATAGATCGCAGGTCATTTCACGCTTCCCATGTCCGGGAAGAACCACTTCAGTAAACTACTTGACGCGAGCTATCATACATGGGTTATGATAATATCGCCATAACGCCTGCGGGGATGCCTACAGAGCGAAATGGCGCTGAGCCTGACAGGGTGCGGTCGGCCCGCCCGCCCTCCGTTCCCTGCTCAGGTTCACATTTTGCCCTGAACCGATCAGTAAGCAGGTAAGGAGGGTGAGTCACATGTCCAACTACCGCGATTTTCTGCCCGAACTGCGTTCCACCACCCTATTCAAGAACATCGCCGACGAGCCGCTGCTTGCCCTGCTGGAGGCGATGGCGCCGGAGATCGTGCTCCGGCCGGCGGGTTCGCGCGGTATGCCACCGATCGACCTGGCCAACGGCATCTTCTGCGTTGTGCTGAAGGGCAAGCCGCTGGATCAGCTGGCGCCACGGCTGGACGAGTACAACATGCCGCAGCCCAACGAACCGGGGATGATGATGGGTGAGATCCCCTGCCTCTCGGAGATGACGAAGAGCCGAGCGCCCCGCCTGCGCATGCGCGGCGGGCCTCGCGGCGGTCCCCGCCAGGAGGACTTCGACGTCTACCTGCTGCGCATGACCGGAGAGATGGTGACCCAGCCCCTGGGCGCGGAGCACCAGCAGGCGCAGAGCATCATGCTGCGTAACTTCCTCGGCATCCTCGCCCAGAAGGTGACCGACATCCGGCGCGAGAAGGCGGAACTGGCCGCCGACTACGACAAACAGCTGGTCCCGTACCGGCTCAACGTGCTCACCGCCGGCGTAGCCATGCGCATGGTGAACGACACCGCCACGCGCTGGAACGAGCTGCACCCCGAGCTGCCGGCAGTGGTGACCCCCGGCGGCACGGTGGACCTGATTCGCGACTGCCTGGCCGGCGTGCCTTGCGATCTCTTGATCTCCGCCGACGCCGCCATCATCGGCTCGATGCTGATGCCACAGCACGTGGATGGCTACCGCGTTTGGGCCGGCAACAAGATGGTGGTAGCCGGCGAGGGCATCAACAGCGAGAACTGGCAGGAACGCCTGCTGGCGCCGGACGCCACCTTCAAGCACATGAGTCCCTACGGCGACCCGGGTGGCTACCGCGCCGTGATGGCGATGCTGCTGGCCGACGCCCACGAGCCCGGCCTGAGCGACAAGCTGATGAACCACCCTGGTCACTACGGCATGGAGCGCAACCCCGGCCCCTTCGGCGTGATGCAACAGACACAGTACGACTTCACCTACCGCTCCGCCGCCATCGGCGCCGGCCGCAACTTCGCCGAACTGCCGGCTGTGATGGACCTCTCCGACCCGGCGCTTGCCGAGCAGTACGCCAAAGTGAGCTTTGCCGTGGACGAGGCCAACACCGTCACCGCCACGCCGATCGAACACGCGCTCACCATCCCTAAAGCCACGCCGCACAAAGAGGCGGCGCGCGAGTTTGCCCGCCTTTTCCTCGCCATCGACAAAGAGGCGGCCGGCTTCCTGCCACGCCAGGGCGTGGTGGGCATGGACCCGCTGGCCTGAGACCGGCGGCAGATCAATCAACATCAGGAGTGATCGTTAGATGAGAAGATCGCTGAACTTGGTCCTTATCCTGGCGCTCTTGGGCGCGCTGCTCGCCGGTTGCGGCGGCGCCACCGCGACCGCCACCAAAGCCCCGGCCACGCAGGCAGCGGCGGCCACAACGGCAGCAGCGCCGGCAGCCACCGCTGCCGCCACCACCGCGGCCACCAAAGCGGCCGCCACCGCCGCTCCAGCTGCCACTGCGGCTGCCACCGCTGCCTCCGAGCGCAGCGTCACCGTCACCGACATGAGCGGCGACCAGGTGACGATCAAGGGAGAGGTGAAACGCATCATCAATCTCTGGCCCGCCGGCACCTCTTCGTTCTTCGTGCTCGGCGCCGGCGACCTGATCGTGGGTCTGGCCAACAACAGCCCCTCGGTGATGAATCAATGGACCCGCCTGCTCTACCCCAAGGTGCTGGACATCCCTGCCCTGGGCGGCACCAGCCCCACCGTGGAGGACCTGCTTAAGCTCAAGCCCGACCTGGTGATCATTCACCCCACCACCGCCGCCTCCGGCTTCGCCAAGCAGATCCGCGACGTTGGCATCCCGGCGATCAACATCAACTTCAGCGACTACAAGTCGATGACCAAAGCCTACACCATCCTGGGCGAGGTGCTGGGCGGCGACTACCAGAAGCGTCTCACCCAGTGGACCCAGGCAGTGGAAACTAAACTGGCCAAGGCGCGCAGCATCACCAAGGACATCCCCGAAGACAAGCGGCCGGTAGTGCTGTACGTGGCCGGTCAGTCCGACTCGATCACCACTACCATGTCGCCAAACAGCATCGTTAGCGACTGGATCGAATCGGCCGGCGGCATCAACGCCTCCAAGAAGATGCAGCTCACCGGCACCCAGGTGACACCGGAGGCCGTCTTCGCCCTCAACCCGGACGTGATCATCAGCGCCGGCGTCTTCCAGCACGTGGGCAAGCAGAAGATAGAGACCACCAACGGCTGGAAGGATCTGAAGGCAGTTACCGGCAAGCGGGTCTACACGAACCCCTACGGCGCCTTCAACTGGGACCGTTTCGGTCTGGAGAGCCAGCTGCAGATCAACTACGCGCTACTGCGCATCCAGCCCGAGCTGGCGGCTGCCAACGGCATCACCGAGGAATCTATGGTTAAGGAGATCGTGGAGTTCTACAAGAACACGGGCAACTTCACCATGACCGAGGAGCAGGCCAAGAACATGCTGAACGGCCTCGACCCCGATGGCAAGGCGGAGCGCCCGGCCAGCTGACACAACCAATAGCCAATGGCAAGCACTAACCAGGGGATGAGCGGCGCCGCGCAAACCGGCGCCGCCGTCCCCCAAGCCAAACTGGCGCCGCCAGGCCAGGCGCGCTTCCACTTCATGCTCGTGCTCAGCACCTTGCTGCTGATACTTGCTTTCCTTGGCTCGCTGGCCATCGGCCGCTACGCCGTGCCGCTGGGCGACACGGTGCAGATCGTCATCGGCCGCCTGCTGCCGCTGGAGATGAACTGGACCAGCGTGCAGGAGTCGGTAGTGATGGACCTGCGCCTGCCGCGCACCGTGGCGGCGGTGATCATCGGCGCCGGGCTGTCGCTCGCCGGCGCCACCTATCAGAGCATCTTCAAGAACCCGATGGTCTCGCCCGACCTGCTGGGCGTCTCCTCCGGCGCCTGCGTGGGCGCCGCCACCGCCATCCTGCTGCACAGCAGCAGCGTCACCATCCAGATCAGCGCCTTCGCCGGCGGTCTGATCGCCGTTGCCGTCACCACCACCATCCCCCGGCTGATTCGCAACGAATCGACCACCGTGCTCGTGCTGTCCGGCATCGTCATCGGCAGCCTCATGTCCTCGATCATGAGCATCCTCAAGTTCGTGGCCGATACCGACACCCAGCTAGCGGAGATCACCTACTGGATGATGGGCTCCTTCGCCTACGTCAAGCCCGAAAGCATGCTGCCGGTGATGCCCACCATCCTGCTGCCAATGATAGCCGTCCTCGGTATGCGCTACCGGCTCAACGTGCTCTCCCTGGGCGAGAACGAGGCCCGTTCGCTGGGCATCAGCCTGCGCGCCACCCGCGGCATGTTCATCCTCTTCTCCACCTTGATCACCGCTGGCGCCGTCTGTCTCGCCGGCACCATCGGCTGGGTGGGACTGGTGATCCCGCACACAGCGCGCATGATGGTGGGCGCCGACAACCAGAAGATGCTGCCCATCGCCATGATCGTGGGCGCCATCTTCATGCTGATAATCGACATCCTCTGCCGCACCCTCACCACGGCCGAACTGCGGCTTGGCATCCTTACCGGCGTGATCGGCGCGCCCTTCTTCATCTTCATCCTCACCCGCCAGAGCAGGAACCTCCGATGATTCTGGAGGTGAAGGGGCTGCGTTTCCACTACCCCAAGGGGCGCACCATCTTTCGCGACGTCACTTTCGGGGTGGACAACGGCGAGGTGCTCTCCATCCTCGGCGCCAACGGCTCCGGCAAGACCACCCTGCTCAACTGCCTGGCCAACCTGTTCAAGCCCAGCAGCGGCGAGATCCTCCTGGATGGCCGGCCGATGCGCACGATGCCGCTGCGCGAGGTGGCGCGACTGATCGGCTACGTGCCGCAGATCCACGCCCCCGCCTACGCCTATACCGTGCTCGAGTTCGCCGTGATGGGCCGCACGCCCTACATCAACGCCTTCGCCACCCCCAGCGCCGAAGACTACGCCATCGCCGACGCGGCCCTGGAGCGGATGCGCATCACTCACCTGCGCGATAAGCCCTATACGGAGATCTCCGGCGGCGAGCGCCAGCAGGTGACGATTGCCCGCGTCATCGCCCAGCAGCCGCAGCTGATCCTGATGGACGGGCCCACCGCCCACCTCGACTACGGCAACCAGCACCGTACCGTGCAGATGATCCGCGAGCTGGCCGAGGAGGGCTATGCCCTGATCATGACCACCCACAACCCCGACCACGCCATCATCCTCAACGGCAAGGTGGCCATTCTCAATAGAGAGGGACTGCTGGGAGTGGGCCAGGCGGCCGAGACGCTGAGCGCCGAGTTGCTCTCCGACCTCTATGGCCTCCCCATCAAGACGGTGTACGACGAAGACGCCGGCCGCCGCATCTGCGTGGTCTGCTGAGCGAGACCGGCTGCGCCCGCAATCGTGCATTCCCACGCCGAAAAGCTGTATGCTATCCTGTGCGTATGCGGGAGTAACTCAGTGGAAGAGTTCCTGCCTTCCAAGCAGGCTGTCGCGGGTTCGAATCCCGTCTCCCGCTCCACCCAAGGAGGCCGTGTTCCGGATTAAGCCGAAGTCACGGCCCCCCTTTTCACGCGTGGTTCAGGAAGCTACCCGTGCGAGCCTTTCCACCACTCGCCGCTGTTCCAGTCCACTTACGCAGGTACTGTCTAGATCCAAGTCAGAGGTCACATCCTCCTCTTGGGCGAAGCGGCAGTCGAATGCGCCAGCCTTCACGGGGTGATATCTCTTTCTGATTGGCCATCAAAGGATATGGTATTATGTCGCCAGGAGGCCAATATGAACCCTATACTTCGCCTTAACAACGACGTGGCCATGCCTGCCTTCGGGTTGGGGGTCTTCCGCACTTCGGTCGAAGAGACGGCCGACGTGGTCGAAACCGCGCTCTCCTACGGGTACCGCCTGATCGACACCGCTGCCGCTTACCGCAATGAGAAGCAGGTCGGTGAGGGCATCGCGCGTAGTGGGGTGAACCGCGGCGACCTGTTCATCCAAACTAAACTGTGGATTAGCGACTTCGGTCACGAGTTCGCCCTGCGCGCCTTCGAACTGAGCCGCAAGAAGCTCGGTCTGGAGTACGTGGACCTGTACCTGCTGCACTGGCCCACCCACAAGAACTTCCAAACCACCATCACCGCGTATAAGGCTCTGGAGAAGCTGCTGGCCGACGGTCTGGTGCGGGCAATCGGCGTCTGCAACCACGAGCCGGGGCAACTGGCGCAGCTGATTGAGGCCACGGGCATCGTGCCGGCGGTGAATCAGGTGGAATTGCACCCTTATTTCATCCAGACCGCTGTCCGCCAAGCGAATGAGCGTAATGGCATCATCACCCAGTCGTGGTCGCCCATCGGTGGGGTCATACGTAACTCCACTAGCAGGGCGCGCGCAGGCAAGGATTGCCTTGAGGAGCCGGTGTTGAAAGAGCTGGCGGAGAAGTATGGCAAAACTCCGGCCCAGGTCGTCCTGCGCTGGCACATCGACCATGGGCTCTCCGCCATTCCCAAGACGGTGCGTCCCGAGCGTCTGAAAGAGAACATGGAAATCTTCGACTTCGCGCTGGAAGACGAGGAGATCGCCCGCATCGACGCGCTGGATACCGGCGTGCGGAGTGGCCCCGACCCCGAGACCCACAACATGAGCTGAGGCCAGTTGCCTGGCAAAGACGGGCGAGTGGCACGGCCGGTGGCCAGCCGACCGCAGGGCGCCGCCGGGGTAAACTACTAATATGGCCCGCCCAGCGCCGGGCCGGCGGGTACTTGCCAACACGGAGGTGTCAGATGATCGCCATGGCAGCCCAGGTCAGCCTCTACCCACTGCGCCAGCAGTCGCTCTCGGCCTCGATCGACGGCGTGCTCGACATCTTCCACAAGCACGGGCTGGAGGTGCAGCCCGGCTCGATGAGCACCGTCATCTCGGGTGACGATGTGGCCATCTTCGCGGCGCTGCAGGAGGCCTTCGTCAGCGTGGCCGAGCAAGCGCAGGTGGTGATGATGGTCACCTTCTCCAACGCCTGCCCGGTGCCGGTGAGAGAAGCACAGAGCCGCTAACGGCGCCGCTCTTTCTTACACGGCAACGCGCCCAACCGCCCCGGTGGGGCCAGCCGAACCGCGCCGTTCTTGGTGGCGGGCGCAGCTCTGTCTATAATATGGGTATTCACCAATGATGGTTGGCAGCCGGACTGCGGCTGCCAACTTTTTGCTTACGAAGGCGGGAGGCTGACGTGTCCCAACCCGTGCCAGGCAAAAACCGCAGAGCGCTGATCACTCTCGCCTTCACCATGGTGGTGGCGATGCTCGGCTTCGCCATGATCATCCCCATCCTGCCCTTCTACATCACCAACTTCGGCGCCGGCGGGCTGGAGCTGGGGTTGCTGATGGCGATCTTCTCCGTGATGCAGCTGGTAGCGGCGCCGCTATGGGGCAGCCTCTCGGACCGCATCGGCCGCAAGCCGGTGCTGATCATCGGCATCCTCGGCAACGCGCTTTCGCTGCTGCTCTTCGGCCTCTCCACGGAACTGTGGATGCTGTTTGCGGCGCGCACGCTGGGTGGCGCCCTCTCCTCCGCCATGATGCCCACCGCCATGGCCTACATCGGCGACGTCACTTCCCACCACGATCGCGGCAGCGGCATGGGCGTGATGGGGGCGGCGATGGGCATCGGCATGGTGTTGGGCCCCGGCATCAGCGGCTGGCTGGCGGAGTTCTCGCTCTCGCTGCCGTTTTTCGTAGGCGCGGCAATTGCTCTCGCCGCCATCGTGCCCGTGCAACTGATCCTGCCCGAGTCACTGCCGCGCGGCTCGGACGGGCAGAGGGCAGCCAGTGACGGCCACTCCGGCCTGAGCGCGATGCGACAGAGCCTCAGTGGCCAGCTCGGCCTGATGATGCTGATCGCCTTCCTCACCAGCCTCGGCTTCTCTGCCTTCCAGGGCGTGTTCGGGCTCTTCGCTTTGCAGCGCTTCTCGTACGGTCCGCAACAGGTGGGCACGGTGATGATGCTGATCGGACTGATCTCGGCGGTGTCCCAGGGCGGCCTGATCGGCCCGGCCGGCGGCCGCTGGGGCGAGGTCAGGGTGATGCGTGTCTCGCTGGTGCTGACCGCGCTGGCCTACCTCCTGATGCTGCTGGCCAGGGACGATCTGACGGTGCTGCTCGCCGCCGGTTTCTTCGCGCTGAGCAGCTCCTTCCTGCAGCCGCTCGTCTCTTCGCTCACCTCCCGGCTGACCCGGCTGGGGCAGGGCGCCACTATGGGGGTAAGCAACTCCTTCATGAGCATGGGACGGGCGATCGGGCCGCTCTCCGCCGGCGCCCTCTTCGACCTCGATACCTCGTACCCCTTCCTGGCCGGCGCGCTGGTGATGCTCATCGCCTTCGTCGTCGCCTGGCTGTGGCTAGCGGAGCAGCCGCTGCCCGATTCCCTCCACGGCGACCCACTGGAAACGCTGACCCCTGCCAGCGAAGGGACCGGCCAGCCGCAAGGGCTCGCCTGAAAGGGCCGATGGCGTGGCCTGCATGGTACGCCTCATCCTCCCACCGCCCAGCTCAGCCTCGCCTGGCCGCCACCCAACAGCTTGAGGGCGGCCTTCCTGCGCCAGGTACTACCAGCCACAATAACAGTGAAACTCGCAGCGACTCTGACGGTCACCGGCGCTTGCGGTCTCAGGTTGCGCCGGCTCCAGTACGGCGCCTCACCACCAGGCCGAAAAGCACCAGCACGGCCCCGCATAGAGTCATGGCGGCGAAGGTACCGCTGTACGCCAGCGACGGCTCCAGGCTCTGTTGCGCCGCCACCAGCAGGGCCACGCCGATCACGCTGCCGAACTGCCGCGTCGCCTGGCTGACGCCCGCGCCCACCGCGTAGCGCTCCCTGGCCAGGGCGAAGACGGTCAGCCCGCTAAGCGCCGAGAGCGACAACCCCACACCCATGCCACCTATCAGCTGGCCGGCCAGCCAGTAGCCAACCGGGTCTCTGGGTCCATACACGGACGCCGCCAGCAGCAGACCGCCCAGGGGCTATGGGCGTTGCGACGGGCGGAAGCCCAA
>CAZMKF010000021.1:0-11275 GCA_964566935.1 uncultured Dehalococcoidales bacterium | reverse complement strand
GCCGTAGGCCAGCGCGCCGGGGATCATCAGCGCCCGGTGACCGTAGCGATCAGCCAGACGCCGTGCCCCCTGAGCGGTCAACATCGATGCCGCCGGGCCGGCGGTGATCGCCAGGCCCGCCTCCAGACTGTTGAAGTGCCACTGCCGCGTCAGGAAGAGGTTGAAGGCGAGGAACATCGCGGAGAAGCTGACGCCAAACAACAGCATGCCGAGGCTCGCCAGCGCCCGCACCGGATGGCGCAGCAGCGCCAGGTCGACCGCCGGGTTGGGCACCCGCAACGAGCGCAGGGCAAAGCCGGCCAGCAAGAGCAGAGCCGCCGCCACCGTGCCCGGCCGTCCCAGACCGGCCACGGCCAGCCCCTCCGCCCGTACCACGCCCAGCGCCAGCAGCGTCAGCCCGGCAAACAGCAGCCCCAGGCCAAGGCCGTCGGGCAGCGGCTCAACCACGTCGCCTTCGCTCTCCGGCAGCAGCCTGCTGCCCAGCAGGAAGGCGAGGCCGCCCAGCAACATCCCCAGGGCGAAGAACCAGCGCCAGCCGATCGTCACCACCAGCAGTCCGCTCAGGATGGGCGCCAGCGCGCCGCCAATGGCGCCGCCCGCCACCCACTGGTTAACTGCGCCCGCCCGCCTCTCGGCCGGAAAGGCGAGCATGACCAGCGCTAAGGAGGTGGGGATGACCAGCGCCGCGCCCAAGCCCTGCACCAGGCGGGCGGCGATCAGCAGCGCGGGAGTGGGAGCGACGCCACAGAGCCCAGCGCCCAGGCCGTAGAGCAGGGCGCCTAACAGAAACAGGCGCCGGCGGCCGAAGCGGTCAGCCAGGCGGCCGGCGGGTACCAGCACCGCCGCGACGGCGATGGTGTAGGCGTTGAGCACCCAGGAAAGCGAGGATTCTGAGAAGCCGGCGAAGACATTGAGCAACGCCGGATAGACGGCGAACATGCCGATGGCGTCCATTTGGATGGCGAGGTTGGCGATGCTGACGATAATCAGCACCGCCACTGGCGAGACGGCGCGGTGGGCCGGCGCTGCCGCGGGCCTCATTCGGCGTCAACCGCCAGCGTACTGAGACAGAGGCTGCGGGCGGCGGCGAGGATGCGGTCGCTCAACCGCGGGTCGTCCACGGCGCGGGCGAGAAGCAAGCCGCCCACCATGGTGGAGACGAGAGCCAGCTCGGCATCGTCCTTAGTATGGCCGGAGCGCGGCGGCGCCAGTTTGGCCAGACCGGCCAGGAAATCGGTCAGCGCCTCCGTGTAGGCTCTGCGCCCGGCGGCGTTGCCGCGCAACGCGTCGCCCGAGAAGGCGGGCAGGGGGCAGCCATCGCTCAGGTCATCGCGATGGTCCGGGCTGAGGTAATGCTCCACCACCGCCGCCAGGCCGGCGCCCTGGGGGGCTTCCTCCCCCCTGGCCAGCAGGTGGCGGCTGGCGCCGGCCAGCGCCTCAGCGGCGGCTTCGGCGAGCAGCGCCTCCTTGCTCTCGAAATGGGCGTAGAAGGCGCCCTGAGTGAGGCCAGCCCGGCCCATGATGCCAGGGATGGTGGCCGCCACCGGCCCCTGCTCGCGCAGCGCCCGCCCCGCCTCCCGCAGCACGCGCCGCCGCGTCTCACCCTTCCGCTCCGGCCCGTATCGCGCCACGCCTCACCCTCCGTTATTACCGTTGTATTATGATAGTAATATTATGGACGTAATATAACCCTCGTGATTGACTGCAGTCAAACTTAGATAGTCCTTACCAGTTCCAAGATGTACCCGGTGACATCCTAGGCATGGCTGCTAGCCGCCGGAAAGCCGTCATGGGCTTCCATGCGGCAATTCGGCATGTTCGTCGACTACATACATATGCTTATGACGCTCCCGCAGCAGCAGATACAACGGGAAGGAAGCCATGGCCCTTTCTGCATTTGCTGAACTGCCGACAAACCGGATGGTTCTTCAAGTCAACACAATTCGACGATACATGCACTGCACTGTCTTATCATTTATTCCTTGGTATATTATTAGTGACATATGTGTGCCTCTAGTCTTGTGCTGGCGCGCTATATATGCCTCATATATTACTCATATTAGGAGAGAGTGAATGATCACTAAGAAACCAGCTCGAGAATCCAAGCGCGATAGGTTCGCCCGCGTTGCAGTCAATCGCACCAACAAGGCAGCAGAAATGATCCGGCTCATTGGCAATTGCTCTAACCTGGCAAACTACGACTATACGGATGATGAGGTTAAGCAGATATTCACGTTTCTGGATAAGCAACTCAAGTCTGCACGGAACCGTTTTTCCGGGGTTGACTCTGAGGACGGGAAATTCTCATTACGTTAGATAGAGCTGCTTGGATGGCAAGCAACGAGGGTTGGCACTTCCCGGATTCCGGTGGCGGACAGACGTACGGAGTCGACGGGGACAGTCTCAAACTGCACGAGTGGGGAGACTCAGACTGATAGGATTCGAGAACACCATAGAATTCGGAGTGAACAATGTCACCACCACGCAATCCCAAATGGAACGACGAAGAGCTGATACTACTACTCGAACTGTACTTCAAACACCCGGCGGGATCCCTCATGTCTTCTCACCCCGATGTTATTGCGCTGAGCCATGAACTCAACGAGCTACCGATACAGACAGTCCGTCCAGACAGGTTACGTTTCCGCAATGCAAACGGCGTTTCGATGAAACTCAAGAATCTGACTCGATTTGACGATACGTATACTGGTTCGGGCCTGGCGGCAGGCGGCGTAGCTGAAGAGCGTCTCTGGAACGAGTACGTCAATGACCGAGAGAGGCTGTCACGAGACGCCGCCGCCATAAGAGCCAAGTACCGTCACACGCAAAAGCTAAGATAGGGCTAAGTGTGTTTGTAAATATGGGCGATCCTCCATATAGCTATTCAAAAAGCAGCGAGTGGTCGGTTGTGTGCGACACGTAAAATGAGGAAGGCACCCTTCCTCGTAAACGGCGATCTCAGGAGATCTCCAGGGCTTGCAGCGCGGCTGCTTCTTGTGTTCCTCCAACAGTCCCATGTTGAGAGAGCGGGGTGATCTCCAGCTAGTGCTCATGACTGCCTACACCCAGCGCCCTGATTGGCCGCTGCAACTGGACACATTGGTAAGGGGCCATGGCCCTTTCTTCATTTGCCGCACTGCCAGTGCCAGTAAACCGGCTGGTCCGGGCGGAGTATGATACGAACACCGCCTGCAGTAACCGTCTGAGGAGGTTGCCGACATCCTACTTGGTAAGAACACGCCAAACACCAAGGCCAACAGACCGTTTGTTACAAGCCGTCTAGCGCTTGGCGCTGTGTGGCTCCTGACCACGCTGGTGGCAGGCACGATGGTTTGCCGTGGCCAGGTGGACTTTACGGAGGCGGGATTGCCGGTGCTGGCGCTGGGGTTCGCCCTCGCCGCTACGGTCGTCTGGCGCTGCCGGGGCCGTCGTTCGCGGGGATGCCGCTCACCGTTTGCTGGCGGCGCTACCTGCCGCTGCTGTTTGGCGACGCGGCCACGAAGCGGCCATCGGCTTCCACTTCACCATGGACTTCATCAAGTTCATCGCCGCCTTGCTGATCGACACGGCGTAACGGCGAGGATTTGTAGGCTGCGACGCCGTTGCTTCGCCAGATGCGCCCCAGCACGAGCGTAGTGCAAGCACCCTGAGGCTCCACCGCAATCGCTGACGCGGATCGGAGCCGTCACCGCAGAAACCCCAGCAGAAGGCTCGCCGCTGAGTACCAAGCTCAGCTTTACAGACCCAGGTACGCAGTAACAACCTGTAGGCAGACCAGGCTTACACACCTCGGGCGGATAGAAACCCCAACTGACACAGGGGCCCTGAATGCCCGTCACCGCCAAGCGTCAACTAACTACTTCTTCCGATCTCCACCTGCTCGACCACCACAACGCTGCCCAGTTGCACCGCCGTGCGCACCGTGCAGGCCAGCACCACCTCATTCGCTACCGCCGACACCTCCGTTTGATGCCGCCTAGCGGCCAATCACGTAGCGGTGGGGGCCACCTCTTCGCGCAGGATACGCAGCTCCTCCTCGCCCGGCTCGGGGGTGACGCCCAGTGCCGGCGCGAACTCCAGGGCAAAGCCGGTGCGCTCCTCCACCGTCTCCCGCGTCACCCCCGCGTGCAGGCTCCGCACCTGCATGCGGCAGCTGTCCTCGGCGTAGCCCATCACCGCCAGGTCGGTGATCACTTTATAGGGTCCGGCGCCCGTCGACCGGCCCGGCAGGGCCGGGGTTCCTCTACCACGGATAGCAGAGAGTGCAGAGTCTGCCCTGCCCCGCGCCGCCACCGCTCCCTGCGTTAACCGCTTCAAGATGCTCTTCGCAGTAGGGCAGGCTGCAAGCCGCGAAAGTCGCGCTCGCCTCGCGGGTGCAGGCGGCGAATCGGCACTCTTGAGCGCCGGTTTTCCTGGCGCCTTCGCTGCGGATGCGCTCCCTCAGCGCATCCAGAATCGGGACCGCTGCATTGTCGGGGTGCGTAAACCAGCTGTCGGTCATAGACCGGAGGTCGTTAATCAGCGCGTAGTTGTCGCGCCACAGACCGAAGTTCTGACGAACCCACATAGCGAGGCCTAAGTGGTGGAAGTCCGTACTGGGCCAGCCGCTCTGCGCGAAATCGCGCATCAGAAACTCCACCGCCTCGTCCAGTGTGCGAGGATAACCACCATCCACCGTCACGCCCTCCTTGCACCGCCTATCCTAACGGTAATCGTGCCAAAACGGAAGCATTTCTGCAGAAAGCGGCGAAAACCGGTAAGATTCGTCTTGGGGGGTTTGTTGCCCCCCAGATTGGCTTTTGTGGCCTTTGACGGTGATAGTATGCCGACCGTTCTGCTTGCCGACAGTGATCGCGCCGTTCTCACCACGCTGCGCCGCGCGCTCACCGCCGACGGTTACCAGGTGCGCACCGCCGCCAACGGCGGCGAGACGCTGGCCCAACTGGAGGCGGGCGAGCCCGACCTGGTAGTGCTCGATTGGACAATGCCCGACCTCGACGGGCTGGAGATCGCCCGGCGCATCCGGCAGGAGAGCGACACCCCCATCCTGATGCTGACCACGCGCGACGCGGTGGCGGACCGGGTGGAGGGACTGGAAGCGGGCGCCGACGACTACCTGGTGAAGCCCTTCACCGAGGAGGATCTGCTGGCGCGCGTCCGCACCCTGCTGCGCCGCAGCGACGACGAGGCGATGAAACCGCTCGCTTACGCCGATCTGTACCTCGATCCCACCAGCCGCCAGGCGCGGCGCGGCCAACGCTACTTCAACCTCACACCGAGGGAGTTCGACTTGTTTCAGTACCTGCTGCGCCACCCCGGCCAGGCGCTGAGCCGCGAGCTGATCTACCAGGCGGTGTGGGACTTCGACTGCGACGCCACCAGCAACGCGCTCGACGTCTACATCGGCTACCTGCGCAACAAGACCGAGGCCGGCGGCGAGCCGCGCCTCATCCACAACGTGCGCGGCGTGGGCTACGTGCTACGCCAGAACCCTCAGCCACCCACCGTCGATCCAACAGCGGCACGCCGTGGGCGCAAGGGCAAGCGTCGACGCAGCGCGACGCCGGGAACCGGCGGCCACTAGGCGCAGGGCAAAACAGACCGGAACGAAATCGCCCCCTGAACCGTGGTTCAAGGGGGCGACGATCACGGCGCCGCCGGAGCGGCGCTACTCTCCCCGCAACGGGCCGGTGAGGATGGCCGGCAACTGATCGCCCTGCCGCGCCGGCTGCTCGCCCGGCTCCACCCGCAACAGGGCGTTGGCGCCCACCAGCGATAGCAGACGGCTGGAGCCTTGGGGACCGGTGGTGACGGCGTGGAGGCGCCCCTCCACCAGGCTGACCACGGCACGCGCGAAGTCCACCCGGTCCGGCTGACGGCCATAATCGTGCTGCAGCCGCACCGTTACCAGGGGGCGCTCGATCTGGCGTCGACCCTGCGCCAACAGCAGCAGCGGACGCACGAACAGCTCGAAGGTGACCAGCGAGGAGACGGGGAATCCCGGCAGACCGAAGACCAGCTTCTCCCCCACGCTGGCGAAGGTGAGCGGCCGACCCGGACGCACCGCCACCCGCCCGAAATGAATGGTACCCAGCTCCGCCAGGATAGGCTTGATCAAATCGCGCGAGCCCACGCTCACCCCGCCGGAGAGGATGAGCACGTCGGCCGCCGCCAGGCCGCGTTCGATCGCCCGCTGCTGCTGCGGCCGGTCATCGCGCACCCGGCCCAGGCCCAGGGGGCGGGCGCCGGCGGCCGCGATGGCCGCCAGCAGGCCGGGCTGGTTACTGTCTCTCACCATGCTGCCCGAGAGCGGCTCATCGTGCGCCACCAGCTCGTCGCCGGTCGACAGGACCGCCACCAGCGGCTGGCGGGCCACCTCGACAGTCCTGCGGCCCACGGCGGCAAGCAGGGCGATCTCGGCCGCGCCCAGTGCGGCGCCGCGCGCCAACACAACCTCGCCGGCGCGCAGGTTGAAGCCTGGCGCGATCACGTTCTCACCGGGGCGGGGGGCGCGCCGCAGCTGGACCACGCCGTTCTGCTCGTCCGTTTCCTCCACCATGATGACGGCGTCGGCGCCTGGCGGCAGGGGCGCGCCGGTCATGATGCGCGAGGCGCTGCCGGGGCTGAGCTGGTTGGCGGCCAGCCTGCCGGCGGTGATCTCCTCCAGCACCCGCCTGCGCAGCGTCTCGTCACCCGCGTTGAGGGCGTAGCCGTCCACCGCCGAGGTGGCCAGCGCGGGCAGGCTCTCGCCAGCTACCACATCCTCCAAGAGGGTGCGGCCGGCCGCCAGCGCCAGCTCGCACTGCTCGGGCTGGGGCGGCGGCGCCAAAGCGAGGCTGGTGGCACGCGCCTGTTCAAAAGTGAACGTCCTATAGGTGGAGGGCTTCATCTGCATTTCTTACCGCCATGATAGAGCTTAAGTGAGAACTTTGCCCGCGCCCAGCAGTCGCACCAGCATCAGCACCAGGGCCGCCGCCACGACGAGCAACACCGAGAGGGCCAGCGCGGCGGAAAGGTCGGTCTCCATCGCCTGCATGATCGCCAGCGACATCGTTTGGGTGCGCCCGGCGATGTTGCCGGCGAAAAGCAGGGTGGCGCCGAATTCGGAGAGCGCCCGGCCGAAGCAGAGGACGGCGCCACCGGCAATGGCCGGCGCCGCCAGCGGCAGGGTGATGTGGCGGAAGCACTGGAAGGAGGAGGCGCCGTCCATCGCCGCCGCCTCCTCCACCTCCTGCTCCACAAACGAGAAGCCGGCCACGGCGCTACGCACGTAGAAGGGCCCCGCCACGAAGACCTGGGCGAGCACAACGGCGGCCAGGGTGAACGGCACCTCGAAGCCGAAGGCGGAGAGCGAGGAGCCGAGCAAGCCGCGGCGACCAAAGGCAAGCAGCAGGGCCACGCCCGCCACCACCGGCGGCAGTACCAGGGGCAGGTCCACCACCAGGGCGATCAACCGCTTGCCGGGGAACTGCCGGCGCGCCAGCAGGTAGGCGAGCGGCGTGCCGGAGAGCACCACCAGGAACAGGGAGGCCGAGGTGCTGAGGAAGGTGATCCACAGCGCCTGCAACACCACTGGCTTGGACAGGTTGGCCAGGAAATCGGGGGAGCTGGTGGCACGCCACACGAGGGCCGCGATGGGCACGACGACGATCAGCACCAGCAGACTGGCAGGCGCCGCCATGATCACGGAAGAGACGGTGGGCGGGGCAGGCCAGACCAAGCCGCGACCGCCGGCGATCTGCCGCTGGTAGCGGCCGGCAGCTGCCCCCGCCTCGAACCGTGGCGCCGTCTCTGGCAGCGGTGTCAAGCGATCACCTTCAGCGCCGGTAAGTCAGTTGTCAATTGATGCCGCTGAGGAAGCCGTGACTCTTCAGCTCGGCCTGCCCGGCGGGCGAGAACACGTAGTCGATGAACGCCTGCGCCGCCGCCTGGTTTGACGCGCCTTTGACGATGGCGATCGGGTAGCGAGCGATCAGGTTGAAGCCCTCGGGGATCTCGATCACCTTCACCTGGGCGCGGATGGCTGGCGTGACGTCGGTGGAGTAGACGACACCGGCGTCCGCCTCGCCCAACTGCACTTTGGTGGCCACCGCTTTGACGTTGGCTTCCTCGGAGACCACGTTGGCCAGCACCTTGGCGGCGAAGCCGCTGCCGAAGCTGGCGTCCTGCTCCATCTTGTCAAACGACTGGCGCGAGTAGTTGCCCACCGGCACTTCTTTCTGGGCGATCACCAGCTTGAGACCGGGCTTGGCCAGATCCTTGGGCTCCTTCACCTCCACCTTCTGCTGGGCGGGGGTGATGATGACCAGCCGGTTGCGCACAAAGACCTTGGGATCGCCAGCGATGCTGCCGTCTTTAATGGCCTTTTCCATGTTTACTTCATCCGCCGAGGCAAAGACGTCGGCGCGCGCGCCCTGAGAGAGTTGGGTGCGCAGCGCCGAGGAGCCGGCGAAGTTGAATACCACCTTGGCGCCCGGGTTTGCCGCCTCAAAAGCGGCGCCTATCTTGCCAAAGGCTTCGGTGAGAGAGGCGGCGGCGAAGACAGTCACCTCGCCGCTGACTTTGGTGGCAGGTTTGGTTGCCGCCTGCGTTGCGGCAGGCGCCTTGGCAGGCGACGCCACCGCTGTGGCCGCTGCCGTGGCAGCCTGCTTGGTGGCCGGCGGCGCCGTGGTGGCGGCGGGAGTGGCTTGCCCCGCGCAGCCTCCTATCACCGCCACCGCCAGCAACACGCCTAGGGCGAGCCCGAATTTAGTCCTCCACCATCGTTTAAACGTCACCATACCCTCTCGTTAAACCTCCTGGACGATCATGCGCAGATCGACATTAGTGCGTTCGTTCGCGGGCCGCGCCGTTTCTCCGCGACGGGCAGGGACGACGCGGGCCGTTGAGAGCGATATGGCTAGTTTATCATAACGGTCAGCGCGGTGGTATCCGTGCGCGGCTCGAAGCGGAGGTTCTCCCTCCAGACAGGCAGGCATCAGCCGGAGGACCTTCTCTCTGTGAGAGAGGGCGATCAAAGTGAAGGCCGGCGTCAGTACCGGCCTTCAACAACATCAACTTAATGGTCAGCTGTTGATCAGAGTGAGTTTGGCAGATCGCGGGCGAACTTCTCCGCCAGTTTCTCCTCCCAGTCGGACAGCGGCGCAAGTTTGCCGAGGAAGAAGCGCAGGATTCTCGGTTCGTGCTCGAAGCGCAGGCCGCCAATCAACTCGCGGTTCTCGTACAGCCAGGTGACGCGGTCGATGGCGTAGTCGATCTGGCTCATGGTGAAGACACGGCGCGGCATGGCGAGGCGCAGCAGTTCCATCTCGGCTATTATCTCGTTGCCGTCGGCGTCTCTGTTCTCGCTCAGCGTGCCACGCTCCATGCCGCGAATGCCACCGGCGATGTAGGCGGCGACGGCGAGGGCGGCGGCAGGGTACTGGTCCCCCGGAATATGGGGAACGAAGCGGGAGGCATCGAGATGGCAGCCGAGTCCGCCTGCCGGCGTCACCACCGGCACACCGCGTTTGTCGAGCTCGGCCACCATGTAGGCGATGAACTGCGGACCCTGCGAGGTAACGGCGAAGTCCATCGTCTCTTCCAAGCCGACGGCAATCGCCTCAATCTCGCGGACCGACATGCCACCGTATGTGAGAAAACCCTCGTTGAGCACGATCAGCTCTTTGAGCGGGTTAACCAGTTCGCTCTCTCGCATGCAAATGCCGCCGCCACGCGCAAAACCAAGTTTCCGCGCCGAGAAGTAGACGATGTCGCACTGGTCGCAGACCGCCCGCGTTATCTCCCGCAGCGAGAGGTCTTTGCATTCCTCATCCTTGACCTTCAAGAAGTAGAGGTTATCCTGCAGCAGTGACGCGTCCAGGACGAGGGGGATCTCGAACTCCCGGCAGATCGCCGCTGTCTCTTTCAGGTTGGCCAGGGAGAACGGCTGGCCGCCGATCAGGTTCGTCCCCGCCTCCACCCGGACAAACGGCACCTGGCTCTTCTTCTCCTGCAGAAGTGATGCCAGCGCCTCGGTATCGAGATTGCCCTTGAATGGGTGATCACTCTGGCAATGCAGCCCTTCCGGGGTAATAAGTTCGACGACCTTGCCGCCGCAGCGTTCGATATGCGCTCGCGTCGTCGTGAAGTGGTAGTTCATCGGCACGATATCGCCCGGTTTCACGAGCAGATCGGCGAGCACCTTTTCGCAGCCCCGGCCCTGATGAACCGGCAGGAAGTGCTCCATGCCGAAAAGGTCCTGAATCGTCTTCTCGAGACGGAAGAAGGACTCGCTGCCGGCGTAGGCGTCGTCGGCCTGCATCATGGCGGCCTGCTGACGATCGCTCATGGCGTTGACGCCGCTGTCGGTCAGCATGTCGAGGAAGATGTCTTCGTTATGGAGAAGATAGAGGTTGTTCGAGGCTTCCTTGATGCGGGCAAGCCGCTCTTCCACCGGCAGCAGAGTCAGCTGCTGGACGATGCGCACCTTGTGGCGCTCGAGCGGGATTGTCCTGCCGTCAAAGAATGAGATGGTTTCCATGCTTTCGTTCCTCCTTGATGTTCCGTGATGCCCTTTGGGCACCTCGTCTGTGCCGGCCCTCTTCGAGAGCCGGGGCGCCGGGGGGACGAAAGGCAATAAAAAACGTCCTTCCCGACTGTTCTGTCGAGAGGACATCTGCCGACGTGATACCACCTCTCTTCGCTTTCATCTCACGATGAAAGCCTCTACCGGTACGCCGGTTCGCCGTCGCCAAGACAAAAGTGGCGGTCTTGGCGGAACCGGTTATACCGCCGCGCTGTCACGGGCGCGCCCGTCGTCTCCTACCCCCGCGCTGCGGGCTCAGGACGCTGCTCGCGGGATGTATTCATTTCATCGCCAACTTTCTGCCTCGCACCGTCCGGCATATCTCTGTAAGCGTCGATGAAACTACTTCTTCCCGGTCATGGCATTTACGAAGCGTAAGAGTACCACACGAACGCGTTTTTGCCTAGGTGCTGGCGCATGATGGTTCAGTTGGGACGCTACACTTGCAGATGACGGGCCCCATGTAGCTCGGTTGTAGTGAACACGTGCTAAACGATGACTCTTAACTTCACTATACATCTCGTACTTCCTCCCCAAAACAATGCCCATGCTCCTCGGTGGCTCGCCCACCAGTCCTTCCCTGTAACGTACCTGATCGAACGATCACAAAACACGCCTCCACAGGTACAGGTCGCCGCCGGCGATGCCGCGTGACGCCGGCGGCCTTGGCTCTTCTATCCAGCTCGCTGCGTGCCGGTTGCTCAGACG
>CAZMKF010000020.1:30533-33258 GCA_964566935.1 uncultured Dehalococcoidales bacterium | reverse complement strand
ATTCTTGATAATGGCTGGCGGGGATGCGTGCTTCTGCCGATAGAGCTGGTATGAGATTGATTGCCCGAGGCCGCCCCTTACTCGAAAGTCAGGATGGCTTTCCTTGCGCCGCAGTCTGCCCACCGCCAAACAGCGGATCGTTCGGGGCAACCTCGGTCGCTCAAGTGGAGTGGACAGATGCAGTGCCCGGTCAAGCTTGCCTGCGTTGCTTCGCCGGAGGTTCCGCTCATCGCCCAGGTTGATACTGCCCCCACCTGATGACAAGTTCATCCTGCAGTGTTCGAACGGCATGAGGCGAAATGACCATGAGACTGTCTTTGCCCAGCCCCCAGACCCTGGTCCCGCCAGGGATCGATGGTGGTTGATGCCTGAACTCGGTCACGTGGTACAAGCCCCACGTCTCGGCAACGCAGACTGCCAGATTCGTGTCTCGGCGCAGTTGCGTATACTGGTAACACGCACACGAACAGCATGATGGAGATTGGGGCCGATCAGTGCGCGAACGCCGCCCCACCGGCGACGTTTCACGATGGCATTGGCGAAGGATTAGCAGGGGATTCTTCCTGCTCTTTCCGCTCCTTGTGCCGCGCTTCCGGTCCAGGGTTCTGCTCGCAATGCGGGCCTGCATGACGTCACATGGTCGGTGAAGAGCACGAACGAGACCCTGCAGATCTATCACGAAGTCGACCGGCAGCCGGGTCGATTGCAGTTTAATGGCACTGCAGAGCCGGGCTAAACCGGCGATATGACGGTGCGGTACAGTTGTGTGCATCAAGTTGTGCAAAAGTGGATGATCCCTTTCCTCGTGAACGATGATGTCAGGCAACCTCCAATGTCTCACCGCGCCACTGCTGGCGCCAAGTCACTGATCCGCCGTGCCACGCCAACGGCCGTGTCCGCAGTGGAGGAAAGGGTTCCCTGCCGGTAATCATCGGCGCGCCATGACCGTAGTGACCCGAGCCCGCCCCCGGTTGGCGGCTTGAGGCCTTGTGCTACAATGCCCGGCATGAACTTACTGGCGATAGATGTCGGCAACTCGAGTACCAAGCTCGGCTTCTTCCGGGACGGCGAGCTGCTGATCACCTGGCGTTTTGCCACAGAGACGCGGCGCTCCTCAGACGAGTACGGCGTGCTTGTGGTTGGCATGCTTAACCAGCGCTTCCCGGAGGGCTGGCACATCGATGCCACGGTGATCGCCTGCGTGGTGCCTCGCATGGAGCCGCTGCTGGATGAGATGTGCAGCCGTTATCTGGGTGTGACAGCGGAGTTCCTCGGCCGTGGTTGCGACGTGGGCATTGAAATGAGGGTGGACAACCCGGAACTGGTGGGCGTGGATCGCCTGGCGGACGTGATGGCTGGCTTACACCTCTTCGGCAGTCCACTGATCACCATAGACCTCGGTACCCACACCGTGCTCAACGCCATCGCACGGGACGGCGCTTTCATCGGGGGCGCCATCGCCCCCGGGCTGAACACCGTTCTGGAGGCCACGGTACGCAGTTCGCCACGCCTGCCACCGATTGACCTCGACATCCCGCCGCAGGCGATCGGCGCCAACACAGTGCATGCGTTGCAGTCCGGCCTGGTGCTCGGCTACGCCGCCATGGTGGATGGCCTGGTGCACCGGTTCTGGCGCGAGATGGGCCAGTGCCAGGTGGTGGCAACCGGCGGCTACGCCCGGCTGGTCACCTCGCTGACGGACATTGTGGAGGAGGTCTGCCCAGACCTGACGCTGCAGGGGCTGCGGCTGGCCCACGACTACAATGCGGGTGGAAAGAAGGAGTAGCGGGCCGTGCTGCCGTTGCAGGACAAGAACATCGTATTGGGCGTGAGCGGCGGGATCGCCGTCTATAAGGTGGTGGACCTGGCCAGCCGGATGGTCAAACTGGGCGCCAAGGTCGACGTGATCATGACCGAGGCGGCGCGGCAATTCGTCAGCCCTCTCACCTTCCAGAGCCTCACCCACCGGCCGGTGGTTACCGATATGTTCCAGTTGTTGAGTGACATGCATATCGGCCACGTGTCGCTGGGCGAGCGGGCGGACGTGATCGTAGTCGCCCCGGCAACAGCCAACACGATCGCCAAGATGGCGGCGGGGCTGGCCGACAACATGCTCACTACCACGGTGCTGGCCACCCGCGCGCCAATAGTGGTGGCGGCGGCGATGAACGACCTGATGTACGAAAACGCCGTTACCCAGGAGAATCTGTACCGGTTGCGTGAGCGCGGCTTCGTGGTCATTGAACCAGCCTACGGCCGCCTGGCTGAGGGCAAGTTCGGTCGCGGCCGCCTGGTCGAGGTGGAGGAGATTCTCGGTGTGGTGCGGGGCGTGCTGGGGCGCAAGGGTGACTATGCCGGCAAGCGGGTGGTGGTGACAGCGGGCGGCACCCAGGAGCCGATCGATCCGGTACGTTACATAACCAACCTGTCGTCCGGCCGCATGGGTTATGCCGTTGCCGAGGCCGCGCGCGACCGCGGCGCCCAGGTGACGCTGATCACCGGCGTGACCACCCTGCCCGAGCCGGCCGGCGTAGCGCTGGTAAAGGCGCGCACGGCGCTGGAGATGCAGCAGGCGGTGCTTTCCGCCTGCGAGGGGGCCAACTTGCTGGTGATGGCGGCGGCGGTGGCCGATTACCGCGCGGCGGAGCCGGCAGAGCACAAGATCAAGAAGAAGGCGGATTGCTTTACGCTTGAGATGGTGAAGAACCCCGACATCCTCAAGTCG
>CAZMKF010000020.1:18657-30523 GCA_964566935.1 uncultured Dehalococcoidales bacterium | reverse complement strand
GGTCACCGAGAAGTTCCGTGGCCAGAGCTTCCCGGTTTGCGTTGGTTTCGCGGCGGAGACCCAGAATCTGGTGGCGCATGCTCGCTCCAAGTTGGAGAGCAAAGGTCTGGATATGGTGGTGGCCAACGACGTGACGAAGCCGGGCAGTGGCTTTGGCACGGAGACTAACGAGGTGGTGCTGGTGCATCGTGAGGGAGAGGAGAGCCTGCCGCTGCTGGACAAGTACGATGTGGGCCTGCGTATCCTGGACATGGCGCGGGGCATTATCGAGGCGAGACTGTAACCGCCGTCCCTGTCTGAGGAAAGAAGAACCGGCGCCCGCTGCGGGCGCCGGTTTCAGGTTGGAGGCGGCGCCTCAGGGGAGACGCTGCTCCTTGCTGCTCTCCATAGCCAGCATCAGATCGAGAAGAGTCTGGTTGACTGGCGCCGGTATCCGCAGTTTGGCGGCCTCGCGCACGACGGCGCCGTTGATGACGCCCACCTCGCTGGCGCTGCCGCGCATGGCGTCCTGCAGCATGGAAGAGCGGTTCTGACCGGTGGCGGTTGCCACCTCGCGCACCCGGGCGATGGGATCGGGGTAGGGGAGCTCGATCCCCTTGGCCCTGGCGATGCCTACCGCCTCGCTGACGGCGGCATCCATCACCCGGCCGGCGGCTTCGTTACTGGCTAGCACCCCGTTAGGCACCCGCAGCAGGGCGGTGAGGGCGTTGATGCCGACGTTGATCACCAGCTTGCTCCACACCAGGCTCTCCACCTCATCGGAGAGGTGCAGCTCCAGACCGGCGCTGGCGAAGACGCTCTCCACCTCGCTCACCAGATCAGCCTGCTCAGGGCGCCGTTCCACGTAGGTGGGTCCAGAGCCGGCGTGGCGGATGTGCCCCGGTCCCAGCATGGTAGCGCCGTGCGAGGTCACGCCTTGCCAGGCCCGGCTCTTGCCGAGGATACCGGCCAGCGTTTCGCCGTTGCCCAGTCCGTTCTGCAGGGTCAAGGCCATGCCGCGCTCGTTGAGGATCTCCCTGGCGATTGCCCCCGCCCAGGGCGTCTGGCTGGATTTGACGAACACGATGCCCAGATCCACATTCCCGACCGTGGTGGGGTCGGTGGTGGCGGAGACGCGCACGGTCTCGTCTCCCTCCGGTTCGCTGATCAGCAGCCCGGCTTGATTGATCTGGTCGACGTGCTGCCGCCAGGGGTCGATCAGCGCCACCTCGACCACGGACGCCAGTTTGCCACCGAAGAGACAACCCATCGCTCCCGAGCCGATGATTGCGACGCGCATGCTAGATGCCCCTCTTTTCCACTTCCGCCCGCAGCGCCTCGGCCACCTCGTCGCTCATCGGGTAGCAGTGCTCGGGCGCCGGGAAGCTGAGGTTCTTCACCTCCTCAGCGTACTGCCTGAGCCCCGCCACGCCTGTGTCGTGATAGTTGGCGTACTTCTTGACGAACTTGGGCACGAAGCGGTCGAACATACCCAGCATGTCGTGGATGACCAGCACTTGGCCGTCGCAGTACTTGCCAGCGCCGATGCCGATGGTGGGGATGGTGAGCCGTTCGGTGATCATTTGCGCCACCTTCTCGGGAACGCCCTCGACCACAATGCTGAAGCAGCCGGCCTGCTCGAGCGCTATGGCGTCTTCGATCAGGCTGATGCCGGCATCAACTGATTTACCTTGCACGCGGAAGCCGCCCAGCTTGGAGATCGTCTGCGGCGTCAGGCCGATGTGGCCCTGCACGGGGATGCCGGCGTCGACGATGGCGCGCACCACCTCGGCTCGCTCCTTGCCCCCCTCGAGTTTGACCACGTCCATGTTGGCCTCTTTGAGGAAGCGGCCGGCGTTCTCCACCGCCTGAGGGATGCTGACCTGGTATGACATGAAAGGCATATCGCCCACCAGAAGGGGGTGCCGGGCGCCGCGCGCCACCGCTTTGCAGTGGTGCAGCATCACCTCCATCGTGACCGGCACAGTGCTCTCGTAGCCAAGCACGACCATGGCCAGCGAGTCGCCAACCAGGATCATGTCGAGCCCCGATTCCTCCACCAGCACCGCGGTGGGGTAGTCATAGGCGGTTACGTAGGTAATCTTCTCGCCTTTTTCCTTCTTGTTCTGCAGGTCGAGGATTGAGACCTTCTTGCGATCGGACTTAGGCGCAGTGGACACGTTACTACCTCCAGGGTGGAATAGATTGAGTATGTGACAGCTTGCAGCGCAGCGCTGCTGAGTGGTAGAAGAACGCCCGTGACGTTGAGGCGCCCGGTTTCGGGGGGCTGGGTTG
The DNA here is from genome assembly GCA_964566935.1 of uncultured Dehalococcoidales bacterium. Lineage (GTDB taxonomy): Bacteria > Chloroflexota > UBA6077 > FW602-bin22 > JAMCYS01 > CAZMKF01. The sequence goes on along the minus strand of CAZMKF010000020.1, from coordinate 28,249 downwards.
CAGCTGGAACCCGCAGCAATAGACCATGGTATAATCCACGGGACCTCCGGGTGGAGCGGCGTTTTTGAGCACTTCGGCTATCTTATTTGCCGGTCCTCATAGTGTCAATTGTGACCAGGCCCGCATCCCTTGAGCTGAATGTACGCGTCGGCCCCGGCGAGCTTAGTTGTTCGCGTTTGGCGCCTGATACCACGTGGCTCGACTGCGTTACTGGTTTCTCGGTCATGGCGCTGTCCGCCGTATTCTCTGTGGGAAAGGAAACACCTTGGAGCCCATCATTGAACTCAAGGACGTAACTTTTGCCTACAACTCCACTTCCCCGAACGCCATCACGGCATTGAAGAATGTGAACCTCTCGGTCTACCCAGGCGATTACGTCGTCATTGTCGGTCACAACGGTTCAGGCAAGTCAACCATCGCCAAGCACTTCAACAGCCTGTTGCAGCCCACCGAGGGAGACGTGCTGGTCAAAGGCATGAACACCAGGGATTCGGCTAACACCCTGGCCATCCGCAGCGCGGTTGGCATGGTATTTCAGAAGCCGGACAACCAGATTGTCGCCACGGTGGTGGAGGAAGATGTGGCCTTCGGGCCCGAGAACCTCGGCATCCCGGAGGACGAACTGCACGAACGGGTGGACTGGGCGCTCAAAGTGACCGGGCTGGAGGACGTGCGTAAACGTGCCCCTCACTTGCTCTCCGGTGGTCAGAAGCAACGGGTCGCCATCGCCGGCGTGCTGGCCATGCGCCCGGATGTGATGATTCTGGACGAGGCCACCGCCTATCTCGACCCCGTCGGCCGTGACGAAGTGCTGGCTGTGGTGCGCGAGATGAACAAGGATGGTATGACGGTGGTGGCGATCACCCACTTTATGCACGAAGCGATCGACGGCAACCGGGTGATCGTCATGGAAGGCGGCCAGATTCTGATGGAGGGCACACCGCGCGAGATCTTCGCCAAGGTTGAGGAGCTGCGCGAGCTGCAGCTCGACGTGCCGCAGACCACCGAGCTTGCGTACGAAATACATAAGCGCATGCCCGCCTTCCCGCCCAACCTGCTATCGATCGAGGAAACGGTGGACACGATCGCCAGGTTCGCATCCCAGGGAGGTGCCCTGTGAGCAACGGTGAACCGATCATCAAGGTCAGGGACCTGCATCACCGCTACCTGGTGGGCACCCCCCTGGTCACGGAGGCGCTCAAGGGGGTTAACCTCGACATCTATGAGGGCGAGATCGTAGGGCTCGTTGGCCGCACCGGCGCCGGCAAATCGACAACTGTACAGCACTTCAACGGTCTGATCCGCCCGCGGGAGAAGGGTCACGTTTGGGTCTTTGGCCACGACATGGCTGATCTGCAGGTCAAGGTGCGTGATATCCGCTTGCAGATTGGCCTTGTCTTCCAGTACCCGGAGGCGCAGTTATTTGAGAGGCTGGTGGGCGACGATGTCGCCTTTGGCCCTCTCAAGCTGCAGATGCCTATGGAAGAGGTACGCGAGCGGGTGCGTTGGGCCATGGACATTGTGGGCCTGCCCTTTGAGAAGTTCAAAGACCGCTACACTTTTTCCCTCAGTGGTGGCGAGATGCGCAAGGCGGCTATTGCCGGCGTGCTGGCGCTGCGGCCCAAGGTGCTGGTGCTGGACGAGTCTACCTCGGGGGTTGACCCGCGGGGACGCAAGGAACTGCTGGCCGATATCAAGCGCCTGCACGATGAGGCCGGCCTGACCATCGTCTTCATCTCTTCCAACATGGAGGATCTCACCTGGATGGTGGACAGGGTCTACGTGATGGGAGACGGCAAGGTTGTGATGAGCGGCACTACTGGCGAGGTGTTCTCGCAGCCAGACGCCCTGCACGAAGTGGGATTGGGTGCGCCGCAGATCACTCAGGTCATGCACGGCCTTAAAGCGCGCGGCATTCCAGTTGACGAACGTAAAGTGACGGTGGCATCTGCCAAGGAAGAAGTATGGAAGATTTTGAGTTCCTGAGGAACGTCACCATTGGGCAGTATCTGCCGGGTAACTCGTTCGTCCACCGTCTCGACCCGCGGGCGAAGATCACGATCATGCTCCTGATGGTGCTGCCGATCACCCTCAACTTTTCCTACACTGCCAATGTCATCCTGCTGATTGTCAGCCTGTACTTCGTGGTGCTGGCCGGTGTGCCCATTGGCTACGCCTTTCGCGGCATCAAACCGGCCATCCCGTTCATCATCATCCTGGCGCTGCTGCAGCTGCTGTTCTACGGCGAGCTGTTCGTGCCGACTGGCCGTCCCCTGGAGACCTGGTTCCGCTTCGGCTGGATTCACATCACCAACGGTAGTTTCCAGTTGGTGGTCGTCTCCATCCTGCGCTTCCTGCAGTTGATGTTCCTGGCCAGCCTGCTGACCAACACAACAACGACTACCGAGCTCACCCACGGCATGGAGGACATGCTGCGGCCGTTCCGCAGGATCGGCGTGCCGGCCCACGAGCTTTCGCTGGTGGGGATGATCGCGCTGCGTTTTGTGCCTATTCTGGCCGAGCAGCTGGAGATCGTAATGAAGTCCCAGGCCTCGCGCGGCGCTGACTTGGGCACCAAAGGCAAGATGGAGTTCATCAACACCGCCAAGTTGATGGCGGCGCTGGTGGTGCCGCTCTTCGTCGACGCGTTGCGCCGGGGCGAGGAGCTGATGTTGGCAATGGAGGCGCGTTGCTACGTTGGCGGCAAGCACCGCTCGCACCTGGTGAATCTTCATTTCGGCAAGAATGACTGGCTGGCCATGGGTGTGGTTCTGGTCTTTACGGTGATTATGGTCTGGTTGTGTAACTGGTTCAGTTTCTAGGTTTCCCATACCGGTTAAGGGAGAGGCAACGGTGCTAAGCGATCTGGAACAGGGAGTACTGGACAAGATCGACGAAAAGCAGGTGGTGGACTGGACCCGCCAATTGGTGCAGATTCCCAGCGTCTATCGCCCCCAGAAGGGTGAGGCCGAGGAGGCTGCCGCCGCCCAGGTGAAGGAGTGGTTTGAACAACTGGGCCTGGAGACCCACTGGCAAGTGGTGGAGCCGGGGCGGCCGAACGTGATCGGCATCCTGCCGGGACCCGAGGGCAAGCGCCTGATGTTTGAGGGCCACACGGACGTGGTCACCGAGGGCGACCCCGACAAGTGGACACACCCGCCGTTCTCCGCGCATATCGAGGATGGCAAGATCTACGGTCGCGGCGCCAACGACATGAAGGGCGGCCTGGTTGCCGCTATTCTCGCCACCAAGGCAATCATCGATGCGGGCGTCAAGCTGAACGGCAGCATTCTGATCGGAGCGCTGGTCGACGAAGAGGGTGGCATGATCGGCGTCAAGCATTTTGTCGACCAGGGCTGGATGAAGGGCGTGGACGCAGTAGTGGTTTGCGAGCCGGAGGACAACCGCATCTGCATTGCGCAGAAGGGCGTGATGTGGGTAAGAGTGCTGCTCGATGGCAAGATGGCTCACGGCGCCATGCCGCTCACCGGCATCAACCCCATGTACATGGCGGGCGAGCTGCTGGTTGAGCTGCGTAAACTGGAGGCGGCGGAGATCGCCCAGTACGGCAAGCACGAATTCCTCGGCCAGTCCAGTATCACTCCCACCATCGTGCTCTATCCCATCACCGGCGAACCGCAGAACAACGTCATGCCCGGCCAGGCGTTGATGACACTGGACATCCGCCTCGTCCCCGGCCAGTCGCCGGAAGAGACGGTGCAGAAGATCGAGGCCATCTTCGCCCGGCTGCACGCCAGGGACCAGACCTTCAAAGCCTCGCTGGAGGTGATCGAATCGCGCGCGCCCACCGCTACCGACCGCAACGAGCCGATCGTGGTCGAGCTGGCGCGCGCCTTCCGTCAAATAACCGGCAGAGAGGAAGTGTACGGCGGCGTGCCCGGCTCGACTGACGGTACGATCATCTTCGAGCGCACCGGCGTGCCGGTGATTACCGTAGGCCCCGGCGATACCCTGATCCCGCATCATTACGACGAGTTTCTCGACATCGATCAACTGATCGTTGCCACGAAGATGTATGCTTTAGCGGCGATGCGCTATCTGGGCGTGCAGGACGAGTAGAGGATCGTTGTTCAGAGCGGAAGGTATGTGATGCATAATGGCTTGACTGACGTAAAGGGTCTCAAAGTCGGTCACTACACCGACACACTGGCGGCCACCGGCTGTACGGTTGTGCTTTGCGAGTCTGGCGCCGTGGCCGGGGTGGACGTGCGCGGCTCGGCGCCAGGCACGCGTGAAACGGCGCTGCTCAACCCGCTCTGCATGATCGAGAAAGTGCACGCTGTGCTGCTCACCGGCGGCAGCGCCTACGGTCTCAACGCGGCGGCCGGCGTGATGCAGTATCTTGAGGAACGCGGCCACGGCTTCGATGTTGGCGTGGCCAAGGTGCCCATCGTGCCGGCGGCCGTTCTCTTCGATCTCGCCATTGGCCGGGCGGACGTGCGGCCCACGGCGGAGAACGCCTACGCTGCCTGCCTGGCGGCTAGCGATGGGCCGGTGGCAGAGGGTAACGTGGGCGCCGGCACCGGCTGCACGATTGGCAAGGCGCTTGGGGCGCGTTACTGCGTCAAGTCCGGTCTGGGCACGGCCAGCGAGAAGATTGGCAAGGGCGTGGTGGTGAGCGCCATGGTGGCGCTCAACGCCTTCGGCGATATTCGCGACCCGGAAAGCGGCAAAGTGGTGGCCGCCGTGCGCAAGCCCGCCATTGGCGGCTTCGGCAACACGGTGGACCTGATGAAAGGTACTCTGGGTCAGACGATGTTGCAGCTGACCAATACCACCCTGGCCGTAGTGGCTACTAACGCTGGTCTCAGCAAGCCACACGCCAACAAGGTGGCGCAGATGGCTCACGACGGGTTGGCCATGACCATCCATCCCGTGCATACTACGTTCGACGGTGATACCGTGTTCGCCCTGGCCACGGGTGATCCCGAGAAGGACAGGGCAGACGTGAACGTGATCGGCGCGGTGGCGGCGCAGGTGCTGGCGCGCGCGGTGGTGCGCGCCGTGCAACAGGCCGACGGCTTGGCAGGCGTGCCGGCGTTGCGACAATTGGGTTGATATAATGGCCCATGATTGTGGGGGAACAGACAGGGGCGCCTACTGACAACTGACTAAGTCGGTTTCTATCTGATTGTGGCGCAGGACATCGAAAGCCACTGTCAATTGGAGGTAACGTAAACCATGTCGATCCGTAAGATCGTCATCTCCGGAGTGCTTAGTGCGATCGCGATCCTACTTGGGATTACGCAGCTGGGGTTTATTCCTGTTCCTACTGCAGCCGGTAGAGCCACCATCATGCATTTGCCCGCCATCGTGGGCGGCATCATGGAGGGATGGGTAGTGGGCGCGCTCATCGGCTCCATTTTCGGCGTCTTCAGCTTCCTATATGCAACTATTCCAATGTTCAAGGATCCGCTGGTGGCGATTCTACCGCGCATCTTCATCGGTATCACCGCTTACCTGGCATACAAATCGCTATACCGACTCAGCGATATGTTAGCGTTGCTGGTGGCGGCCGCTGTCGGCACTCTCACCAATACCATCCTCGTGCTCGGTATGGCCGTGGTGCGCAAGTACATGACGGCTGAGGTGGCCATTGCCACCGCCATAGTCAACGGCATTCCAGAGGTGATCATTGCCATGATCGTCACTGTATTCGTGGTCGTCGCCTGGAACCGAGTCGAAACCAGCGGTTCTCGGTCCAAGGTCTCCAGGTTTTGATCCAGCAGGTTGAGTTTCTCACTCAACCTGAGGAAGGCACAGGCCACAACCAGCACTGGTTGTGGCCTGTTTCATTATCCGTCTATCCGCCTGGCTCAAGCCGCCAGGATCAGCACCGCGATGGCGGCCGCGCTCAGTGAGGTACCGTAGGGCAGAGCCACAGTGCGGGCATGGCCCGCCAGCAGCGCCAATACAGCCACCAGTCCTCCCAGCAACACCCCTGCCGCCAGCGCCGTGATGGCCAGCGGGTAGCCGGTCATCAGGCCGATCACGACGGCCAGTTTAACGTCGCCCAGCCCCAAGGCGTCGGCCCGCCGGTAGAGCAGTAACGCCAGCAAGTAGAGAAGCGCAAAGACGCCGCCGTAGAGGGCAGCGCCCAACAGCGCCGAGACGGGGGTGACGGATGAGACAGGCATGAACGAGATTAGCAGGGCGGCAAGCGCGGCGGGATAGGTTACTCGGTTGAGAATGAGGCGGTGGCGCGCGTCAATCACGAAAACCAGCACCAGCACGCTGATGAAGAAGGCGAGTACCGCGGTGGCGGCCGGACTATCGGCGCGCCAGGCGGCGCCGGCGAAGAGCGCGGCCATCACCAACTCCGTCGAGGGGAAACGGCGGGAGATGGGTAAGCCGCAGAAGTGACAGCGACCACGCTGTCCCACATATCCCAACAGCGGCAAGATATCTCGCCAGTTGAGGGTTTGCTGGCATGTATGACAACGAAGAGGTAGACGCCAGAGTGTACCGGGCCAGGGCAGGCGGCTGGCGAGCAGGTTAATCAGCCAGCCGGCGCCCAGGCCAAGCAGGCCCCAGCCGACGATGGCAATGACATCCACGATATCCGTCCGCTCTTACTGAAGGTTACGTTTACTGTGGCAGCGACGGTCCCGCCTGCCTGTTTCCAACTAGGCGTCCCAGAGCCGGTGCCAGAGCGCCACCCGCTCGGGCGTTTGCGAGAAGTAGCGGAACAACAGCCGCAGTACCGTGCGGGTCACCGTGATGGCCGTGAACATGCTGACGATCACGCCGATGCCCAGGGTCAAGGCGAAGCCGCGAATGATGCTGGCGCCGAAGTTCATGCCGAACCAGAAGAGAATGGCGCAGGTAATCAGGGTTGAGACGTTGGAGTCGAAGATCGAGCTCCAGGCGCGGCTGAAGCCGGCCTCAATGGCGGCAGCGATCGTCTTGCCGCTGCGCAGCTCTTCTTTGGTACGCTCGAAGATGAGCACGTTGGCGTCTACCGCCATGCCGATGGAAAGGATGAAACCGGCGATACCGGTGAGCGTCAAGACGACGGGAATCAGCTTGTAAAGGGCGAAGACAAACAGCGTGTAAAGAGCCAGCGCAAAGACGGCGATCACACCGGGGAAGCCGTAGTAAGCCACCATGAAGAAGGCAACGATACCGAGGCCGATTGTGCCGGCGATCAGGCTCTTATGTACGGAGTCCTCGCCGAGAGTGGGGCCGACGGTGCGGTTTTCGACCACCTTGAGGGGCACCGGCAGGGCGCCGTACTTCAGCTGCAGTACAATCGCCTGCGCTTCTTCAAGGCTGAACTGACCTTCAATCACGCCTGAGCCATCGGTAATAGCGCTGCGGATTACGGGTGAAGACAGCACCTGTTTGTCCATGGTGATCGTTAAGTACTTCTCGATATTGGCTTTGGTGTGTTCCGCGAATTTCTTGCCGCCTTCACTGGTGAGCGAGAACTGAATCATCGGACGCCCGTAGTTGTCAAAGCCAACGTCGGCGCTCTGCAGGTCCCTGCCCGTGAGGATGGTGTTGTAGACGGTAGGGTCTGCCGGCGCGGTCGCGCCGGCGGCCGGTGTTGCCACGGCGGTTGGCGTACTGCCAACTGCGGTGCTGGCCGGGCCGCCGAGTGAGGTGGTGATCGTCATTCCCGGAGGCAGCGAGTGGAGGCCCGTGTCGACGAACTCGAGCAGCCCTGTGCCTTTGAAGCTGGCGATCGCTTCGTCAGGATTGGCGATGCCTGGCAGCTCAACCAGGATGCGGTTGCTCTCCTGTTGCAGCTGGATAAGCGGCTCGCTGACGCCCAGGCCGTTGACGCGGTTCTCGATGATTGCCTGCGCAGCCTGCATGGTGCCGCCCTCCACGCGAGTACCCGGCGGTACGTCTGCTTCGAGGGTGACCTGCATGCCACCGACCAGGTCCAAGCCCTGGTGCACTTTGATGTTGCGGTCCAGCTTGAACGGCCCGAAGCTGAGATGGATGCCGGGATTGTCCGGCATCACAACCCAGATGGAGAAGAGCACGAGGGCTACAATGAAGGCAACCAGCCAGTTAAGTCTTTTCACACGGCCTCTAACGCCTGGTGGGAAGGCCACCAAACAGAATACGGACTGGCTGCGCGCCAGTCACCCGCATTATAGAGGCGCGCTTTCGAAGGTGTCAATTGCCGAGAAGCGCGCCGCGTTGACGGAGAATCTCCGGCTGCATTGATCAGGTCCCGCTAAGGCAGATTCTCGCTGTTGATGATGTTCAACGGCTCCAGTTGTTCAGCCGGGGAGAAACCGAATACCTTGCTGTAGAAGAGAAACTCGGCGTCGAGGGCGCGCCTGATGTTCTCGGCGCGGCGGAAGCCGTGCTGTTCGCCTTCGAAACTCAGGTAGGCAACCGGCACCCCGGCCGCCGAAAGCGCCGCCACCATCGATTCTGTCTGGGCAGGCGGTACTACCATGTCCTCGGTTCCCTGGAAAAAGATCATCGGTACCCTGATCTCACCAACCTTGTGAAGCGGTGAACGCTCCTGGTACAAGTGACGCTGCTCCGGGTAGGGACCGATCAGGCCATCGAGGTAACGCGATTCGAATTTGTGGGTATTGGTAGCCAGGCCCTCCAGGTCGGCTACGCCGTAGTGGCTGGCGCCGGCCCGGAAAGTCCCACCCTCGGTCAGGGCCATCAGGGTAGTGAAACCACCGGCGCTGCCACCGGTGATCGCCATGCGCTGCGCGTCTACCCTGCCGCTCTGCGCCAGGAATCTGGCGCCGTTGAGGCAATCCTCAACGTCAACCACGCCCCATTGTCCCTGCAGCAGACGCTGGTAGGCGCGGCCGTAGCCGGTGCTGCCGCCGTAGTTCACGTCCAGCAGGGCGAAGCCGCGTGAGGTCCAGTACTGCACGTACAGGCGCAGAGCAGAACCGGTGGCGGCAGTCGGTCCGCCGTGAATTGTCACCAGCAGGGGCGGCAGCTCGCTCTCCGGCGCGTTGAAGCGAGGGTTGCAGGGCGGGTAGAAGAAGGCGTGGGCGGTACGGCCGTTGGAGGGGTACTCAATCGCCTCGCCAACGCTGAACAGTTCCGGCTTCAGCTCCAACTGGACGGTGGAGCGTAGCGACTGCCATGCGCCGGTGTCGAGCCGCAGCCGCACCAAGGCCATCGGCTGTTGGGGAGTGCCAGCGCTGAAGACGGCCGTCTCGCCGTCTGTGCTTAGGTTTGCCGCCAAGTCGGTGAACGGTAGCTCAAACTCCAGGAGCGAGTTGCCGGTCAAGTGCAGCGTGGCCAGCCGAGCGCTGCCGTTACGGAGGAAGGTGCAGACGATCTGCCCGGGGGAGCTGAAGACGTAAGTGCGTTCACCGAAGATCCATTGCGGACGGCCGAACTCCGCCTCCATTGGGGTCAGATTGGTGGCGCCACCATCTTGTTGGCGATAGATGTTCCACCAACCGCTGCGGTCAGAGACGAAGTACAGCTCGCCAGCGGGTGACCATGAGGGCTGGAAGATGGACTCATCAACGCCGCCCGCCACTTGCACGGCATCCACCACTTCCCCGGCCGCGTTCAGCTTGCCACAGTACAGGCGGCAGCCCTCCCAGGGCATATTGGGGTGATCCCA
>CAZMKF010000020.1:17439-18647 GCA_964566935.1 uncultured Dehalococcoidales bacterium | reverse complement strand
GGCCAGTTTGTCGCCGGCGGCGGAGAGGGCCGGCGAGGCGTAGAAGTCCGCCCCGCTAGCCAGCACGACAACCTCTCCGGCGGGTTCGACGGATACCGCCACCAGGTCGTTAGTCGCCTCGCTGCCGTCCTCGTGATGGCGCTCGCGCACGCAGATCAGACGTTGCCGCCGCCGGTCGAACTGCAGGTCGGCGTAACGCCAATCTCGCCCCTCCGGCGTAATGGCGGTCGGTTCATCAACGCCCGTTTGGCGGTAGATGCGGCCGTCGCTGAAGTTGCAGAAGTACACTGCGCCGTCTGCCACGGTGTACGCGCCCCCGCCGTATTCGTGCACGCGGGTGCGGGCGTTGTACGGCAGAGGCAGCCGATCAACGGTCGTACCGTCGGCGAGATACTCCACAATGGCCATGCGGCCACCCTCTAGCGGCCGCCGCTCCTGCCAGAAGATGGAACCGCCGTCGATCAATGCGCCACCGATGGCGATGCCGCGAGCGACGATCAGCTCGGAGGTGATCTCCGACTGCCAGCTGCCGTAGGGAGCGGTGGTGACGGTGGACATGACGTGTACCTCCTGGGACAGACGATGCGGCAACTGCCGGTATGTCAGCTGACGCCCGTACACTGACAGGCGTTAACGAAGTTGCCTACTATGCGCAGGCCAGATTGCCGCGGCATAGTCTGCGGCAGGAAGCGGAGAACCTCCAGCCGCTGGCCGCGATGCTGCACAGCCAGGATGAAGCCATCGGCGGTCTGGGCGGTGACGACGTAGTCGGCCGTAGGCTCGCATGGCCGCAACAGGGCGGCGTTGAGGTGACACTCAAAGGGCGAGGACAGGCCTTGCAGGCTGCCGGCGCCGGTGTGGTAAGCGAGTACCCCGGTGCTGGAGCCAGACCTGCGCGAAGCGATGCCGGCAGAGGCTGGACACAGTGCCGTCAGCCAGGCGCCAAGCATGAGCAGCGGCCGGCCGGAGGCAGCGCAGCTCTCGCTCAGCCGCCGTGCCTGGAGGTCATTTCCCGCCACCGTGGCAGCGCAGGCGATGACGCCGCTTGCTTCGGGCAGCATCGCCTCGAGCTGGTTGAGATCGCGGCCGATCAGTTTGACACTCTGTTGCTGCGCCGCCAGCAGCTCGCTCAGGCTGTGGACGAGGTCGTCGGTTTCTCCGTAAACGATGATCATCGGTCTCATATGCTCTCGGCGGCGCCCACTACC
>CAZMKF010000020.1:15064-17429 GCA_964566935.1 uncultured Dehalococcoidales bacterium | reverse complement strand
GCCTGTTCACGCACCCGCTCGAAACTGGCGGGCTGGCCGTCGAACCAGTCGACGTTGGTGCCCGTTTGGGCGACTGCCAGCCCGTCGCACACGGTGAGGGTATTGACGGCGGTGGCCATATCCAGGTTGCCGGAGAAATCGAAGTAGCCAACCGCCCCGCCGAAGGGCTGGGCCACTGGCTGCGGTCCGCTCGTTTGGGCTTGCAGGGCACGCTGCAAGGGAGCGCCCAAGGTATTGATGGAGGGGAAACAGGCGCGCAGGCAATCCGTCTGTGTGTAGCGATCGTCCTTCAATGCCTCTGCTTCGCCCAGAATAAGCTGCTGACCGACCAATGAGATCAGTTTGTCTTCGCCCTGTCTGATCGTGCCTGTTTGGCAGACACGGCTGAGGTTGTTGCGGCAGACGTCCAGGTGCAACTGGTGCCGGGACAAACTGGCTCCGTCCGGCTGCGTGGCGCCGCCCGGCAGCGAGGTGGCCGGGTGGATACTGAGGCGCCCTTCCTCCAGGCGCAACATGACCTCAGGCGAGGCGCCAATCACGCTCAGCTCGCCCAGCTGCATGAAGTACATGTATGGCGCCGGCATGCGGGTGCGCAGCACGCGATAGATGTTAAACGGGTCGCTGACGTAGGGCCGGCTGACGCGCAGCGGTACGGCGCCGCTGATCAGTTCGCCACGTTTGATCAGAGAGCGCTGTTCCTCCACCTGTGCGGTGAACTGCGGCTCGCTGATGTTGAGGTCCATCAGCGCTTCTGGACTGCGGGAGTGCCCGCGGTAGTCTTCGCGCTCACAAGTGTCCGCCAGCCGGCTGACCAGTGCCTCGATTTTGGCCACCGCCACCGCGTAGGACGATTCCACCTCACCGTAGGGCCAGACGTGGCTGACGATCTTGATCTTGTGTTCGAAGTGGTCGAAGACGAGCAGCGTGTCAGTGAAGAGGAACTGGGCGCTCAGCTCGCTGTCGCCTTGTTTCGCCGGGTAATCGATGCCTGCGTACTCGAGCGCCAGGCCGAGGCCGAGGTAGCCCACGGCGCCCCCGCAGAAACGCGGCAGGCCGCTGGCGCCCACCGTGCTGTACTCCTCCAGTTCCCAGAGCAGCAGTTGCAGCGGGTCCGAGCTGGCGCGCGTTTCGTCGCGGCCGGCGCCGCTGAGGCGGGTGGTACCGGCGGAGTGTTTTAGTACCTTGTACGGCTCGGTGCCGATGAATGAGTACCTGCCCAACTGTTCGCCACCGCTCATACTCTCGAAGAGGAAGGAGTACTCACCGCGGGCCACCTTGCGAAAGGCGGAGACCGGCGTCTCCAGATCGGCCAGGATCTCCCGGTAAAGCGGCACTCGCTTGCCCTGGCTGGTGAGGTTCTGAACTTCGGCGAAGCTGGGCGTGTACAAGGTTGTCCCCCTGTTGGTGATGGCTTATCTTAGCACGCGACGCGGCCGCCGACGTTGAGGCGCGCCTCGCGTTGACAGTCCTGGCGGCCCATGGCATGCTGAGTCTGCTATTCCGTAAGTTGTGTGGAGGTAGGAAGGGTGACGTTTTCCACCATAGGCGAGGCGCCGACGCATGGTTCGGTGCGAGAGGGATGGATCAACTTGCGCAGCGACGTTGTTACCCTCCCCACTGATGAGATGCTGGAGGCCATCCAGCAGGCGCTGATGGGCGACGACAACAAGGGCGAAGACCCCTCGGCCAACCGGCTGGAGGAGATGTCGGCGGAGTTGCTCGGCAAGGAAGCGGCTATTCTGCTGACCAGCGGCACCATGGGTAATCTGGTGGGAATGCTGTCGCACACCGAGCACGGCATGGAGGTCATCATCGAGGAGGGGGCGCACATTTACACCTCCGAACAGGGTGGCGCCGCTGCGATCGGTGGCTTGAGCGTGATCCGGGTGAAGGGCGAGCGCGGCTTCCCCTCGCCGGCCGCGGTGGAGGCGCTGATCCGGCCCGACGATATTCACGCCCCCCGCACGGGGCTGATCTGCCTCGAGAACAGCCACAACCGCGCCGGTGGCACTGTGATCAGCGCCGAGCAGATAGGGGCCATGAAGGCGATGGCTATCAGGCACGAGCTGCCGATCCACCTCGATGGCGCGCGCCTCTTCAACGCCTCTTGCGCGCTGGGGATCAGCGCCAGAGAGCTGGTGAAAGACGTCGACTCAGTCACCTTCTGTCTTTCCAAGGGTCTCAGTTGCCCGTTAGGGGCAATTCTGGCTGGCAGCAAGGCCTACATCGCCAAAGCACGCCGCTGGCGCAAGAAGCTGGGCGGCGGCATGCGCCAGGCCGGCCTGATCGCGGCGCCGGGCATTGTGGCGCTGCAAACGATGGTGGAACGCCTCGCCGAAGACAACGCCAACGCGCGCTACCTGGC
>CAZMKF010000020.1:6867-15054 GCA_964566935.1 uncultured Dehalococcoidales bacterium | reverse complement strand
CCGGAGATCGAGGTCAACCTGGCCGAGAGCCTGGCGGCGATGCCTGGCATCAAGATCGACCTGGATAGCGTGCAGACGAATATCATCCGGCTTGATCTCAGCGGCAGCGGCCGCTCGGCGGCCGAGGTGGCGAATGAGATGATGGCGAAGTTCGGCGTGGAGCCGAACGTCACAGGGCCCAGCGCGCTGCGCCTGGTCACCCATCGCCATATCGGTAAAGCGGAACTGGAACAGACGCTGGCCGCTTTCAAGGCGGTCCTCGCGGTCGCTTAGAGCCCGCAGGCAGCGAAGAAACGGCCCCGCCTTCCAGGGCCGGGCCGTTGCCATGGCGGGGCGCTAGCGGTTGAGTTTGGCCAGTGCTTCGCCCAGCAGGTCCATCGCCTCCGAGAGGTTCTGGTAGCTGTCCGAGTAGGCGAGGCGGATGTAGCCCTCGCCCCACTCTCCGAAGGCAGAGCCTGGCACTGTGGCCAGGCCGGCCTCCTCAAGCAGGTACGATGCCATCTCCATCGAGCTCTTGCCAAAAGCCTTGATGTTGGGGAAGAAGTAGAAAGCGCCCTGTGGCCGGTTGACCTTCAGGCCGGGCATGAGGCTCATCTTCTCCAGCATCATCAGACGGCGCCGGTCGAACTCATTGACCATGCTGGTTACACAGTCCTGCGGGCCGGTGTAGGCGGCTACGGCGCCCATTTGGGCGAAGGTGGTCATATTGGCCACGCTGTACATCTGTACCTTGATGATCTGCTGCAGGAGGTCACGCGGCCCGGCTATGTAGCCGAGGCGCCAGCCGTCCATGGCGTAGGCCTTGGAGAAGCCGTTGAGTGTGAGCGTGCGCGGCGCCATCTCCGGCAAGGTCGCCACGCTGTGGTGCTCCAGGCCGTCAAAGATGAGCTTCTCGTAGATTTCGTCGGATACCACCAGCAGATCATGCTGGCGGGCGATCTCGGTCAGCTTCTCCAGTGTGGGCAGGCCGGTGACGCTGCCAGTGGGGTTGCCGGGAGTGATCACTACCAGCAGTTTGGTGCGTGGCGTGATCAGGCTCTCCACCTCGGCTGGGTCCATCTCGAAATCGCGCTCCTGGCGTAGCGGCACCGGCACCGGTACGCCGCCGGCCATGCGGATGATGTGGAAGTAGTCCAGCCAGCACGGGTCGGGCAGCAGCACCTCGTCGCCTGGATTAAGCAGCGCCTGCATGATGTTGAAGACGGCGGACTTGAGGCCCGCTGTAAGGATCACTTCGCCGTTGGGGTCGACAAAGATGCCGTTTTCGCGCGCCAGTTTGTCAGCGATCGCCCGCCGCACCTCGGGGAGGCCTGGCGAGGCGCAATAGTGCACCATGCCGCGATTGAGGGCGTCTATAGCAGCCTGCTTGATGTGCTGCGGCGTGTCGAAATCGGGTCTGCCCACTTCCATGTGGTAAACCTTGCGCCCGGCGGCGGCCAGTTTGTCGGCCTGCTCCATAATCACACGGATGCTCGATAGTGGCACGTCTTTGACGCGGTCGGCGAAGAATCTGCTGTTATCCATTTACTCCAACTCCGTTGCGTGGCTGAGCCGGCTTCAGGTATCGCCGGATCAGCGCTATTCTCTCAAAGCTCGCCGTGATTCTCCAGCGGGGCGGTCACGCCGCTTTGTGATCTGCCGTAAGGACAGCGAAGCATTAGTGGGCAGACGTCGCACTTGGGATTGCGGGCGTGACAAAGCTGTCTGCCGTGCGTGATCAGGGAGACGTGAAACTGATACAGCCAGGCGGCGTCCTCAGGTAAGATGGCGGCCATTTGCGGGTGCGCCTGCTCGGCGCTGGTTTTGGCGTCGACGATTCCCAATCGCTGCAATACCCGGTAGATATGCACGTCGAGCGGGAAGACCGGCATGGCGAAAGCAAAAAGGAGCGTGCAGGCAGCGGTTTTTGGCCCTACACCCGGCAGGGTCATCAGCTCGGCCATCGCTTGCTGGGGCGGCATCTGCCTGATCTGACGCAAGCTGAGGTCGCCGTATTTCTCGATGATGGTCAGCAGCACCTGCTTGATGCGTGGGGATTTGACGTTGGAGAGGCCCGCGCTGCGGATGGCGGCGGCAATTGCCTCGGGGCTGGCGGCGGCCACTGCCTCCAGGTTACCGAAAGTGGCGAGCAGGTTGTCATAGGCACGGTGAGTGTTCTGATCGTTGGTGTGTTGCGAGATGATCACCTCAATCAGCTCGCCGGCGGCCGAGTTCGGCCGCCGGGGCTGGGCGTCACCGTAGGCGCGGCAAAGCTCCAGGTAAAGCCAGTCCATCTGGCGCCGTTCCTCAGGCGCTACCCGAGCCACCCGTGCGGCGTGCCGTGCGCAGCGCGGGCCACGCGGGCGGGGGCTTTCGGTCTCTACCATCGCTAAGGCAGAGCAGCCAGCATCGCCCGCACGTTCTGCTGCAGTTCGCCACGTGGGCACAGGCTGGCTTCCGTACCGCTGCGCGGCTTTAGTTCCACCACGTCTTGCTTGATGTTGCGTGGGCTGACGGTGAGCCTGACAGGCATGCCCATCAGATCGGCGTCGTTGAACTTGACTCCCGGCGTCTCCACCCGATCGTCATATATCACGCTGAGACCGGCATCAGTCAGCTCTTTGTACACCGCGTCGCCGTAGGCCGAAACGGCTTCATTCTCGGCGCCAAGGATGACCAGGTGGGCGTCGAAGGGGGCAACCGATTTCGGCCAGATGATGCCGCGCTCATCGTGATGCTGTTCGACCAGTGAAGCCATCAGACGGTCGGCGCCGATGCCGTAAGAACCCATGACCAGCGGGTACTCTTTGCCATCGGCAGCGAGATAGGTGGCTCCCATCGCCGCCGAGTACTTGGTGCCCAA
This sequence comes from uncultured Dehalococcoidales bacterium, assembly GCA_964566935.1. GTDB lineage: Bacteria > Chloroflexota > UBA6077 > FW602-bin22 > JAMCYS01 > CAZMKF01. The sequence goes on along the minus strand of CAZMKF010000020.1, from coordinate 12,212 downwards.
CTTGAAGGTGTGGCCGGCTTCAATGCCACGCTCAGAGTGCAGACCCTCGCCGCAGCGGGGGCAGGGATCGCCCACGCGGGCGCTGGTCAGGTCCGCCACCTGGGTCGCCGTGAAGTCGCGACCGGGCTGTACGTGCAGCAGATGTGTGTCCTTCTTGTTACCGCCCGCCACGTACTCGGCTGTTTTACTGATGGAATCGTCGACAATCACTCGCAGATTCTTGCCAACCGGCGAGACGAAACCGGGCTCTATACCGGCCTGCAGAAGCTCTTCTTCGCTGGCCAGGTGGAAGTTGGCGATCCTGGTGGCACTGGCGAACTTCGCCTCGTTTACCTCCAGATCACCCGGCACTACCGCCGCAATCAGCTCGTTGCCGCTGGCGTAGATGATCGTCTTCAGCATGGCGCCGGCCGGCATGCTGAGGAAATCGCTCAGCTGGGCGATAGGTTCCGGTGGGGCCGCGCTGGCGCTGAGGGCCGGCGCGGGTTTGCGGAACTCGGCGCGCTCAAGGTTGGCCGCGTAGCCACAGGTCTTGCAGAACATCACGGTATCCTCGCCACTGGCGGAGATCAGCATGAACTCATGCGAGCCGCTACCACCCATCATGCCCGAGTCTGCCTCCACCGGGATGGCCCGCAAGCCGGCGCGCCGGAAGATGTGGACATAAGCCTCGTACATGCGGGGGTAGTAGGCGTCGAGGCTTTCGTGGTCGGGGTGAAAAGAGTAGGCATCCTTCATGATGAACTCGCGCAGGCGGATCAGGCCACCGCGCGGTCTTGGCTCGTCACGAAACTTCGTCTGCATCTGGTAGACCATGAAGGGCAACTGCCGGTAGGAGCGCACTTCATGACGCGCCAGATCGGTGACGATCTCTTCATGAGTGGGGCCGAGTGCCAGGTCACGCTCGCTGCGGTCCTTGAGGCGCAGCATGGCGGGACCGAAATCCTCCCAGCGGCCGCTCTCCTTCCAGACGTCGGCCGGGTGCAGGGCTGGCAGGCGCAGCTCCTGGCCGTCGATGGCGTCCATCTCCTCGCGCATGATCTGTTCGATTTTGCGGATCACCCTCCAGCCCAATGGCAGAAAGCTGTAGATGCCGGCGCCCAGCTGGCGGATAGCGGCAGCCCGCAAGAGAAGTTGATGGCTAATGGTTTCGGCTTCGGCGGGGGCCTGTCGCAGGGTACCGCCGAACATGGATGTCATGCGCACAAAGAGTCCTCCTATGCAAACGGACAGGTCTGCCTAGCCTATCACGCGGCCAATTTGCTTGTCCATAGGGTACGGGTGTTGAGACGGGCCGGCAACACGGCGACATCGCCGTTGTGAGTGCGCGCCTGTCTCAGGTTAGTTCAGGCGTGCATGGCACGGCGCGCGGCCAATTCCCGCTCTATCTCTTCCTTGAGGGCGCTGAGAAGTTCGTTGGCCGCCACGGTGCGTACCACTTCCCCGCGCCGGAAGATGGCGCCACGGCCCTTGCCACCGGCCACGCCAAGGTCCGCTTCCCGCGCTTCTCCGGGGCCGTTGACCACACAGCCCATCACGGCTACGGTGATCGGCTCAGCCACGTTACACAGATACTCGTCCACCTCATTAGCCAGCCCGATCAGGTCTATTGCGGTGCGGCCGCAGCTGGGGCAGGAAATCAAGGTGGCGCCACGTTGTCGCAGCCCCAGCGCTTTGAGTATCTCCCAGCCTACCCGTATCTCCTCCTCGGGCGGGGCGGTGAGCGAGACCCGCAGCGTGTCGCCGATGCCATCAGCGAGCAGTATGCCCAGTCCCACTGCGGACTTGACCGTGCCTGCGCGCAAGGTGCCCGCCTCCGTGATGCCGAGGTGGAAGGGGTAGTCTACTTGTTGGGCCAGCTGGCGGTAGGCGGCCACCGTGGTGGGCACATCGGAGGCCTTCAGTGAAATCTTGATCAGGCCGAAATCCAGTGCCTCGAGCAGGTCGATCTGGCGGCGGCAGGCCGCTACCATCGCTGCCGCTCTAGCGTCGGCGTCGCCGTGGGCGACCTGCAGATCAGGTGGCAATGAGCCGGCATTGACGCCGACCCGAATCGGCGCCGCGCGCTCGCGCGCCGCTCGCACCACGGTGGCTACGTGCTCGGGATTACGGATATTGCCGGGGTTAAGGCGCAGGCCGTGCACGCCGGCCGCTAGGGCGGCCAGTGCCAGGCGGTGATCGAAGTGAATGTCGGCGATCAGAGGGAGCGGGCTGCGTTGGAGGAGCGAAGGGAGTGCGGCAGCCGCCTCCTGGTCTGGTACGGCTACCCGGGCGATTTCGCAGCCAAGCTGTGCCAGGCGCTGCAGTTGGCTCAGGGTTGCCTCAACGTCACGTGTGTCGGTGTTGGTCATCGATTGCAGGCGCACGGGGGCATCGCCACCGACGCTCACGCTGCCGACATGGATCTGCCGAGTGGGACGTCTACTCACGTCGCTAGCGTATGCCCCAGTCGATCTGCGGGATCGGCGTGGTCACGTCGAAGAAAGAGATGACCACCACCAGCGAAAGCATGAAGGCAATGCCAAGCATGTGAATGAAACCCTCGCGCTCGGGACGTACCCGCTGACCGCGAATCGCCTCCAACACAACTAAGATGAGGCGGCCGCTGTCCAGTCCTGGAATCGGCAACAGATTCGCTATACCCAGACCCACACTCAGATAGCCGGCTGTGAACAGAATTGGGAACCACCAGCCGGTTTCCGCAGTCTCGGTAGCGGCCTGGCTGGTTACCTGGAAGATACCGGCAGGACCTACGGGACGCGCAAGATCCGCCGGGATCAAACCTCGCACCACCATCACCGGCAACGTCAGGGTGAGCCGCACCGTATCAGTGACGGTGGTTGCCCCTTTGTGCAGCGCTGCCCCCAACGGGTAGTAGACTTGCTTGAAAGTGACTGCCCGGTTGGCAATGCTGACCCCGAGTGCGCCTTTGCCCTCCTGCCAGTTCAGGTTGGGGGTCACTCGCAGGGCCAGATGCTCCTCACCTCGCGAGACTACAATCTCCACCTCGCGCCCCAACGCGCTCCGTGTCACTTCCTGCAGCACCATTACGTTTTCGATCTGCCTGCCATCGATGCTGATGACCTGGTCATTAGCGCGCACCCCCGCAGTTTCCGCTGGCGAGCCTGGCACAACCGACATCACCTGCACGCGGACCTGATCGGCTACCGGTGCGCCGGACATGTAGCCACCGGCGAAGAAGAAGATGGCGGCGACCAGGTTCATAGTGGCTCCTGCCAGCAGGATGACGCTGCGCCAGCGTTTAGGTGCAGCCGCGAACGAACGCGGCGCTTCCGGGTCCTCCTCGCCCAGCATGCGGACGAAACCTCCCAGGGGGACCCAGTTGATTGAGTATTCGGTCTCACCCCGCCTGAAAGCGGCGATTCGCGGCGGGAAACCGAAACCAAACTCCTCAACTTTGACGCCGGCCAACTTGGCGGTGATGAAGTGGCCCAGCTCGTGGACAAAAACGAGGATGCCGAGAATGACGATAAACGAGATGACTGCTTCCATAGTTACCTAGTTATATACTCCGTCCATTAACGCCGCAATCTCATAGTATCTGCCGTGCCAATTGACGGCAGGTGTGGCGTGCCCATTCGTCCGCTTCGAGCGTTTCCGCCAATGTGGGGTTAACCTGCGGGCTGTATCGCTCCATCACCGCCTCCAGCAGTTTGACGATGTCCAGGAAACGGATCTGCCCGCTCAGGAAGAGGTCCACCGCCTCTTCATCGGCGGCTGCCATCACTGCCGGGCTCGCTCCGCCCGCCCTGCCCGCCTCCATTGCCAGGCGGAAGGCCGGGTACTGCTCCAGGTTGATCTCTTCGAAATTGAGGCGGCCGATACGGCCGATTTCCAGAGGTGGCAATCCACTAGGCAGGCGTTTGGGATAGGTAAGCGCGTACTGGATGGGTAACCGCATGTCGTTGATCGCCAGCTGGGCCTTCAGTGAGCCGTCGACGAACTCAATCAGGGAATGCACCACGCTTTCGCGGTGGATCAGCACCTCTATGCGGTCGTAAGGCACACCGAAGAGCCAGTGCGCCTCAATCACCTCCAACGCCTTGTTGACCAGGGTGGCCGAGTCTATCGTGACCTTCTGCCCCATCAGCCAGGTGGGGTGTTGCAGCGCCTCCTCGGGTGTTACCTGAGCCAGCTGGCTGGGTGAGTAGTCACGGAAAGCGCCTCCAGAGCCAGTGACGATCAGGCGGCGAACCACGTTCTTCAGGTCAGCACAACCAACCAGGTTGCTGGCAGCGGCGCCGTCACACTGCGCCACCGTCTCGCCGGCGAGGCTCTGCCAGATGGCGCTGTGCTCGCTATCCACCGGCCGGATGACACCGCCACCCTCTGTCAGGGCGCGTTGCACGAACTGCCCGGCCATGACCAGCACCTCTTTGTTGGCGAGTGCTATGCGTTTACCGGCGCGAGCCGCCGCCAGGGTGGGCTCCAGTCCGGCCCGGCCGGCGGTGGCAATGATCACCAGATCCACCTCCGGGGCGCTGGCCATCTCAACCAGCGAGCAGACTTGGCAGCCGGGAGCGACAGCCTCCGCCAGAGCCCGAACTTGTTCCATTGGCACGTCGGCGTATATCATGGTTGGCTGGTAGCGATGGCATTGCGCCTCCAACAGCTCAAGTTGTCGGCCGGCCGCGAGCGCCACCACTGTGAAGCGATCCGGTAGCGCGTCGATCACCTGTAACGCCTGGGTACCGATGGAGCCTGTACTGCCAAGCAGGGCTATTCTTGTTCGCCGTTCTTCGCTCAACTCAGCCTCACAGTAGCAAACCGAGATGGCGTAGCGCAATCAAGTAGTAGTAGGCGGTTACGCCGGTAAACAGCATGCTGTCCAGACGGTCCAGCATGCCGCCATGACCGGGGATCAGCACGCTGGCATCCTTGACATGGCCGCTGCGCTTAATCAGTGATTCTGCCAGGTCGCCGAAGACAGCCGCCAGACCGATCGCGAACCCCAAGCCAACGGCCAACGGGGTGGGGATGCCAAGGCTGCTTCCCGCCAGGGCGCCAAGCAGCGAGGCCGCTGCGACGCCACCCAGCGTTCCCTCCCAAGTCTTGCCGGGACTGACCTCCGGGATCATCTTATGGCGTCCAAAGGCGCGGCCACTGAAGTAGGCGCCGGTGTCACAGGCCCAAGTGCAAAACATCACCAGGAGCAACAGCAGGGCGCCCTGGGGAAGCTCCCAGCCGGCAATGCCGAAGCTGGGCGCCCAGGGTGAGGCAAGCATTCCTTCGTTACGCAAAAGCAGATAGTACCGCAATAACCAACCGATGTAGATGGCCGGCATGACGCTAAAGGCCCAGGTGGTGAGCGCGGTTTCGCAGGG
>CAZMKF010000020.1:0-6857 GCA_964566935.1 uncultured Dehalococcoidales bacterium | reverse complement strand
ACGAGGTAGACGAAGAGAAGAACGGTAGCGGCGGCTACTGCCAAGCCAGCCAGCTCGGTGACGTGTGCCGCAGCGCCCGTTTCACTGACCAGCTGAGCGTCAAGCAAAAAAGCGCAGGCGAGAGCCAGGGCAGCTGGTTCGACCGGCGAGAAACCGGCGCGGCGCACGATGTCACAGAACTCGTGAATGGCGATGCTGGCAATGACCAGGCCGACAGCAAACAGCGGCCAGCCGCCCACAAAGACGAGGGCGATGATCACGGGTATCATCACCACCGCAGTGATGATGCGGTTGTTCAGTGAGGGATCTCGCCTGATCGCCGCCAGAGGTTTGTCGACCGCCGTCTCTGACACGGACAGACTACAGTTTGCCGAAGCGGCGCTTGCGCTGGGCGAAGGCCTGTAGTGCCTTTGCCAACTCCGCTTCGTCGAAGTCCGGCCAGTAGACCGGCGTAGAGTAGTACTCTGCGTAGGCGCTCTGCCAGATCAGGTAGTTGGAGAGGCGCATCTCGCCGGCGGTTCGCACAACGAAGTCGGGGTCAGGCTGGCCGGCGGTGTCCAGATTGGCGCTGATCAGCGCTTCGTCGATCCTCTCGGGCGCGGCGCCAGTGGCGACGATTCGTCGCACCGCACGCACCAGTTCATCGCGCCCGCCGTAGTTGAAAGCGACGTTGAGGCAGAGGCGGCTGTTGTTGGCGGTCAGATTGACCGATTCAGCGATTCCCTGTCTGAGGCTGGGCGAGAGGCCCTCCAACTCGCCCAGGTGCCTGATGCGGACGCCATTACGATGAAGCGACGCTGTCTCGTTACGCAGTACTTCCTGCAATAGCGACATCAAACCCTCTACCTCATCAGAGGGTCGACCCCAGTTTTCGGTAGAGAAAGCGTAAATGGTGAGCACCTGGAGCTGGTTCTCTACACAAGCGCTGACGATGCGGCGAATGTTCTCGACCCCAGCGCGATGCCCGGCCAGGCGCGGCAAACCGCGCTGTTCGGCCCAGCGGCCGTTGCCATCCATGATAATCGCGATATGGGCCGGCCGGTTGGCCGCGTCGTTGCTGCTTTCGCTGCTAGCCATCGTCTGAGTGACCTGCCTCAGATCTCGAGAATCTCTTCTTCCTTGTTCAGTCCCACCCGTTCCATCTCAATGATATAACGGTCGGTGAGCTTCTGGAACGTGTCGGTGCCCAGTCTCAGGTCGTCCTCGCTGATCAGTTTCTCTTTTTCCAGTTCTCGCAGTTGCTCCAGACCGTCGCGGCGGATATTGCGCAACGAGACTCTGCCTTCCTCGACTTTTCTGTTGACAACCTTCACCAATTCCTTGCGGCGTTCCTCGCTGAGCTGCGGTATAACGAGGCGGATGATGCGCCCGTCGTTGTTCGGATTGAGGCCGAGGTCCGATTTGAGGATGGCCTTCTCAATCACTCCAAGCATTGCCTTTTCCCAAGGTTGAATGACGAGCAGTCTCGGCTCCGGGGCGGAGATGCTGGCGACCTGGTTGAGTGGCGTGGGCACTCCGTAGTAATCAACGTTGAGGCGCTCTACCAGAGCGGGGCTGGCTCGGCCGGTGCGAATCGTCACCAAGTCGCGTTGTAAGGCCTCCACCGCCTTGCGCATCTTCTGTTCACTTTCGACGGCTGCGCTATTGATGGGATCGTCGCTCATAACGGTGACCTCCAGCTTACTCGATGATAGTGCCGATCGCTTCGCCGCGCGCGGCGCGCACTATGTTGTCTTCGCCGTCCACGTCAAAGACGACGATGGGCAGTTTGTTATCCATGCACAGGGTGATGGCAGTGCTGTCCATCACTTTCAGCTCGCGATTGATCGCGTCGATGTAACTGAGGCGATCGAATTTCCTGGCTGAGGGGTTGCGGCGTGGGTCGCTGTCGTAAACGCCATCCACGCCGTTCTTGGCCATCAGCAGTACCTCAGCCTCTATCTCGATGGCACGCAGGGCGGCGGCGGAATCGGTGGTGAAGAAAGGGTTGCCCGTGCCTGCGCCGAAGATCACCACCCTGCCCTTTTCCAGGTGACGCAGGGCGCGGCGGCGGATGTATGCTTCAGCCACTGCGTAGATGGCGATGGCAGTCTGCACGCGCGTCACTACGCCGACACGTTCCAGGGCATCCTGCAGGGCGAGTGCGTTGATTACGGTGGCCAGCATGCCGGCGTAGTCGGCCTGAGCGCGTTCCATGCCGTTGGCGGCGGCCTCCTGGCCACGCCAGATGTTGCCGCCGCCAACCACAATGCCAACTTGTGTCTCGCCGCTAGCGACGACGCGGCTGATCTGAGCGGCAATGCGCGCCAGCGTAGCGTTGTCGGTGCCGAATTCCCGGTGTCCCATCAGGGCTTCGCCGCTCAGTTTGAGCACTACCCTACGGTATGGCGAATCTTTCACATGTACCCCTCCAGGCCAGGATTGGCGGTGCTGCTACTCCCCTAATTCAAAACGGGCGAAGCGCCGCACAACGATATTCTCGCCGATTTTGGCGACTGAGTCGGTGACCAACTGACCAATGGTCAGGCTGGAGTTCTTGATGAACGGCTGGTTCATCAGGATGGGCTGCTCATCGGCGTTGAGCTCGGTGCCCTCGGGCACGTCCGCCTCACTGATGTAGAGTGGCTTCTGCGCCGCAATCTGCATGGCGATGTCGTGTACCAGTTCTTTGAACTCGGGTGTGCGGGCGACGAAGTCGGTCTCGCAATTCACCTCGAGCAGAACGCCGATGCGTCCGCCATGGATGTAAGACTCAATGAGGCCCTGGCTGGCGGAGCGTGCGGACTTCTTTTCGGCGCGCGCCAGGCCTTGCATACGCAGTACCTCGCTCGCCTTGGCCATGTCGCCGTTCGATTCCTGTAGCGCGCGCTTGCAATCCATGATGCCGGCGCCGGTCTGCTCACGTAGTTGCTTTACCGCAGCGGTGGTGATCTCCGCCAATTCCTTATCTCCTCTCAAACGCGACCCGGCGTGGCCGGATCACAGCTGGTCCAATTCCGTTGAGGGGCACTCTGCCCCGTTCTGGTGCGATGATTAAGCTTGCGCGTCGTCCTCGGCGTTCCTCTCGCTCTGAGCGGTGAGCGCGGCCAACGCCTCCTCGGCAGTGGGTACATGTTCAATGTTGACGTCTTCCGCCGTGCTTGCAGCCGCCTCAGTCTGGCTTGCCTCTGACTCGTCTGCCGCTGACTCGTCTGCCGCTGGCTCATCAACCTCGCTCGTCGCCTCAGTGGTCGGCGCCACCTCTTCCTCGTCCTCGCCCTCGGCAGGCTTGGCGTCAGCCAGGAAGTCTTCCTCGGAGAAATCCCCACTGGTCGATTTCTCGGACTCTGCCGCCTCGTCTTCCTTCTCGCGCATTTGCAGGCCCTCAAGCGCCGCATCGGCGATCTTGCTGGTCAGCAGTTTGACTGCACGGATAGCGTCATCGTTAGCAGGGATGGCGTAGGTGGCCTCGTAAGGGTTGCAGTTGGTATCGCAGAGCGAGATGATCGGGATATCAAGCCGTTGTGCCTCGGCCACCGCCAACCGCTCCTTATGCGGATCGACGATGAAGATAGCGTCTGGCAGACCGCGCATCTCCTTGATGCCACCGAGCAATCGCAACAGGCGCGCCAACTCGTCGTTCAGGCGGGCTGCCTCTTTCTTGGGCAGGGTCTCGAAGTCGCCGCTCTCCTTGGAAGCCTCCAACTCGCGTAGACGCTTGATGCGCGTCTGGATGGTGGCAAAGTTGGTAAGCATGCCGCCTAGCCAGCGCTGGTTGACATAGAACATACTGGCGCGCTGTGCCTCGAGTTCTATAGCCTCTTGTGCCTGCTTCTTGGTGCCCACAAACAGCAGCGAGCCGCCACCGGAAACAAGGTCACGCACAAAGCTGTAGGCCTCGTTCAGTTTCACTACGGTTTGCTGCAAGTCGATGATGTGGATGCCGTTGCGCTCGGTGAAGATGTATGGCCGCATGCGCGGGTCCCAACGGCGGGTCTGGTGGCCGAAATGTACACCGGCCTCGAGAAGAAGTTTCATGGAGACGACGTTAGCCAAGGGGGTCCTCCTGCGTTCGTTTTGCTTCCGCCTCCATCATCCCAGCGAGGACGGATCTTCCATTGATCCGCACGACTCGTTTTAGTCCGGAAGCGTGAATACTCTTGAATTAGCTTCGAACGACGGCGCCGTTTTTAGCCAAGCCGCCCCCTGTTGGGCGCAGCGATGACCGCGCACGCCACTGACGTTCGAATTGAGATTATAGCACAGACGCCCTAGAGGATATACCTGCTGAGGTCCTCGTCCTTGACCAGTCCGTTCAGCCGCGACTGCACATAGGCACGGTCAACGGTGATGCGTTGGCCGGCGTGTTGGGGAGCCTGGAAGGACAGCTCTTCGAGCAGTTTCTCCATCACCGTGTGCAGTCGGCGGGCGCCGATGTTCTCGATGCGTTCGTTGAGCAACCGCGCGATCCTGGCGATCTCGGCGATGCCGTCGGCGCTGAAAGCGAGGTCGATGCCCTCGGTAGCGAGCAGCGCCTGGTACTGGACTACCAGCGAGTTCTGTGGCTCTTCCAGGATGCGGCGGAAGTCGCTCTCGTCGAGACTGGTCAGCTCCACCCGTAGTGGGAAGCGGCCCTGAAACTCGGGTATGAGGTCGGATGGCTTGCTGTTGTGAAATGAGCCCGCCGAGATGAACAGCATGTGGTCGCTCTTGACGGGGCCGTAGCGGGTCATGACCACGGAGCCCTCGACAATCGGCAGCAGATCGCGCTGCACCCCCTGACCGGACACATCGGCGCCGTTCTCGATCTTGTCGTGCACGATCTTGTCGATCTCGTCGATGAAGACGACGGCGGTCTGTTCCGCCAACTCCATTGCCTCGTCGATCACTTGATCGAAATCCACCAGTTTCTGCGCTTCCTCACGCGTGAGCACTCGCAAGGCCTCCTTAACCGGCACTTTGCGGGTGCGTTTGCGCTGAAGCTGACCGAAGTTGCGCACGTAGTCGTTAAAGGTGGCCATTATCTCGTCGGCATTCATGCCGGCGGGCAGTTCGTAGACGGGTTCGCCCAACGGCTCGTTCTCGGTGAGCGTCTCGATCTCGATGACCACCTCATCCAACTGGCGTTGCTCGAGCAGACTCTTTATGTGCCGGCGTTGACGCAGCGTGACAGGTGCAGTCCGTTTGCGTGTGGTCTTCTCCTCAACTGGCGCTTCGATTGAGCCGGCGTTGGCCGCCTGTCCCGCGCTGCCGCTGCCAAGCCGCGCCTGCAACGGGCGCGCCAGTTCGTTGCGCGCCAACAGGTTGACGGCTCGTTGCTCGCAGAGGTAGCCGACCACCCTTTCCACAGCTATGCTTTCGGCATTGCCTTGCACCTCTTTGAGGCGGCGGTCCTGTACCAGGTTGATCGCCTCATCGACCACGTCATGGACGATCGACTCTACGTCGCGCCCCACGTAACCAACCTCAGTGAACTTTGTGGCCTCCACTTTCAGGAAGGGGGCCTCAATGATGCGCGCCAGACGGCGGGCCAGTTCCGTCTTGCCAACGCCGGTAGGGCCAATCATCAGGATGTTCTTAGGCGTGATTTCCTTCTGCAGCGCTTCCGGCAGCAGGCTGCGCCGGTAGCGGTTGCGCAAGGCCACTGCCAGGGCCCGTTTCGCTTCAGCCTGGCCAACGACGTATTTATCCAGTTCCGCTACGATTTGAGCGGGGGTCAGGTTCTCCAAATCGTCCTCTAAACTCGTGGACGGCTCTGTTTGAGAGCCTTATCGTTGCTCTGCTGAAACTGTAGCATTATCGTCGTTGGCGGACAAGTTCGGATTATCCGCTCTCTGCGCCAGGGCGGGAGCCTCCAGGTCGAGTTGTGCCAGACTGAAGCGATTGTTGGTGTAGATGCAGAGCTCTGCCGCTACTTCCATAGCCGCTTGCGCCACTTCCTCCGCCGGCATCTCCGTATGAGCGAGGAGGGCGCGTGCCGCTGCCGTGGCGTAACCTGCTCCCGAGCCGATCGCCGCCACATCGCCATCGGGTTCAATCACCTCTCCGGTGCCCGAGAGGATAAGGATACCATCGGCGCCGGCTACCAGCAGCTGTGCCTCGAGATGACGCAGAAAGCGGTCGGTACGCCATTCCTTCACCAGCTCAACGGCGGAGCGGCGCAAGTTGCCGTTGTGTTTCTCCAGGTAGCCATCGAACTTCTCGAACAGGGTGAGGGCGTCCGCCACCGCGCCGGCGAAGCCGGCCACCACCTGGTTCTTGTAAAGAGTGCGCGTCTTCTGGGCCGAGTGTTTGAGTACCATGTCGCCAACCGTGACCTGCCCGTCGCCGGCGATCGCTACTCTCTGGCCGCGCCTGACGGCCAGCACAGTTGTTGCCCGCAATGTTGCCTTCATGCCATCACCACCCCCAGGGCCTGTTTTACCATCTCTTGCGGCACGTCGCGCACAACCCGTACCTTGCCGATCCCCTCAGCCAACACCCAGCGCACGTTACCCTGCACGATCTTTTTGTCTCGTCTCATCGCTTCGATCACCTGAGCGGCGTCGCACAGCTTGTGCAGAGGCTCGCGGGCCAGGCCGTGGCGCCGCAGCAGGGCGGCCTGTCGTTCGGCGTTGACCCTGCTGAGCAGTCCCATCTGGCGCTGCACCATGCGTTGCTGGATCGCGGCCGGTTGTTCGACCAGCGAACCGGAGAGCGACTCGAGTTCTGCGAACAGTTCGGGATCGGCGATCATGGCGTGTTTGATTACCTCAGCCATACCTGTGGCAAGCTGCCTGGCTGGCAGGGTGGCGAGTAAACTGGTGTCGGCAAGTACCAGCGCGGGCGGGTAGAAGCAGCCGATCAGGTTCTTGCCGAGGGCATGGTTCACTGCCGTC
>CAZMKF010000019.1:9495-33621 GCA_964566935.1 uncultured Dehalococcoidales bacterium | reverse complement strand
GAGGCCTTTGAGCCCTACGACATCTGGTGGTTCGAGGAGCCAACCTATCCGGACGCGCTGGCCAACAGCGCCGCCATCGCCCAGAGCATCAGTATCCCGGTGGCCACCGGTGAGATCGAGGCCACCCGCTGGGGCTTCCGCGACATCATCGTCTCTGGCGCCGCGCAAATCCTGCAGCCGGACGCGGTGGTGCTGGGTGGAATAACCGAGTTCATGAAGGTGGCACACCTCGCCTCCGCCTTTGACTTGCCGATTGCTCCCCACTGGAACGCCAACCTGCACGCCCACCTGGTGGCAGCCGCAGCCAACGGCCTCTGCGTGGAGTACTTCGGCCTGGAAGAGGACATCTACAACTTTGAGCAGCTGATCGACGAGGAGAACCGCCTGGTGGCGCGCGACGGCATGATCCCGCTGCCGCAACTGCCCGGTATCGGCGTGGTGCTCAACGAGAACAAGGTGGAGGAATTCCGCATCGGCTAGCCAGCTGCAACCGCTAATCGAATAGATTAGTCCACTCGGTATATGATGAAGGCGCTGCCGGTTTTGTGGCCGTTGAACTCGATGAGTTGACCGCCCGGATAGTGTTTCTCCAGGGCCGGCAGCTCCGCCAGTCGGTGCTGCAGCACAATGAAGATCAGGCGCCCTGTGCGCTCGACGGTCGCAGGCGCCTCCTCCTCGGTCACGGGGTCCTCCAAATCGACGCCTACGTGCCTGCCCTCTGTGTAGAACGGGTCGCTGAGGTACGGGAATGGCGGGTGGTTGAGGTAGAGTTGCCTGGCTCCCAGCAAGTAAACGCGGTGGTCTTCCTTTTCTCGCGCAAGGTAGTGCGATGCCAGTGCCGCTATCTCGGTGCTGGCGTCCGAGGCGGCGTACTGGGCCGGATAGGTGATGAAGTAGAACTGCAGCTCCAGCGCCACTACCACGGCGAGGGAGGCGACGAGCAGGCCGCGCGCGACCTGGCCTGCCAGAGGCATGGCTTGCCGGGCCGTCTCCACCAGCGAGCAGAGACCAATTGCAATGGCAATCGCTACCGGTGGACCAAGCACAACGAAGCGGGTTGACGTGGGGGGATTAATGGTGAGTATGCCGCCAACCAGCAAGGTCAGAGTAAGCCACAGCAGCAGCAAGCTGGAGCGTGGCTGGCGCCAGCGGTTTAGTAACCAGAAGACACCGTATACAAACAACACACCCGACAGAAACGTCAGGATTGCCGTACGCGAGTTGAAAAAGGAACTAGTGTCGGAGTAGTAGTTGAAGGCGAGGGCGGAGCGTGAAAGCTGCTCGCCCACGATGCTGAGCAGGTTGCGGCCACGCGCCAGCTCTGTTGGCAACCAGGGCGATTGCAGCAGGCCAATGTTGCCGACGCGTGCCGTCAGCGTGTCGGGCCGCTCAGCATACCAGCGGATGAGAGGCAGGGCCACTACCAGGGCCCCGGCCGCCATGAACAGCAGGCCGCTGAACCGCTCGCGCAACGCCGCCGACCGTTGCCATAGCAGCATCAGCAGCCAGGCTCCGATGACAAAAGGCATTACGCGCCCGCCAGGGTAGCCATACTGCATCAGCGCGAGGCTTGCCCCCGCCAGCGTGTAGGACAGAACGCCAGACCGCTGCCAGGCGAGCACCAACAGCCAGGCGGTGAGAATGCCAAAGAAGGGATCGCAAACGTTGTTGATTGCCATACGGCTGAAGTGGAGGTGGTATGGCATGGCGGCGAGAACGACGGCGCTAACCAGTCCAACGCGGGCGCCAAACAAGCTGCGCGCCAGCAGGTAGATCAGCGGTACGCTGGCCGCCCCCAGCAACGCCGAGGGCAAGCGGATGCTGAAGAGGTCGCGACCAAGAAGCTCCTGGAAAGGCGCCTGGACGAAGAACCACATGGTGGGGATGCCGGACCAGCTGGTGCCGAATGGGTTGTGGATCTCCCCGGTCAGCACTTTTCTGGTCTCAAGGCCAAAAGCTGCCTCGTCGGCGTTGAGCGGATAGGGCAGCTCTGCCAGCTGCCAGAGCCGAAGGGCGAGCGCCAGCAGGGTGCAGGCTAGCACCGCCGCCAGTTCTTGCCTTGGCAACCGCCTGCCAGCCTCGTACTGCGGTTTAATCAGCGAGCGGTCGTGCCGCCAGGCGGCGCCGATCAGCAGGGCGCAAGCCAGCAGCCAGAGGATGGCGGGCAGGAGCACGCTGCCGCTGCGGTCCTCGTGCAACACCCAGACGCCGGCCGCAAGCGACAACAACAGCGCCAGTGCGGCTGTTACCCACAGCCTTGTTGAGGCGGTTACTCGTAAGGAGGAGGAGAGGTCCGGCGCCAGCGGTTCGTAGGCTTGCCGGCGGCGTTCCAGCAGCCAGAACAGGAAGAGAGCCAGGATATAGAGCGCGCTGCCGAGCCAGAGCGGTTGAGTGCGGCCCTGGTAGACTGCCTGGGCAGCGAAGGCCAGGAGCAGACTCGCCAGTAGCAGCGCCAGCGCAGGGACTCGGCCGTCCCGTGACGGCACTGGCGCGGTGGCCGTGTCGTTAGGCACCATCTACTCCCCCTAACGGCAACTCCGTGCCTATTGTAAAGCTATCCCGCCTGTTTCGCTTGAGCGTCGTTACTGCCGGCACGTCGCCTTTCCCCCAACGTGAAACGTGAGGATGCAACAGTTGAAAGCATCGACGGGAGGGGCAGGTCCCTGCCCCGCTCTAATGGAGGCGCCTCGAACGCTTTCGGGCCAACGTCGTTCGATTATAGTGTGGGGGCGCCACGCTGTCGCGGGCCGTGCCTCCGATAGTACGCCCGTGTCGATACGACTGACCGCAGTCGTATTTGGTTGCGCGGTAAACGGTCTGCACCCGTGACGCCAGTGGATCAGGTTACGCCTAAGTGGAGACGGCGGCGATGATATAATCCTCGAAAGCGATCTGGGGGGATGAGAGGATGAGCGAAGAGCGTATGCTTGGCGAAGGCCTGACTTTTGATGACGTGCTGCTGGTGCCAGCCGAGTCTAACGTGTTGCCGGCTGATGTCTCTCTTAACACCAGTTTCTCGCGCCGCATCAAACTGGCCATCCCACTCATCTCCTCGCCCATGGACACCGTTACCGAGGGTCGCATGGCGATCGCCATCGCGCGCGAGGGCGGCATCGGGGTCATCCATCGGAACCTCTCTATCGAAGCACAGGCGATAGAAGTTGACAAGGTGAAGCGCTCCGAGGCTGGCATGATCGTCGAACCGGTCACCCTCCAGGCCGACGCCCTCCTGGCGGATGCTTTGGGTCTGATGGAGCACTATCACATCTCCGGCGTGCCCATCGTCGACGACCAGGGTCATCTCACCGGCATCCTCACCAACCGGGACATTCGCTTTGAGACCGATACCAGCAAGCGGGTGGGCGACCTGATGACGCGCGATAACCTGGTCACCGCTCCTATCGGCACCACTCTGGAGCAGGCGCGGGAGATCCTGCGCGTGCACAAGATCGAGAAGCTGCCGGTGGTGGACGAGCAGGGTAAGTTGCTGGGCCTGATCACGGTCAAGGATATCCAGAAGAAGATCCAGTACCCCTACGCCACCAAGGACTCGCGTGGTCGCCTGCAAGTGGCGGCGGCGGTGGGCAGTGGCGCCGACGCGTTTGAGCGGGCCGCCGCCATGGTCGCGGCCGACGTGGACGCGCTGGTGGTGGATACGGCGCATGGCCACTCGCATCAGGTGATCGAGGTAGTGGCGCAGCTGAAAGCGCGGTACGGCGACAAGGTAGAGATCATCGCCGGTAACGTCGCCACTAAAGAGGCCACCCTGGCGCTGATCGCGGCGGGCGCAGACGCTGTGAAGGTGGGCATCGGTCCCGGCTCCATCTGCACCACTCGCGTGGTCAGCGGCGTGGGTGTGCCGCAGGTCACCGCTGTCATGCAGTGTGCCGAGGCGGCGACGGCCAGTGGCGTGCCGGTGATCGCCGATGGTGGCGTGCAGTACTCGGGTGATGTGGCCAAGGCGATCGCCGCCGGCGCCCACTCGATCATGATCGGTAACCTCTTCGCCGGCAGCGACGAGTCGCCCGGCGAGATCATACTCTTCCAGGGCGAGCGATTTAAGGAGTACCGCGGCATGGGCTCTATCGGCGCCATGACCAGCCGCTATGCGCGCGACCGTTATTTCCAGGGGCGCGAGGGCGCCGTCTCCAAGCTGGTGGCCGAGGGCATTGAGGGGCAAGTGCCCTACAAGGGGCCGCTGACCAACATCATCTACCAGCTGGTGGGCGGCTTACGGCAGGCGATGGGCTATTGTGGCGCCGCTGACGTGGATGCCATGCGCCGCAACGCCCGCTTCATCCGGGTGACGGCCGCCGGCATGCGCGAGAGCCACCCGCACGATGTGGCGATCACCAAGGAGGCGCCCAACTACTCGATCCGCTAGCGGCCGATACATTGAACCGGAGCACGGTCACGTGCTCCGGTTAACACTGTCTCTTACCAGGCTAAGCGCGTGCGGCTTGCCGCAGGACCGGGCCCAGCCAGGTGGCGAGCGCGGCGGCGGCCAGCTGCCACTCCGGTTCCAGCATGAGCAGGTGGGCCAGCCCCGGCAGCAGATTGAACTCCGCCCGGTAGCGGGCCGCCAGCTGACGTGCCACCGTTGCCGGCATGAAACGGTCTTGCTCGCCCGCCAGCGCCAGCACTGGCAAGAGCACGCGGGCGGGGTCCACGGTGACGCCAGGGAACAGTATCTGACGGAAGGCCCGGCCCGATTCCGGCACTATCTGCTCCTCCACCCAGCGCCGCGTCTCCTCGTCCAGCTGGTTCGTCGCCAGCCGCCGGAAGGCCTCCCGATCCGGCAGGAAGGGCCGCTGCATCGCCATGTCGGGCAGGTGGCGGGAGATAACCAGCAACTGGTCGGGGTTGCGCAGAGGGAAGACGCCGCGCGGCGCCGCGCTGGCCCCCATGCTGTGGCCGATCACCACCGGCTTGCCCAGCGCCGCAGCCACCGCGCGCACTTCAGCCGCGTACTCCTGCACACCCAGCTGGGCCACGGTGGGCGAGGGCCGGCTGTGGCCGCGCAACGTCAGGGCGCAGCAGTCGTAGCCTAAGTGGGCAAAGAAAGGCAGGAAATGCCGCCACACCCAGGCGCCGCACCAGGCGCCGTGCACGAACAGTAGCGGCGGCCGACCCGGTGAAGAATCGCGGCCCGTCAGATGCAGCACGGGTGTGCCGGCGATATTGAGGCGTTCAGGTTGTGGGTAAATCACCTCTGTTTCCTCTGGCCTGAAGTGCTGCCATTATCTCCTGTCTGTCAAGTGATGAGAACCACGAAAGGCCTCAGCTACCAAGCCGCCATCCCGGAGATTGGATTGTACTAGCTTTCTGCTGCCAGGCGCGTTGGATGTTTCGCCGCTTGACAAGTGTGGCCGACGATGCCACAATGCTGCCAACCAGCGCGAGGAGGTGCTCACCGGAAACAACCACGTTTGCCCTTGGTTGCCTGTCCGTCCAGTAACGCGAGAAGCGGTTTTGGCGCTAATGCCCGCCCGGAGTGACGACCGGCGCGACCGAACAGTTCTGTTTTCGCCGTGATGCTTGTGACAGCGCAGCCGTTGACGTACCTGCCCTCCCTGTGGAGCGTGGCAGTCGCAACGGCCAATCGCCGGCATGCGGCCCACACCACGAAGGGAGTTTTTCTTTTATGGCGCAAGTCAGCCTCCAGCATGTAACCAAGCAGTTCGGCGATGTGTACGCCGTCAACGACGTAAACATTGAGATCGCGGACAAGGAGTTCCTCGTCCTGGTCGGTCCCTCCGGCTGCGGCAAGTCCACCACCCTGCGCATGATCGCTGGTCTGGAGGATATAACCTCCGGCGACATCTACATCGGCGACCGCCGCGTCAACGACGTGGCGCCCAAAGACCGCGACATCGCCATGGTCTTCCAGTCTTACGCCCTCTATCCGCATATGACCGTTTACGACAACCTGGCCTTCGGTCTCAAACTGCGCAAAACGCCCAAGGAGGAGATTGATCGCCGCGTCAAGCAGGCCGCCGACATCCTCGGTATCGGCGAACTGTTGACCCGCCGTCCCAAGCAGCTCTCCGGCGGCCAGCGCCAGCGCGTCGCCCTGGGGTCTTCCTGATGGATGAGCCACTCTCCAACCTGGATGCCAAGCTGCGCGTTGCCACCCGCGCCGAGCTGATCAAGCTGCACCAGCGGCTGCAGACCACCATCGTCTACGTCACCCACGACCAGGTGGAAGCGATGACGATGGGCACCCGCATCGCGGTACTGAAGGACGGCATCCTGCAGCAGATCGACTCGCCTCAACAGCTGTACGACAACCCCACTAACATCTTCGTTGCCGGCTTTATCGGCAGCCCGGCGATGAACTTCTTCAACGTCACCGTGGTCGGCACCCCACCGGACAACATCTGGCTGGAGGGCACCGGCTTTCGGCTGAAAGTGCCGGGGCGCCTGACCGGGCCGCTGGAGGAGTACCTGGGCAAGGAGATCGTAATTGGCCTGCGGCCGGAGCACTTCGTTGACGCTGCTTTCGTCTCCGATCCGGCCGAGGGTACGATAATGCCTGTGCGGGTAGATGTGGTGGAGCACCTGGGCAGCGAGATCAACGCCTACCTGATGGCGGGTAACACCATGTTCGTCGCCACGCTCGACTCGCGCAGCCAACTTGAGAGCGGCAATTCGATCAACGTGGTCGCCAACACGGAACGGATGCACGCCTTCGACAAGCAGACGGAGCGCGCCATTCGCTAGCCTGTCGCCTCATCGACTAACCGAACCCCCTGTCTCTCGGCAGGGGGTTCGCTGTTGTGGGACTGTCTGACCTTTCAGCCAGCCTTTTCTCGCGGCCTTACGTGGTCCTTGGTGAGCTCTGCCAGGATGTCTCTGGGTCCGGCTTCTTCATTGGGCTTCCACTCGCTGTCTCTGGCTGCGGCGGCAGTGGGCTTACCGCTTCATGCCGGGAATGAGCGCGGCGGCGTGGCCGCTTGCAGGAAAGTGAGGAGCCTGCTAGGTTAAGCCTGAACCCGTCTGCAGGAGTTAGCATGACATGACCACTCGACTCAGTTTTGCCCTCGTCTCACTGGCGCTTGTGCTGCTTGTCACCGCCTGTCAGAGTGGCGAGGCCGTACCGGCGGTCGTCACCTCCGTTCCCGCCTCGGTGACGCCGGTGGTGACGCTTGATCGCCATATCAACTTCGTGCCGGCCGATTTCAACGACCTAGGTACAACGACGGAATCCACGCAACTGGCGGCCAAACCGGCGGAGGGGGCGGCGCTGGCGGCGGGCGCCGAGGAGGAACGGTTGGGAGTGCTCAACATCTGTCCCAAGGACGCCAAGGAGTGCGGCGTTTTCAGCAACCAGTCGCTTCGCTTTGCCAACGCCGCCCAGGCGAGAGCCTACTTCGCGACACGGCAGGCCTCGAGCCCCGCGCCGCAGAAGGCGGCTCCCCCCTACAAGACGAATCCCACCCAGCTGGAGAAGCTACAGCGAGCCGGCATCGATTTCCGCATGGTGGCGGGTGTCACCGCCGAGGGGGCATACAGCTACCAGGTGGAAACCGTGGGAGGCAGGTACGCCGGCCTGTACCACATCGTGGTGGACAGCGGCCGGGCGCCGCTCGGCCATTCGGTGATGGAGCGGGTGCTCGACCGCTTCGGCGGATGCGGGCTGGCCGTGTTGCCACCAGGTGCCGCTCACCACTGCTGGTTGCCCGCACCGGCGCGGCCGGACGATGCCTGACCCGCAAGCCGGGATACCGATCCCTCCTCAGCGCGCAGGCACTTGCCGCACGAAGGCAGCTACCCGCCGTTCGTTGGTCACGTCAACCCGCAGGGGGCAGGGGGCGGCGGTAGCCCACACGTCCCCCTGGTGCACATTGCCGCCGACGCCGCTACAGCGTCACCGCCACCTTGATCGCCTCGTCCTTGCGGTTCATGGCGAACTCAAGCGCCTCTTTGGTCTGCGCCAGCGGGAAGGTGTGAGTTACTGGTGAACGCAGGTCCACCCGTCCGGCGGCGGCGAGGGCGATGGCCGGTTCGTAACTGTTGGCGTAGCGGAAGACGCCCTTCACCGTCAGCTGCTGACGCACCACCCGCAGCACCTCGAGGTTGAAATTGGACTCGCTGAACATGCCTACCAGCACCACCATGCCGCCGCGTTTGGCCACCCAAAGGGTCTGTTGCCCCGTGGGCACGGCGCCTGCCGTCTCGAAGACCACGTCGGCGCCCCGGCCGCCGGTGGCGGCCAGCACTTCGGCCACCGCGTCCTTGCCGGCCACGTTAATCGTGGTGGTGGCACCGAGCTTGCGTGCCATGAGCAGGCGGTGATCCTGCACGTCGGTGACCACCAGGTTGGTGGCGCCACGGGCGATGGCCGCCTGCAGTGTGTAGAGGCCGATTGGGCCGCTGCCCAGCACGGCCACACTATGGCCCGGCTGTACGTTGCCCAGGTGGGCCGCTTGCACGCCTACCTGCCACGGTTCGATCATTGCCCCCTCAATCCAGTCGAGGCCGTCCGGCAGGCGGAAGACCTTGTCGGCCGGCATGGTGACATACTCGGCGAAGAAGCCGTCAGCGCCGGGCGAGCTCTGGTAGACGCTATCCAGGCAGAGGTTGTAGTCGCCACGCTTGCAAAAGTCGCACTTGCGGCAATAGAGGCCCGGTTCCAGCGCGACGCGGTCGCCCACCTGCCAGGCGCTGACGCCCTCGCCCAGGGCGACGATCTCGCCGGCTGCCTCGTGCCCCAGCACTAGTGGTCCATCCACGTAGCGGTCGCCGATGTGGCCCTCGTGGTACCAGTGAATATCGGAGCCGCAGACGCCCACCGCTTTGACGTTGACCAGCACCTCGCCGGCCTTGGGCTCGGGCCTATCGCGGTCCTCGATCCGCAAATCGTCGATGCCGTAAAGAACTGCCGCTTTCATAAACGCCCTCCTGCGTGAAATGGTTGTGTTGCTAACATCATACAACCGCCGGCCGTTGCCTGCCGGCTGGGCAGGTGACAGGCCGTCAGTTCCGGTTTGACACCCCGCCGATGGGGCTGTTAACATCGCCT
This sequence comes from uncultured Dehalococcoidales bacterium, assembly GCA_964566935.1. Taxonomy (GTDB): domain Bacteria; phylum Chloroflexota; class UBA6077; order FW602-bin22; family JAMCYS01; genus CAZMKF01. The sequence continues at coordinate 24,596 of CAZMKF010000019.1, read as the reverse complement.
GCGCCGCCGTTGCCGCTCTGGCAGGCGGCTATGTACTGTTGCGAGGAGTTGTGCCTTGTTAGAACAGCTGGCAATGCCCCTTCTGTTTACCTCGCTGGCCGGTCTGGCCACGGGCGTGGGTGGGCTGATCATCCTCTTTGTGCGCCAACCCTCCAACACTTTCCTCGCCTTCAGCCTCGGTATCTCCGCCGGTGTGATGATCGTCGTTTCCTTCGTCGAGCTGCTCAACCGGGCGATCATCGATGTTGGTTTTCTGCCGGCCAGCGTCGCCTTTTACCTCGGCATGCTGGTGATCTTCGCCATCGACATGCTGGTGCCGCACACCCACATGGGTGACGAGCACCACCATGGGTCAGCGGATGCGGCTGTGAATAAGCGCCTGCATCGCACCGGTATGCTGGTGGCACTGGGCATGGTGGTGCACAACTTTCCCGAGGGTATGGTGGTGCTGCTCTCCACCATGGAGTCGGTTTCGCTCGGCGTGGCGCTTACCCTGGCAGTTGCCATCCACAACATCCCGGAGGGTATCGCCGTGGCCGTGCCCATCTATCATGCCACTGGCAAGCGCGGCAAGGCGATTGCCATGGCAGTGATCTCCGGCCTCTCTGAGCCGGCGGGGGCGCTGTTCGGCGCCATTTTCGTCGTACCCTTCCTGCCGCCGGGTGGCATGGCCTACGTTTTGGCCTTTGTGGCGGGTATCATGGTTTTTATCAGCCTGGATGAGTTGCTGCCCTCGGCCCATAAGTACGGCGACGAACATCTGGTGATTCTTGGCATTATTGCTGGCATGGTCATCATGTCGATCAGCCTCGCTCTGCTAAACTGATAGGGCAAAGTGCGGTATTAAGATACCTCCGCTGTGGTGGGGTAGAATGTTTTGAGGGACTGAGATGAGACTATCTACGGCCGATATTGAACGACTGAACGAGCGCCTGAACGCGGAGTGGGACGTTGAGCGCTGGCTGCGACTGTTCCTTGGCGCCGGTAGCTTCGCTGTGGCGCTGGCGGGTGCGCCGCGCTCGCGCTGTGGCCGCCGGCTGATCCTTTTTATTGGCGTGTTGGGCATCTGGGCGGCGGTGGCCGACAACAGTCCGCTGCAGAGACTGTTGGAGCGAGTGGGCGTACGCACCCGCCAGGAAGTGGAGCGCGAGCGCTACTACCAGCTGCACGGCGAGGAGCCGGAGGGGCTGCAGTAAGCAGCGAGCTTAGCGGTATTCAGTTATTCTCGGCAGCGCCGATTCGTTACTGACGCGGTCGCAGGCGGGGCCCGCGGTGGCCGGGTGGCGGCTGGGGCGCGGAGACCGGCCGGTTGCGGGTGCGCACTGCCAGCCAGAGAATTGCCCCGCCGGCCAGGGCCAGCAGCAACATGCCGATTAGCCAGGGATGCTGGTAGAGGATCAGGAAAGCGAGCAGCTCTCGCCAGTTGAGATCGGCGCGGCTCATCACCAGTACCTCAAAGGTCGCGCCGCTTCTTCCTACCTCGAGGTGCATCTCCTGCGCCAAGTCATCCGCCTCGCGCGGGATCGAACGCGAGAAGTTCCAGAGCATGCGTGACTGGAATTCGCGCGCCATCAGCTCGCGGCGCTCCGGAGGCAGGTCCGTATTGGCCAGGTTGGTCATCTGGAAGTGGATGAAATCCATGGTCAAGAGGCCGAGGCTGCCGGGGCGCGAGATCAGGCGCTTGTAATCGCTGGGGAAGCGCTCATAGAGCAGTAGCCCCGCCTGGTTAGCCGGCCGTTCGTATTGCTCAACCTCGGTGCCATTGGCCAGCAGTATGCGCACGCCACCATTGGCATTCGGCCCCTCGCTACTGACGACGAAATGCTCGGCCGCGTACGGAACCTTGATCTGAAAGCGCCGCCCCAGCAGTGAGGGATCAAACTCTGGCTGCGGCTCTCCCTTGCCGTCCAGCGGAGGGTGGAGACCGGCGGCACGTGCCACCAGCAGCTTGTGCTCGGGGGTGTTGAACAGCAGCTCGGCCAGCTGTGAGGCGCGCGCCGGCTCGCCGCCCACGTTTACCGTGTAGACGAAGCCATCATCCTCCATGCCGGTGTGGACGATGCCGGCGTCGCGCCGGCGCTCACTCAGCTGCAGCCAGGCGGTGGCTGCGGCCTCGTTCTGCGGCTGGTAGTCGAACGCTGCCACCGGGTCGTCTTCGTAGTTAGCCCTCGGGTCAAGCGCGATCAGGGCCGAGTCGCCCTCCTCCGGCGGCCAGTCATTGGCATCCCAGCCAGATTGGCGCAGGAAATCGGCGGCGGCGCGGGCGCTGGTCAGGCCGTAAACGTCGCGCACGGCGTCGAATAGGCTGGCGCCTTTCAGGTAGCGATACTCCACCAGCTGACTGTCCGGCCGCGCTATCAGGTTTACGGCTCCGCAGCTGAACTGGCCTCTGAAGCTGAAGGCAGTGAGGCGCTCCTCACGGGGAAAATCCACGGTGTGCGATACCGCAGCCTGCGGGTAGCGATAGAAGGTCTCGCTGATGCCGTTGTAGTATTGGTAGGTGATCACCTGACCGCCATCGCGCTCCAACACTTTCTTGAGTACGGCGGTGCTCGAGGGGTCTACCTCCAGGGTAATCGACATGCCCGCCTGCAGCTCGGCGGGGCTGCTGATGGAGGGATGGGTTCGTCTGATCGCCTGCAATATCTCGTCGCTGTGCTCCAGGTCACCGTAAAAGACGAGGGCGAGATCGGAGACGGTGCCGCCCGGCAGAATGGTGGCCTTAAAGCGCTGGAACCAGACCCCCTGGGGGTTGGCTCCCTCCTCCAACAGCTCCAATCTGACACCGTTTTCAGGCGCCAGTTGGGCGTGCGCTGCTGAGGGCGGCGCCAGCAGCATAAGCAGGGTGACCAGGGTGAGGCATAAGTTGAGGGTGCGCCAGCTGAGCAAGACGATCGCCTTTCCTGCGTAATGCGGTAGTTGCCGCCGTTCGGGCGATTATAACGGCTAACAAAAAACGGCGCTCCAGCGAGCGCCGTTCCACGATTGCCGTTTGCTAAGGGGAGAAGTCGATCGCCATGGCGGTGTAGATGAGGCCGGTGGCGGTGTTGGTCCAAGCACGCTCCAATTGACCGGGCGTCATGGTCAGGTACGCGCCCTGATTCTCGCTGGGGAAAGCGGCGTCGTGGTACACAACGTCGCCATCTGGCGTGAGGCCGACGAAGACGATGTAGTGATCACCCCACCAGGCGGCGCCGGCGTGACCGGGCAGGTCCCAGTAGCGCACGATCAACATCACTGGACGGCCGGCCTGTGTTTGCTCAACCATTTCGTCGATCGACCACTGGTGGTAGGTGTTGTCGGCGTTATAGAGACCGAAGGTCTCGAAGCCGCGCTCGCGGGCGGCGTAGGCCATCGCCTCCCAGGAGGAGCCGATGTCCGGATCCCAGATGCCCTGGAACTCGTTGATCGAGTTGCGGATGCCGGCGGTGGTCCACCACTCGCCGAAGTAGGACATCGCCATACCCAGCGAGCTGGGACCGCAGTTGCTGCCGGCGGAACGCGAGCCGTCCAGTTGGCTGCGGAAGGGCACCCAGATGCGGCCCAGCGGGTCCACCTCCGGCTCCGGCTCGGCTTCGGCCACGGCCTCGGTCTCGGCGTCACGGCTGCCGCCACGCGCCGACACGGGCACCGGCTCCGCGTCCAGTGGCGGCACCACCAGCTCGCGATCGACGGCGAGGATATCACCATCCACGTAGTCGTTGTGGCTGGCCATCACTTCGGTGCTGATGCCGTACTTCTCAGCCAGCTCCCACATCGTGTCGCCGGGGGCGACGATGTGCTTGGTTGGCCGGACGTAGGTGGTTGCGGCAGGCTTCGGCGTCTCCACCTGCCCGATCTCAATCACTTGACCGGGGAAGATGAAGTCGGGGTTCTTGAGGTTGTTCTGCTGGACGATGGCGGCCACTGTCGTGTCGTGCTCGGCGGCCAGTTTGGCCAGTGTGTCGCCCTCGCCGATCACGTGCTTGCCGGCATCGGCCAGCGCCTGGGTGGCAGGGTTCCAGATCGTGCCCAGCAGAGTGCCGAAGCCGATGAGGGCGAAGACGAGGAAACGCAGGGTGAAAGGAGTTATCGTAAGCCGGTTTTCATATTGGGGAGAGTACTTCTTGCTGGCCCTTTGCTTGCCTGCCATGAACGACTGCACCTCGCGAACTCTCGTTGACTTTCGCTTTGGTCTCTCCCGATGTGCAATGCACCGTGAGAACACTTGGCTAGGATAGCCGGATTCTATCAGGTAGAAAACGCCAACGCAAGCTTGAGGGTAAATACTGGCCCGCTGTGGCACGGTTGTTGCGCATTTTTAGCTCTTTTTATCGCCCCCGCGCCGCCTTACCACCGAAACTTGAGTGCTTTTCGGTGGTAAGGCGTGACGTCTTTTGCAATGTCGCGTCTTACCCGCCGTGAGGGGGATATGTGCGCCATTTACAGCTTGCGGTCGTAAACCGGGTCCACGCCAAACCACTGACCCGGTTTGGCCGAGGGCAGCGCCTCCCGCTCTTCCGGGGTCAACTTCACTTCCAGGGCGCCCAGCGTATCCTCGAACTGCTCCATATTGCGGGCGCCGATGATGGGACAGGTGACACGCGGCTCCGCTAGTACCCAGGCCATCGCCAGCTGCGCCGGCGTTACGCCCCGCTCGCGCGCTGCCTGCACAAAGCGGTCGGCGGTGTCCAGCGCCTCCTCATTGTAGTAGCGGTCGTAATAGTTCTTAAGGAACTGCAAGCGCGCTCCCTCCGGCAGCGCCTCGCCCCGCTTGTACTTGCCGGTGAGCACGCCGCCGGCCAGCGGGTTGTAGGGCATGACGGCGATGCCTTCCGCCTGGCAGAGCGGTAGCAGTTCGTTCTCGATGCCGCGGCTGATGGCGTTGTAGATCGGTTGCAGGCTGATGAAACGGTATTCGTTGAGCCTGTCCGCCGTATAGAGGAACTTGCTCAACTGCCAGGCCTGCAGGTTGGAGGCGCCGAGGTAACGCACCTTGCCCTGATCCACCAGGTAAGAGAGGGCTGCCACCGTCTCCTCCACGGGCACGCCTGGGTCCCAGCGGTGGATCTGGTAAAGGTCGATTACGTCAGTCTGCAGTCGGCGCAGGCTGTCCTCGACGGCGCGCTGGATGTGGTAGCGGGAGAGGCCGCCGTCGTTGGCGCCCGGGCCCATCTTGGCGTAGACCTTGGTGGCGAGGAACACCTTGTCGCGAGCGCCGCGCTCTTTCAGCCAGCGCCCCACCACCTCCTCTGTTTTACCGGCGGTGTAAGTGTTGGCGGTGTCGAAGAAGTTGCCGCCGAGCTCGATGAAGCGATCCATGATGGCGAACGAGGTTGCCTCGTCGGCCTCGCGGCCAAAGGTCATTGTGCCCAGGCACAGCCGCGATACTTTGACGCCCGAGTTGCCAAAACGCACAATATCCATCGTTCACACTCCCATTAGGCACTTATTGTCGCCTCAATCATAGCCTAAGCGGTGGTTTCAGGTCAGGCAGTGGCATCATTCCATGGCAGGCGAACTACGAAACGCGCCCCCTCGCCGGGACGGCTGTCCACAGTGAGTTCGCCGCCGTGGGAGCGGGCGATCTGGCGGGCGATGGCGAGGCCGAGGCCGCTGTGCTTGCCACCGCAGCCGGTGTAGAAACGCTCGAAGACGCGTTCTCGGTCTTCCTCGCTCATGCCGGCGCCGTTGTCGGCCACACTGAGCAGCACCTCCTGCTGGCCGGCCTCGGCGGCAACAGTCACTGTGCCGCCCACGGGGCTGTGGCTGATCGCGTTGTCGATCAGGTTGACCAGCAGCTGCTCTATGCGGTCGGCATCAAGCAGTAACACGAAACGCCGGTCCACCTCGTTGCGCAGTGTGACCGATTTCTCGCGGGCGTGTGGCTCGAAGATCTCCAGGCAGCTCGCCACCAGCTCGTTCAGTTCTACCGGCGTCAGGGTCATCGGCGTTTGCCCCGCCTCGATGCGTGAGTAATCGAGCAGCTGTGCCACCAGCCCCTGCAGGCGCCGTGCCTCGCTATCGATGATCGCCAGGGCGGCCCGCTGCGACTCCTCATCCCTGGTGACTCCATCGGCGATCGCCTGAGCGAAGCCGCGAATGGAGGTGAGCGGCGTCTTCAGCTCGTGTGAAACGTCAGCCACGAAGTCACGCATCCACTGCCGTGAGCGGCGTACCTCTTCAGTCATGCGGTTGAAGGAGGCGCCCAATTCCGCCACCTCACGCGGACGCTCTATCTCCACTTTCTGGTTGTAGTCACCCCGTTGCATCGCCTCGGCTGCAGCCCGCAGCCGCCCGATGGGTCCGTAGACGTGGCCTGCGCCGACACCCGCCACCACGAAGGCGACGAGAAAAGCCACCAGGGCTGCCACCGTGAGGCGTGGCACCAGCACCGCCACCGTGCCCCAGATCTGGTCCGGCTGCGCCACCAGCAGGTAGGTGGCTTGCTCGGGGCTGGCCTTGGCGCAGTGCACCGAGCTGACAATGTAGAGCAGAGAAAGCTTGCCGGGTTGACTGAGGCGGCCATTCAGCATTGTGCGCGTGTTGGGGCTGAGGTCCTCCGGCAGCTCCACGTTCTGGCCGCGCATACCGGGCTCGTCACTGGAATCCTCCAGCACCAGCCCGTCGGCGCGCAGCAGCAGGGCGCGTACCTTGGTTTCGGCGAGCTGCTCCTTCAACTGCCTGTTTATCTCAGCGTGAGGGGTGTTCTCGCGCACCAGGTGACGCACCTGCACGTTAAGTGGCGAACTGAGGTCACTGAGGCGGTCCATGGTCAGCTGGTCGCGGTAGCCTTGCATGACGATCATCAGCACCAGGCCAGCTGCCACCAGCGCTACTGTCACCACCAGCAGGTAGGACAACCAGAGGGTTAGATGGAGCCCTAGTCGACCTCGCAGAGTTTAGTCCTCCACGACGAGGCGGTAGCCCACGCCACGCACGGTCTCGATGACCACACCGCTACCAGCGATCTTCTCGCGCAGGTGCGTGATGTGTACGTCCACAGTGCGGCTCACGCCCAGGAAATCGTAGCCCCAGACCATTTCCAACAGCTGTTCGCGGGAGAGGACAATTGATTTGTTGCGCAGAAAAGCGGCCAGCAGATCGAACTCCTTGGTGCGCAGATTGACCAGTTCATCGTTGATGCGCACTTCACGGCGCGCAGGGTCAAGGTGGATGTCTCCACCCTCGAGCACGCTGCAGGGGCGCTGGCCGGCCTCGTAACGCCTGAGCACCGCCTTGACGCGCGCCGCCACCTCGCGCGGGTTGAACGGTTTGGTGATGTAGTCGTCGGCCCCCAACTCGAGCCCGACTATCTTGTCGGTGTCGTCGTTACGGGCCGTGAGCATGAGGATTGGCATGTCGCCGGCCTGCCGGATACGGCGGCAGATCTCAAAGCCATCTATATCCGGTAGCATCAGGTCCAGCACCACGGCGCTTGGCCGCAGGCTGTTCACCTTCTCCAGGCCATCGCGGCCATTGGCCGCCGTCTCCACCCGAAAACCCTCCTGCTCCAGATAGAGCCTTGCCAGCTCAACGATACTCGGCTCGTCGTCGATAATCAGAATAGTCGCCATGAGAGAAGCAGCCACCCGTCGAGTTTTTCGAATGTTGCGATCATTCTACCCATCCGATAACAGAATGGTAAAGAGGCAATTGCGGGCAGCGGCAACAGCAATCGCCAAAAAGCGACTCATGTACCTCCGGGTGGCGATTAGATTGGGGTTTATCGGGTCACTAGAGGCGCGTCGTCGCCTGCCAGACGCGCCAGCAGCGACTCCACGCAGCGTGTCGCGTTGCTGAGAAGCTGCGCCAAGTCCGCCTCACTGGCCTCTTCCAGGTGGATGCCGGCGCTGACCACGGCCACGCAGCCGAGCGCTCTGGCCAGCCGTTCGGCGGCCTGGCGGGCGACCACATCGTCCTTGTGGCCGCAGAGGGTGATCACCGAGCTGGTGGCGCTGGTGAGCGCGCTGTTGCGCAGACTGGGGCGGGGCTGGGCGATGGCCACGGCGCCCACGTGAGGCTGGCTGCCGCCTGTAATGCTGATTACCAGATCGGCGCCGGCGGGCAGGGCGCTGGCGCAGACGCGCAGCCTGCCCTCGCCGGCGCAGGCACTGCTGATGCGGTGGTCAGGCGAGGCCATGGTGACTGGTTTGGGGACCCTGCCAGCGCAGTGCGTCGCGCGGGGGCAGGCCCAGCTGGTCGAGGATGCGTGACACCGTCTGCAGCACGATCGCCTGCACCGTTTGAGGCTGGGTGTAGAAGGCCGGCATCGGTGGCAGGATGAGGGCGCCCGCCTCGGCGGCGGCGGTGAGGTTGCGCAGGTGCACCAGCGAAAGCGGCGTCTCACGCGGTACCAGGATCAGTTTCTTCTGCTCCTTCAGCATTACGTCCGCGGCGCGGGTGAGCAGGTCGGCGGCATAGCCGTTGGCGATCGCCGCCAGCGTCTTCATCGAGCAGGGCAATACCACCATACCGTCGAGGCGGACGGCGAAGGAGCTGGCCAGGGGGGCAAAGAGGTCGCTCGCCTCGTAGTGGCGGAAGGCCAGCTGGCGCAACTCGGCAACGGAGACGCCTGTTTCGAAGGGCAGGACGCGTTCGGCGGTGGGGGTCAGCACCAGATGAACCCGCGCCTCGGCGGCGCACAGGGCGCGCACCAGTTCTACGGCGTAGATCGAACCGCTGGCGCCCGTAACGCCAACCACGAACTCCATCGCACTTCCCTGTCTGCGTGATAGCTCAATTGTACAGGTTTTTGCGATCGGTTTACTCCTGGCCGCCTGCTCAAGTGGTTTTGGGCTGCGAAAGCGTACTCGGGAGCCGGCACGCGGCAGGCGCTCGTAGGTTAAAATGACACCAGCGCCGCGAGCGCTTGAGGAGGGGATGGGTGAAGGATAGGGTAGTCAAGACACTGCAGGATCTGTTGCGCTTCGATACAACCAATCCACCGGGTAACGAGATCATCTGTGCCAACTATCTGCGAGAGCGGCTGAGCGCCGAGGGTATCGAGAGCATGGTGCTCGAATCGGCGCCCGGGCGGGCCAACCTGGTGGCGCGCCTCAAAGGCGATGGCTCGCAGCGGCCCCTATTGCTGATGTCGCACACCGATGTGGTGCGCACTGAGCCGGAAAAGTGGACGCATCCACCCTTCGCTGGTGAGATTGCCGACGGGTACCTGTTCGGCCGCGGCGCCGTCGACATGAAGAATCTGGGCGCCATCGAGCTGGAGCTGTTCCTCGAGCTCAACCGGCACGGCGGTCTGAAACGCGACGTCATTCTCGCCGCCACCGCCGACGAGGAGACCGGCGGCAGCATGGGCATGCAGTGGCTGGTGGATAACCACTTCGAGCTGGTGGACGCCGAGTACGGCATCAACGAGGGCGGCGGCCACGGCTACCTGATCAACGGCCGCTGGCTCTTCACCTGCCAGACGGCGGAGAAAGGCGTGTGCTGGACCAACGTGCGGGCCCATGGTGTGACGGGACACGCCAGCGCGCCGCCGCGGAACACCTCGGTGCAGAAGCTGCTCAAAGCGGTGAACAGCCTCGCCCAGGGCAGCATGCCGCTGCACAAGGTGCGCACCGTGGAGTCGTTCATCAACACCATGGCCGACCTGCTGCCTGACGATGCCGCCGTCCGCCTGCGCAGTATCTACGAGCCGGGTAAGGAGGAGGACGCCCTGGCAGCGTTGCCCAATCCCGATATGGCCAACCTGCTGCGCGCCGCCATCCGCAACACCGCCACGCCCACCGTGCTGGCCGCCGGCGCCAAGACCAACGTGGTGCCGTCCGAGGCGGAGGCTCAGATCGACTGCCGCGTCCTGCCGGGCAGCGACGATGTGCAGGCGCAGGCAGAGATGCGTTCGTTCCTTGGTGACGAGGTGGAACTGGAGACGATGATCTACTCCGCGCCTACAGAGAGCGGCTTCCAGACGCCGATGTTCGACACCATCAAAGAAGTGATGAACGAGCTGGAGCCCGGCAGTCTGGTGGCGCCCTGGATGTCCACTGGCGGCACCGACTCCCGTTTCCTGGCTAAGCGGGGCGTGTCGGTCTACGGCTTCTGCCCCGTCCGCATCCGTCCCGGTGATCCCGGGATGATGCAGCTGGCCCACGCGCATGACGAGCGCATCTCGCTGGAGAATCTGGACTTCGCAAGCCAGGCCCTGTGGCAGGTGGTGAGCCGCCTCTGCCTCTAGGCTCGACCCACCCGATCATGACGAAGAGCGGCCCCTTTTTGGGCCGCTCTTACTTGTGAGAGTATTGGGATCAGGCCCTATTAATCTGGTTGTGGCAGGGTCAGAGGTCGCGTCCGCGCCAGCGCTGGCCACTTGGGCCTTTCGGGTCGTTCGAGAAGGAGGCTTGCCGCCTCAGGCGAGGGCCGAGCAGCAGCCACAGCAGGCAGACAAGACTGAGCAGCGCCAGCAGCACGGTCAGGCCGCCGTTTAGTCCACTGGTGAGGTAGGCGGCGGCGCTGCTCAACAGCATCAACAGCAGGTAGAGCCAGGGCGGCTGGCTGAGCAGGCTGCGCAGCAGCTGCCAGTGGGCGGGGACCCGCGGCGGCCGCGCGAAGCCGCGCTCCACGATCTCCTCCACTTCGCGTTGCCACTTCTCCGCCATCCGGTCAGACACCTCCGCCAGTTTTGGGCCAGTGGCACAGTTCTACAGCAGGCCGCTCACTCTTTCCAGCCAGCCGCCCAGCAGCAGCACGCCCAGGGCGATCAGCAGCAGGCCGGAGAGCAGCTCTACCAGCCGCAGGTGGCGGTTGAGGCGGCGCAGTATGCCGCTCAACTGGCCGGTCAGCAGCGCCGCCAGCACAAAGGGCAGGCCCAGGCCCAGGGAATAGACGGCCAGCAAGAGCGCTCCCTGGCCCACCGTCTGCGAGTTGCCTGCCAGCAGCAGAATGCCAGCCAGCACCGGCCCCACACAGGGAGTCCAGCCCACGGCGAAGAGCATGCCGATCAGCAGGGCGGAGGCGGCGCCGTAGCGCTCGCCGCTCGGGGCCCGTCCCACCCCCCAACTGCGATTGAGCAGTGGCAAGCGTAGCGCGCCCCATACGTGCAGGCCGAGGATGATCAGCAGCACCCCCGCGGCCTGCTTGAGCGGTGGCAGGTAGGGGGTGAAGGCGAGGCCGATCATGCCGGCCAACGCCCCCAGGGCTACGAAGACGAGGCTGAAGCCGGCCACGAAGAGCAGCGAGCGCCAGAGCAGACCCAGGCGGGAGCTCGCGGCCTTAGAGCCCACCGCGGCCGCGCCCGCAATGTAGCCGAGGTAGACCGGCAGCAGCGGCAACAGGCAGGGCGAGGCAAAAGAGAGCAGCCCCGCGCTGAAGGCGGCCACCAGGTCGAGGTTAGTGTTATCCATTGAGGGCAGATGGTAGTGGTGGCCGGGGAAGGTTGTCAATTGCGATGCCGGCGCCTGTTGTTACCTCAGGTTCACGGCTGGCGCGGCTCCGCTCTCCGCGCCATGGGGGAGCCGATCCTTGCCGCGTGTGCCTGCAACGAAGATGCCATCCCTCACGGTGGCAAACGCACTACATGAGACTCCGCGGCGCGTGACGGGGGTGGCCGCGTAGAACTCCACCAGATGGGCGGGTCTCAGGCCTCGTGTGCGCGGGCGGCGGGGCAGATGTCGCAGCGACGGAAGTCGCAGTAGCGGTTGAACAGGTGTTGTGCTCCCTGCTGGGCGCGGGCGCCACGCAAGAGCCGCAACTCGCCACTGGGGTCGAGCAACTGGCCCATCAGGGTTGTGGTCTGGTTCTCCGGCAGGCGGGGATGGGCGGCGTAGAGAGCCAGCGCCCGGGCGACGCCCGCCTCGTCCCCTCCGTTGCTGGCGCGTGCCAGCAATAATGGCAGAAGCAGGTTGACCACGATCTCCGCCGCCCGGCCGGCGCCCAGGTAGGAGGCTTCCCGTTCGTCGGCGCCGGCGCCGGTCTGCAGACGGCCGCGCAGCTGACGGTTGACGCGGGCCGCCCTGCCCTCGCGCCAGGGCAAGTCGAGCAGCGCGCTCGGGCGGCAGGCGCAGCTGGCCAGCAGGTTGGCGAGGCCGCGCAGCCTGTGTTCGGGGCGATTGGCTGGTCTGAGGCCGGCGAGCCGCCAGGCTAATCGCTGTTGGGTGGCGCGGTCGGCGGCCTCGCCGAAGCCGGCCGCTGCCAGGAGGACCTGCGCAAGCCTGCCGGCTGCCTCCTCAGTGGAGGGGCATCCGCGTGAATGCTCCGCCAGCGCCGCCAGGGGGAGGAGAGAGGCGAGGGTACGGAAGGGGCGGCGGTTCTGACTGTAACCCAACGCGTCGAGCAGGCGGGTATAGAGCAGCTCGTCCAGAGGCAGGCTGCACAGGTCGCCCTCGATGGCGACGGCGTGCTCGCGCAGCCGCTCCTCGCCGGCTGTGGCCAGCGCCGCCCGCAGCCGCCGGCGAGCCTGCTCGGGCAGTTCGTCCCCGCCGGGGCGGCATGGCTCGTCGCGCCAGATCTCCTCACTGGCCAGCTCGTCCTCGCCACCGGCTAGGAACTCCTGCAGGGCCAGGGTGGGCGCCTCGCCGCCGGCGAGCAGCGTCACCGGCGCGGCGCCGCCCGCGGCCAGCACCACGTGCAGGATGACGCCGTTGAAGGCGGGATCGAGGTGGTGGCGGTGGGCGTACCAATCGGCGGTGCGCAGGTGCAGTTCCACGTCGCCGTGACGCAGCGGTCCGTTGGCGATGCTGAGCATGGCGCCGCGGAAATCGGGGCCGGGGCCGCGCTGCCAGCGGCCGCGATAGACGATCTCCACGGCGTTGCCGGCGCTGTCGTGCAACGCGGACCGATCGAAGCGCAGGGCGTTCCAGATGGCGCAGAGGGCGCGCTCGTTCATGGCGGAATCAGCATAACAGGGAGGTGAACGACGGTCAAAACCGCAAGCGGTGGCCAATTGGCGCGGAGGCCTTGAAACCGTATATAGTTATATTCAAGTATGCCCGTTTGAATAGGGAGAACCACCGCGATGAGAATCGTGCTTTATACCGGCAAGGGCGGCGTGGGCAAGACGAGCGTGGCCGCGGCCAGCGCGCAGCGGGCGGCGGCGCTCGGCTATCGCACCTTGATCATCTCCACCGATAACGCCCACAGCCTGGCCGACTCCTTCGACCGCCCGCTGGCGCCGGAGCCGATCGAAATCGCCCCCAACCTCTGGGCACAGGAGCTGGACGTACTGCACCAGATCGATGTCCACTGGGGAACCATCCAGGAGTGGATCAAGTCGCTCGCCAGGTGGCAGGGCATCGACGACATCGTGGCCGAGGAAGTGACGGTGCTACCCGGCATGGAAGAGCTGGCCAGCCTGCTGCAGATCGTCGACCTGCACGACTCTGGCAAGTACGATTTCATCGTCGTTGACTGCGCACCCACGGGCGAGACGCTGCGCCTGCTGAGCTTCCCTGAGGTGGCCAGCTGGTGGCTGGATCGCATCTTCCCCGCGCAGCGCAAGGCAGCAAACATTCTGCGGCCGATGATGAAGCGGGTGATGGATATGCCGATGCCGGGCGACGAGGTCTTCGCCTCGATCGAACGGCTGCTGCTTAACCTTGAACGCATGCGCGTGCTGCTCTCCAACTCGGACCTCGCCAGCGTGCGCCTGGTGGTGAATCCCGAGAAGATGGTTATTAAGGAGGCGCAGCGCACCTACACCTACCTCAGCCTCTTCGGTTACAGCACCGACGCGGTGATCGTCAACCGGGTGTTGGGCCGGCAGGAGAGCGAGGCGGAATTGGAGCGCGGCTTCGCCGCCCTGACCGAGCTGGTGGAGCAACAGGCTCAACTTCCTGCCAAACAGGAAGCGCTGGCAGCGCTGCGCCACTGGCGCGCCTGGTCGGGTATGCAGCGGCCGTACCTGCAGCTGATCGAGGATTCGTTTGCCCCGGTGCCAATACTGCACTGTCCATTCTTTGATCGGGAGGTGGTGGGGAAGGAGATGCTGGAGCGCATGGCGGCTAGCATCTACGGTGAGGCAGATCCCACTCTCATCATGTATCAGGGTGAAGGTCAGACACTGACCCAGGAGGGGGGCGAGTACGTTCTCAGCGTACCTCTGCCGCTGGTCAGCAAGGGCGCGGTCGACCTGACCCGCACAGGCGATGAGCTGGTGGTGCGCATCGGCAACCAGAAGCGTAACCTGATCCTGCCGCAGGTCCTGGCTGGCACCGATCCCAGCGAGGCGAAACTGGACGGTAGCCTGCGCTTACGCTTTCCGATTCACGCCTCCAGCCCAGAAGTGGATGACCACTGAGTCATTCGATAATTACGGGGAGGTGCAACATTAGCGAGGAACTTGAACGCCGTATTGAGGACTTAGTTGAGCGCGCCGAGGGGGTCGAGGCCGACCTGCGCGCCCGCGCCGATGATCTCGGTGACCGTGCTGAGGAGCTGGCTGATGCCGCGCTGGACCGGCTCAACATCTCGGAGGAGCAGCGGCAAAAGGCGCGCAACTTCGGGCGCGACACGCTAAAGCGCATCAAGAGTACCATCGATGGCTCCGCTGAGGAGCCGCAGCCAAAAGAGTAGCTTTCAGTCTGGCCTTGTCCCCAGCCGGGGCAGGCAGGGAGTAGTGGACCAATGGATGAGAACGAAAGGAAGTTCGAGGAGCGGGCGCAGGAGGCGGAAGAGCGCTTCGAGCGCAGCGCCCGCGAGGCCAGCGAGCTGGCCGGGGAGGCCGCGGAGAGGCTGGGCCGCCGGGCCGACCAGGCCGCCGAACAGCTGGGCAATCTGCTGGGCGACGCGGTCGATTGGCTGACGGCGCCGCCCTTCCTGCCCCAGGAGACACGGCAGCACCTCTACGCGGCCAAGCGGGAGACGCTGCTGGCCATTCGCAGCATGCTCGACAGCTCGTTGGAGCAGGTAGAGAAGAAGCAGCGCCAGGAGGAAGCGCCCCGGGTACGCAAGATCGACCTCGAGTAACAAAAGCGGTGGGGCGTCCCATCTGTACGCCCAATCATTCCTGATCCGCGGTAATACTCTGCTGACGGACCGGAGGCCGACCGCGCTTGAGCGGCTGTCCCCGAGGCTAGGCGCGGCGGGCGCCTAGCCTTTGCCGGTTACGATGTTTACCAGCCGTCCCGGCACGTAGATCACGCGGGCGATCGGCTTGCCCCCCAGGA
>CAZMKF010000019.1:2873-9485 GCA_964566935.1 uncultured Dehalococcoidales bacterium | reverse complement strand
TGTGCGGACTCTGCCCCGCCAGCTCGTTCGCCTCCGCCTCGCTCAGCCCTACCGGCACGCTGAGCCGGTCGCGCACCTTGCCGTTAACCTGCAGCACCAGGGTGACCATCTCGTCCGCCGCCAGCGCTTCGTCCCAACCCGGCCACGGCTGCTGGTGGATGCTGTAGGGGCGGCCGATGCTCGCCCACACCTCCTCGGTCATGTGCGGCGCCGTTGGCGCCAGCAGCAGCAGCAGCGTCTCAATCGCCTCCGTCCAGGCGGGCGACTGCGCCACCGGCTTGTCCTGCACGGAGCCGAGGTAGTTGCTGAACTCCATCAGCGCCGCCAGCATGGTGTTGAAGTGGAAGCGCTCGATGTCCTCCGTGACCTTGCGGATCGTCTTGTGAGTGAAGCGGCGCAGTTCGCGCTCCGCCTGCTCGTCCACGCCCGGCGCCTCTTTTGCCGGCAGGCCGCGCTCCGCCGCCCCGGATATCAGGTTCCAGACGCGGTTCATGAAGCGCGAGATGCCGTTGATGCCCTGATCGCTCCAGTCGCCGCCCTGGTCCCAGGGGCCGATGAACATCAGGTAGGCGCGCACCGTGTCGGCGCCCATCGTCTGCACGTAGTCGTCGGGGTTGACCACGTTGCCGCGCGACTTGGACATCTTGGCGCCGCCGTAGGTGATGATCCCCTGGTTGAAGAGGCGGTGGAACGGTTCGTCGAAGTCCAGCAGGCCGCAGTCGCGCAGCGCCTTGACGAAGAAGCGGCTGTAAAGCAGGTGCATCACGGCGTGCTCGGCGCCGCCCATGTACTGGTCTACTGTCATCCAGTATTTGACTCGTTCGGGGTCCCAGGGGCGCCCGTCCTCCTCGGGGCTGCAGTAACGCAGGAAGTACCAGGAGGAGTCGATGAAGGTGTCCATCGTGTCCGTCTCACGCTCGGCCGGGCGGCCGCAGCGCGGGCAGTCGGTGTGCAGGAAGCCGGCGTGCAGTTTGAGCGGCGATTCGCCGGTGGGCCGGAACTCGGCGTCCTCGGGCAGCAGCACCGGCAGCTGCTCCTCGGGCACCGGCACGGCGCCGCATTGTTCGCAGTAGACGATGGGGATGGGCGTGCCCCAGTAGCGCTGGCGCGAGATCAGCCAGTCGCGGATGCGGTAGTTGGTGCGGGCGCAGCCGCGGCCGGCGGCGGCCAGAAACTCGGTTACCTTCTCTTTGCCCTCGGCGCTGGGCAGACCGTTGAACTGACCGGAGTTGACCATCGTGCCTTCGCCGGTATAGGCCTCGCTTAGGGGGGCGCCGTCCCAGTCGGGCGGGGCGATCACCACCGGGATGGGCAGGCCGTAATTGTGGGCGAAGACGAAGTCGCGCTCGTCGTGGGCGGGCACGCCCATCACTGCGCCGGTGCCGTAGGAGTAGAGCACGTAGTCACCTACCCAGATCGGCACCCGTTCGCCGTTGAGTGGGTTGAGGCAGTAGGCGCCGATGAAGGCGCCGGTCTTCTCGCGTTCGGTGGATAGCCGCTCGATCTCGGTGGAGCGGCGGGCGGCGGCCACGTACTCCTCCACCGCCTGGCGGCGATCGGGTGTGGTCAGCTGCTCTACCAGCGGGTGCTCCGGCGCCAGCACCATGAAAGTGACGCCGAAGGCCGTGTCCGGCCGGGTGGTGAAGACGGGTATCTCGCCCTCCTTGCCGGGGCAATCCTCGGCCTGGAAGACTATCTCGGCGCCGACGCTCTTGCCGATCCAGTTGGTCTGCATGATCTTGATCTTTTCAGGCCAGGAGGCGATGCCACTGAAATCGAGCAGCTCGTCGGCGTAGTCGGTGATCTTAAGGAACCACTGGCTCAGCTGGCGGCGATAGACGGTGGTGCCGCAGCGCTCGCAGGCGCCCTCCACCACCTGCTCGTTGGCCAGCACCGTGTTGCAGGAGGGGCACCAGTTGGCAGGCGCGTTTGCCTTGTAGGCGAGGCCGTGCCGGTAGAGCTGGAGGAAGAGGTACTGGTTCCACTTGTAGTACTCGGGGAAGCAGGTGGCCACCTCGCGGCTCCAATCGAAGACAGAGCCCAATGAGCGCAGCTGCTCGCGCATGCGTTCGATATTGTTGACCGTCCACTTGAAAGGATGGATGCCGTGCTTGATGGCGGCGCCCTCGGCGGGCAGGCCGAAGGCGTCGAAGCCGATCGGGTGCATCACGTTGAAGCCCTGCATGCGCTTGAAGCGGGCGAAGACGTCGGCGGGGCCGTAGTTGTACCAGTGGCCGATGTGCAGGTCGCCGGATGGGTACGGGTACATGACCAGGCTGTAGAACTTCTGGCGGTTGGGGTCCTCTTTGGCGGCATACAGGCCGTCGGCCTCCCAACGCTGCTGCCAGCGGGGCTCCAGCTCGGTGGGGTTGTAGTGTGTGCTCATCCTGGTCGCACCTCTCAGTTCTGGTCGGCCCTGACTGTGGGTCAACAAGAACGGCCTCTCGCCACCCTGAGGGACGAAAGGCCGTCGCGCGCTTGTCGGCCCTGGCCGCGCAGCTCTCCCAAGCGCATGGCTTGCCGCTCTCGTTCCATGCCTTCGGCGCTCATTTTAGCAGCTGGCATTGGGGGGCGCAATTATGGCGGTGAGACCGCAGTATCCTCAATCAATCGGCCGTGGGTTGGCGATGCCGGTCAGTGAACGACTATGATTAGCGGCGACGGGTCGTTGGCGGCCCCAGCTCCGTGAGAAAGTGAGAACCCGCTTGCCGCGTTGGAGTCGTATTCTGCTGGCCGGCGCCGTTGCCGTGCTGGTGGTGGCCGGTATATTCCTGGCAGCCGAACAGCAGACCAGCAGCTTCCGCCACAGCGCCGCCACCTGGGTGGCGCAGAGCGCGGCTCATGTAGCCACGGCGGCGGCCGCCACGGCAACGGCGCAGGTCGCCTCGGCCACCCCGTTGAGCCAGGCGACGCCGGCAACGGCGGTGGCGGTCAAAACGCCACTCAGCCAGTCGACGCCCTCGGTCGCCGCGCGGTCATCGCCTACCCCCTGGCCGACTGTCACGCCAACGCCCACCCGCGTGGCGCCGCCCTCGGCGCGGCCGGCCGGCACGGTGCCGGTACTTATGTACCACTACATCCGTGTCAACCCGGAGCCGGACGACATGATCGGCTACGGCCTCTCGGTGACGCCACAGGATTTTGCCGCCCAGATGGAGTTCCTGGCGGAGCGGGGTTATCACACCATCTCGCTGGCGCAGCTGGACACGCCGGCGGCGGATGGCAAGGCGATCGTGATCACCTTCGACGACGGCTACAGCGACGCCTACACGGCGGCGGCGCCGGTGCTGAAGCGCCACGGCTTCACTGCCACTTTCTACATCATCACCCACCTGGTGGGTGCGCCGCGCTACCTCAGTTGGGACCAGGTCCGCGAGTTGGCGGCGGCCGGCCACACCATCGGCAGCCACACGGTGGGCCACCCGGACCTGCGCAACGTCGGCGCCGCCGAGCGCAAGGCGCAACTGGTCAACAGCCGCGCCGTGCTGGAGAAGGAAACGAAGGCCAGGGTGGACGACTTCTGCTACCCGGCGGGCAAGTACAACGAGCAGGTTATCGAGGCGGTGGCGGCGGCAGGTTACAAGACGGCGGTGACGGTGGAGCACGGACTGCATGAGCAGGGCGGCCCGCCGCTCGAGATCCCGCGCTTGAGGGTGGCTGGCGGCATGACGTTGGCCGCTTTCGCGGCGTTATTAGAGGAGCAGGAGCCCTAGGGGGCGGCTGCGCCGGGCGCAGAGAAGGCCGTAAGCAGCTGGCTCGGGCTGGTCCAAGACCGGCCCTCTATGGACTGAAACCGGGCCGTCAACGAGATCTCGCACAGCGGCCTGATCAGCCAGAACCAGGTTTAGTCCGGCAACACCTCGTTGAGCACCGCCAAAGCGGTGAGGGCGCGCGGGAAGCCTATGTAGGGGATGCAGTGAGTGAGCGCCTCCAGCAGCCGCTGCTTGTCGTTGCCGACGTTGACGTTACCGCGGATGTGGGACCTCAGCTGCGCCTCGCAACCGCCCAGGCTGGCGATCAGGCAGAAGGTGAGCAGCTCGCGCGTGGTCAGGTCGAGCCCCTCGCGCCGATAGTAATCGCCGAACACGCCAGCCAGGTACTCCTGGATGTGGAACTGCGCCGGCGGCGTCTGCTGGCGGCGCGTTTGCACTACCTCGCCGAAGATGCGCCGCTGCAGGGCGAGGCCCTTCTCCAGGCGGTCCTCTTCGCTTACCGTGGCCTGCGGCGCCAGGGGTAGTTCGATCCCCTTCTCCTGCAACACCTGGTTGAGCTCGGCCAGCGCCATGATTGTCTTGGGATAGCCGATGTAGGGTGCGCACTGGTAGAGCGCCTCCCTGAGCGCCACTGGTTCTACGCCCATCGTCAACGCTGCGGCGCAGTGTGGCCGCAGCTGGGCCAGGTTCTGGTTGCTGGCGAGCAGGACGATGGTGATCAGCACGCGGATCTCGTCCGCCAGCTGGCCGTGGTGATAGACCTCGCCGAAAATGAAGCGATTGAGGATCTGCTGAAACTCGGGGTCTGTGTAAGTGGTCAGCGGCGCCAAGTCGCCGAACAGATCGGCGTACTTGCGGGCCGCGTCCTCCGCGCGCGTCATGGCCTGCCTCCTGAGCTGATGCCTCAGTCTTGTGCCGCCTCGTCCGGCAGCGCCTCGTGCTTTTCCTGCCAGAGCGTCTTCACTACTTCGTCCGCGATGTGGTAGTCGTAGCCACGCCGTAACAGGAAGCCGGCCAGCTTGCCGCGAAACTGCCGGTAATCCAGCCCTCTCAGTTGCCGCAAACGGGCCCGCCCCAGCTCCAGCGCCGTCTCCGTCTCGTCCGGCAGAGCGGTGAGCGCCTCCTCCACGAGAGGCTTTTCCACACCGCGCTGGCGCAGCTCCGCCGCCAGCAGGTGGGCGCCGCGCGGACTGAAGGTGAGCCGGTTGTCCACCCACTGGCGAGCGAACTCGGCATCGTCTATCAGGCCGTCGCGCCGCAGGCGGGCCAGCACCCGCTCCTGCACTTCGGGCTCCACCTTGCCTCGCGTCAGGCGGCGGCGGATCTCCTGTTCGCTCCGCGCCCGAAAGGAGAGGAAGCGTAGGGCCATGGCCAGCGCCGGCCCCAGCCGCGCCTCCGTCTGCAGCGCCTGCAGCTGTGCTTCGTCCAGCTCGCGGCCGCGGTAGAGGCCGAGATCCTGCACGGTGTTGAGCTCGAGCTCCGCCAGCAGCGAGCCGTCCACGTGCACCGCCACCCGGCCCGCGCGGCCGGGCACAACTTCCAGTGCTGTGACTACCGGCATGGCCGGCCGCTACTCCTCTGCCCCGCCTTCGCTCTCCGCCGCGCCGACCGGCGCGATGCCGCTGCTGGCACGGATCTGCTGTTCGATCTCGTCCGCTACCTGCGGGTTCTGCTTGAGAAACTCGCGCGCGTTCTCTCGGCCCTGTCCCAGACGCAGGTCGCCGTAGGAGTAGAAGGCGCCGCTCTTGCGCACCAGACCCATCTCGACGCCCATGTCCAGCAGGCCGCCGTGCTTGGAGATGCCCTCGCCGAAGAGAATCTCGAACTCCGCCACCCGGAAGGGCGCCGCCACCTTGTTCTTGACGACCTTGACCCGCACCCGGTTGCCGATCACGTCGGTGCCCTGCTTGATCGAGTCGATACGGCGGATGTCCATGCGTACCGAGGCGTAGAACTTGAGGGCGCGGCCGCCAGGGGTAGTCTCGGGATTGCCGAACATCACGCCCACCTTCTCGCGCAGCTGGTTGGTGAAGATGACCGCTGTGCGCGATTTGGCGATGGCGCCCGTCAGTTTGCGCAGCGCCTGCGACATCAGCCGCGCCTGCAGGCCAACGTGGGCGTCGCCCATGTCACCTTCCAGCTCGGCCCGTGGCACCAGGGCGGCCACCGAGTCAACCGCCACCAGGTCGAGCGCGTTGCTGCGCACCAGCGCCTCGCAGATCTCCAGTGCCTCCTCGCCAGTGCCGGGCTGGGAGACGTAGAGATCATCGACATTGACGCCGCAGATTTTGGCGTAGCCCGGGTCGAGCACGTGCTCGGCGTCGATGAAGGCGGCCACGCCGCCGCCGCGCTGCGCCTCGGCCACGATGTGCTGCACCAGGGTGGTCTTACCGGCCGACTCCGGACCGAAGATCTCGATCACCCGGCCGCGCGGAATGCCGCCCACCCCCAACGCCAGATCGAGGGCGATGGAGCCGGTGGGGATGGCCTCCACCTGCATCCTGGCCGATGCCTCCCCCAGGCGCATGATCGATCCCTTGCCAAAGGCTTTCTCCACCGAGGAGATGGCCATCTCCAGCGCTCTTTCCTTCTCCGACATCAATCACACTCCTTTATGTAACAAGCGTCAGCGTAGCACATTCGTTCTATTTCGACAACGCCGCGAACTCGTCAGCGCTGATCGCCATGTCCTTGAAGAGATCGCCCTGCCGGTCGTGGTGCTGACCGGTATGACGGAAGCCGCACTTCTCGTAGCAGCGGATGGCGCGGTGATTCTCCGCCGCTACGTCCAGCACTACCTCGCGCAGTCCCAGCTGGTCGAAAGCGTAACCCAGCAGGGCACGGATGGCGTCGGTGCCATAGCCCTTATTCACTTCAGCGGCGCTGAGGCGCAAGCCTA